>QCQB01000016.1 GCA_003212315.1 SAR116 cluster bacterium AG-447-C21 | reverse complement strand
TATGCAGCCGGCATAAAAGCAAATTCTGTATTTCCACCGAAACTTGGTTTTGAATGACATGATAGCAACGAGCATTTTGCAGGAATTTTCCGGTAAGAACTATCAGAATGCCACAATCTATTTCCCAGATTGAACATACGGCGGCGATCATTTCTGGTGAATATTTTACCATCTTTATCTAGATTACTTACATCTGCTATTTCCAAACTTAATCTTCGGTCTTTTTCTTTCGTAACATTTCCGCCAATAGCGAGTTCAATAGTGCCGAACACTTTACTAAACTCAATCTGCTGTTGGTTAGTCAAGATTTGGTTTCTGAAGACTAAAACCCCAAATTCGTCCAAAGCATTATTGAGTTGTAAAACATCAGAATTAGATAGTGTTTGTTTTAAATCTAAACCGTCTATTACACCGACAAAATGCTCGTGTATTTTATTAATAGAAAAACCCATATAAATCTCCCTCTATTTAATAGTAAGCGAATTTAAAACGGGTGACTGAAATATGTTATCCATTTTTTGATATCATAAGAAAATAGGGGTTTCATAAGAATATTGTAAAAATCCATAAAATCTCAAATGAGATTATGACTTTCAGGATTAGCTATAGAAAAAATTAATTGCGTTATTTCAATTTCTTTTGAAGAAAGGCTGTCATGATTTCCTGCGGTTCCCCTTTGGCATAAGCTTCTTGTTGACCAAGAACTCCTGCACGAAAAGCTTCCTCAAAACCAGAGAGTGCTATTTCACGAAATCTATGTTTTGTTCTTTTCCATGCATTTGGGGGCTTTTTTGAAAATTCTGAAGCTACGGAACACGCTTTGGCTATTAGTTCATTTTTATCGACAAGGTGGTTTATTAACCCAAGCTGCTGTCCTTCCTCGGCCCCCAATAAACGCCCTGTCATAGACAGTTCCTGATTCTTTGACCATCCTAAATGCAAGCTCATCCAATAAGAGCCCATGATGCTTGGGATACCTGCATTTATTTCTGGTTGTCCCATTTTAGTCTGATGATGCGCAATACGTTGATCCGATACTAAAGCCATCTGGAACCCACCGCCTGCAGCAACACCATTCAATGCGGCTATTACCGGCTTATCGGTTAAAAGTATCTGCCTGTAAATATTACAAATAGTCCCAAACCAACCCTCTATTTCCTCTACTTTAACAGTTAGTGCTTCCTCCAGATCAACACCAGCACAGAACGATCTGTCCCCTGCACCCGTCAAGACTATACCGCTTACATTGCTGGCTCTGTCTAACTCAATCAAACTATCAGCAATATATCGGGCTAGCTCTTGCGTTAAAGCATTTAGAGAGTCAGGTCTATTTAGGGTAAGGATACCAATACCATCATGCTTATCAATTTTTATAACTTCTGTCATAACTTCCCTAAGTTCCCATTACCAAGTTCAAAAACATTCTTAAATAGCGCCCTTTTCACGCAACTTGGTAAAATCTTCAGGGGTGACACCACAAAGCTTTCCAAGTAGGTCCTCTGTATTTTCGCCCAAAGTAGGCGGCCTTTTAATATCAGCGGGTGAATCAGATAACTTAATGGGGCATCCAACAGTTTTATATTTACCTCGCGGAGGATAATCGATGTCAATTATCATCTCTCTCTCTTTTAAATGAGGATCTTCAAGTATTTCGCCCGTATCCTGACATGCCCCACTTGGCACCCCAGCTTCTCCCAAAATTTTCATAGCTTCATATTTAGTCTTTTGTCTTGTCCACGCTTCGATTATTGCATTTAATGTTTCGCGATTATCCCATCTACTTTCAGGTGTCGCATATTTCGGGTCTTCTATTATATCGGGGCGCCCTATTGCATTTGCAAACGCTTTCCACATTTGTTGTTGTGCAAAAATATAGATATAGTCGTTTCGGCCGCCTGGGGCACAAGGGTATGTCGACCCCGGAACATTTTTTCCTAATTGATTACCAGTGCGTTCCTGAACTCCTCCAAGTCGCTGATGGTCTCTAAGGCTTATGCGCATAATATTTGCAACACTATCCTGCATCGAAACCTCGACTTCTTGTCCTTTTCCACTGGAGTTACGTTGCTGTAATGCAGCCAAAATGCCAATAGCCATGTGCATTCCGGTTCCCGAGTCGCCTATAGCTGGCCATACATATGTTGGAGGATTTTCAGGAAAACCTGTCGCACACATGGCCCCACCCATCGCTTGCGCAATGGGCTCAAAGCTTTTGAATTCACTATAGGGACCATATGTTCCAAACCCTTTGATTGTGGCATATATTAGCTTCTTATTTATCTTAGACAGAACCTTGTAACCAAGTCCTAATCTATCAAGCGCACCAGGAGAGAAATTTTCAACAAGGACATCCGCCGTCTCTATTACTTTTTTAAAAAGTTTTTTTCCTTCCTCCGTTTTCAAATTAAGCGTCAAGCTTTGTTTATTAGCGTTTAAAATTAAGAAAAACAGGCTATCACTATCCTGATCACGCATATTTGTTCGGGCGACGTCACCTTTCCCAGGTTCTTCAAGTTTGATGACGTCGGCTCCAAGCCACGCCAAAATCTGGGTGCAGGCGGGTCCCGCTTGATTATGTGTCATGTCAATTATGCGAATTCCTTCAAGAGCTTTCGACATTGTATCTTCCTCTTCATTTCTTTTCTAATTTGGTGTTAATACGCCTAACCCTTTTTCAATTGGATTAACAAACTCAACGCTCGGGTGACCTGTCCTTCCATATCCCCACCAAACCTTAAGTCCAAACATCGTTTTTTGTCGGTCCGTTGCTTTGTTCAGTACTTCCTGGTCCAATGCAATAGTGTAATTTACTTGAGGTCTATATTGTGGGCCACAAAAGGTCAGAAGCATCCCTATCCTGTCTTCATTAGTTCTATTAGAACCGGTACCATGCCATACTCTTCCATCTGTTATGATAGCGGTTCCCGCAGGCCCTTCTGCGGCCACAGTTTTTATATCTTTGTCCCTTATTGGATCCGGGTGGCGCCCCATCATATGGCTTTTTGGGACTAATCTGGTGCCCCCATTGGCATCAGTAAAATCATTCAGCATAAAAATAGCGTTGGAACACGCCGCTGGAGCTAGAGCCATCGGGGGCTCTATTCGATCTGGATCAAAATCAAAATTCGATCTTGTCATTGATCCGACTGGAAGGTTTCGCCTTCCGGGGCGCGTTGGTTCAGGTGCCCACCATTGGTCCGTGTGCAAGTTCATTTTCGAACCACCGGGTTTTGCTATATTCGACGAAAAAGATGAGAGCTGGAATTCTTCACCAAGCACATGACTAACAGCCTCATACATAACATCTATCTCAAGAATATCTAGAAATTCTTGTCCTTTATTAGGCAGCAACCAAACACGCTGATTTATACCGCCATTTTTGGCGGTGAAGGCCTCGGGTCTCAAATTTCCTTGTTTATCTCTAAACTCTCCCCAATTTTGTTTTGGCCCACCATCCTCAAATGCAAAACCAAGCTCTTTTTCTGCAATTGCTTGATCGAGCAAACGTTTTTTTACGTTACTCAGAAGTGGATTAGTTAAAGCATCTTCCAAAAGACCGTATCCCCACTCATCAAGATCATTCTTAACCCGTTCGCAATCTTTGGTTGGCTTTGGCAATTCAGAACTTTTCCATGAACACATTGTAATCATCCTTATTATATTTCAGATTAATTTTGCTTGAGACGGCGCTACCTATCAATAAATCTCTTAAAAAGCTTGACTATTAGGCCATTCATGATCCCATATCTGGTCAAAAGACTAATTAATGTTCTCCGACGGGCTTTATATTTCATGCCCGTCGTTATTTAGAGTATTTACAGATCAGCGTCTGTTTAGTGTGAGATGGGGAGTGAAGAAATGAAAATGAAAGCAGCGGTGCTTCGTGAAACTGGAGCAAAGAGGCCTTATGCAACATCTCAACCCATTCAAATCGAAGAGATAGACATAGATCCCCCCCAACCTGGCGAACTTTTGGTAAAGATAGCCGGAGGAGGTTTATGTCATTCAGACCTTTCCGTGATAAACGGAAACCGGGCGCGGCCAATGCCACTAGTCTTAGGGCATGAGGGGTCAGGTGAGGTTGTCGAGATCGGAGCTGGAGTCCGAGATATTAAAGTTGGTGATCCAATCATTTTTCAATTTTCTGCCTCATGCGGTGTTTGTAGAAATTGCTTAGGTGGGCGCCCACAACTTTGCGAAACCCATGATGTAGCGCGTGGCAAGGGACACCTTATGGCGGGTGGCAGTCGCCTCAAAGATAGTAACGGCGTCGAGATTGCGCATCAGTCTGGAGTGTCCTGCTTTGCAGAGTATGCTGTAGTAGATCGAGGTACTGCTGTTAAAGTCGATAAAGACCTACCATTAGCAGATGCGGCAATATTCGGCTGTGCAGTAATGACAGGAGTTGGGGCCGTACTAAATACCGCTCGCATACGAGCCGGGGATACCGTGGCGTGCGTAGGATTAGGAGGCGTAGGTTTGAACGGGTTACTAGGAGCCAAACTGGCTGGCGCCGAAAAAATCATTGCGGTTGACATTAGTGACGACAAACTGGGATTAGCCCGCCAACTTGGCGCTACACATACCGTTAATGCACGAGATGACAATCATGTAGAACAAATCAAGGATATTACGAATGGTGGCGTGGATTACGCCTTCGAATTCTCTGGTACGGTGGCAGCCACAGAGACATGTTATAAATCGATCCGCATGGGTGGTGAGGTGCTAATAGTTGGGCTATCCCCATCAAACAGCCTTTTTTCGTTTAATCCGTCAGACATCGTAAACTCAGAAAAAGCCATTCGTGGCAGCTATATGGGAAGTTGCGTGCCTGTCAGGGATATTCCGCGTTATATCGAGCTTTATCGCCAAGGCAAGCTTGCTGTAGACAAACTAATCAATAAAAGTATTGGTTTTGATAGTATAAATGAAGGGTTTGATCAGCTGACAGATGGACTTGTAATACGGCAGATACTTGAACCCCATCGACTTTAATATATGACCTTAGTAGAGTAGAGAGTGGTTTAGTCTATTCAATATTTTAAAATATTTTCGAAACTACTGTCTATTTAATTAAACCTATCAGGTAATCTCCATACCCACTTTTTAACAGTGGTTGGGCCAATCGCGATAATTGTTCGTCGTTAATATAACCCATGTTGAATGCTATTTCTTCAATACACGCAATTTTTAGACCCTGCCTTTCTTCTATGGTTCTCACAAATTCAGAGGCTTGGAGAAGTGATTCATGTGTGCCCGTATCTAACCAGGCAAAGCCTCGGCCAAGCCGCTCGACTTTCAATATTTTATTGTTCAGGTAAACCCTATTTACATCTGTAATCTCTAATTCCCCTCTCGCAGAAGGGATTATATTACGGGCTATTTCTAGAACCTCATTATCATAAAAATAAAGACCCGTAACCGCCCAATTTGATTTTGGATGGGAGGGTTTTTCTTCAATACTCTCCGCAACACCAGTCTCGTCAAACGCTACAACACCATAACGCTCAGGGTCCCGCACATAATACCCAAAAACTGTCGCCCCAGCCTCTTGGGAGGCAGCCCTCGCCAACATGTCTATCAATCCATGTCCATGAAAAATATTATCACCCAACACAAGGCTGCAGCAATCATTGCCAACAAAATCCCGACCTATAATAAAGGCCTGAGCTAAACCTTCAGGCTTAGCTTGAACCGCATAAGACAGCGATATCCCCCATTGGGAACCGTCTCCAAGCAAATTTTGAAAATCAGTCTGATCCTGCGGTGTAGTAATTAGCAGAATATCCCTTATTCCTGCCAGCATCAAAGTGCTTAATGGATAATAAATCATTGGCTTATCGTAAATTGGCAACATTTGCTTTGAGACGGATACAGTTAGGGGATACAACCGTGTTCCAGACCCTCCCGCGAGTATGATACCCTTCATTTCATATATCCTTAAGTTATCTCTCTATTTTGGCTCATTCTTGAGTTCGTCGAGAACTTCATCCAATCCCTCTCGCCAGTGACGACGCGGCGGCCCAAGTTTTGAGTCTACTTTAGCACAGTTTAAAACTGAGTTCGCTGGTCGCTTCGCTGCAGTTGGATATTGGCTTGAGGGTATGCCTTCCACATAGGGTTTATTAGGTAGCCACGCGCTTGCCGCTTCAAAAATTACCTCTGCAAAATCCTTCCATGTGGTTCGACCTTTTGCCGTGTAGTGATACGTCCCCCAAAACTCCAATTCATCATGTCCCAATACCTTTTTTGCAATGGAGAAAATTGCATCCGCTATGTCTCCTGCAAATGTAGGTGCACCAAACTGATCATTAACAACATTGAGATTCTGTCGCTCTCTCCCAATCCTTAACATTGTTTTTACAAAGTTATTTCCATGGGCCGCATAAACCCAGGACGTCCTTAGTATTATATGTTTTTCTAATAATTCTCTTACTATTGCCTCTCCTGCCTCTTTTGATCTGCCATAAACACCGATAGGACAGATAAGATCCGTCTCCTTATAACTTCCAGCTTTTGTTCCATCGAAAACATAGTCTGTCGATATATGAATAAGCGGTATGGATAAAAGATTACAACAATTAGCCATAATTCTAACAGCATCGCGATTTACTTTAAATGCCATGTCGCACTCAGTTTCTGCGGCGTCAACCGCCGTGAAGGCAGCAGAATTCACCACAATATCTGGCCTTATTGAATTGAGTTGTGAATATACATCGCTCTGGTTCAAAAGATTTATCTCAGCTCTGTTTGGGGCAACAAGATCGAAGCGACAACTATCACCCCGGCGAATAAGCTCCGTTCCAACTTGCCCAGTGCCTCCAGTAATGAGAGCTTTCAATCGCGTAACTGTCACCTTTTAATCCGCGCTTCCTAATCGTTGTCCACGATATTCCCCAGTCAAAATAGGTTTCCACCAACTCGAATTAGCAAGATACCATTCTACTGTTCTGCGGAGACCTGTTTCAAAAGTTTCAACTGGCTTCCAACCTAATTCATTTCGGATCTTTGTTGAGTCGATCGCATATCTATAATCATGACCTGGCCTGTCTGCAACAAAGTCAATTTGCTCCTCATACTTTGACATGCCAGGTCTCGGAGACAATTCATCCAAAAGTCTACAAATATTCAGAACGACATCTAAATTACTGACTTCCGCATTGCCCCCAACATTATAGCTCTCGCCGTTTTTACCTTCGAATAGTATTTTGCAAAGTGCATTTGCATGATCATCGACATAAAGCCAGTCTCGAATATTTTCACCTGTCCCATAAACTGGCAGCTTTTCTCCTTTTAGAGCCTTAATTATCATTAATGGTATTAGTTTTTCTGGAAAGTGGTATGGACCGTAATTGTTGGAGCAATTGCTCAAAACAACCGGTAAACTATAGGTTTCATGCCATGCTCTAACCAAATGGTCAGACGAAGCCTTACTTGCTGAGTAAGGGGAACGGGGGTCATAGGCAGTTTCTTCGGTAAAAGAATCTGTTTCCCCTAGCGTGCCAAAAACTTCATCGGTCGAAATATGATGGAAGCGAAAGCCATCCTGCTTACTGCCTGATAGTTGTCGCCAATATGTTCTTGCACATTCAAGTAAACTATATGTTCCAACTATGTTGGTTCGTATGAAATCGCTGGGTCCATCAATAGATCGGTCAACGTGGCTTTCTGCAGCGAGGTGCATTATCGCGTCTGGTTGATGCTGATCCAGTATTACGGTTATTACGGATCGGTCATTAATGTCTGCACATTCAAAAGAATAGAGAGGGTTCTGATCAACTGATGCCAGTGAAGACAAATTGCCTGCGTAGGTTAATTTATCCAAATTAACTACTGAGCAGTTTAGATTATTAATCAGATGTCTGACCACAGCAGAGCCTATAAAGCCAGCTCCACCTGTAACCAATATTTTTTGATAGGATTGAGCCATGAAGATACAACCTGCTTATTTTAATAATTGAAGTAATTTGGAAGTTCTTGGAAATTTGGGTAATACTTATCCTTATCAGACAAAATAGGCTTAATAGCGCCTAGAGGCCAATCAATTCCCAAATTTGGATCATCCCATGCCAGCCCCGCCTCACTTTCGAGCGAATACGGGGCACTTACTTTATATTGAACCTCAGTATCAGACTCGATTGTACAAAATCCATGAGCAAAACCCTTTGGAACTAATATTTGGTTCCATAATTCAGCACTAATAACTCTCCCAACCCATTTACCATATGTCGGCGAACCAACTCTAATATCAACCGCAACATCATAAATCGCACCCCGACTGACACGGACAAGTTTATCTTGAGCGAAAGGAGTCATTTGAAAATGAAGCCCCCTTAATGTTCCAATTTGCTGTGAAAACGAGTGATTATCTTGACAAAAATTCAAGTTAATCCCAACTTCCTGTAACTTTTCCGAATTATATGTCTCCGAGAAAAAACCACGATGATCCCCGAATTTTTTTGGGGTGATGATTTTGACATCAAAAATTTCAGTTGGTTCAATAATCACAATTTATACCAATCGACTACCTATTTAAAAAAGTTCGCCTCGCTACTATCATTTAAATATAAATTTCGCAATGAAGCCTATTAGGAAATATTACCATATGATCTAGTTACCATGATTGAACACGTTGATTTCTTTCTTGGGTAAGCTGTGTTATTATCACCTTGATTTCTGTTGATTATCTGGAACATACTTAAAAATAATTCCTTAGAATGGCGCTGTTGAGTGGAAGCATTTCATAAAATTTTGAAAAATGAAGAAGAGCAAAACGTTCTTCTTTACCCCAATAAAAATAAAGTTTCGCAACCTTCCGATTTGCAGCCTAAATTATTAGCTCATGGGATAAAAAGATGTAGTGTAATTATTGTATCCTATAAAACAGGGGATATACTTTTAGACTGTTTGAAATCTGTCCTTGAACAAGAAGCCGTAAAACAAGTGATTTTAGTCGACAATGGCAATACCCGTTTGTTGATGCAACAAGTAAATATTCTCGCCGATAAGGACCCGCGCTTACAAATTATAACAGGACAAGGAAATGTTGGTTTCGCTGGTGGGTGTAACCTCGGCGCAAGACGGGCGAGATATGACTATATTTTGTTATTAAACCCAGATTCAAAAATGGGTAAAGGCATAATCTCTGAAGCCTTGGATGTATTCACTTCGCACCCAGAAGCATCAGTCCTAACTGTTAGGATCGAAAACCCCGATGGCACTGAACAGCGCGGAGCGCGTCGAAATTTAATGACACCATGGACATGCGTAGTTGAACAGTTCCGATTGGATCGACTGGCACCAAATCATCCCCATTTCGAGAGACTAAACCTTAATGAAACAGAGCCACTCCAGCAAATTAGCCCTGTTCAATGCATATCCGGCGCGTTCATGCTAATGCCCAGCAGCGTTTATAGTGATTTAGGGGGTATGGACGAGAGATATTTTTTACATGTGGAAGACGTCGACTTTTGTATGCGTGTAGAGAGGGCAGGAGGAATAATTCTATATAATCCAAATGTTAAAGTAATGCATCAAAAAAGCTCGAGTGATGTTTTTCCAGGTTTTATAGAGTGGTATAAAGCCAAGAGCTTCTGCACTTATTTTGATAAGCATTTTCGAAATCAGTACCCAAAATGGATCCTAAATATATTCGCAACTGCCATATACGTGAGGTTTGGGCTTAGATTAGTTCCAACCACAATTTTGTGGCTCTTGAATAAATTAAGTTCCCAGAATTAAAATAAAGAGTTCAACTCTCTAAAACTTGCGCAATCCCCCGCGGCCAATAATGCCGTCTATTATACCAGACAGAATAGCATTGAATTTTTTTTTCTTATTGTCCTCAATAAAAACAAGTTTCATAAAATCCTTACTTATTGATAGTATTTCAAAAATTAGGAAATTAGGAAATTCGAGTCCATATTCGCGAATGACCCTAATGCGGTTGCGGTAAATCGTATATCGCCGAAATGCTGGGTGCGCGCGATAAGTCAACTTTATGTTACCGATGTGCTTATTAAAACTCTCTCCTAGACGATGTCTCAAGCTTGCAGCCCCTACTCCAATAATTTTATATCCTAATTTTCTGAGCCTGAATGAAAAATCATAATCTATATAATCTATCCAAAAGTCATCCCTCATTAATCCTACTTTCTGCAAAACCTTGGACGGAATTAAACTTCCAGACGCCAGTCCAAAAGCCAACATATCATCCACATCATTCACTTTCATAAAATAACGACGCAACCTAAAACCAGATTTGGCAGAATAAGACGGTATGGAGGGTGTCCCATCGTCATCTTCATGTCTAGGCGTTATCATTCCTAAACACTCCTTATCTTCATACCCTTTAACAGCGCTCACCATTTTTTCAATCATATCATTTGCTGGTATGCTGTCTTGATCCAGCAAAAGAATCCAAGTTGACCCTAGGTTTATTGCTTCCTTAATTCCTTGGTTTTGCGCCGTAGCAAGGCCTAAATTCTCATCATTTGATATAAACTTTAGAGAGGTGTGAGTGTCGTTTAGGAGGCCTTCCAACTTATCTCGGGATAAGCCAGTCGAGCCATTATCTACTATGCAAATATTATCGACCTGCTTATCGATTAATTCCAACATTTCAAAAAATCTGTCATCTGGATAGAATGTCACTATGATTGCTGATATTGAGTCTTTAGTCGTTGCGCGCATCAGCTCTTACCCTTGAATTAATGCGGACAAATCCAGGAATCGATCGACCATCGCTGGATCGCATCAACAATTTTCCAATTGACCACGTCATAGACTGCGCAAATTGTATGGCACTGATTTTTCGACATAATTGAATGGAACGGCGTTGCCTCCAAATCTCTGGCAAATTGTAAATTGCATCCCATAACGCCCTTCCGCGAACTTTAAAATCTCTGCGCCCAATGGCAAAACAAAGCCTGACTAAGACGATAATGAAAAAACTAGGAAGTAACATTATTAAAAGTGTTGCAGGCAAACACCTTATAAAAGTCCATATTTTATTTCTGCTTATGTAATATCTGGAGATTTCAGAATTGGCCCCAAGGGTGGCAGAACCGACATGCTTAACCCTTGCATTCGCTAATTGGATACAAAGATGCCCCTCAAGACGAAACCTCAATGCTAAGTCAACATCCTCATAATAGCAGAAAAAACACTCCGCCATACCTCCTAATTTTTCAAATACATCTTTTTTTAATACGGCAGCAGCTCCGCAGGGCGCCATCACTATATTATCCTCCGAGATACTATCAACAGGATATCCTTTCCCACCGCGCCATGCTGCGCCAAGTATGTGATAATGGTCGCCTGCACCATCCAAAACTTTTGGATGATGATAGTTAATCTGAGTTGAGCCGAATATAACTATGTCCGGGTATCGGCAGACAGCTTCAAAAATTTCCAATAACCAATCTTTCTCAGGTATTGCATCTGAATTCAGCAACACAAGCCAGTCCCCCTTTGCGTCCTTCGCGGCTGCATTATTCCCAACAGCAAAACCTTTATTTGAAGTTGATTTGATTATAGTGATATTTAAACTGCTAGATTTTATAGCATGTGCCGAGCCATCTTTTGTGCCGTTATCAAAAATTATGATTTCAAAATCCTTGAAGATTTGTTTCTCAAGAGCGTTTATGCATTCGTGAAGATAATCAGCAGAATTGAAAGCCACAATTATAACTGTAAAATAGGGCTGTTTAGTAATCATTTTTAGCTCAATCCAATATAGGCATCTTTTCATTATCGAAATACTGAAAACATGTGATCTCAAACACGAGGGCTACAAAAGACTGTATATAATTTTTCTATTTTAATCGATCGAATTAAATTAAGACTAGTTTCTCCTGTCTAAAAATATTAAGAAGTATTCGCTTAAAATCATGGTAAATGACCACTGAATAGAACTATTGTGTCAAAGCTTCTGTATCCTATCATATTTTTTCAAAGTTTTTCCAAGTCGTTATTTAATCTGTGACCCCACGTTTGTAGTTTTTCACCTGCAATGATGTTGGTTGAAATGCTTTTCGTAAAACTGGAACGGCTGCCGCTGGCGACACTTGCCCGCACATAAACACATCCAATGCCGCATAACCTCTCTCTGGCCAAGTATGGATGCTTACATGAGACTCCGCTAATAAAGCGACACCCGAAACACCACCATTTTCAGTAAATTGGTGCAGATGGATATGCAACAACGTTGCGTTACATTCATTTACAATATTTTCCAATGTGGTTCGTATATAGTTAATATCATCTAAATGCGAGGCGCCCCATAAATCTATGAGTAAATGTTTGCCCGCAAAAACAACCCCGTCCTCAACAACAAAGTGATCGCTACCTTCGGGGTATTTTACAGGTTTAGAGACACTGCTCAACTTAAGGGGAGGCGTTTTAGAGCTACTGGTTTTTTTTTCCTTCACACTCCCCACATAACTAGAAACAAGGACTTTTTTCATCCTAACATCCACATTCTCAAAAGTTTTAGGTTTTTGATTCGTAATAAACGACACAGTAAATTGACCATTTAAAAACCTGAATGGAGAAGCCCACTGCAAATTAAGTTAGCTAAAGCTTATAAAATCTTCATTTACCAATAATATCAGCGTTTCTGTCGTTGCTTACGCCTTGTTACTCTGCGCCTGTCCATACCAGCATCGGACTGGCGCTGTTTAATGCTATCCAATACTTCCAATTTTTCTATTCCAGAATAACGAGACCAGTGAGCCACTTCCCGCAAAGACCGCCAACAACCTAAACAGAACTTTGTTTTTGAATTTATCTGACAAACGCCGATACAAGGGGAGGGTATTTGATCAATATTCTCCATGCGTTTTTCCATTCTAAATCATTTGAAAACGTTACTGATTGCATCCCTAACCACTTTATCGCTGTAAGAAATTTATTCTCACGCAGCTTCAATCGCGTCTTTTTCATATTCAGAGACCTTCACTGAGAATTCCGAAACCAGTTCTTCCAACTTGGCAGAACCAGATCCAGTGATCAAATTTTTATCTAACATAACTTCCTGATCAACCCAATTCGCGGAGGCCGCGATTAGATCCCCTTTTACAGTGCTAGAGCTTGTAAGCGAAATTCCCACAACCTGATCAATCGCAATCAATAATTTTACACTATCGCCGATTAACAGAACTGGCATATCTGCCTTTAAAAATGCCTTTAAAATTCGTTTGCCGTGCGGGTCATTAAACAATTTGTCAACGCTCCTAATACCACCAGGAATGATCAAACCATCAAAATCTATTGCCAATGTATCCGAAACATCTGCGTGAACAGGAAAGAAATGACCCCAATTACCTTCATACCAACCATTCACCAAATTTTTTACTCTTGAAACCACCTTCACTGTAGCCCCTAATTCACTTAAACGTTTTTGCGGGTCAGTAAATTCTACCTCATCAAAACCATTTGAAACCAAAATCGCTACAGTACGTCCATCAAGAAGTTTCTCATTCATACTTCAGTCCCGTCCTTGCCAATGAACCTAATAACCTATCATTTGGTTACGTTTAGGAGTAAAATCAATCTTTAAAATTGGTTTGCATTAAACGCCTCACAACTACCTGTCTGAAAGCACAGATTAGCCGTCAGACATTACAGTCAATATAAAACTGTTCTTTTCCATAGAGTAGCATCGTTATGCGATTAGCACAGACCAAGGAATATCGAATCACGTGAACTACATCGGCCCTAATATAATTTCAACCCCTTGATGGAATATTCCTTAAATAAATGGGGGAAATTTCATTAATAACAAAACAAACACTTAGTTTTGAGCATTAAACATAATGGCTTTGGGCTGATAACCTTAAGAGATTCTATCCCTAATCGCTTTACTTATTTAACCTCTTAAAGGTGTGAGAAAAAACTAGTTATAATATGCACCGTACTTGTTATAACATTTTGAATATCATTCAGGGTATATTATCTCAAAAAATAGAACCATGGGAGGTAATAGGGTGTATTGTCAGACTACAAAGTCTATCCGAGTTAGCGTTAAGACAACCTTTCTAGAAAAACAATCGTCGCCAAGAGACTCTTATTTTGTGTGGGCATATGAAATAAAAATCCAAAATTTGGGGAGTGCCGAGGTTCAACTTTTGAATCGTAAATGGTCTATAACCGATGCAGATGGTCGAACTCAGATAGTGGAAGGACCGGGGGTAGTGGGGGAACAACCATTTATTCAACCTGGAGGAACTTTCGAGTATACCAGCGGGACGCCTTTGAAAACGCCCTCTGGATTAATGGTAGGGGTTTATGAAATGGCCGACTCCCAAGGCATTGAGTTTGATGTGAATGTGCCAGCGTTTTCCTTGGATAGCCCTTACCAAAAAGTAAAGTTAAATTAGCGGAAGATATCGATTATCTCGTAGCTAGAGAGAGGGCGAATGCGCCAATGGCGGTAGAGACCTAGCGCATGATTTTAAGAAAACAATAGGTCAACCTTAGTATTAGCTTTGCCGTTGAGTAATGTGTAAAATCGAAATATAAAGAAGTATCTAGTTATTTTGGCATGTCTTTTCTATTTCAATAACATCGATTGGAACTGGCTTGGTAGCCTTCGGACCTGTTCTCTTTATTATCGGCTTACTAATGTCTCTTTTAGCAATTGCGATGGGATTACCCGCAATAGCAGACTTGGCAACCGATAACGCAGACTGGCAAGTGTTTGCAGGTTCTGCTGCTGTAGCATTGTTTGTTGGTGTAGCACTTATGCTGGCTACAAAAACTAGCTCCCGGTCCAATCTCAATTTAAGGCAGGCATTTTTACTGACAACGTTAAGCTGGGTGGCCGTGGCAGCTGTGGGAGCTCTACCTTTTATGTTCTCTGAACTAGAATTAAGCATAACGGACGCATTTTTTGAATCTATGTCGGGCATTACCACAACGGGATCAACGGTAATCCTAGGTTTAGACTACGCACCCCCAGGGATTTTACTTTGGCGGGCATTGTTACAATGGCTAGGTGGAGTTGGGATTATCGTTATGGCAATGGCTATGCTTCCGATGTTGAGCGTGGGAGGCATGCAACTATTTAGAACGGAAGCTTTCGATGCACCAGATAAAGTTCTTCCAAGGGCGGCTCAATTAGCAGGTGGAATTTTTACCATTTATTTGATAATGACAGGATTGTGTGCACTGGGACTCTGGACTGCTGGGTTTGATGGTTTCGACGCTATAACGCATTCTATGACCACAATTGCGACGGGTGGCTATTCAACTAAGGATGGATCTGTAGGTTATTTTAATAACCCCACCGCAGACTGGATTATCATAGCTGGAATGATTATTGGTTCGCTTCCCTTTGTATATTACCTCCGCGTAGTGCGGGGCGATTTGTCGCCCATCATTAATGATAGTCAAGTGAAATGGTTTTTAGTAATTGTTCTTATCTCAGTATTTGTTATCACCTTGTGGATATGGGATATATCAGGCCTAGAAGGCATGGATAACTTTAGGCATGCAACTTTCAATGTCATTTCAATATTAACCGGCACCGGGTATGTCACACAAGACTTTGGTCTCTGGGGTGGTTTCCCTGTAACTTTTCTACTGTGTTTGATGTTTGTAGGTGGCTGCGCTGGATCAACAACTTGCGGAATAAAGATATTCCGCTTTCAAATTCTAGCTGCAACAGCCCAAGCGCAGTTGAGCCGACTACTAGTGCCGCATGGGGTTTTCATCCCATATTATAATCGGAAAGTCATACCAGAAACTGTGTCTAATGCGGTGATGGGTTTTTTCTTTTTATATATTGTTTGTTTTGCTGCTTTGGCTGCAGGGCTCTCAGCTCTGGGGCTTGACTTTATAACAGCTATATCCGGGGCAGCTACAGCAATAAGCAATGTTGGACCCGGCCTTGGAGCTACAATCGGTCCTACAGGAAACTTTTCCAGTTTACCCGATTTAGCAAAGTGGATGTTAGCATTTGGAATGCTTTTAGGGCGGCTGGAATTATTTACTGTTCTAGTTATGTTTTCACCGGCATTCTGGAGCAGGTAACTCAAAACTAGTGAGTGGTAACTTAATGACAAAGCATCTCGATACATCTAAGGAATGGCTAGAACGATTAATTTCATTCGATACCACTTCCCGATTAAGTAATTTGGAACTAATAAATGATATTGACACCTATCTGAACACACTGGGGATTCAAACTAGACTGACGCATAATAGCGAAAAATCAAAAGCCAATTTATGGTGTACAATCGGGCCTCAACAAATAGGTGGCATAGTCCTTTCTGGGCATACTGATGTTGTTCCAATTGATGGTCAAGCTTGGACCAAGCCAGCGTTTACGATGACCGAAGAAAATGGTAAACTTTACGGTCGAGGCACTTCAGATATGAAGGGGTTTTGTGCAATTTTATTGGCTATGGCGCCAGAAATGAAAAAGCGAAAACTGAGAACACCGATCCATTTTGCATTTTCTTATGACGAAGAAGTTGGATGTGTTGGAGTAAGAAGCTTGATTAGTGATGTGGTCGAAAATTTGCCGTTACCAAAAGCCGTAATAGTGGGCGAACCTACTTTGATGAAAATAGTAGGCGGAAATAAAGGAGGACGAGCTTTTCGAACCACCGTGAAAGGTGTGCCGGGACATTCCAGCGAGCCTAGCCGCGGGGCTAACTCAATAATGGCAGCAGCGCGGATTATTAATTACATTGAGGATCTGCAACATGAACTTGAAAGTAAGGCCGAGCCTGATTGCGTATTTGACCCTCCCTACACTACGTTTGACTTAGGGGTTATAGAAGGTGGCACCGCTAACAACATCATACCTGAGTACACTCATTTCAATTGGGGTTACCGAAGTTTGCCTTCTGAAGACCCAAATATTTTAGAACAAAAAATAAGATTGTTTATTTCCAAAAATATTGAACCTCGATTGCGAGCAATATCAAGAGAAGCTGGCGTCACCACAGAGTTAAGAAACGATACACCACCCCTCATCCCTGATCATCAATCAGCTGCTGAGCATTTAATCCGACATTTGACGGGGCTGAACGAGTCAGGAACAGTAGCTTTTGGAACAGAGGCAGGTTTATTTCAGCAAGCTGGGATACCTGGAGTTATTTTTGGGCCCGGGTCAATTCAGCAAGCGCATCAACCAGATGAGTTTATAGAAGTGAGCCAAATTTCCGAATGTATAAACTTTTTGAATAAGCTTGTTGATTGGGCTGAGAATAACAGTTCAGCATGAATAAAAGTACAGATATAAGAAGTCACGTCAGAACTTAAAAAGGTTGGTATATGAGCAGCTATCATACGTTAGATAACTTTTCCGCATCAGGGAAGCGTGTTTTAGTGCGCGTTGATCTAAATGTGCCGATGCAAGGGAATATAGTAACTGATACAAATAGGATTACAAAAACTCTACCCACTCTTAAAAGGCTATCAGCAGCGGGCGCAAAGGTAATCATATTATCGCACTTTGGAAGACCAGAGGGTGAATATCAATCAAATATGTCTCTTAACAAAGTGCTACCGGCTTTAAGAGATGCGTTGGACGGCTATAATGTCTCTTTTGCATCGAGCTGTATGGGGGAAATAGCCCGCGCGAATATAGATGCTATGAATGAGGGTGATATTTTACTCCTCGAAAACGTTCGTTTTCACTCTGGCGAGGAATTGAATGACCCTTTATTCGCATCAGAACTTGCAAAGCTAGGGGATGCATTTGTAAATGATGCCTTTTCTGCTTCTCATAGAGCACATGCCTCTGTAACCTCGTTAGCACAATTACTGCCGTCTTACGCTGGGCTCTTATTGCAAATAGAGTTGGAGTCATTAACCAGGGCACTCAACGAACCCCAACGTCCCGTAGGCGCTATAGTTGGTGGAGCAAAAGTATCTACTAAATTAGAACTACTAAATAATTTGGTTAAAAAAGTCGATTTTTTGATAATCGGTGGAGGAATGGCCAACACTTTCCTTTTTTCAAGAGGCCTAAATATAGGCAAATCATTAGCAGAAAAAGAGTTGGCAGAAACCGCAAGGGAAATTGAAAATATTGCGCTGAAGTCAAAATGCAAAATATTACTACAAAGTGACGCCGTAGTCGCTAAGGAATTGGTTGCCGGACAAAAACCGGAAATTATTGATATATCGCAGATACCTGAAGACGCTATGATATTAGATGCCGGTCCCCAATCCACGGCTAATTTTTCTGAACATTTAGCTAACTGCAAAACTATTATCTGGAATGGCCCCCTTGGCGCCTTTGAAATTGCACCCTTTGATCAATCAACTATTTCTTTAGCTAAAGACGTTGCATTATATACGCAAAATAAAGATATTATATCTGTCGCCGGTGGAGGAGATACTGTAGCTGCCCTAACACATGCGGGCGTCAGTGAACAGTTCAGCTACCTGTCAACAGCTGGTGGAGCATTCTTAGAGTGGCTTGAAGGGAAAATACTACCCGGAATAGCTGCGTTACAAGACTAGAAGTCCAGGGTTGACTTAAAAAGGCCAAATATTTAAGCTTTGCACGGAAGGGAGTGTTGAGACATGGTACAACCAATAACACCGCAGACCACTGCAACCAATGCATCGGTGACAAATGTTGCTGTACCCCCTCCCACCGAGCAAATCAAAACCTCTGGAATAAAGCCAACCCAGGCGAGCAGCGTTACCTCAACAGAGGAGGGAAATACGACTACTCCCGATAATGAAAATCAACGGGCAGAGGATAGTTCAATCCAACGGACACTCCAAGCAAACTCTCCAGAGCGTGGGACTAATTTAGATATTTTGGTTTAAATCGAAGATTTTACATTTAGATAAAATAATAGGTGTAACCATTTTTAATGGATATCCCTTGCGATATAGCTATCAACGCTGCACAATAAAAGTATGTCTTCTAACGCATATGATAATCGCATTGGCGGTCCAATAAATAGACGTATACCTGCCGATGACACGCTGGAGCGACTTGTTTGTGACGAGTGTGGGTTCATAAATTATATAAATCCAAAAATCATAGTAGGAGCCGTCTGCACTTGGGAGGATAAATTTCTGCTTTGTAGGAGATCTATACCTCCTCGATTAGGCTATTGGACTATGCCCGCAGGGTTTATGGAAGAAGGTGAAACCACTATTGAGGGCGCTATCCGAGAGGCAAAAGAAGAGGCATGTACGGATATCACTATTGATGCCCTATTAGGAATTTATAACATTGCTAGATTAAGCCAGGTCCACCTCATTTATAGAGCACAGCTAGTCTCACCAGAATACTCTGCTGGGACAGAGTCCCAGGCGGTTGATTTGTTTGAATGGGATGATATCCCTTGGGAACACCTCGCATTCCCAAGTGTGCATTGGGCATTGACTCATTTTAAAGAAGTCGAAGGAAAAAAGGATTTCACCCCTCGTCCAGAAGGTAAAATATAATTTTTTACTCTAAACCAAATTGTAAATAAAAATGCGACCCGTCGGGATATTGGAAGGCGGCTCAATACGCATGTGGGACCAAGCGGTTAATTCTTGGTCACTCACTATAATTGACTCTCGCTTCATTAAACCCAACACAAGTGGACCTATCTGTTCCGCAAGTTGTTGACTGGCTTTCTTTTCCCCAGTCCCAATATCTAAATGAGCTAGAACCGAATTGGCTCCTAATCGTTTATTTGCTCTGGGTAAACTGTCTCGAAAATCGCCCAAAAACTGGAAGTTTTTTTCTGGAATACAATCTGGGTGAGCTGCTATTTCTCGTTCAAAAACATAAATATCTCTATTAGGTAATATGCTCCGTAAATGATCGTACGTTCGACCATTACCCAGCCCGAGCTCGAGTATTATTCCATCCAGTCGGGCTATTTTACGAGCAGCCCATTCTAGTGCAATTTTTTGGGAAGTTAAGCGTCTGATTGCGCTATCAAGTCTGCTCATTACCGTTGGCCAATTGAAAGTAAGAAATAGCAGAACTTGCTAAGTTTTGCTATTTGCGTCCCGAAGTTGTTTGTTGGTGTTATCCAAGCGAGAAGCCAGCACGCGCATCATTTCAATCGCTATTTCCGGAAATTCTGCTATCAAATTGAAGAAGGTATCTTTTTTTATTTGTAAAGCTGTGAGCGAATTCTGGGCAGTTATCGTTGCAGTCCGCGGAACATCACACAGCAGTGAAATATCTCCCACAAATCCGCCCTTCTTTATCCTATCAAGCTCCAATTCCTTTGAGCCTTGCGCTATAGACACTACCGCCGTTCCACTCAGAATAATGTATGCAGCGTCGCCCTCGTCTCCTTCATTAAAAACAATTTGATTGTCATCATAAGTCAGGCGTTCCGATGTAAAAGCCAATAGTTTTAACTTAGCTAGATCCACTTTGCTAAATAGGGGGAGATCTTTCAATAATTCGGCTTCTTTATTTAAAGTCATTTTTTTCTCCGATATTCGTAGGAATAATCCTATTCGTCACGCAGTAAATTATTCAGAGCACTATCGGCTTTACCTTTAAGCTCTTCAAAGCCACCTGTTTCAACAACTCTGCCCCCGCTCATAACCATTACACGGTCAAAAGGAACCGCTAGAGCTACCCTCTGAAGCACCCAAAGAAGATTTCTACCTTTAGTGGCAGCCAAAATGTTAGACATGACTTTAGTCTGACTACCCGAGTCTAAAGCCGACGTTGCTTCGTTAAGTATCAAAATATCAGGACATCTCACAAGAGCTCTTGCCAAGCAGATTTTTTGCCTTTGTGCCGGCGAAAGCTTTGACCCCGACAACCCAACCTGAAAATCTAACCCAACTTCAACAATAATGGATCGCAGATTCTCTGATTCTATGACTTCTGCTATTAAGGCACCTACTTGCTCAGAAGCGTTCGCTTTATCTGAAGCTACTTTGCCAAACAAAATATTATCCTGCAGTGTCGCTGATTTATTATATTTTTCTTCTGAGAAAAATTCTATAGCCCCTCTCAAATCATCGGGTATCTTTTCAGCGAATTTTCGACGGGCCTCCAAAATACGGTCTATGATTGATTCGGTAATCAAGTCAAGCCGGTGGCGGGCCGGAATTAATTTAAATGGAAGAGCTAGGAATCTATTTCTATCCTCCTCCTCCATAGCTTCGAGACCTAAGCGATCTGCTCGTCCAAGTAGAATTTGAAATTCCGGGATATCATCAGTCGCAATAAATGAATATTGTGAGAAGTACTCATGATCGGCTGGAAGATCAGCAAATAGTTCAACCATTGTCGAAGCTACATCGCGACCTACCCGAACAAATTCTTCTTCGAGGCCGGTTTCCCGCAATATTTCCCGCACGTATTGATTTTCTGCTATATTGTCTAATATGAAGTCATCGCCAACTGGTGTTCCAAACAATAAATTTTCTGCAACCGATGCATTGGAATTAAATTTTTCACTATCAAATAGCTCAATCGAATTTGATATTTCCGGCTGCTTCAAACGGTTTTGTAACGCTTTCCGGGCAGCCAGAATGCGATCTGCTAACACCTTATTCTCGTCGGGATTGATTGTTCCTCTCAAGCCCAAATCGTAAGTATCGCCATCTAGATCTACAGTTTTTAATAGATCCAACAATTTCTCTCTAAGTTCAGTTTCAGAATTTGCCCCTATTGCTTTATAATCTACCCAATCCGCCTGTAAGTCGTCTAAAGAGTTTCCAGACAGCTCAGCATTACGAATATTACGTTTCTTCTCATCCAGATCAATAATTTCCCCTGTGGCCTCTTTCAAAGGCTGATGCATTGCGCCTAGTAGAATATTTTCTCGGAGTGAAGTATTAAATACGAAGGCTGCAGGTCCTACATATCCCATTCGTCTTCCTGTTGCAGCCTCCGGCAAATCCAATGTCAGTTTATCAGCTACTTTGATTTGGCCGCCATCGGGAATAAGAAGCCGTGCCATTAAAATTGCCGCAAGGTCCTTCCCACCGCTACTCGGACCAACAACCGCAACTTGCTCTGATTTTTCCGATTGGAATGACAGGCTTTCTATAATCGGCTGTCCCTCGTCATCCAAAACAGAGAGATTATTTGCACTAATCGGACCCGCAAGACTGAAATCAGCTTCAAGTTCTGCGTGTTGCGCATCTTCAGGTAGAATTCCCGGGGGATCAAACTGTTCTATAACCTGATCATACTTAATTTTCGAATCAGCTAGCCTTTGATAATAGGTGAGCAACTCTTTCCATGGAGCTGATAAATCTTTATAAGCGGCAAGAATTGCAACTAGTGCACCAAATGTTAGATCGCCTTTAATTACTAAATAACCGCCAATTGAATAGAAGAAAAAAGGTGTCAACTGCGCTATGAAATTATTGACAAATTTAATGAAAAATTTTCTTTGAAAAATTTCATAGCGTATATCGTAAATTGTACCCAACCGCTCGGTAAAAATTGCTAAAACTCGTCGAGCGCCATCGTTTGCATGAAGCTCTTCTATACCGGAAACCGATTCCCCTATTTTTTCTGATAATCTCCTTACGTTTCTGACGCGGGCTTTTCCAAGTTGATTAACGTGCCATTGTAGCTTTGGTATTATGTAGCCTTGAATTGGGTATAATGCTATAGCAGCCAATCCAAGCATCCAATCTTGGACAAACATAAAGATAAGGATAGTAATTAGTGTTCCACCCTGAAAAGCGGGAAGCGCAATTGAGTCTCCAACAAAACCACCCAGAGGCTCCACCTCGGCTGTAACCATCTGAATGACCTCACCCTGACTTACACGACGAAACTGGGGAAGAGGAAATCGCAGTACTCTAGATAAGAGGTCAAATCTCAGACGTCGCAGCATGCGTTCACCAAGCTGCCCGCGAAACACATTTACGTAGAATTTAAATCCACCGTTAATACATACGAGCATCAAGAAGGCTAGGCTAAGTATTAACAGATACTCTACCTGGTCAATTGACACTCCAAAGATGTCAGAAGGTATATCCTTCCCACTTATAGCCTTATTAATAATGATTTTTGGCAAATCGAGGGAAAAATATAAAAACGGGAATGATAATGCTGTCATCACCAAAAGTATTATCTGATCGCGTTTACTATACCGCCATATAAATTTGAATAATGTTTTTTCCATGGCCTTGCAGTCTAACATTTCAATAATTGTTATTCTTTACACAAAGAATAGACTAAGAGAAGAGCTGGGTAAATGGAACTGGTTAGTTTTAAGAATTTATGGTAAAGGATCGCCTGATCTATTCAGGGACCGTATTATGCCATCGAAACAAAATAAAAGAAAAAGACGTCCGGCACGCGTACTAATGTATAGCCATGACAGTTTTGGTTTGGGTCACTTAAGGCGTTGCCGGGAAATAGCTCACTCACTTGTTGAGTCAACCTCGCAACTATCTGTTTTGATTCTATCGGGATCCCCAATTATTGGCAATTTTGACTTTAGAACGCGGGTAGACTTCGTCCGAATTCCTGGAGTAATCAAATTAAGAAATGGAGATTACACCTCTTTGAGTTTACATTTAGACATTGAGGAGACACTCGAGCTGAGAGAGTCGATAATAAGGCACACTGCAGATACCTTCGATCCTGATTTATTTATTGTTGATAAAGAGCCTTGGGGGCTGCGAGGTGAAGTCAAACAGACCATGGAAATGCTGAAAGAGCGAAATACGCCTATAATTTTAGGACTGCGAGACGTGATGGATGAGCCGGCAGCGCTAGCTCCCGAATGGGAACGTAAAAACGTTTTACCAGCCTTGGAGAATCTCTATGACGAACTCTGGGTTTATGGGATGAAAGAAATCTGTGATCCCTTCGATGGATTAGATTTACCCGCCGAAGTAAAACTAAAAACCAGATACACGGGATATCTTCGACGACGCGTTCCCATTATTGGTGCCTCTCCCCAACTTTCCACACCAGAAGACCCTTTTATTCTTGTCACCGCCGGAGGCGGGGGCGACGGGGAGGGCTTAATGGAATGGGTCTTACGGGCTTATGAATACGATCCAGATCTTCCATACCCGGCCCTTCTTGTTCTCGGTCCTTTCATGGCACAAGAAAAACAGGCGGACTTTATAGAAAGAGCCAACGCTTTAGATAGAGTTCAAGTCATAACATTTGATACAAGAATTGAAAGTTTAATGGCAAAAGCTGCAGGTATGGTTTCAATGGGGGGGTACAATACGTTTTGCGAAATTTTATCATTCGATAAGCGGGCTTTAATCGTGCCTAGAACGGAACCTCGTCTGGAACAGTATATCCGTGCTCAGAGAGCGGAAGAATTAGGTATGATAAGTATGCTTGTCGATAACGGCGATCGAGACCCAAGAGAAATGGCTAAATCACTCAGGCGACTTCCTAGTCAACCAAAACCATCAGAAATGTTTTCATCCGAAATTCTTGGGGGGTTAAATTACGTGAACAGGCTTGCCAAACGATGGTTAAAAACAAACCGCGAGAACCGAAATGCGCATATATTAGATAGAGCGCCCATTGCAGGTTAAAGCGATCTTTAAAGATACAGATGAACTTGCCATCGTTGTAAAGGGATATCCCCGCCTATCAGAGACATTTATTGCGCAGGAGATTCTGACTCTCCAAAATGCCGGTATAAAAATTACGATTATTTCTCTGCGGCATCCAACGGATAGAAAACAGCATCCCATAAATAAAAAAATCATGGCAGAATTGTTGTATTTGCCGGAATATTTATCCGCTGAACCCCTTCGAGTGATACGAAGTTGGGTGAAAGTGCGGTCCCAAAAGGGCTACAAGAAAGCTCTCAAGACTTGGTTAAAAGATTTGTTCAGGGACCCAACACCAAATAGAATCAGACGCTGGGGACAGGCTTTAGTCTTATCAGCAGAACTCAGCCCAAGTATAAAACATCTTTATGCACATTTTCTTCATACACCCGCTTCCGTTACTTATTATGCAGCTCTTTTAACCGGCCGCTCCTGGTCCGTCTCAGCCCATGCAAAAGATATATGGTTAACACCCCACTGGGAAAAAAATGAGAAGCTTCTCTCGTGTAAATGGGCGGTAACCTGCAGTTCTTACGGTTTTAAACACCTGAATTCCATTGTTTATGGAAAAACACAATTGAGTTACCATGGTTTAGACTTGGCATCACTACCAGGACCACCACCAACTAGATTGCCAAACACCGGCACCAAGACCGAAGATCCAATCAAGCTTCTATCCGTGGGCCGAGCTGTTCCCAAAAAAGGCTTCGATATTTTATTAGACGCGCTTTCAAAATTGCCTAGTGATCTCAACTGGATATGGACCCATGTCGGTGGGGGCCAAGAATTAAAAAGGCTCAAAAAGATTGCCCATGACCTAGCTATTGAGAAAAAAATAATTTGGAGAGGTGCGTGTGACCAAAGTGAGGTATTTGACGAATACCAAAACGCTGAAATATTTATCTTACCAAGCGTGATAGCAAAAGATGGAGACAGAGACGGTTTACCAAATGTTCTCATGGAAGCAGCTAGTCAGGAGCTATGTTGTATAGCAAGTGATGTGGCTGCATTATCCGAATTCATTATACATGGTAAAACTGGTTTGCTGGTCCCTCCGAATAACCCTGACGCCCTGGTTCACGCGATTATTAAATTGTCGTTTGATTATAATCTCAGAATAGAAATGGGTTCTGATAATTACAAACGACTTAAAAAAGACTTTTGTCATATCACCGAGGTAAATAAAATTATTGATAATCTTGGAAATTCAAAAGAAGACGTCACCAACAACCTAGTTGAGCCTTAACCATGAATATTGGGTTTTATGCACCGTTGAAATCACCTGACTCTGCTATTCCTTCAGGAGATCGAGAGATGGCTAAGTTGTTGTATCGTAGCCTGCAGAATCAGGGGCACGAAGTCAAACTAGTAAGCAGATTCAAAAGCAGGGAACCTGAAGGCCTAGAAGAAAGACAGAAACAACTTCAGCTTCAAGGTGAGCAAATTAGCAAAGAGCTCATTCAAGAGTTTTCTACCATAGGAAATTGGCGCCCTGACCTTTGGTTTACATATCACATGTTTTATAAGGCGCCCGATTTAATTGGTCCAAAAGTTTCTGCTGCGTTAAAAATTCCATATGTTGTTGCAGAAGCGTCGCATTCTCCCAAAAGAGCTCGTGGGCGCTGGAGTTTATTTCACGAAGAAGTTGAAAAGACGATTGCGCATGCTGACTTAATCATTGGAATGAATACTAATGACCACGCGGCGATAAAACAGATAATAAACGATAATACCCGTTATGAAGAATTGCGACCTTTCCTAAAAATAAATAAAAATCGCGAAAGAAATAAAATAACTGGACGCCGATATCTAGAAAAAAAGCATAAACTTCCCTTAGATTCTATTTGGTTACTTGCTGTTGGTATGATGCGTGACGGAGATAAGTTTGCCTCGTACAAAATTTTGTCTGAGGCATTAACCAAAATAAATACAAACAAAAATTGGAATCTAATTATAATCGGCGATGGTCCATTAAGAACAGAAGTTGAGAAGCTTTTTAGTAAAAAGATTATTTTCACGGGTCAACTAACATCAAACCAACTCCAAAAATACTATTCAAGTGCAGATATCTTTTTATGGCCGGCAGTTAATGAAGCCTACGGTATGGCTCTTCTAGAAGCCCAATCTTCAGGAATGCCGGCTGTGGCCGGAGACACTGGCGGCGTGGGGGATATTCTTCGTGACAATGAAACTGGCTTCCTTTCCAAACAAGGTGACGCCGCTGATTTTGCAGATAAAACGAGCACTTTGATAGATAACTTGGAACTCAGAAGAAATATGAGTCGACGGGCTCTTTTGATTACAAATCGAGATCATAGTTTTGATTTAAACAGCAATAAACTTGGAACCTGGATTTCAGAGACATGCAGCCAAGTTGGAGGGCTGTAATGACAAGTTTACTCGCAGTAATTCGACATGGACCAACCGAATGGAACGAATTAGGGAAAATACAGGGCAGGACCGATATTCCATTAAGTGAAAGAGGAAAATGTTTAATTCAACAGTTGCAATTACCCGATTTTTTTTCTGAAATGAATTGGATAACAAGTCCACTATCACGGGCTATAGAGACAGGGAAATTGCTCGGCATAACCGAAATGCTCATAGATGATCGATTAATAGAAACCAATTGGGGTGATTGGGAGGGTCACGTTCTTCAGGATTTGCGGGTTAAATATGGACAGAAAATGCTCGAAAATGAAAAAAGAGGTTTGGATTTAACCCCACCTGGGGGCGAATCCCCCCGCCAGGTTTGCCAACGACTGCAACCACTACTATCCGATATTGCTGCCAGTGGTGAGCAGAAACTAATTGGTGCCATAACACATAAGGGCGTAATACGATCACTTTTATCACTCGCTACGGGATGGGATATGTCAGAAAAACCGCCCATTAGATTAGATTGGGGAGCGATTCATACGTTTTCGGTAGATTACGAAGGCGTCATCGAACCCCATCAATTGAACGTGAAATTTAATAAACGCGATTCTGTATCATGAATAAACCTCGTCTAATGATTTACGTTCAGAACCTGCTTGGTATTGGCCATTTGAGACGAGCAGCGGGGATATCGCGTGCTGCTGTTGAAAGGGGTTTTGACGTTAGATTTGTTTCGGGCGGCTTTCCTATAAAAGATCTAAACATAGGAGAAGCAGAGTTTTATCAAATTCCCCCCGTCAGGTCGCTTGATGGTGATTTTAAAACTCTTGTGGCTGAAAATGATAAGGAGATCGACGATTTATGGAGAAATAAAAGACGAAAATTGCTATTAGATTTGTTCGAAAAAATTCAACCGCAAGTTCTGCTCACCGAGCTTTTTCCGTTTGGACGCAGACAGTTTAGATTTGAGTTAATCCCCCTACTGACCAAAGCTAAAGAAGCCAAGTGCTGTTCACAAGTGGTGTGTTCGATGCGTGATATTCTTGTAACTAAGCCTCGCCATGACAGAAATCTAGAAATAGTGGAGACACTGGAAGACTTTTACCAAAAAATTTTGGTGCACGGAGACCGAAAGGTCATATCATTGGCTGAGACATTTCCTTTGGAAAAAAGAATATCACACTTAATAGAATACACTGGCTATGTTCTAACCCCCGGGCATATAGGTGATACCGGTAAGGATGGAACAGGTGAAATTATAGTCTCTGCCGGTGGTGGAGCTGTTGGGTTCGCAACATTGCCCAAAATATTCAATCTAAGAAACAAAGTTGCTATCCGCGATTTCCCCTGGCGTTTTGTGACAGGTCCACACATGCCACCAGAGATATTCAACGAGCTCAGTGCAAAAGAAACAAATGATACCTTTGTGGAGAGAAGCAGGCCGGACCTCCCAGCAGTTATAAGTCGAGCAAAATTATCAATATCGCAAGCCGGCTATAATACTATTGCGGAATTAATGAACGCTGGAACCCCGGCTGTCGTAGTTCCCTATGAGGGGGGAGTCGAAACGGAACAACGTCTTAGGTCTGATTTACTGGCAAAACGTTCGTTGCTCCAAGTTGTTGATGAGAATGAGCTTAATGTGAACAACTTGAACAACGCGATATATCAAGCCTTGAACACTAAGCCAGTAAAAAAGCTAAATGTTAGTTTAGATGGCGCTAGTTCTACAGCCAATTTATTATGGGCCTTACTATGAACTTAGAAACAGGTTTTCAACGATTAGAAAAGGAAATTAATCGTTTAGATTCAGAAAACAAATATATGGAGATCTGGTGGCGCGACGACGACCTAGAGGCCCCCAGTCACAGTTTAGAGAATATGATTGCTGTTTCAGACAATATTAACCTTGCCCCTCTTCTTGCCGTCGTTCCGGCCAGAGCATCGAGCCAGTTGGTAAACTTATTAAACCAGTGCAATATTAATATAGCGATGCATGGGCTCAACCATTACAACTACGAACCATTGACCAGAAAAAAAGCAGAGTTTGGGAGCTTCAGACCGATCGAGGCTCAATGGAAAGACCTAGAAAAGGGGATCGGTAAATTAGAACAACTTTTTGGTGATTTATTTCTTAAATGCTTTGTTCCTCCTTGGAACCGTATTAATAATGAATTAACTAAAACTCTGCCTTTATTTGGCATCTCAAGCCTCTCTACTTTCTCATCAAGAAAAGAGGCGACTCCAGTTCCCGGACTTCTGCAGGTTAATACCCATGTTGATGTCATTGATTGGAAAGAAAAACGGAGTTTCATTGGAGCGGAACTTATGGCGGACAAAATTGCCGGCGAATTACAAAATTGCCGGACTAGGGCCATAGATACCCTAGAGCCGATAGGGCTTTTGACACATCATTTAATAATGTCTATTGACGATTGGAAAGAGTTTCAAGAAGTCTGCCTTGTTTTAAAAAAAAGCACTAGTATAAACTTAACATCTCCAATAAATTACTTCGGCTAAAAAGAAAAACAGTATGACAATTTTCCATTATCCCATGAATGCACTAAGAGGAGATTATCTCAGGGGTGCAATCGGTCTTTTTGTTACGGTCGGGCTTCTAGTAGCAGCGACAAAAATAACCATCTTTCAATATATATTCGCCGCCGGGGCACTTCTTTTTTTAGGCTTCTTTCTAAGAACTGCTCAGAGGCATTTGACAACATTCAGCTTTTCAAATGACACCTTCCAGGCAAACGGCCCCTTGGGAAAAAATATTTCACTACCTGCTGTGATTGACATAAGACTGAGATATTTTTCAACCCGAAAAGATCGAACCGGTAAAGGTGGATGGTTTGAGCTCACTATACGGGATCCTAAAAGTAAAATTTCTGTTGATTCTACTATCAACGGTTTCGAACAAATAATGCAGCATTGCGTAAATACTATTCACCAGAATAAACTCACTCCTTCAGAGACAACTATAGAGAATTTTTCAAGTGCCGGATTTCCCCTTCAAAATCGACTGTCGTCTGAGAATGAAATAACAAGAAATTAGGAACCAATAATAAATGGATACAAAGGTCCCAATATTATCGGTAAAAGATCTCGAAGTTGGATTCGATTTGCCCGAGGGCCGTATGATGGCCGTTAAGAAGGCCTCATTTGAAATATTTCCAGGAAAAACGGTAGCCTTGGTAGGCGAGTCTGGCTCTGGAAAATCAGTAATTAGTCAAACAATAATGGGATTACTTCCTTCTCAGGCAAAAATATATGGCGGGTCAATACTATTTTCACCAAATTCTGAGGACAAGCCGATAATCGATATAGCGGCATTAAATCCCTCTGGAAAACCAATCCGCGATATAAGGGGCGGTCAGATTTCGATCATTTTTCAAGAGCCCATGACTTCGTTATCGCCACTCCACACTATCGGAAATCAAATCCTTGAAGCATTGATGCTACATCGTCGCCTTCACACCAATGAAGCTACTCCGGTGGTTATTGATATGCTTCGTTTAGTAGGATTTCCGGATCCAAAAAGAGGCTTCAAAACATATCCATTTGAGTTATCCGGCGGTTTGAGACAGCGTTCTATGATCGCCATGGCTCTCATCTGCAGACCATGTCTACTCATCGCTGATGAACCTACGACGGCACTTGATGTGACAATTCAAGCTCAAATATTGAAGCTGATGAAGGATCTACAGGCGGAGTTTGAAATGGCATTGTTGATGATTACTCACGATCTTGGTGTCGTTGCAAACATGGCTGATGACGTTGTGGTTATGTACAGAGGTGAGATAATGGAGACCGGTTCTGTAGAAGATATCTTCAAACGTGCCGAGCACCCGTATCTAAAATCATTAATGGCCGCTGTCCCTCGCTTTGATATGGAGAAAGGTGAGCGATTAATACCAATACGGAATATCGAGTCAAAGTCTAGTCCTCTTTTAAAGCCTAATCCAAAAGATTTGGAAGTGGCGAAAACTCTTTCGGTCAAACCTATACTGACTGTTGAAGGTATCAGAAAATCATTCTCTATTCGTTCGAGCGGTATTTTCAATTTTGGTGGAGAAAAAGTCTCTGCAGTAAATGATGTCAGTTTTAAGATTAGACGTGGGTCTTGTCTCGGATTGGTAGGAGAATCAGGATGCGGAAAAACAACACTTAGCAAAACCGTTATGCGAGCTATCGCACCCGATGCCGGCTCCATTCAGTATTCAGATCAAGATGGTACTGTCGACGTTTTGTCATTGAATGAGGAATCGCTTATCGATTTCCGAAAGAAAATCCAATTTATTTTTCAGGATCCCTTTAGTTCACTGAATCCTCGCATGACTATATTTGATATCATAAACGAGCCTCTTATCATTCATAACATTGGGGATCATGAGTTTAGAATTACACTTGTTCGTGAACTCATTAGATTGGTAGGGTTAGATATCCGGCATCTAAATCGCTACCCCCATAGCTTTTCGGGTGGGCAGCGCCAGCGTATAGGAATTGCAAGGGCATTAGCGCTGAAACCAAGACTATTGATTTGTGACGAACCCGTTTCAGCCCTAGATGTCTCCATCCAAGCCCAAGTATTAAATTTACTGAAAGACCTCAAAGAACAACTAGCTTTAAGTTACCTTTTCATATCTCATAATCTCGCTGTGATTGATTATATTGCAGATGATGTAGCCGTCATGTGTTCCGGGCAAATAGTTGAGGCGGCGCCGCGGGTAGCGCTATTTAAAAACCCCATACACCCTTACACCAAGGCATTGTTTTCTGCCGTACCCAGTCCCAGCCTCGATAAACCTCTCGACTTCAAAAGTATCATGGATGAACGTTGCTCGGATCCAGCAGAATGGGAGCATCCATTCACAGCAACCCAAGAAATGCCTACCAAGCTGCTTGATATAGGGGGAGAACACTTTGTAAGAGTTCACGAAAACATTTCAGAATTAAAAATAGCATCATGAATAAACATCTTACTCTTTTCGGCTATTTATTTGTCTTTATCCTTTCTTTTGCAAATTGTGCATTTGGTTATTCCGAATCCCCTTTGCTTTCCAAAATGGTAAAAAACGGTAAATTACCACCTGTTGAATCCAGATTACCTCAAACTCCAAGAGTAATTGATTTTGCTGGCCGTAATCTCGAAATTGGTAAGTTTGGGGGCACCCTTAAAATGCTTATGGCGCGGGCAAAAGACGCACGACAGATGACCGTCTATGGTTATGCCAGATTGTTAATATACAAACCAAAGACATTTGAGTTTCAGCCAGATATCCTCCAGTCATTCGATGTTATTCAAGGAAAAAAATTTATATTCAATCTGCGGCCCGGTCATAAATGGTCAGACGGGCATCCATTTACGGCAGAAGATTTTCGTTATTGGTGGGAAGACGTCGCAAACAATCCTAAATTGTCACCGGTAGGCCCCCCAAAAGTGATGAAGGTAGACGGTAAACTGCCACAATTTAGAATACTCGATAATCTCTCCATTCAGTATGAATGGGAAAAGCCAAATCCTGATTTTTTAGCGGCTTTAGCGGGCGCCAGTCCACTCTATATTTATCGCCCCGCACACTACATGCGTCAATTTCACGAGAATTTTACCGCAAATTCTGAACTCCAAAAACTTGTAACTACGGCAAAACAGCGTAATTGGGCAGCATTGCATAATAAAATGGATAACCTTTATAGAAACGACAATATCGATTTGCCAGTTTTACAACCCTGGGTCTGCATTAGTAAATCTTCATCAAATAGATTGAGATTCAAAAGAAACCCTTTTTTTCATAGAATAGATCCAAAGGGGCAGCAATTACCTTATATTGACGAGTTTATTTTTGGTATCGCTAGTAACAAGTTAATATCGGCTAAAACAGGTACTGGGGAAGTTGACCTTCAGGCGCGTTATCTTAGATTTGACGACTACACGTTTTTAAAAAAAGGCGAAGATCGTTCGCCGTATTCTACAAGACTGTGGACTACGGCGAAGGGTTCACACCTAGCCTTGTTCCCAAATTTAAATCATAAAAATAAAGTGCTACGGTCTATTATGCAGGATGTTCGTTTCAGGCGCGCGTTATCCATGGCTGTGAACCGATATGAAATTAATCAGGTTATCTATTATGGATTGGCAATTGAGGGTAATAATACTGTTCTACCTGAGTCGCCACTATATAAGCCATACTATAGATCCAAATGGGCGCAACTCAATTTAAAATCGGCGAATCAACTTTTGGACGATATGGGACTGATAAAACGGGATAGCAGAGGAATTCGACTGCTACCCGACGGTAATCCCTTAAACTTAATTATTGAGACTGCTGGAGAGAGCACCGAACAAACGGATATTTTGGAGCTAATCCACGACAGTTGGTTGAAAATTGGTATAAAAATTTACTCAAAACCGTCTCAACGAAACGTATTCCGGAATCGCATTTTCTCTGGTGAGACAGCCATATCCATATGGTCAGGTATCGAAAATGGACTTGCTTCAGCAAACAGTTCACCTGCTGAATTTGCACCCACAACGCAACAGTTGCTTCAATGGCCAAAATGGGGGCAGCACTTTGAAACAGGCGGGAAAGCAGGACAAATTCCAAATGACCCGTTTGCCATGGAATTACTGAAATTATACCGGGATTGGCGAGCGGAGCCCGTATTCGCGAAAAGAAAGGACATTTGGGAAAAGGTTTTAGATATTCATACTGAACAAGTCTACTCAATAGGGCTAATAGCGGGCGTTCTCCAGCCGGTGGTTGTATCGAATAATCTTAAAAATGTTCCAATAAAGGGAATTTATAACTGGAACCCCGGTGCCCATTTTGGCATTTACAGCCCCGACACGTTTTGGTTCAAAACTTTACCCAAAAATAGCATGGAACGGTGAGTTAGAGTGCTGTCATACCTTATCCATAGAATCTTAATTATGATACCAACTTTGTTTGCTATCAGCATTATAACATTCGTGATTATACAACTCCCCCCAGGTGATTATCTCTCTACTTATATAGCCGAGCTTCAAAGCCAGGGAGAGAACGTAGATATCGCCAAAATTGAAGCACTAAGGGCTCAATACGGACTCGATAAATCAATGGTGGAACAATATTGCTTTTGGGTCTTAGGTTTGTTACAGGGCGACCTTGGATTTTCATTTGAATATCAACTCCCCGTTTCCGAAGTGGTGGGTGATCGATTATTGCTTACGCTAATCCTCAACTTTACAACCATTATCTTTATTTGGCTGGTATCATTTCCAATTGGAATTTACTCGGCTACACACCAATATAGCTGGGGAGATTACGGACTAACGTTTGTAGGCTTCATTGGCCTGGCAACGCCAAATTTTCTACTTGCTTTAATATTACTCTATTTCGCGAATGTCTGGTTTGGCACATCAATAGGTGGCCTTATGGACCCCATCTACATAGACCAGCCATGGTCAACAGCCAAATTTCTTTCCATTCTGGAGCATTTATGGGTTCCTGTTGTTGTTATAGGAACATCAGGTACAGCAAGTATGATCCGACGCTTAAGAGCTAACATGCTTGATGAACTGCAAAAGCAATATGTGATAACGGCAAAGGCCAAGGGACTCCATCCTCTAAAAGCACTCATAAAATACCCACTTAGAACTTCCTTGAACCCCTTTATTGCTGATATTGGCAATATGCTGCCACAAATTATTTCTGGGTCAGCTATCGTCTCAATGGTACTCTCGCTCCCAACGACGGGTCCCATGCTAATATCCGCACTTCAAAGCCAGGATATGTATCTTGCGGGATCCTTTCTAATATTTCTTGCTTTGTTAACCGTAGTTGGAATGTTTTTATCAGATTTAGCATTAGCCTGGCTTGATCCACGCATTCGTCTTGGTGGTGGAGCAAGCAAATGAGTAACACGCATTTTGTAAATAAAAACCACTTTGACCCAAATGCAGAAGAACCACTAACACGAGAGCAAGAACGTTATTATTTGGCGACACAGTGGCAGTTGATGTGGTGGAAGCTAAAACGACATAGATTAGCGATGGTCTCTGGTGCTGTACTAGCTTTTATGTATTTTTCAGTTGTGATCGCCGAATTGCTAGCCCCTTATGCGTTAGCTTCCCGCAATACCGATTTCATTTATGCACCCCCGCAAAAAATTCACTTTTTTCACGAAGGTGAACTTATTGGGCCATTCGTTTACGGCTTTAGCTTTAAGCTTAATATGAAAACTTTGAGGCGTGAATATACGGAAAATACAGCAATTATTCAGCCCATACGATTTTTTTGTTCTGGTGATAAATATCAATTTTGGAGCCTCTTTGATGCTAGTTTTCATTTCTTTTGTCCATCGAAAAGTGGAACATTATTTTTGTTGGGTACTGACCGACTGGGAAGAGATGTTCTATCACGAATAATTTATGGCACTCGGATATCACTTACCATAGGTTTAGTTGGTATTATTTTTAGCTTCATAATCGGCATTACTATTGGTGGATTAGCTGGATATTATGGTGGCTGGATTGATAATTTAACACAAAGAATGATAGAAATTATACGATCGTTTCCAGAACTCCCATTATGGATGGCACTATCCGCCTCTCTTCCCGTCACATGGAGCCCTATTTTGGTTTATTTTGGCATAACTCTGATTTTAGGCATGCTCGATTGGACAGGTCTAGCCAGAGCGGTAAGATCAAAACTCCTTTCCCTCAGAGAAGAAGACTTTGCCCAGGCAGCACAGCTAATGGGGGCAAAGCCCAGACGGGTGATCGCCCGACATTTGCTGCCGAGTTTCACAAGCCACTTAATCGCATCTGCCACTCTATCCATTCCATCGATGATATTGGGTGAAACAGCTCTCAGCTTTCTAGGGCTAGGATTACGCCCCCCAATTACTTCGTGGGGAGTATTGTTAACAGAGGCTCAAAATATCAATGCCGTGGAATTATATCCATGGATAATGACACCAGTAATTCCAGTGATCGTTGTGGTTTTGGCATTCAATTTTTTTGGGGATGGATTAAGAGATGCGGCAGACCCCTATCATTAAAAATCATTAATGATAAAGCCCAACCTGACGAGCTTTGATAGTTAACAATGCCAGTATTCTATCAATTGTTGGAGTTTTGATGCCAGCCTCTTTTCCAAACAAACTCACGATTTTGATAATGCTATCAATTTCCATCGGCCTCTGAAAATCCCAATCTTGTAACATAGATGATCTATGTTCGGACCTATATTCAATATTGAGCAATTGATCCCAATTCAAATTAAGCTGAATACCATGAGAATGCGCCACCAAAGTTGCTTCATTCACCATCTCCCGGGTTATTTCTGTAGTTTCTGAATGTTTAGCCAATTCCATTTCATCCACACCAGTCAGAACAGCGAGAGGGGAACGCGATAGATTAACAATCAGTTTCGCCCAAATTTCCTGTTCAATATTACTACTTACTGGGGCTAACATCTGGGAGTCTTCCAATATCCTCGAAATAAAATCCACCCTTGGGTTATTAATTGAACGAGGAGCGCCAATAGTGAATTTCCCCTTTGTCTCTCGTTTACAAATGACAAAACCGGGCGAGGAAACCGCTGCTGGACAATCCACGACACATCCTATTATACGTTCAATTCCAACCGTATGTTGCAATTGTCCACCTTGATCTAAAAGCTTTCCCGATGTTGCTTGGCCGCGCCCCATCACTATGTCATACCACCAAGGAATGCCATTCATAGCAAAGACGACTTGTGTCTCATCACCCAATAATGGTTTAATATAACTGCCTACATCAGTCAGGGCAGGTCCTTTCACGGTTACAAGAATAATGTCAACTTGACCAATATCTGCAGGATTATCGGTAGCTATCGGGTGGACAGTAGATGTGTCACCAGCATGACTTAATGTTAATCCGGTATTCTGAAATGCCTTCAAATTAGCGCCCCGCGATATCAAGGAAATCTCGTGTCCTGCCCTCGATAAATACGAAGCTGCAAAACCACCTATAGCTCCGGCTCCAAAAATACATATTTTCATTTTTATCAATTCCATAAAATGATTAATGGGTTAATTGCTAGTTACGACCATATCTAAAAGATACCGATATCGTTTCGAATTTTCATCATTAAAATTATGTATAATATAAGCAAACTCCTAATTTTATAATCCGGTGTATTGGAATGAAGGAGAACAGAATAGTTAACATTAATTATCCTGATTTTAATTACATACCTGCAAATGACGCTAATGCCATAAGATAAGTTGCAACACCTAGTTGAAACTGCTGCATAAAATAGGTATCAACTGAGCGGATTGGTGTTATTGGCTGAGAAATAGGCAGTTTTGGGTTGGATATTGTACGCACAGTTACAGAATTGCGGTCCCGCATTTCGATGTGGAGAAGAGAAGGCCAGAGTGTCGCGCTAGTGCCCACGATGGGATCCCTGCATGCAGGACATTTATCTTTAATGAAAGTAGGGAAGGAAAGGAGCGATAGAGTAATTGCAACTATTTTTGTAAACCCTCTTCAATTCGCGCCTAATGAAGATTTTGAAACGTACCCTCGGCGTGAAGATAGTGATATTCGGAAACTTGTTGAAGAAGACATCGATTTACTCTTTGCACCTGACGTTAGCGAAATGTATCGCCCCGATGCAACAACAACAATCAGTGTAGGAGGTTTAACCGATTGTCTTTGTGCTCTCTCTAGACCAGGCTTCTTTGATGGCGTCGCCACAGTTGTAACCAAGTTATTGCTGCAAGCGCTTCCAGACATAGCAATATTCGGTGAAAAGGACTATCAACAGCTTTTAGTAATAAAACGCCTCGCAACTGACCTAGATATACCTGTAGAGATTATAGGTGCTCCAACCATCCGCGAAGAAGACGGCTTAGCATTATCTTCAAGAAACGTTTATCTCGATACTAAATCCCGTTCTATTGCACCTTCCATGTACAATATTTTAACCCAGTATGCGTCCGATATATCCAACGGGAATGATATAAAGAAAAGCCTACAACTTGCTAAACAAAATATGCAAAAATCAGGGTTCGAGAAAATTGAGTATTTAGATCTCCGCAGTTCTCAAACACTCCAAGCCTGTAATGACATTAAAAGACCAAGCCGCCTTTTCGCTGCCGCATGGCTAGGTTCAACCAGATTGATTGATAATCTGGCAATTACCTGACCATTTAATCCTTCCTGTTTTCTCGATTTTCTATCAAATCATTAACGACGGCAGGCTCAGCCAAGGTAGAAGTATCTCCTAAACTACCAAAATCATCTTCGGCAATCTTTCGCAAGATCCGTCGCATTATTTTTCCTGAACGTGTTTTGGGTAGGCCTGGTGCCCATTGTATTAAGTCTGGACTTGCTATTGGACCAATCTCTTTTCTAACCCATTGCACCAGCTCAACCCTTAAGTCCTCCGACGGATCTACACCAACATTTAAAGTTACATACGCGTATATGCCTTGTCCCTTGATGTCATGCGGGTATCCAACAACCGCCGCTTCAGCTACTTTTTCATGGGCAACAAGCGCAGATTCAACCTCTGCCGTTCCCATACGATGACCAGAAACATTTATAACATCGTCAACGCGCCCAGTAATCCAATAATAACCATCCTCATCTCGTCGACAACCATCTCCGGTGAAATACCTTCCTGGAAACGTGGCAAAATAGGTCTGATAAAACCTCTCATGGTCCCCATAAACGGTTCGCATTTGGCCTGGCCAGCTATCGTTCAAACATAGGTTCCCACTTGTAGGTCCATCCAGACGATTACCGTCACCATCTACTATCACAGGTTCAATACCAAAAAATGGTCTAGTTGCAGATCCCGGTTTGAGGTCCGTGGCGCCAGGTAAAGGAGTGATCAAAATACCTCCTGTTTCGGTCTGCCACCACGTATCAACAATGGCGCAACGACCATCCCCAACAACATTATAATACCATAGCCAGGCTTCCGGATTGATTGGCTCTCCAACAGAACCCAAGATTCGAAGAGACTTCCGACTAGTAGATTTTACCGGCCCATCACCCTCTCTCATTAAAGCTCGAAGTGCTGTTGGTGCTGTGTAGAAAATAGAAACGTTATGTTTGTCACAAACTTGCCAAAACCGACTAGTATCTGGATAGTTTGGTACCCCTTCGAACATAAGTGTCGTGGCCCCATTAGCTAGGGGACCATATAGAATATAAGAGTGTCCGGTTACCCACCCAACATCAGCGGTACACCAATAAATTTCGCCCGGTTTATAGTCAAAAACATATTGATGTGTCATTGAAGCATAGACAATGTATCCACCGGATGTATGCATTACGCCTTTAGGTTGTCCTGTTGATCCCGAAGTATACAGAATGAATAAGGGGTCTTCCGCATTCATCTCTTCTGCCGGACAATCCTCCGATGCTGTCGCCATTATATCATGATACCAGTGATCAGTATCTTCATTCCAATCGATCGACCCCCCAGTCCTTTTCACAACAACAACTGTTTGACACATTGCACAGGACTTTAGCGCTTCATCGGTGTTCGCTTTCAACGGGATTGATTTTCCACCCCTGATTCCTTCATCCGCCGTGATGATTAAATTACTATCACAGTCTTTGATTCGTCCTGCCAACGCCTCTGGCGAAAATCCTCCAAACACAACTGAATGAATTGCTCCAATTCGAGCGCAAGCAAGCATAGCTACCGCCGCCTCGGGGATCATGGGCATATATATGGTGATGCGATCCCCTTTCTTCGCACCAAGAGCTTTCAATGCATTTGCAAATTTACAAACCTCAATATGCAGTTCTTGGAACGATATTTTTTTATCTTCTTCCGGGTTGTCACCTTCCCAGATTATTGCGGTCTGATCACCCTTGCTCGCCAAATGTCTATCTAAACAGTTGGCGGAAACATTTAATGTCCCATCATAAAACCATTTTATGTGTAAATCTGTTTCAGCATAAGAAACATCTTTTACCTTGGTGTATGGTTTGATCCAATCAATCCTCTTACCTTCTTCCTCCCAAAACTTTACCGGATCCGCAAGCGATCGCTCATACATTTCAATGTAGCCCGCATTATCAATTACCGCATCCGCTCCTCGCTCTGCTGTAACTTTAAACAAGTTTTGGTCCGACATAAAAATCTCCCAATAAAATAATATTTAACCATCTAATTTGTTAAAAAACTGCAACAAGTATGTTAGTATCTATTTTGGGGGGATTCAAGCAACTACAAGATTCTATAGTTTGACAACGCGAATTGATGATATGTTTCATGGAGGCGCTCGGAGATTGGTGATTGGCATATGAATTTTGGTGATTGCGCCCTCTCGACAGAACCATTTATCGTTCTATAGTTTATCGTATTAATATTTTAAGGAAACATAACACATGAGTGGTTCTAACCGTCCTCTCTCACCACATCTGCAAGTTTACAGGCCCCAGTTAACCTCGGTTCTTTCAATTACTCATCGTGCGACTGGAGTAGCATTATCGGCAGGCACTATTTTACTTGTATGGTGGATAGTAGCAGCTGCAAGTGGCGAAGAATATTTTAATTTAATAAAAGAAATAATGACATCATGGTTTGGTTTAATTGTGCTCTTAGGTTTCTCATGGGCCGTTTTTTATCATTTATGTAACGGAGTTCGTCACCTTTTCTGGGACGCTGGGTACGGATTCGAGCTTGATACCGCATATAAGTCAGGTTGGGCCACTGTAGCTGGCTCCTTTGTTCTCACAGGCATCGCCTGGGCAATAGGTTTATTGAGTTAGTTAAGGAATCAAATATGACAGATAAAGGCATGAGAAGTGACTTAGGCCGCGTAAGAGGCTTAGGCACCGCGAAGGAGGGCGTACACCACTGGTGGATGCAACGGTTAACAGCGATTGCCCTAATTCCGCTGACATTATGGTTTATTATTTCAATCGCTTCCCTCAATAGCGCTAGTTACGCGGAGACCGTGAACTGGTTATCTATACCTCTCGTATCAATTTTTATGATTTTATTGGTTTCCTCAACGCTTTATCACGCGCTTTTGGGTGTTCAAGTGGTTGTTGAAGACTATATACATCATGAAGGTTTCAAATTTCTGTTACTGATAAGTTTAAAATTCATATTTTTAGTCTTAGGGGTAATGGCCGTTTTTTCATTGTTAAAAATCGCATTATAAGGGCCGTATAAAATGAAGTCATATGAAGTAATCGATCATACATACGACGTAGTAGTGGTTGGAGCAGGCGGTGCCGGGTTACGTGCTACGCTAGGGATGACGATGGAAGGTCTCAAGACGGCATGTATAACAAAAGTGTTTCCTACACGAAGCCATACCGTTGCCGCACAAGGCGGCGTTGGGGCAGCCCTAGACAATATGGGTGAAGGAGATAACTGGCAATTCCACATGTACGATACGGTCAAAGGATCCGACTGGTTGGGCGATCAAGATGCCATAGAGTATATGTGCAGAAATGCGATACCAGCTGTGATTGAATTGGAACACTACGGTGTTCCGTTTTCTCGCACCGAGGAAGGTAAAATTTATCAACGTCCTTTTGGCGGTCACACGTTGGATAACGGTAAAAGAATGGCTAAACGTGCTTGCGCCGCAGCTGATAGAACAGGACATGCAATTCTTCACACCCTATACCAACAATGTCTGGCTAATAATGCCGAGTTTTACATCGAGTATTTTGCTCTAGATTTGATTATGGATGATACGGGTGCTTGCAGAGGCGTCATGGCACTTGACCTTGCCACTGGAACATTGCATCGCTTCAGAGCACATCAAACAGTTTTAGCAACCGGAGGGTATGGAAGAGCATACTTTTCATGCACCTCAGCACATACTTGTACAGGCGATGGTAATGGCATGGTTTTGCGCGCTGGATTACCACTCCAGGACATGGAATTTGTTCAGTTTCATCCAACTGGTGTGTATGGTGCTGGATGTCTAATCACTGAAGGGGCCAGAGGCGAGGGTGGATATGTCACAAATTCGGAGGGAGAGCGTTTTATGGAACGCTATGCTCCAACGGCCAAAGACTTAGCCTCAAGAGACGTAGTAAGTCGATCGATGACTATTGAAATAAATGAGGGCAGAGGGGTTGGGCCCAAGAAAGATCATATAAATCTTCACCTAGAGCATCTTGACCCCGAGGTTTTAGCACTTCGGCTGCCAGGCATATCTGAAACGGCAAAAATATTTGCAGGAGTCGACGTTACTAGAGAACCAATCCCTATCATGCCAACTGTTCATTATAACATGGGAGGGATACCAACCAACTATCATGGAGAAGTACTCGCACCAACTGCTGACGACCCAGATCGTGTCTGCCAGGGGTTAATGGCCATCGGTGAAGCTGCGTGTGTTTCTGTTCATGGAGCAAATAGGCTGGGCACCAACTCATTACTTGATATAGTTGTTTTTGGAAGGGCGGCAGCATATCGGGCTGCAGAAACGGTGACGCCGGGAGAAACACACAAGCCACTGAGCTCCGAAGCAGGCGATAATGCTATTGAAAGACTAGAGAGAATTCGTAATTCTAATGGTTCTAAAAAGGCCTCTGAGATCAGGCTGGATATGCAGGTTGCGATGCAACGGCATGCCGCTGTGTTTAGAGACGACAAATTATTAGATGAAGGGGTAAAGAATATTTTGCAAATAGCAGGTACAATGCCTGATATATCCGTCAGTGATCGCTCATTAATATGGAACTCAGATCTTGTTGAAGCACTCGAACTGGAAAATTTAATGGGGCAAGCTATCGTTACCCTAACGTCAGCTAACCTTCGAAAAGAAAGCCGCGGGGCGCATGCCCATGAAGACTATCCAGAACGCGATGACGAAAACTGGATGAAACATACTTGCATGTGGCTCGATGAAAAAAATAACTATGATGTCATTTATCGGGATGTCCATCAAAACCCGTTGTCTAACGAAATAGAACCAATACCTCCAGCAGCCCGGGTATACTAAAATATTGTGCATGAAAAGTTTTTAAAGAGAGAAATAAAAAATGGCTGAATTTACGCTCC
>QCQB01000015.1 GCA_003212315.1 SAR116 cluster bacterium AG-447-C21 | reverse complement strand
AGCGCAATGGCGGGGAAATGAATAATAACCCCTCTCCTGGAAATAAAGAAGGTGGACTGACGACGATCTTAGAGAAGTCTCTTGGCGCAGCGGCCAAAGGGGGTGTAACTAATCTTTGTGGCGTCTATAATTATGGAGAACGAATAGATACAAAGGGTTTCGTGTTTATGGACAGTCCTGGCTATGACCCATGCTCCATAACAGGTCAAGTTGCTAGTGGTTCCAATATCGTTACTTTCACCACAGGCCGAGGGTCATGCTATGGTTGTAAGCCTGCTCCATCTCTAAAATTAGCAACAAATTCCAACATGTATCGACGTATGGAAGAGGATATGGATATTAATTGCGGTGAAGTTCTCGATGAAGACATATCTATCGATGATATGGGAGAGCGGATCTTCGATAAAATCGTAAAAACAGCGTCGGGTGAACCAACCAAGAGTGAGGAACTAGGAATTGGAGATAATGAGTTTGTTCCATGGCAAATAGGCGCAACGATGTAATATCCAATTTGGTTCGAGAAGAAAATGTATCGGAATCAGAAAAACCCTCTCGTATATCAAGAGCAGGCAATACTGAGCATAAGTTCGTTGCGTAAGGATTTGAAATGAATCCAGGAGATCTTGGCAACTCTGAATACGGTCTGATTGATTGTCATGCTCAAATTTTAGGTCTGAAGAATTCTGAGGATGAGGATAATTTAGGTGAAATTGAGCCAGGCAAAGATATTGAGGAAAAAAAGCCAGATTTCTCACTGAACGAATACATAGTACTTTGCGACAAACTATCCATCACAGGCACGGTTTTACTGCAGCCGGAAGACTGTGGCCATGATCATCAAGTTTTAATAAAAACAATCACTGATGTGAACCAAAATTCTGAAAAGAAAACTCCTCGTTCAGCGGTTGGGATAGCAACACTTGATTTGGATGCTACTGACAATGAGTTAGAAAATCTAAAGGCATCTGGAGTCGTTGGGGCTCAATTCTTTATGAAGGCTGGTGAAAATAAATATCAATGGGATGACGCAGAACGGTTAGCTTGGCGGATCCATGATTTGGGATGGCATGTTGATCTCAAGATCGATGGTTCGGATTTGCATGAAGTGGAACAACGGCTCGCGTCTTGGCCTGGCTACATAATCCTGCATCACATAGGGTTATTTTTAAGGACGAAAACGTTGAAACAAAGGGGGTTTAAGGCCCTGACGCGATTAATAGATCGAGACAAAATATGGGTAAAGCTATCTGCACCATATAATTCGTCTCGAAAAGGATTAATTAATGATCCGGAAGTAGCGGATATAGCCCGCGCACTTATTAGTTGGGCTCCAGAAAGAATGGTTTGGGGTACCAATTGGCCTCATCCGGAACACTCAGACACTAAACCAAACGATTTTGAGTTATACCAGATGTTCTGCGATTGGATCCCGGAACGTTCCCGTCAAAAAATGATACTCAGCGAAAATCCAGCAACTTTATATGGCTTTTTTGTATAAGGTGTCAGGGTTAAAAGCCTATTTATTTTAAAGAAGAGATGGATCTCTTAAAAAGTCAAAGTCACAACCCCCATCTGCTTGTAAAACAGTATCGTAATAAAGTTTTTTGTAGCCGCGATGATATGCAGGAGGAGATTTAATTTGTAGCTGTTTGAGGCGATTTTGCATTTCTTCTTCACTAATAAGAAGATCTAAAGATCGGTTCTTGACGCTAATTTTTATTCTATCACCATTTTTGACGAGTGCTAAAGGTCCGCCTACAGCAGCTTCAGGAGTGACATGTAAAACGATAGTCCCGTAGGCTGTACCGCTCATACGTGCATCAGATATACGAACCATATCTTTAACTCCAGCACGAGCTAGTTTTTTTGGTATGGGAAGATAACCCGCCTCAGGCATCGCTGCGTCACTTTTCGGACCGGCATTTTGCAGTATCAGGATATCATTTTCCTCTACATCGAGTGCTGGATCGTCGATCCTCAACGATAGGTCTTCAAGAGAGGAAAAAACAACTGCTCTTCCTTCAGTCTCGAAAAGTTTTGGATCGGCAGCTGATCTCTTCAAGATCGCCCCTTGAGGGGCTAAAGATCCAAAAAGTGAGACTAAACCGCCCATAGGCTGTATAGGATCATCTAGTGATCTTACTACGCTTCTATCGACATATTTTGGCTCTACTTTCAAACGCTCTCCCAAAGTTTGTCCCGTTATAGTCATGCAATCGAGGTTTAACAGGTGCTTTAGCTCGCGCAATACCACCCCGAGGCCACCAGCCTTGAATAGATCCTCCATATAATGTTCCCCTGTTGGTTTTAGATCTATCAATACTGGGGTTTCATCCGAAAGTACGTTGAGTTGAGTTAAGGGAATAGGAATTCCTAGGCGACCAGCGACAGCAGTTAGATGAATGATTGCATTGGTTGATCCTCCAATGGCTAAGAGAACCCTTAGAGCATTTTCTACTGACTTAGGTGTGATTATCCTATTTGGTATAAGGAAGTTATCTTTATCACTAGAAGCCAGTACTACGGCTTGTGCCCCAGATGCTTCAGATGCTCTCAAACGATCTGCGTGGGTGGCTGGTATTGCGGCAGTCCCAGGTAACGCCATCCCCAAAGCTTCTGTTATACATGCCATTGTGCTTGCGGTTCCCATAACGGCACAGGTTCCAGCTGTAGTGACTAAGCGTGACTCAATTTTGTCGATCCCTGCCTGGTCGATTTCCCCTGCTCTAAATTTACCCCAGAAACGGCGGCAATCTGTGCAGGCACCTAATCGTTCCCCTTCTGAATGTCCTGTTAATTGTGGCCCTGTTATTAGTGATATTATTGGAATACTGGCATTGGCTGCCCCCATTAATTGAGCCGGTAATGTTTTGTCGCATCCACCAATCATCACAGCTGCATCCATCGGCTGTGCCTGGATCATTTCCTCAGTATCCATACTCATCAAATTCCGATACATCATCGATGTAGGATTTAAGAAGGTTTCGCCAAGTGAGATTGTAGGAAATACTATTGGTAAGCCGCCTGTCATGAGAACGCCTCGCTTGACCGCCTCAATCATTTCGGGGACGTGGCGGTGACAGTTATTGAAACCACTAGCCGTATCAGCTATTCCAATTACTGGTTTGCTCAGGGGTTCCTTACCGTAACCCATAGAAGCGGCATTAGCACGTCGGAGATATAGGCTAAAGTCCATATCTCCATAATTAGTTAGCCCCCTCGCAAGTCCATGTTTTTGTGTAGCCATTTTCATTCCCCCAGATTGTCACCCCAAAAGATCTTAACCCATGGTCATAGGATTAGACTCAAGATTTAGTGATCAGTTGATATTTGCTTCGGGGTATCTTAAACATTACACCAGTATTTTTTTGCAGAAAATAGTCTTTGACCTTCTGTTTATTATTAGTTTCAAAATATAGCAAAAATTTTCGATGACTGAATTATACCTAAATTCGGTTTTCCGTATGGATTGGTCGTGCTATTTTAAACTGAGCTGTTAAGCTTTACCAATTTTTCATGTCGTTTGTTTGGCCATTATTTTGATTTTAATCCGTTCTACTATTTTTAACTGTATTTTGGTTTTAACTATTTTATTAATGGGACTTTTAGCGCTCCCTTTGCTCTTTGGTTCAAGAAAAGGTGTGTGTTGGCTGAGAGATGTATGGGTAAAATTTATAATATCTTGTTTAAAAATAATTGTTGGCCTTGATTACCGTGTCGAGGGATTAGAGAATTTGCCGGGGGGTCATTTTATGGTCGCCTCGAAACACCAGTCCGCATGGGAGACGTTGGCACTCCATTTAATTTTTTCAGATCCTTCAATAGTCCTGAAGAGGGAATTATTGAAACTTCCCATATTGGGCTGGTTTATCAATAAAGTTGGTATGGTGCCGATCGATAGAGCAGGAAAAGCGAATGCTTTAAAGTCTATGTTAATGATTGCCAGAAAATGGGCGGGCCTTGGGCGTCCGATTATTATATTTCCCCAAGGAACCCGGGTCGCCCCCGGCGAAAAAAAGGGTTACCATTCTGGTGTATTTGCTGTCTATCGAGCTTTGAAAGTGCCTGTTGTCCCTATTGCTCTTAATTCCGGTATATTTTGGCCGCGTAAGGCCTTCATAAAACGCCCTGGGATAATTACAGTCAGAATATTAAATTATATTCGTCCAGGGCTAAAGAGGGAAGATTTCATGAAAAAGCTGGAAGATATAATCGAAACAGAAACACGAGTTTTGGAGCAAAATAGTCCAAGTTCCTAATTATTTTATGGTCAATTTAAGGATCTGTATATTTTCTAGGGAGGTCGAATCTTCAAGGATTTCGTTAGCTCTGTTCCAAATCTCTTGTCTTAGCATTCTAATTCCGTCGTAGCCGGATAGTTGTGCTGGCGTTAAGCTACTCAGAAATACGTTTACTGAATCTCTAATCCTAGGTTCTAGCAGTTTAACCTTTGCTTTTGCTTCTTCACCAGAAAGAATCAGGGCCATACTAAAGAGCAAAAATACTGGTTTTCGACGCTGTGTTTGAAGATTAATGACAAACTCGTCCATCCAAAACTCTAGGGACATCATCGATGCTTTGTTAAAAGCTTCGGGAACTGTCTTCCTCTCCTCGGCTTTCTTCTTCGCTAGTTCAGCCTCGATTTTCGCATCGGTTTCTGAACCGAATCCCGGTATAAGGCCAAAGAAAAAAGCTCCAGCGCCAGCTCCGATTAGAAGCACCAGAGGTAGAATAAATATTATCAATATTTTCTTCATGTCATAGTCCGGTTCAAAGCGCTATCTAAGATACTCTAGATTGTTACCATACTCGAAGTGGCTCTTGATATAATATTGGTTTCTCATCTGCCTGCAGCATATCCTTGCATCCCTCGGGCATTCGCCGCTGCTTTCAAGGTGCTTCCATCGCGTGATGCAGCTGTTAACCGCCCTTCAGACCAAGGCTCCCCTAACTCTATATCATGGCCTCGGCGCTTTAATTCACTAATGGTACTATCAGGAAACCGACCTTCTAAAACGACTTTTTTAGATTGGTAGGCCCTCGGCCAAAATGAGCTTGGGAAGTGGTCTGTATGAAATGCCGGGCAATCGATCGATTCTTGAAGGTTCATTCTATGATCTGCATGATGCAAAAACATAATAGTTGACCATTGGTCTTGTTGATCGCCTCCAGGCGTTCCAAAAACCATAAAAGGTTCCCCATCCTTAAGTGCAAGTGATGGTGAAAGCGTCGTTCTTGGTCGCTTGCCCGGCACGAGTGCCGAAGGGGAATTTTCATCCAACCAGAACATTTGCCCCCTATTCCCAAGACAAAAACCAAGATTTGGGATAATAGGGGAACTTTGTAACCATCCGCCGCTAGGGGTGCAGGAAACCATATTGCCGAATTTATCTATAATATCTAGGTGAACTGTATCCCCGGTTGATACTCCTGTTTTTGCTACCGTTGGTTCACCAGCACCCAAGGAAGCTGCGACCGTAATCCCGGATCTATCGTCAATCGCTTTATCAATTGACCCCAGATAGCCATCAACTTTTCCCGGTATTAACTTTTCTGAGGCTTGTTTCCCGATTAAGGCTCTTCTCTGTTTGTTATATTCTGCACTTAATAACTCAGTCATAGGAACATCGATAAAAGCTGGATCGCCATAGTAAGCTTCACGATCAGCGAAAGCCAGTTTTGCTGACTCTACAACCGTATGTACAAAATCTGGCCCTCTTGGATCCATAGAGCCCACACCTAAGCCGTCTAAAATTGCCAGTTGCTGTAGTAAAACGGGCCCTTGGCTCCAGGGGCCACACTTACACACTGTATAATTTCCATAATCGTATGTGACAGGTTTGTCGTAGGTCGCTTCCCAGTTAGCCATATCTTCCCCAGTCAATAGACCTTTATGGCGTCGACCTGATACATCCATTACTTCCTGGCTTCGACAGAATAGGTCTATTTCTTCGGCTATCCAACCGCGATACCAAATGGCTCTGGCATGCTCAATCTGTTTTTCTCGGTTGCCTTTAATTCCCTCTGCCTCTCTGATTATTTTTTCATATGTATCGGCCATGGCTGGGTTCTTAAAAATTGAACCGGGTACAGGTGGCTTTCCATTGGGGAGATAAATCTCAGCGGATGTTTTCCATTCGGTACTAAATAGTTCGCGTACAGTATCTATCGTTGCCGTTATGCGCGGGACAACGGGATAACCGTTGCGAGCGTATTCTATCGAAGGTTCCATTACTTCCGACAAGGTCATTGTCCCGTAATCCCGGAGTAAAAGCATCCAGGCATCGAATGCGCCTGGTACCACAGCGCAAAGTAAGCCACTCCCGGGTATTAAGTCTAATCCGAGATCTGAGAATTTTTGGATAGAAGCTGCCGCCGGAATGGTGCCTTGGCCACATAGAACTCGAGGTTGTAGGTTCTTCGCCGCTTGAAAAATGATAGGCATATCACCGCCAGGGCCATTTAGGTGTGGTTCGACAACTTGTAATACAAAACCTGTCGCTACGGCTGCATCAAAGGCATTTCCGCCTTTCTCTAATATTGACATTCCTACGGCTGAACCGATCCAATGAGTCGTAGTAACTACACCAAATGTTCCAATAAGTTCTGGTCGGGTTGTGAACATTTTCTTTTCTTTCTTTTTTAATGTGACGGTTCAATTTATTTTACTTGATAATATTTTTGGTTAAGCTTAACTTTACGGCTGAGGTTCAAAATGAACTGGCCCGACATTTGCATGACCTGCAAAGCAGGTCGTTGGGAGTCTGCAGAAGCGGAGACAGTATATGCTGAATGGTGCGTCAGCACTAGGAATTTTAACGGGTAGTTCTGGGACATCAGCCCCGAACGCGATATCTTCGCTCGCTCTCTTCAAACAAATCAATAAAAATGAAGCAAAACTGCGACAAACGTTTTTTAACCGACAAGATGTTCAAAAGGATATAGAAACCTTCAAAACCAAGGCCGTTGGTTTTGAAGACATTGATGACCTGGTTAAAGATAGGAATACGCTTCAAGTCATTTTGACAGCCTTTGATCTGGGGTCAGAAATCAACAACCCTGGAAAAATCAAGGCCATATTAAAAAGTGATGTTAATGACGTAAACTCCTTTGCTAACAGATTGAATGATACTCGATTTGCGGAATTGGCAAAGTTTGTTGATTTTAATGGACGTGGATTTAAGAGTTTGACGACGGCTAGTAGTCAGCAGTCTTTAATAGATAAATATCTTCAAAATAGATTTGAGTCCGATGTTGGAGGTGCTAATGGCGAAATTGCGAAAGCATTTTTCTTCTTGCGCAATATCAACTCGATTACTAGTACTGCCGGGCTTTTGGGTAATATGCAACTCAGGACTATCGCAACAACGGCTTTGAGATTACCACCACAAATAGCGTCCCAATCACTTGAAAAACAGATACAATTAATCGAATCGAAATTTGATGTAAAAAAAGCTGCTATTAATGGATCAGAAACGGCCTCAACTATCGATAATCAATCGAAAATAAAGGATGATATTCAAGCCATAGAAGTAGCAAAAGGACAAGTTGTAAGTGCCGAGTCGTCATTATCGATAATTAATAACAGATTGAAAAATCTTCGCAGTTTACAGCTTAATTTACCCAGCCATATGGATACTAGCGAAAGCGGTGCTAACGAAAAAGAAATTGCTGTGCAAACCAGTTCCGTTAAACAACTAAAAAAAATAGCGGGAGCTAATTCTGCTGCAAAAGGAGCGATTGACGAACTAGATCCTATTATCAAACAAATGGACGACTTGTTGGCTGATATGCGTGTTGAGACTGTTCAAAGCAAATTTGATGCTCAGAAAACAAGCTTTGCAGAGCTTGCTGCTCTCGTTCCTGATCTTATTAATCAAACGCCACGGTTTAGTGACCCTAATTCTGGCGAAAATATTAATCTACTCAAACCAAGTGGGGGTGTTATAGACGCGGGTCAGCCAAACACTTACGAGGCGAAAAAGCTTGATTATGCATATCAATCTGGATCGCTTGGCGCTAACCCAATCACGGTGCAATCAGAAACCCTGGGCTCCAATCCATTTACCGTTCAGAGTGGAACGCTGGGCTCTAATCCATTTACCGTTCAGAGTGGAACGCTAGGCTCGAATCCATTTACCGTAAAGGGGGGGTCTTTAGATAGCCCACCATTTAGATATAGGACAGGTGAAATTACTAATGATGGTGCTGGAAATGCTGTAATTCGTATTAGGTCTATTGGTCATGGGCTTGAGGCTGGGGACACAATCACTATTAGTGGAACAAGCGCTTTTTTAGGCGTAGATGTTAACGGAACCTATACGGTGCACTCTGTCCGGGGAGTTAATCAATTTCGGATAGCTTTAGTAGGAATTGACTTTCCATCTCCAACAGGAACGACGCAATCTGGTGGCGGATCTGGAGGTGTTTTGAAATCGAATAGGGTTCAGGTAACGCATAACGGGCATCCGTTTAGCGATGGTAATACTGCAACTTTCAGCGGTGCATCTTCGGTTGGCGGACAGAGCTTGAATAGTTCTTTCACGGTACAGAATCAGTCAACGAATGCATATGAATTTTTGCTAGGATCCCCCGCTACTGCTACTGCTACTGGCGGTGGTGGTTCCGTTACGGTCAATGCGAGCGACCAGGTAACGGTGGCGCATACAGGGCACCCGTTTAATAATGGGGATACAGTTACTTTCAGCGGCGGCGCATCTGTTGGTGGAGTGAGTCTCAATGGCAGTTTCACGGTAGCTAATAAGACTTCTGACTCTTACACGATTACAGCTAGTTCAAAGGGGCAGGCTGGAAGTGGCGGTGGTGGTTCCGTTACCGTCAATGCGAGCGACCAGGTAACGGTGGCGCATACAGGGCATCCGTTTAATAATGGAGATACTGTAACCTTCAGCGGCGGCGCATCGGTTGGTGGAGTGAGCCTCAATGGTAGTTTTACGGTAGCTAATAAGACCTCTAACTCTTACACGATTACAGCTAGTTCAAAGGGGCAGGCTGGAAGTGGTGGTGGGAGTTCCGTTACGGTTAATGCGAGCGACCAGGTCACAATAGCGCATTCAGGCCATAAATTTGCGATTGGTGATCACGTGACTTTGAGCAACACCTCAGCGGTCGGTGGTTTAAGTTTGGACGGTACTTTTGAAATCACCAACATTGCTGAAAATTCTTACACAATTACCTTTGCATCGAAAGGGCAAGCGGCGAACGGAGGAGGAAATACAGTCGGCTATGGTCATAGTCTTGGGAATAACCCTTTCACAACGAGCAATGGTAGCCCAGACGTTACGATTACGCACAAAGGCCATGGCTTGTCTGTTGGTGATGTCATAACTTACAGTAACAGTTCTGCAGTCGGGGGGCTGGACCTTAATAAAACATTTCGAGTGAGTGGGGTTTCAAACTCCAATACATACACGATAACCGCACAAAGCAATGCTACCAGTGCAGTTAGCGGAGGAGGAACTTCGGTTGGTTTCATTCCAAACGAACTATCCTCAATAGTAGATTCCGTCGCAACCAGCGTTAGTGCAGCATATTATGATACCGGTACTTTTTTGACAAAAATAAGTGAGGCTGCATCCGCAGTTGCTTCGGCAACTTTGAGCGATGCGCTGGAAGATAGTGACGCTGGGAAGAGTTTTTTTACAGATGCTGAGACCGAGTTTGCAAATGCAAATAGAGTTATCTCCGCCAACAATTCCGTATTCGCGAGAGAGACAGGAAAAGTTAATTGGGGAGCTTCTTTAAACACATCTGGTTTGTCTAGAGGTCAGGCTTCAGTCAATGATGCAATTTCAAGAGTTGCAAAAATAGAAGGAAATCTTAAAGAGATCGGAGAACTTGCCAATCAGTCTGTTACGAGTGCAAACCAAACAGAATATTTGAATTTAAGAGCGGATATCGTGAGTTTACTTGAAACACCCGGTGTAGTTGTGGGTAGCGATAAAGGGACGCTAGGGAGCAATCCTTTCGCGACAAGTAATGGGAGTTCGACCGTAACCGTAACACAAAGTGGACACCAGTTGAATGTCGGGGACAGCGTTACATTTAGCGGCGCATCCGGAGTTGCCGGTTTGGATATAAATGGAACCTTTGTTGTTGCGAGCACTTCGACCGACAGTTACACATTTACTGCCAGTAGTGCGGCTAATAGTGATGTGAGTGGTGGTGGATCTTCCGTCGCTTTCGTCTCCGCTCCTACCGAGGCTTTGGATAATCTTCTTGTTCTTGATAAGCTTGGATCTAATCCTTTCACAACGACTTCAGGTAGCTCGACGGTAACTGTTGAACATGTTGGTCACGGTTTTTCAACTGGTGATTATGTGACTTTCGATAATGTCGCTAGTTCCCCAATAAATGGATTGCGTATAGGTATTGGAGATCAAAGAAATTTTGCTGTAACAGTCACCGACTCAAATCATTATACAATTACGGCCGCTACATTAAGCGATCCGCTTACTACAACAGCAGGCAGCAGCACGGTAAGTGCTGAGATTGTAGGACATGGATTTAGTGTCAACGATACGGTGACGTTTAGCGGCGGATCAGCTGTTGGTGGTTTAACCTTAAATGGCACATTCACTGTAACGGGCGTTACGAATGAAAACCATTTTACATTTTCTTCTGGAAGTTCGGCTAGCAGTTCGGCAAAAGGAGGCGGTACAATAGCAGTCTTAGCTACTGCTAGTGCCAGTGGTGGTGGTTCCGCTGTAACTGTAAAGGAAACTTATAATATACGCCCAAATCCCGATGGCTCAGAGCAACTAGCTGTTAATTCAGAATTACGAGACATAGACTCTAATGGCCCCTACGGATTAAGTGATAGTACTCGGCTTGCTGCACTTCTGCCTTCTGCGTTAAACTCGAGCAACGCAGCTGATATTGTTACGGGTGCAAACACGTTTAAGAAAAATGCTGAAACGGTTCGGAAAAATCTACAAATAGATAAGGCAAAATTTGATTTTTATGCAAACGACGCTGATCCGCAGGGTGCGATCGATAACGAGTTACGGAAACTCAAGTCAGAATTGGCCAAATTAGTCGCTGACGCAAAAAAAGATGGGGAAAATTTAATAGCCAACTTTGCTAAAGATATCTCAATACAATTGGGTTCTCTTGGAAAAAAAGTGACCATAGAGGCTCAAGATAATATCAGGACATCATTAGAGAGTATCCTAGCGGGTCATAATTATGCAGTTTTAAATGGGGAAGGGGCGTCAATAACAACCCTTGGTTCTTCCCCGTTTGCGACTGTCAAAGATAGCAATACCGTTACAGTGACCCAAGCCAATCATACGTTCGAAGAAAATGACTTTGTTTCCTTCCGTTCGATCGCTGGAGAGAACGTAAATGGGCTCGATTTAAACAAAACGTTCTTAATTACCGGAGTATCGAATGGGGCGTATACCGTAAACGCTGATACGGCCGCAACCGCAACTGGTTCTGCCGGTGGTTCCAGTGTTGAGGTTTCAAAAGTAACAGATCGTATGAATTTTATCACAGACGCTAAACTCTTAGTTGATAGAGCATTTTCAAAACTCAAAGCGGCGCGGGTGTCGCTCGATATAGAATTATCACGCGTAAACGGGCAATTGAATACCGAACCTGAGGTGGAAACGGAGTTTTTGAAGCCGCTCAAAAATACTGATTATGCTATGAAATTTATCGAGAAATATCTCCTAATGCAGGACTTAGCGATTGCTGGAAACTCTATTGTTCCCACAAACAACAACGCATTAGCCGTGGGACTTATAAAAAATATAGCACCGTCCAAAGGATTAGGTTTAAGCGTTAACTTTTTATCCTAGTCTGGCAGTGTCTCACCATTTCTGGATTTATGTGCCAGATACAAGAGGGGCGGTTAACCGTCTTAATGTTGCGATGAGACTGAGTGCCGTAATTTTTCCAGTTTTAGGATTTTCTTCTGTTGGAATATTTTCAATTGTCATTGTGAAACGGGCGCTGTCGGCTTCGACTTCAATAGTGTGCATGTTGCGATCTACCGAAGGATCAGCCCATATCTGAAGTGTAGTTCTATCTGGCCCAATCCCAGCAAGGCTGAGAGCCGCTGCTACATTAACATTAGCAGGAAAACCTTTAGCGCCGTCTCGGGCGGTTCCTTCAAAGACCAGCTTTGGCTCAGTCAGATTTTCTACAGAGATATCGTTTTCTATAAGGTGAGGCGCGCCCGCCAGTCCTGTTGGCGGTTTTCTTGTTTTTAGGGTGATACTCTCAACTTTACCTTCAGCCGCCGCCCGCACGGCATCCAAGCCTATAAGTGCGCCTGTAGGTACGATAACTTTTGCACCTGTTTCTTTCGCTCTATCAACGAGATGCATCCTTGGTAGCAGCGCTCCAACACTTGCTGGGATAAAAATTTTTCCTGCTTCTATCGAGGCTTCCGCTATTTCATCAAAAATTGCTGCGGGTGCGCTTTCGATGATTATATCTGATAAAGTCACGGTTTCATCAATAGTCGTCAGCCTGGGTTTAGACCGTAGGTTTTCAAGCTTATTTTGTGCCTTAGTAAGATCACGGCTTGAGACGGACACAAGGTTCATGTTAGGTAATTTTTTTGAGTCAATTGTTTTGGCAATTTCGAGCCCGATCGCACCGAGCCCCACTATACCGACTTTTAGATTTAAGCTCATTGCTGTACTCTCCAAAAAAAGTTCCATAATCTTTTGTTATCTGGTTTAAAGTAAGCCTCTATTAGTTTGAAGGAAATTCAAGGATATTTATTAAAATTTGCTGGAGATATGGACAAGGTAATGATGCGAATATTTGTCACAACGCTGTTGGTGTTTTCGTGTTTAGTTGGTTTGAGCCAAGTCGCAGCGGCTGCATCAAAAAAATGTTTACATATTCGGGTTATCGTTCCCTATGCAGTCGGAACAGCTACCGATCTCATAGTAAGGGCTTATGCTGAGACCATAAATAGACAACAGTCTGGCCCACTTTTGAAAGTTTTGAATAAAACTCAGAAAACGGTACTCGAAAAAAACATGAAGGGGAGGCCGGATGGGTGTCAGATTTTGGCGATCACGCAGTCAGTTGTTTCAAATTATCTTGATAAAAAGAATAAGACTGAATGGTCAGAATTTACACCTATAGCGATGCTCAGTAGAACGCCACTTGCTGTTGTCGCTCGAGGAAACCTAAAAGACGCAAATTTATCCAACATTATGGAGGTAGCTGCGCAAAACCCAAACGTAATCAAAATAGGTGAGACCAATAATCCGTTGGAGCGTATGTTCCGAATGAGCCTCGAAGATACAAGTGACGTAACGTTTAATGTCAGTGTCTTCGAAACGGCTAGACAGAATTTTTTGCAGTTACTGAGCAGTTCACTTGATCTGGGAATTATTTCGGCCTCTGCCGCTAAGCGAAGAATGGATCTAAAGCAATTAAAGGTTTTGGCCCTAACGGATAATCTGGAAAATTCAAGATTGGTCGGGGTGCCAACACTTAAGGAACAAGGGATAGATTTGTCCTTTGGAGTCGATAGGGGAATTCTTGCGCCAGCGAATACGCCTCCAGAAACTGTGGAAAAACTGATGGAAAGATTCAGGAAAGCCTCGGAAGACCCAGACCTGGAGGGGAGATTAGGAAAAATTTATACTAAAGCTATGTTCCTAGATCCTGACTCATACACACAGTATTTCGAAAACTTGACTGCCGACTGGTCAGAAATGATAGTGCGGGCTAAGAAGAGACTCGCTCAAACCTCGGGTTGATCATTATTTGTTGCGATAGTGGTAAAGAAAGTGCTTATCTTCTAGAGCGTTAATTTAATCCATTTGGGGGTCAGTATGGAATTTCATCCGCCATATTTATTATTTCTTGGTGACGCGCGAGATCAACTTGCAGCTAAAACGGCAAATGGTGTTCGTGTCTGGCGACCAGAATGGTGCCTCGGACAATTCCGACTAGATGGCTGCGAAGCAGATTGTTCGGTGCCCGATATGAGTATAGAGGAAGCTGCCGCTGCAGGGGTAAAGACAGTGATTTTAGGCGTTGTTAGCAGGGGGGGTGTGATCCCTCCAAACTGGATTTCTGAACTTACCAAGGCCTTGGAATTGGGTATGGATATAGCTAGCGGTCTTCATACGCGAATTACCCAGATCCCTGAGTTGTTGACGGCGGCACAAAAAAATGGACGCTCTCTTCACGATGTTAGACATCCAACGCGAGAATTTGATGTGGGAAATGGCATCAAAAGAAGTGGAAAGCGGTTATTGACTGTCGGTACTGATGTTTCGGTAGGTAAAATGTTCACTTCGCTTGCAGTTGAGGCAGAGATGAAAAATAGAGGATTGCAAGCGGATTTTAGAGCTACAGGTCAAACGGGCATATTCATAGCCGGGCGTGGCGTTTCTATAGATGCCGTAATTGCAGATTTTATATCTGGTGCCGTAGAGTGGCTTTGTCCTGAAAACGATGATGACCATTGGGATCTCGTTGAAGGGCAAGGCTCCTTATTCAATGTTTCTTATGCTGGTGTAACCATTGGGTTAATTCATGGGGCGCAACCAGATGCCATTGTGGTATGTCATGAGGCTGGCCGCCCCCATATGCGAAGTATGCCTCATTTCCCACTGATCGATCTGCCAACATGTATAGAAGCAAATCTTCAAGCGGCTCGCCTCACTAACCCAAATGTAAAATGCATTGGTGCTTCGATAAACACATCAAATCTTACTGAAAAAGAGGGCCGGGAATTTTGTGATCAGGTTTCCCAGGAAATAAATTTGCCTGCAGTCGACCCATTGCGTGATGGTGTGAAGGCGCTGGTCGATAACATTTAGTATAATTATTGGATAACTACATGCCATATTCTCTTAACATTCATATAGAGGCATGGCCTCTGGCAGGTGCATTCAGAATTTCCCGAGGAACTCGCAAAGTGTCGGACGTTCTGATGGTTGAAGTGAACGACGGCAATTATGTGGGGCGCGGGGAGTGTTTCCCTTATGCAAGGTATGGGGAAGATATTGATAGCGTTCAAAAACAGTTGAATTCGGTTCGATCAGAAATTGAACATGGGTTAGATCGACAAGCGTTGTTGAATGTTTTGGCACCTGGAGCAGCCAGAAATGCAGTGGATTGTGCACTTTGGGATCTCGAGGCAAAAAGGGCTGGCGTACGGGTATGGGATTTAGCGGACTTGCCTGCACCAGAGCCGGTGACAACTGTCTACACCTTGGGAGTAGACGAGCCGGCTATAATGGGGGAACGAGCTCGCGAAAATTCGGACCGACCGCGCCTCAAACTAAAAATGACTGGTGATGGCGCTGATCTTGAACGTGTAAGAAATATCCATAAAAATGCTCCAAATGCTCGACTTGTCGTTGATGCAAATGAAGGATGGACTATCGAACAATATCTTGAATATGCCCCTCAATTTAAAGAACTTGGCGTTGAGATGATTGAACAGCCGCTTCCGTCGACGGATGATGAACAGTTAAGCGGTGTTGACCGTCCTATCCCCGTATGTGCAGATGAAAGCTGCCATGATAGAGCTACATTACAGTCCTTGGTAGGCAAATATGATATGATAAACATCAAATTGGATAAAACGGGTGGGTTGACAGAAGCGCTGAATTTACGTGATGCGGCTTTGAAACAAGGATTGAGTATTATGGTAGGTTGCATGATTGGAACGTCTCTGGCGATGGCGCCGGGTATTTTAGTTGCTCAAGCAGCGACTATAGTGGATCTGGACGGTCCGTTGCTTCTGGCAGAGGATAGAAACCCTGGGTTAAGTTTTACAGGCAGTATCATTCATCCGCCAGAACCTCGTCTGTGGGGTTAAAGGTAACGCGTTGTAGTAAAAAGATGATTATCTCCCTTGCAGTTGCGATAATAATATAAATCATCCTTGTGTTTGTTGAAATTGAAGGCAAGTTATCTAAATATTAATCCGGAAGTTGTTTATATAAAGTCATACCACCTCGAAAGTGTTTCATACGAGATACGCGCTGGGATAAGATCCCGAAAAACGAAAGGAATTAGATATGGATATGGCAGTTGCATCCACTGAAATGGATGAAGTCATCGGGGAAATCCGAAGATCAGTAGCGGCTCTTTGTGAGAATTATCCAGGCGAATATTGGCGTGAGAAAGATAGGGATAGAGCATACCCTACAGAATTTGTTCAGGCCCTGACAGATGCTGGTTTCCTAGCGGTTTTAGTCCCTGAGGAATATGGGGGTAGCGGCCTGCCGATATCTGCTGCTGCAGCCGTTTTGGAAGAAATACACAAATCTGGCTGTAATGGTGGAGCGTGTCATGCTCAAATGTATATAATGGGAACGGTTTTGCGCCACGGTAGTGAGGAACAGAAAAAAAAGTTCCTTCCAAAAATTGCGTCGGGTGAGCTTCGTTTGCAGGCTTTCGGGGTTTCTGAGCCATCAAGTGGAACTGATACTCTGTCATTGCGAACTACCGCGGTGAAGAAAGGGAATGATAAATACATCATCAATGGCCAAAAAATATGGACCTCGCGGGCCGAACATTCAGATCTGATGCTGTTGCTTGCAAGGACTACCCCGGTAGAAGAAGTTAAGAAACGTACGGACGGATTGTCAGTGTTCCTTGTCGATATGAAAGAAAGCTTGGGCAAGGGTATGGAGATAAGTCCGATAAGAACGATGATAAATCACTCTACCACCCAAATATTTTTTGATGAGCTGGAAATTCCCGCAGATAGCTTGGTTGGAGAAGAAGGTAAAGGGTTCAGGTATATTTTGGATGGAATGAACGCTGAAAGGATTTTAATTAGCCATGAATCCCTTGGTGATGCACGTTGGTTTATCAAAAAAGCTGTCGACTATGCCAATGAGCGAGAAGTATTCGGTCGTCCTATCGGGAAAAATCAGGGTGTTCAATTCCCGATAGCAAAAGCCTATGCGAATACTGAAGCAGCTGCGCTGATGTCGAAGAGAGCAGCTGAGTTGTTCGAGTCTGGCGAGCCATGTGGGGCGGAATCTAATATGGCTAAGATGCTCGCTGCTGATGCTGCCTGGGAAGCAGGGGATACGTGTATGCAGACATTTGGTGGGTTCGCGTTTGCTGAAGAATATGATGTGGAGCGCAAGTATAGAGAAGCTCGGCTTTACAGGGTTGCCCCTATTTCTACTAACCTGGTGTTGGGATATTTAGCGGAGCACATACTTGGACTCCCACGCTCTTACTGAGGAGTAATTTATGGATCAGCCACTTGAGGGTATTTTAGTTGTTGCGTTGGAACAGGCCGTGGCCGCGCCGTATTGCACCAGTAGGTTGGCAGACGCTGGGGCACGGGTCATAAAAATCGAACGCGCCGAGGGAGATTTTGCCCGTGGCTACGACCATCAGGTAATGGGGCAATCGGCCTATTTTGTTTGGCTCAATAGGGGTAAGGAGAGCCTAGTCTTAGATATCAAAAAGCCAGATGATGCATTACTGCTGGAACGCATTTTGTCACAAGCGGATGTATTTGTTCAAAACCTAGCCCCCGGAGCAGCGCAGCGTGCTGGGTTTGGTTCGGAGGATTTGCGGCAACGCTATCCTAAGCTTATTACCGTCGATATCTCGGGATACGGTGAGGATGGAGAATATTCCGATATGAAAGCCTATGATTTTCTCGTTCAAGGAGAAAGTGGCTTAATTTCTGTCACAGGGTCCCCCGAGGTGATGGGACGTGTAGGTGCTTCTGTATGCGACATTGCAGCGGGAATGTATTCCAAAATAGCAATCTTGGAAGCGCTTATCAAACGTGGTCGAACAGGGACGGGCTCTACAATTAAAACCTCTATGTTTGGTGGTATGGTAGAATGGTTATCGCCTTGGTTGTTGCATCAGGCCTACGGGGAATTGAGTGAGCAGCGTATCGGATTACACCATCCGGCTATTGCGCCATATGGAGCCTATGCATGTGCTAATGGAGAATTAATTTTAATAGCAGTTCAGAATCAGCGAGAATGGGTTAGATTGTGTGAAGAGGTCCTTGAAAAACCGGACTTAGCGAATGACCAAAGAGTTGCTGACAACGTCGCTCGTCTAGAGAACAGAAAATTTTTAGATAAGGAAATAGAAAAGGTTTTATCGCGAATTACACGGGATGGGGTTCGAAAACGATTGACAAGCGCACGCATTGCTTTCGGTGCCGTAAATACGATTGAAGATGTGAGTAATCATCCGGCACTCAATACGATAAAGGTTAACACACCGAAAGGACTGATAGATGTAATGGCACCCCCATCCAGTGTTAAGGGAGAGGTGTCGCCTTTACTTAGCGTGCCTGATATTGGCGAAAATAGCGATTCCATTCGCGCCGAATTTGGATAGGCGACGGAACTTTATAAAGACATTGAGATTGCAAAAAGGTTACTTTTCATCGAATTCAAAAAAATTCATCTATGTAAATGCCTGTTTTTTGCGCAATTTGGCAAAAAAAGGATTAAAAAAATCACTTATTGGGTTTTCTCTGGATTGTCATCTGGTAATCAGTCAGCTAGGGTTATTTCAGCTAGGTTACAAAAAGGGTAACAACAGAAGAAAAATTAATACTTCTGGGCTAATGAGTTCACCTTGAAACACAGGGTGGGAATATAAACAGGGAGGAATTAGTATATGAGTAAAACACTTCTAAAAACTGCTGCTCTCGCTGCTGTAGCTGGTGCATTCGCGCTTAGCCCAGTTTCGGAAGCGCAAGCCAAAAAAGTTAAGTGGAAAATGCAGGCAGCTTTTGCCAGTACACTTGCACATTTAGGTCCTGCAGGACAGCGTATCGCAGATCACATTACAGTTGGTTCCGGGGGGAAATTCTCAGTTAAGTTTTTCGAGCCTGGCGCGTTGATTCCGCCGCTAGAGTGCTGGGATGCTGTTTCAAAAGGTTCTGTTGAGTCCTGCTATACAACACCTGGTTACCACACAGGTAAATATCCAGGACTAGCATTCATGACTGCTGTTCCATTTGGTCCTGGCGCTGGCGAATTCATGGCGTGGCAGTGGTTTGGTGGCGGGAAAGATATCGCTACAAAAATCTACTCAAAACACAATCTAACATCAACAGCATGCGGTTTGATCGGTCCTGAAACATCAGGTTGGTTTAAAGAGCCAGTTAAAGATCTAGAAAGCCTTCGTGGTCTTAAAATGCGCTTCTTTGGTCTTGGTGCAAAAGTTATGACCAAGATTGGTGTTTCAACCCAGCTTCTCGCTGGTGCTGATATCTATCCAGCTCTAGAGCGTGGTGTTATTGATGCCACAGAATTCTCCATGCCAAACATGGATATTTCTCTTGGTTTCTACCAAATCGCAAAAAACAACTACTTTCCGGGATGGCACCAACAGGTTTCAGTTGGAGAGTTCTTGTCTAATAAGAAAATGCACGACGCTTTGAGCAAACAGAATAAGCGACTCATCAGCATTGGTTGTAAAGCAAACATGATCTATGAGTATGCAGAAACTGAAGCTCAGAACTTTGGTGCTATGCTTGAGATGAAGTCTAAATATGGTGTTACTAACCGTCGTTGGACTGACGATCAACTAGCTGTTTTTGAAAAAGCATGGATGGAAGTGGTTGAAGAAGAGTCTGCAAAGGATAAAACCTTTAAAGAGTTCGCAGATAGCTACTATTCATTCCGTAAGCAGTATAAGATCTGGGGTGAAGCTCAGTCTCTTAAGCCAACATATCTAAAATAATTAAATTTAGATAGTCGCTTAATCTTAAGCGATTTTGGTATAGATTTCGGGGGCCATCTGGCCCCCGATTTTTTGTTAGGTAAAAAAAATTTTCAGCATTTTTAATCTAGCGTGTGATAATCGATGGTCAAAACTTCCAATTCTAATTAACATTTTGATATAAAAAGAAAACGATTCGAAGGGTAAGAATAAATGAGCCAGGGGGTCAGTAGCAAAACAACATCTGAACGCAAAGTCGCTATGATTCTGCTGTTTTTTGTTGGCGTAATTGTTTTTATTGGAGCCGTTGCCGTGGCTCTCGAATCTGGCAATCTCATGGCCTCTGAGGAAATTGGCCGCGGAGAAGCGATTTTTTATGTATCCCAGGAATATATATCCATAGCAATGTTCCTGACCCTTGCTATTCTCCTTTTCTCCGGATACCCGGTAGCGTTCATCCTTGGTGGTTTATCGATGTTATTTGGAATGCTTGGTTACTATCTGGATATGTTCTCCCTGATTGAATTCTTTAACTTTGTACCAAGAATTTGGGGGATGGCAGCAGAAAATCTCGTTCTAGTTGCAGTGCCAGCTTTCGTCTACATGGGAGTGATGTTGGAACGCAGTGGGATAGCCAATGATTTACTTTATTGTGTTCAGGTCCTATTGCGCAGGGTCCCTGGAGCTCTCGCATTGGCAGTGACTGTTATGGGAACGATATTGGCCGCTATGACTGGGATTATTGGCGCCTCAGTCACTATGATGACGGCACTGGCGTTGCCGACAATGATGCGTCAGGGATACAGCCATGCGCTTGCAACCGGGGTCATCGCTGCCTCTGGTACGCTTGGAATACTTATTCCTCCAAGTATTATGCTGATTATAATGGCGGACTTGATGGCTATTTCAGTTGGTAATGTATTCATGGCTGCAGTTGTTCCGGGGCTTACATTGGCGGCGTTCTATTTGATTTATGTAGCAACGCTGGCTTCGATCAAACCCAGTCTGGCGCCTCCGTTGCCCGCAAATTTATTGAATATACCTAAAGGCGAGATGGTCCCTTTGGTTTTAAGGAGTTTTTTACCTCCTGTATTCTTAATTACTTTAATAAAGGGATCAATTCTCTTTGGTTTTGCAACACCATCAGAAGCAGGTGCGGTAGGGGCATTTGGCGCTACATTATTGGCTGCAGCGAATGGTCGGTTAAGCAAAAATACCTTGGTTTCAGTCTGTCACACAGCAGCACGAACGGTTTCCATGATCTTTTTTATTGTCATAAGTGCGACCTGTTTTGCATACGTTTATAGATCGTTGGGTGGTGATGACGTTGTGGAACACCTCATCATTGAAAAAGCTGGATTAGGACCGTGGGGAATGCTGATCTTGGTGATGGTTATCGTGTTTTTCCTTGGATTTTTCCTAGATTTTTTAGAGATAACATTAATTGTACTGCCTGTTTTTACGCCGTTAATAATTCAAATGGATTTTGGCGACCATCTTGCTCATGCCGATATAAAGTTCTGGTTCATAATTCTCTTAGCGGTGAACTTGCAGACCTCATTTTTGACGCCGCCATTTGGCTTTGCGTTATTTTATATGAAAGGAATAGCGCCGAAGGAAATTCGGATTCAGTCAATCTATAAGGGCATTATACCCTTTGTGATCCTTCAGGCCCTGGGTGTTGTAACTGTTATGGCATTTCCGGAGGTTGCTCTTTGGCTAATGCACGCCGCTTACGATTAAAAAATATGAAGAGCTGTCTTAACGAGAAAAAAGTATATCGCAATTGTGGTAACCAGCTCTGTACCTCGAATAAGAGTGCAATTTTTAACGTTTCTTCATTTGCCGCGGAGGATAGTATAGGTTAATAATGTACATCTGGTATATGAAGGTCTTAAATATCAGCATAATAGATATCCCAAGATAAGGGATACAAAGAATTTAAATAATACGGGACGGGGATTATTACATGGATGACTCAAGCGTACAGACGCGGTCTGGTGAGGCAAAAGTCGCGATATTAATGTTCAGCTTACTGGCGTTAGTTGTTGTGCTGTGTACTTTCGGTGCTTACACGATGTCAGGTTCGTTAATGATTGAGGAAGAAATTTCTCGGGGTGAAGCGCTCGTTTGGGTTGGACAGGAATACATTTCGATGGTGATGTTTGTCACCTTGGCACTTCTATTGTTTTCAGGATACCCAGTTGCTTTCATTTTGGGCGGATTAGCGATGCTTTTTGGCCTCCTTGGGTTTTTTCTCGATGCGTTCTCGTTAATAGAGTTTTTTAATTTTATCCCCAGAATTTGGGGCCAAGCAGCGGAAAACCTCGTTTTGGTGGCTGTTCCAGCCTTCGTTTTCATGGGCGTTATGATGGAGCGGAGTGGTATAGCAAACGATTTGCTATATTGTGTGCAGGTTCTTTTAAAGCGCGTTCCAGGAGCACTAGCGCTCGCGGTAACCGTGATGGGAACTATTCTTGCAGCAATGACGGGAATTATTGGTGCTTCTGTAACAATGATGACCGCGCTTGCATTACCAACGATGATGCGTCAGGGCTATAGCCACGCACTCTCATGCGGTGTGATTGCGGCGTCCGGGACATTAGGTATCTTGATCCCGCCCAGTATCATGCTCATTATAATGGCTGATTTGATGGCAATTTCTGTTGGTAACGTTTTTATGGCGGCAGTTGTTCCGGGGCTCACGTTAGCAGCGTTCTATCTAATTTTTGTAGCAACAATATCGGCTGTAAAACCTGAAATGGCGCCTCCGCTTCCAGCTAATTTATTAAATGTGCCCCGCAATGAGATGGGACCGTTGATTGCGCGAAGTTTTCTGCCACCCGTGTTTCTTATTACACTCATCAAAGGGTCTATTTTACTTGGATGGGCGACGCCGTCAGAGGCAGGAGCGGTTGGTGCTTTTGGTGCTACGTTGCTCGCAATCGCCAATGGGCGATTAGGCGGAGGAACTTTAGTGCAAGTTTGCCACACTTCAGCCAAAACGGTTTCTATGATTTTCTTTATCGTCATAAGCGCGACCTGTTTTGCCTATGTATATAGATCGCTGGGTGGTGATGATGTCGTAGAACATCTCATCGTTGAGAAAGCGGGGTTAGACGCTTGGGGAATGTTGATCCTCATAATGACCATCGTCTTTTTTCTTGGTTTCTTTCTTGATTGGTTGGAAATAACTCTGATTGTTTTGCCGGTTTTTACACCTTTAGTAGCAGGATTAGACTTTGGGGATCATATAGCCAAGGAAGATATAAAATTTTGGTTCATCATACTTTTGGCTGTTAACTTACAAACGTCATTTCTGACACCCCCGTTTGGCTTTGCCTTATTTTACATGAAAGGTATCGCTCCCCGGGAAATTAAAATTCAATCGATTTATAAAGGAATTATTCCTTTTGTTATCTTACAGGCGCTAGGTGTTATTACCGTTCTGGCTTTTCCTGACGTAGCGCTCTCTCTAATGCATCTAGTGCACGGTTAAGGAAGGAGAAAGACATGGCTTCAGATGAAGTTCTCACACGAGGTGACGAGGCAGGTGCTAATTTTTTAAATGAAGGCACGGCAAACGCATTAATACAAGTAGTCTATAAAATAAGGGGGCTAGTGGACTTTGCGGGGCGTTGGGCTTCTTTGCTATTCGTTCCCATGATAGTTATAACCGTTTATGATGTTTGTCTCAGAAAAACTGGTAAATTACAGATTGATATAAAATATTGGGCCGAAGACTATGGTTTTGGACAAATATTTGAATCAACATTGTTGCAGGAATCTGAATGGCATTGTCATACAGCGCTTTTTGCTCTTGTTCTTGGCTTTGGTGTGATATGGAATACTCAGGTGCGGGTTGATGTGGTAAGGGAACATCTTAAGTTCCGTCGCAAAGCCTGGTTGGAGTTGTTGGGATCTACTTTCTTTATGATCCCCTACACATGCGTCGTTTGTTACTTTGCTGCAGTGTTTGCATATGAGTCTTGGGAAATAATGGAAATTTCAGCTTCGCAAGTTGGTCTTCCATATCGATATATTATTAAAACTATACTTACCCTGGGTTTATTTGTCGCAATTCTGGCGGGTATAGCGGTTTGGATACAATCTTTTCTTGCTCTGTTTGCTCCTCCTGGAACAAGGTTTGAGTTAATGACCTTGGAATGGCCTGAAAATGAAGGTGATACGATTGAGGGTAAAGAACGTATGGATGTTGACCTTACTGTTTCTGTAGAGGAAGACCTTGGTAGACAGACCCAACAAATTCTTGGCTCAGATGATACGAAAAAATAAGTTTTAGTGTTGGATCTTTGCAGAAAAGCGTATTAATTATTTTTATAATATTAAGGGTGTTTGGAAGTTAATCCAAACACCCTTTATCGTTAGTAACAGATTAACGGCAGGATATGTTCAAATTACAAAACTTTCTGAAACGGTATGTGTGGGACCCTGAAACTACCCCTTATTTTACCGCTATTTCAAAATTAAGCAGAAGTCAGGCGGACAGCGAGCTTTTCTTTTTCGCTATAATGGGCTCTGTTTTGTTTGGTGTTGGTACGTTCACGTCGATTACAGGCCAGGCTCCATATGGAGTTTCTAAAATCGCAGCAATTTACTGCTTCACTATTGTTTCGGCAGTTGTTCTGGTGGGAACCGTGAAAAATATATATGCAGCGTACTATGCCGCTAGTGCTCCATTAGTCGTGCTGGGTGCGGTCTTTCTTTATGGTTTTCCAGCTAAGATGGAATTAGTTGATGAGCTAGTTTTATTAGTCATTGTTATATGCTTAGCTCGCTATATGTGGAGAGTGATCACCATTTGCCGTGTCTATACAATTTTACCAACTCGAGAACCTGAGAACCAAACACGACGCAGATTATTCTAGTTTTACCTTGGTGTGATAATGTTAAATAAAATCAATATTCTCATCCTTAAATATTTTCAGCTGCATCAATTTGTCTTCTTCGGCGGGATAAGTATTCTACTTTTGATTGATTTCTTTTTGCTGGAGCAGTGGGCTACCTTTTGGATTATGATTTTCTGGGCAATGGTTTTTGGGGTTCATTTTATGATCTTCCGCGCACAAAATGTAAATGACGAGTGGCTGGAAGAGAAAATAATCTTTGATGTCTATAGACCATGGGATTATGGGCATATAGATCAAATAAAAAGAAATCCTTTCGGGAAATCCATCTACCGCACAGAGCAAGGAAAAGTGGATACTGGTGCGAAAAAGAAAGATAAATGAAGTGAATTAGCTCCCAAATATTGGAGCGCTTGGCCACAGTGAATTTGGTGTCTTTCAACATCAACATTATAACCTATTATATGAAATCTGATATGATATTTGACTATATTGTAGTTGGAGCGGGTTCTGCTGGTTGTGTACTTGCGAACCGTCTCACTGAAGACCCATCTATTAAAGTGCTGTTAATTGAAGCAGGCGGTTCAGATAGCTGGTGGAATTGGAAAATCCATATGCCGGCGGCATTGGCATATCCATTGAATAACGATGCTGTAAATTGGGCGTATAAATCAGAAGCAGACCCATACATGAATAATCGCCAAATGTATTGCCCGAGAGGTAGGGTTTTGGGTGGGTCCAGTTCAATCAATGGAATGGCTTATGTTCGTGGACATGCCTTTGATTATAATCGATGGGCGCAATTTGATGGTTGTCAGGGATGGTCGTATTCTGATTGTTTACCTTATTTTAAGCGAGCAGAGAGCTTGGACATAGGCGGTGATACTTATCGGGGCAGTGATGGCCCACTAAAAGTAACAGCTGGTAAGATGAACAATCCTTTGCATAAAGCCTGGATGAAAGCGGGCAAGGAAGCTGGTTATCCAATTACCGAAGATCCTAATGGTTATCAACAAGAGGGGTTTGGGCGTATGGATATGACGGTGGACAATGGACGTCGCTGCAGTGCGGCTAAGGCCTATTTGAGACAAGCATCAACTAGGAAAGGTTTGACGATAAAAAAGAATACAATCGTAAACCGTATAATTATAGAAGATGGTAAGGCCATTGGGATTGAGTTTACCAAAAGAGGTTCTAAGATATGCGTTTACGCGGCAAAAGAGGTAATCTTGAGTGCAGGCGCCATAAATTCGCCGCAGTTATTGATGTTATCTGGGATAGGTCCAGCTAATCATTTAGCAGATCTCGATATACCGATAGTACAAGATTTACCGGGTGTGGGAGAAAATCTTCAGGATCACCTAGAGATATATCTTCAAATGGAGTGTTTGAAACCAATATCACTTTACGGCGTCCAAAACCCAATTTCTAAACTAATGATTGGTCTGCAGTGGATTTTTACCAGTTCAGGTCTAGGTGCGACAAATCATTTTGAGTCAGGTGGTTTTATCCGTTCGCATGCAGGAGTGGCACATCCAAATATCCAATATCACTTTCTCCCCATAGCGATGAATTATGATGGAAGTACCGCTCAGAAACGTCACGGGTTTCAGGTGCATGTTGGTCCAATGAGGCCCACTAGCCGCGGTCGAATTTGGCTTGACTCTAATGATCCAACATCCGCTCCAAAAATATTATTTAACTATATGTCAACCGAGATAGACCGTTTAGAGATGAGGGAGGCTATTCGTCTTACCCGAGAAGTTTTGAATCAACCGGCTTTTACCTCGTTAAGCGGTGAAGAATTATTGCCAGGAATTGCGGCGCAAACAGACGAAGAAATTGATTTATTCGTTAGGGAATATGGTGAAAGTGCCTATCATCCATCATGCACCTGCGCTATGGGGGAAAGTAAGTTGTCTGTCGTTGATAGTTCTGGGCGTGTTCATGGCTTAAAGGGTCTAAGAGTGGTGGACGCCTCAATTATGCCGTCAATAGTAAGTGGGAACCTTAATGCACCTACTATCATGTTAGCAGAAAAAATTGCAGATGCTATTAGAGAAAAAAGACCGTTATCTCCAATACACGCTAAAACCTGGGAAAATCCGGACTGGGAGTCGCGTCAGCGATAGGATTGTTAAGAGATAATTTAAATTTCAAACGGTTAACTTTGTGTAATTTGTTCGGGTAAAGTACCCTTTTGCTTGCGTTTTTCCATCATCTTCTTCCACCGTTTTAGAACTTTTGCTTTTCTTTTAACAAAAGCCTTTCTCAGTCTCTCATTTTCCTTTTTTCGTACATTTTTAAATCGAAGGTTATTTTGTATTCGCTTTTCTTTTGCGCTATGAAGATCCAGCTTTAATTTTTGCTGGTTAGAAAACCACTCTGAAGTTGATTTCATCGAAACCGCATTTGTAAAATTTAAATTTTGACTTTTTCTAAGTTTTTCTACGGCTAAGCGGTATCTTTGGCCTCTTTGTTTATCGTTGGAATGGTAGTGTTCAATCGCACGTTGCCATGAACCATGGTCTTCAAACAATTGGGTTAAAAAATTGCCAGCGTAGTTAACATTTAACCGAGGATTAAAGGCCTCCTGAAGATTTTCGAAAGCGTGTGGATGATAAAACAAGTTTATTTGCATACAACCAACATCAATATTTTTGATTCCTTGCTGTTGCAGCTCGCGGACAGCTCTTATAGCTTTGCGTTTGGTCTTATGATAAACACCTTTACCTCTCGAGGTGACGGTCCAGGGCCATGATAAGCTTTGCTTATTCTGGTTGTCCCAACGACCTGTTTCCTTCAGAGAAATAGCCTTTAAAACATTTTTGGGCAAACCCAGCTGTGTTTCAACTGGGTAGATAGCTGAAGCGCAAAGACTGGCTACTTCGCGATTTATCGTCTCAGCGGTTGAGTTGAAGCTAATTAGCACTAGAAACACAAAAAGGGTGTTTTTGATGATTTTGATCATAAAGTCTCCTCTTGTAATAAGAAGCAAACTTTATGCCAAAAAGTGCTTATTCGGCGGCTAGATTATTTGGCGCTAAAAGGTTACCTAGAAAATCCATGAAATTGGTCATAGCTTCGGTCAGAGGTTCTATATTATCTAGTCGCTCGATCAGTTTCTCATCCATATATAGTGCCCTGTTGAGCTCTATCTGAATTGCATGTACGGCTTCTCTTGGTTTTCCATAGTTTCTAGTTATAAAGCCTCCGGCGTAGGGAATATTGCGCCGTATAGAGAAACCATATCCTGACAAAATATCTATCGCTGAATTAATAATATCTCGATGGCAGGATGTACCGTAACAATCGCCTAGCACAATATCCCCAAGGCGTCCGGTACTCGATCGGTAGGAATTTTTATACTTAGTCGTCCCTGAAGGCATAGAATGACAATCTAGTAAAATACAGTATCCAAATTTATTTTTCGTATCATCGATTAGAGTTTTAAGGGTCTGATGATAGGGCCAGTAAAAGTCATTGATTCGAGTTTCTGCTTCTATGAATGTTAATTTATCCCTGTATATCTTTTCTCCATTAGATACCACACGGGCTATAGTTCCCAGACCAGAAGAAATACGGCTGTTTTGGGTTGTAACAAAATCTGGTAAAATATCAGAGAACATTGAAGGGTCTAGTTCAAATGGTTGCCGATTAACATCCAAAAAAGCGCGTGGGAACAAAGCTTTTATAAAAGGTGCACCAAGCGTTGGTGCAGAATTAAAAATTTCGTCAACAAAGCTATCCTCTGAAGACCGAAGGCGCAGTGACGTAAGATCGGAAGCAGCTATGAATTTTTGAGGATAATTTCTTCCGCTGTGCGGTGAAGAAACAACTAACGGCAATGTTTGTTTGGGCGGCTTTTTAACACTTATTTTGCCCTCGATAATAAAGCTTGGATCACCCATCATAATCAATTATCTCATAGAACCTAAAAGGTTATCGTTTACTGTCAGTAATTACAAAACAACTATACCCTGACATATTCTGTCTTGCTAAAGTTCCTATTTTCGCTATAACGACGGTTCTCGCAAGTAGTATTTTGTTTAGATGTGAAATGGGCGCGTAGCTCAGCGGGAGAGCACCTCGTTGACATCGAGGGGGTCACTGGTTCAATCCCAGTCGTGCCCACCATTTCGCGGAAAATATTTCCTAAGATTATTTTATTAGCGTTCTAGGGCTTTATCATATTGCGAATTTTAGCTGTTTGTTCTTTCCCTGCGTTTATCATCAAGCCTAAGTCGCTTCCACCCAATACCAATTGAACGCCCATTTTCACATATTTTTCGATAAGGTCTGGGCTGTATATACCCCCCATTCCCACATATTTCCCATTCTTTTTGCATGCAGAGATCGTTGCTTCATAAGCTTTAATGATACTGGGGTGGTCTAGTTGGCCTGGGATATTCAATTCCATACAGAGATCGTTGGTCCCAATTAGTAACGCATCCACACCCGGTACACGTGCAATTTCATTAACATTAGAAATAGCAGTTGGTGTTTCTAGCATAATAACAAGGAATGTTGCTGCATTTACCGCCTCAGTAGCCTCCGACATTGGGTAATTCTCAAAATCTAACATGGGCTGTGCTCCTGTTACCGAACGATGCCCGATGGGTGGATATTTACACTGGTCAACCATCCTTTGCGCGACTTCTTTATCATCTACATGTGGAACGACAATACCTTGCGCTCCGCCATCTAACACTCGACTTGCATGAAAATGTTGAAAGCCTGGCACACGAACAAGTGGAGTTATACCCACCTCTTGAGCGGTTACACTGATTTGTACCGCCATATCGATGTCCATTGAGTTATGCTCCATATCTATGAACAACCAGTCAAAACCAGCTGTTTTCATCGCTTTTGCTATGTCCACAGTGCGAGCTTGTCGTATGCCAACTCCAATTGCCAAGTCGCCTGAAGCGAGTTTTTCCTTTGTGGTATTTCGAATATTGACCATATGATCCCTCTCAGCCGTGCTTGTTTTCATTAGCCCAAATCGCTATTTACATTGGGTATCTCGACTTGGCATTATATTTATTATTGAGTCCAGTGTATTCATCGCCTTATTGGATTTGTGCTTATGTCGGATCTCTCTGTGCATTCTATTTTCGTGAGTAGAGAATTACAGGTTCAACAAAATTGGCTTTGTTTGCAATTTTATTTGAGCAGTTTTGGGCATGATCTTAATCTTGAGATCCAACCCAAACAGTTTGCAGCGGGTTTCGGTAATTTAAATTACTTGATTACATTCAACGGCAGAACCGCGGTATTAAGGCGACCGCCTATGGGGCCTCTTGCACCAGGTTCTAACGATATGCTGAGAGAGGGAAAAATTTTAAGATGTCTCAGTCCCTCATTTCCTCTAGCGCCACGGTGCTTGTTTCTAGGAGAGGATGTAAAAGTTTTAGGTAATCCTTTTTTAATAATGGACTACCGGCCCGGGATAGTCATAGGATCAAATTTACCTGAAATGTGGGCCAATGACGCTTCTGTTACCAAGAAACTAACTGGGCACCTTTTGGAAATACTAATTGAACTTCATAATATATCGCCGAACGAGATTGGACTTTCAAAACTTGGTCGTCCCGAAGGCTATCTAGAGAGAACTGCCAATGGTTGGTTCAAGAGAGCACAAATAATGTGGCCAGCAGAGCTTCCAAAAACTGTACACTATATTATGTCTTGGCTTGAAGATAATAAGGTAGCCGAACAGGCACCAGTCCTACTTCATAACGATTTCAAGCTTGATAATATTATATTCAATCCAAAAAATTTGAGCCCAGTTGCCTTAATTGACTGGGATCTAGGCACGCGAGGGGATCCACTTTGGGATTTGGCTGTGTTGTTAAGTTATTGGACTGAGCCTAACGATCCAAAGCCAATGTTGCAATTAGGACAAATGCCTACGGCTTCGATAGGGTTTCCAAGAAGACAGGATATTATAGATATCTATTCTTTTAAAAGTGGGCGCGATGTGGCCAATATTAAATATTACAGGGTGTTGGCACAATTTAGATTGGCCGTAGTGTTTAAACAAATATTCGAGAAATACAAAGAACAAGAAAATCTGACGTCAAATGTATCTCGATTTGATTCGCTTTCTCTGGGGTTGCTAGAGTTTGCAGTCCAAGTAGCTAAAGGTGAGTTCGACTAGTAACCAAGAGAAATTATTGGTGGTTATTCTCAATTTAAGATTTAACCCATCTCAAGATGATTTTAGCCTATTGAACTCTAGTTTTTGAAAGTTTTGCTATCGAGGCGTTGTCCATTTGTTATGTACTGTTCTTGAATTTGGCTCTCTATTGCTCCAGGGCGTGCATTCCTAACTTGTTTAATTGCCAATTCTGGACTAACTCCGAATGTGGTCAATATTTTGGCCACAAATGTCCCGCTTCTCCCCAATCCAAACGCGCAGTGAATAATTAATCGTCCTCCATTAGTGACTGTTTTTAAGATATCATTCCCGTGTAAATCCCAAGCAGTATTAAATTCTGGTCCTGGCACACCAAAATCCAAAATAGGTAAATGGTACCATTTGAAGCCTCGGGTTCTAGCTTGTTTTTCAAATTCTGGAACGCCAAGTGCCGTAAATTCACCAGCTTGATTCAGGCTTATAAGTGCATCGGTGTTCCAATCCTCTATAGCTTTGAAATCGGCTAGAAGATCACGATCCCATTTTTTGCCCCTTAGGGATCTATCATTGCGTCCAGGGCAATTGGTAAGACCAAAGACTGAGTTATTTGGTCCATTCAAATTACTAATTTGCAATGGACCAGTATATGGAGGTTTATGGTTCGAGCAATTGCCAGAGACAGTTCTACCTAATGGTGATACCATCGTGAATTTCCCCAAGTTAAAAATGTAAACGTAACCCTGGCCGTGGCCAGTCTAATGCGATCAAAATACCGGAAGATGATAGGGTAACATAGGCCGTTTTTAGGTCCGTCCCACCAAAGCAAATATTAGTTGGAAAAGTATCGGGTAGAGGAATCGAAGAAATGTGATCCCCTTCTTGGGAAAACACATCGATAGCTCCCGGGATAGAGCCAACACATATGTTGCCAGCACTGTCCAAAGCTAACGAGTCAAATAAATGGTATCCCGAGGGACTTGCTATTAACTGTCCTTTCTCCCAAGGAACAGGGCCAGCAGTCCGCGAGATCTTTCCTGGTGCTTCGATATTGAATGCCCATATACGACCGGTTGGCGTTTCCGCTACATAAAGTTGTTTCTCGTCAGGAGATATGCCAATTCCATTTGGACCGTCCAGAGGACTGATGACTTCTGTGATTTCCGATCCATCAGTATGTGCATAGTAGACACTACCGCGATCCTTATCTCTCCGCCTTGTATGGCCGTGGTCCGTAAACCAGAAACCACCTGACGAGTCGAAAACAAGATCGTTTGGACCTATAAGCGGATTACCGTCGCATTCAGTGTATATTGTTTCAGCCTGCCCAGTTTTTAAATCAACCGCTTCAATCCATCCATGAGCAGTTTCCAGGGTAGAAAGGCGCGGTAGAAAACAACCGTCCTTTTCAAAAAACCTCATCCCACCGTTATTACAAATATAAACACGACCGTCGGGTCCTATAGCCGCTCCATTTGGACCTCCTTTTAAATGTGTGACGACTGTCTTTTTACCACCAAGATCAATCTTTGTGAGCCGTCCAGCTGCTATTTCGACAACTAATAGAGATCCGTCTGGGAGTGATACAGGACCCTCAGGAAAACTTAATCCATGTGCGATTTCACGAAAACTCGACATTATAACTCTTCATCTAACTATTATTTGAAATATTAAATGCGATAGGGGGACTACCTTTCATTGTTATCCGATGCATTACTCTCCTTTTACCCGGATAATCATTTAAAGCCATATGCAAAACTTTCCTGTTATCCCATATGCCGAGCGTTCCAATTTGCCAATCAAGTCTGCAGGTGAACTCGGGTCGGGTCGCATGACGAAGTAAATATTTTATCAATGGGCGGCTTTCTTCTGGGGTCATGTTATCAAAATGAAGGGTCGTTTCCATATCAGTTAAATAAAGTGATGGCCTGCCTGTTTCGGGGTGTCGGCGCACAAGTGGATGTATTGCTGGTGTAGTAGGTTTATCAACCGAGGGAATCTTCGCTGACATTTTTCCAGAGCGGGGCAACTGCTTATCGTATTGATTAAAGGTAAATAGTTGTCCAACTACTGTTTTCATGCCATCAGAAAGTGCCTCATATGCGTGTTCCATGCAGGCGAATAGCGTGTCGCCGCCTATTTCGGGAACCTCTTTGGCATAAAGCATAGTCGCCATAGCAGGCGCTGGAGTAAAAATTTGGTCTGTGTGCCAATGATCGCCAAAATTATTTGGATCATCTGGTTCTTTGATGATTTCGATAATTTCTGGGTGGTCTGGGAGCCCACTCAGATACGGATGTAGATGAGGCTCACTCCATCGTGATGCGAATTGCAATTGTTGACTGGGCGTTAAAGATTGTTCTCTGAAATAAACGACGCCAAAGTCCACAAGAGCTTTGTTAACGGTTTCGAACTCTTGTTCATCAATACTCGAAACATCAACCCCTTTTATCTCTGCTCCAACAGCACCGGAAAGTGGGATAATCTGAATAGACATTCCGTAACACCTCGTTAATCGAATAAGACTGAGAGTTTAATGGAGAAAAAGCACTTGGATGTATCAATAATGTGATAACCAATGACAGGTTTATTCAATCACCTGTGTTGATTAAATATTCTGCGCGGGTTTAGGTAGTTATCTGGATATATTTTTTTTGAAATTTAAAATGATACTATAATGTGAGTCTTCATAAATTTTGTTAGTATATTCTCTAATAAGTGGAACAGATGGGTTATTCCAATCTGTCTGCTGCTATCAAGGTTTAAAATAATGAAAATGAGTTGAAAATGTTAACAGATTTATCCGTTAAGCATAATTATGCAGACCTTGGGGATGTTATGTTGCACTACGTTACAGCAGGCAAGGGCCCGCCCGTTGTTCTGCTTCATGGCTGGCCACAAACTTGGTGGGAATGGCGACATGTAATCCCTGAGCTGTCGAAAGATTATACCGTGATTGCGCCAGATTTAAGGGGACTTGGAGACAGTTCCAGACCGTTTGATGGATATGATAAGATGACGGTAGCAAATGATGTATGGAAGTTGGTTTCAGAAGAACTGGGCCACTCAAGTTTTTTACTTGTCGGTCACGATTGGGGAGGGCCAACTGCATATGCTCTAGCTGCTTCCCATCCGGAGGCGGTTGAGAAATTAGTGATCCTTGATGTTGTTATTCCAGGTTGTGGGGGAGATTTTTCGGAAGGAGGGCGTCGATGGCATCATCAATTTCATATGACTGCTGATTTGCCCGAGGATTTAATAAGTGGACGTGAGGAAATATATCTATCATGGTTTTACAAAACGTTTGCTTATAAACCAAACTCCATAACCCAAAAGGATATTGACGAATATGTGAGGACTTACAGTCAATCAGGGGCCCTTAGGGCGGGCTTTTCATACTACCGAGCTATGGGGAAGGATGCAGAGGATAATTCGAAGGTTATTGCTAATTTTAAATTACCCATGCCGGTATTGGCAATTGGAGGGGGGGTTAGCTATCCAAATGGAAGGGGACGGGGTAAAGATCCTGAGGCTTCTCTTAAAAGAGTCGCAGATAATGTTCGAGGAGAGATTTTTGCAGAATGTGGCCATTTTATCCCTGAAGAAGCTCCCGAATTATTGCTTAATAAGCTAGGGCTATTTTTTAATGATAACTTGTAGTTTATAAGTTGGTTTTTAATATCGTATTTGGATAGTCTTTGACGAAGGAAATAGAAATGGCCGAAAGAGTGGGCCCATTGAATGGTGTCAGAGCGGTAACATGTTCCACGGCACAGGCTGGGACGGTGCCGTATATGATGATGGCGGATCTCGGGGCAGAAGTGATTAAAGTTGAAGTGCCTGGGGTTGGTGATGGTTCCAGAACGGCCGGCGAGCTTCGTGGAGAGATAAGTTCTTTTTTTGAAACTAATAATAGGGGTGTTAAGAGTGTAACTCTGGACCTTAAGTCAGAGGAGGGGCGGAAAATTCTCCATAGACTTATTGAAACAGCAGACATATTTGGTCAAAATTTCCGCCCCGGGGCCGCGGAAAAAAATGGTTTTGGTTACGAAGAACTAAAAAAAATAAACCCAAAATTGGTATATGTATCAGTATCTGGTTATGGTCAACGTGGACCACATTCTGATTTGCCTGGTACCGATGCGGTTGGACAGGCATTGGGCGGTATAAGCGAAGCATACGCTGGGCCGGGTGAGCCTATGAAAACAGGTGTAGTTTCTGTTGCGGACGAGTCATGCGCAATGCTCACATTCGGGGGACTTTTAGCGGCTTTATATCACGCGAAAAATACTGGGATCGGCCAAAAAGTCGAAACGTCTCTTGTTGGTGGGATAGTGCGCTTGATGGGATGGACGATGACAACGACGATGTGGCGAGATGAAAACCCAATAGTAGGTGCTCGAATAAATGGAACTAGAGAATTACCGGGTATAGCAGCAAGTTTTGATGATAAAGATGGTAAGCCTTTAGTATTTCAAGTAGACCATCGCCATTGGACTAAGGCGATGGATGCATTGGGGTTCCTCCGTGTACTTAAAAAGAGAGGGGCGAGTGACCTTGGATTGGCCCTCGTATCGGATGAAAAAAAACAACTAATTCTCAGTACATTAAAAGAATTATTCGCGACGGGTAGCAGAGACCGTTGGGTTAGTATTCTAAGAGATGCAGATATTGTTTCTGCACCTATCAATACACTGCTTGAAGCATCTAAAGACCCGGACGTGGTAGAGAATGGATATATAGCAGAGCGTTATTATTCAGAAATAGACGAGACATTAAAAGTTCAGGGCTCTCCCTGGCAGTTCTCTGAAACCCCGGTTTCAATAGGCCGAGCACCAAAGTTAGGCGAACACAATGATGAAGTACTTGAGGCAATGGGTTTTAGTAAGGCCGAAATCAAATCAATGAGTGATCGCAATATTATCTAGTTCTGTTCGACATAGATTGAAATTTGTGATGAGGTATATTTATCTGTTTTAGAAGCGTGACGGTTTTTATTTTTTTTGAAGGCTGGGGGGAAAGACAATAATTCCAATTACAGCGGCGAAAATTGACATGCCCACAAATAGTAACAAGGATAGATCGTAACTATTGCTCCAGTCTCTCAAAAACCCAGAAAGAACGGGACCGAGTGCCTGGGATGAGATTTGTATGGTTAAAACGATTCCTCTTATTGAGCCAAAGCTTTCACGCCCAAAATAATCCGCCCAGACTATTGGGAGAACACACAAAATGCCACCGATGCCGATGCCAAAAAAAATAGCAGCTATGTAGGCGAGGCTGGCAGTTTGTGTGAGGTACATCAGAAAAGCTCCAACGCCCAAAGTTAATCCAGATAAGAAAAGATTAAATCTTACCCCGATGCGTCTGGTGGTATAGCCATATAGCAAAGCGGACAAACCGGAGATGAATGAAAAACAGCTCACTACCAAAGCCGCTGTTCCTGGGCTCAACCCCCGTTCTAATAAATGGGGAGCTTGGTGAAGGCTAACCCCCGCCTGAACTGGAAACACCAAAAATGTGAAAAGAGCTAGAAGCCAAAAGCTAAGTTTGGAAATGGCTTGCCGTCTTGTGAAGCTCGGTTCCATTAAGTTGGGCTGATCAGTGTCATCGAATTTAAAATTTTTCTCTGAACCGTCTGGATATAAACCAATATCTTCTGGGCGTCGGCACATTAGTAGTAAATTTGGTAATAGACCAACAGCGATTATCGTGATGCCTATTATTAACCAGCCCATTCTCCAACCACCCTGGTTCATCGCTACAAAACCTATTAATGGCATCGCAGTTAACCCGGCCATCTGCGCCAGGGTTACAATTGAAATAGCTCGAGGGCGTTTTTTTACAAACCAATTATTTACAGCGGTATAAATTCCTAGATCGAATGGACCCGCAAAATTTAATCTGGCCAAACAAAATAAAAAATAGAACATTAGTAGTGATGTTAATTGGGATAATAGAACTGTACATAGAGCCGTTATCAATATCGCGGAGCATAATACGCCGCGAGCTCCATGTTTATCGATAAATGGGCCTAAAAACGGCGATATAATAGCTGCCAGAACTCCACCTATCGAGACTGCTCCTGATATTGCTGTTCTTGACCATTCAAATTCGTCGGTCATGGGTGTTACAAAGATGGAAAGTGTTGCAACGGCGGGGCCTTGTCGAACGAAGCCCGCGCAACACGCACAGAACAGGACTACCCATCCGTAGAAAAAAGGTGTTCGATCAGAAACTTTCAAAGCGATGTTGTGCATCACAATTCCCATCGAAAAAAAAGCACATGCGTGAATATGGGATAATCTCCAAGGCTTTCACAGGAAGTTTTCTTGTTTGTATTCACTACATATCCTAATTTGCCTCATAAAGGGAGTTCACTTATAGTCAAAGTAGTGCGCTAATATAAATTAAAAGCTAACGTTTTTGCGTGATAAAAATCAGCTGGGAGTTAAATGATGCGACTCGGAATGTTTATGCAACCCGTTCATGATCCAAAGAGAGACCAGACCCAAGTCATAGATGAAGATAGAGAGGCTATAATACTGGCAGATAAACTGGGCTTCGAAGAAGTTTGGGTGGGAGAACATGCCGCGGCTACTGTTGAACCAATTACTGCCCCCCTTGTTTTTTTGGCAACACTGTTGGGTGAGACTAAAAATATAAAATTAGGCACGGGTGTTTTTTGTTTGCCTAATCATCATCCAGCCCAGGTAGCTGGACAGTCGGCACTCTTCGATCATTTGTCGAAGGGACGATTTCAGATGGGGATTGGAACTGGAAGTCTTTCATCAGATGTTGAGTTGTTTGAGGTTGGCGGCGATACAGATAGGGGCGATATGGTGCGAGAGTCTATGGAACACATACTCGCCATCTGGGAAGGAGAACCACCCTACAAACGCGAGGGTAAATATTGGAATGTCAAAATTGAAGATATGGGTCGATCTGACTTTGGGGTTGGACATTTTGTAAAGCCTTACCAGCAACCGCACCCACCCATTGCTATATCTATAATGTCTCCAAAGTCAGGAAGTGCTCGTATGGCAGGTGAACGCGGCTGGATACCTATCTCCGGAGCGGCATTTTTGCATCCGCGTTATACCTCTAGCCATTGGGAGACTTATGCAGAAGGTTGCGAGAAGGCTGGACGCGCAGCAGACCCGGAAATTTGGCGTGTGTCGCGCAGTATTGTCGTGGCTCCGACAGACGGGGAAGCGCTAGATTACATTCTTAATCCCGATGGGCCAATGAGTTACTGGTATCAATATTTCTTATCATCAATCAGGACGCGGGGGCTAACCAAATTTGTCGCGCCTGAGGGACATCCCGATCCGGATAGTATGACATGGCAGGACATTGCCAAGGAGCAGTGCACATGGGGTTCCCCCAATACAGTTTTAGATAAACTCGTTGCGTTGCGGGACCTCACAGGTCATTTTGGTGTTTTGACGGCAATGGCTCACGAATGGGATGACAAGGAGTTTTGTCGGCGATCCATGACTACCCTTGCTAAAGATATTATGCCAAAATTTTCTCAACACGCAGAAGCGGATCTAACAGCAAGGGCAGCCGAATAATATTTTCTGATCAGCGGAGGTAAATAACGTCTTCAATTTGTTTATTCGGGTGCTTTTTTGAAAGGTTATTATGAACGAGCCTAGTAAAGGCAAAATGCTTGTTATCGGTGCTAGAGGGATCGTTGGTAGAAGTGTAATACAATATTTTTCCCAACGGCCCTATTGGGAAGTTATTGGGGTGTCCCGGCGTAAGCCAGAGTTTGGCAAAGATCTCAATTGGATAAACCTAGATCTTCGTGACAAAGAGTCCTGCGAAGCTCAATTGGCAGGTTTGTCTGATATAACACACATTTCTTATTCTGCAGTATATGAAAAGCCTAACCTTACTCAAGGTTGGTCAGAAGCGGATCATGCGTCGACTAATCTAGAGATGTTGCAAAACGTTGTTAAGGTACTGGATAAAACCTCTTCTAAGCTCAAGCACATATCCGTTATGCAGGGGACTAAAGCATATGGGGGACATTTGGGTCCTTTTAAAATGCCAGCCCGAGAAACAGACTCAAGGTCAATGGGGCCAAATTTTTATTATGATCAAATGGACTGGTTAGAAGACTATCAACGAGGGAAAAACTGGCACTGGACTATTTTTCGACCTCAGCTTGTATGTGGGATGGCGATTGGAAGTCCTTTGAACATAATGGCCGCAATTGGCGCTTTTGCTGCAATTTCGCGAGAAAGTGGAATTCCACTTCGTTTCCCTGGTGGTCCGGAGAGAATTGGGGAGGCAACAGATGCCCGATTGATAGCTAAAGCTATGGAATGGGCTGGAAGAAGTAAGATTGCTCAAAACGAAATATATAATATAACAAATGGCGATATATACATTTGGCATCATTTATGGCCCAGAATAGCCGAATTATTCTCTATGGATTACGCGTCGCCACAACCCATGTCCCTGGACAGATTGATGCCGCAGAATTTGGAAACCTGGAATCGAATAACAAAAAAGTTTGAGTTACAAAATTATTCCCTCGAGACTTTGGTCCCGTCGTGGAGATTTGCTGATTTTCTTTTTGGCTACGGACAACGGCCCAATCCCCATCATATGAGCACCATAAAAATCCGGCAGCATGGTTTCAATGACTGCGTAGATACAGAGGAATCGATGTTGGAACTTTTGCGGCAGATGCAAAAGGAAAAAATTATTCCAGAGTGAACCAGCATTAATCTATATAGCTAGATCTCTGGTATTATAGTCTTTGATAACGCGATTAAAAGTATCTTCCGTAAAACGATACTCATCCTCAAGGCCTTGAAACGGTTTGTATTCGAAAGCAGTCCCGTCCTTAAAATGTTTACATCGGGCATCGATAGCAACCTGAATTACCGCGGATCTTTCGAAAATTCTCTTTTCATCATAAACAGCGTTAGAGCCTCTCATCCCGAGAGCAGCTTTTTGTCCCAAAACAGACGCTCTTCGATGAAACCCAAATGTTATTGAAATTCGGATGTCTGGAGATGTGTTTGCAAAAGAGCCGTGGAGCATTTGACGATTAACGAGCGTAACACTGCCTGGAGTACACACTAATGGCATCGCTCCCGGCAGCTGATCACTGCCATTATTTTCGGCGATTAATTTTTTGATATCTGCTCTTCCGTGCTTATGACTTCCTGGCATTATCCAGAGGCTATTTGCGGGTGTGGTTTCGTATAGTTGCACCTGAAAGTTGAACCCATGTATTCCTTCATCCCAATTCGGCGAGTCCCAATGAGTCACTCCATCCTGATGCCAGGAAACGGATCCCCCAAGCCCCGGTTGTTTTACAAATATTGCATCATTGTAAGGGACAAAATTCTCGCCATTTATTGATTCAGCTACAGCTAATAATTTTGGATGGCCATATACTCTTAGTGCGGCGGGCATAGCTTCGCACATGCCATACATTAAGTGTACAACGTGAGCCGGTGCGTCTTCCTCTGGTGTTGGCTCACTCATTTTGCTTGGATGACGCCCGTTTAATAGCTCTGTTCCTCCCCAAGGGTCAGACAGGGGTTTGATGAACGTATATGGCTCGCGAGCGTATTCTCTGCCCAGTGCAGGCCTCCCTTTTTTATCAACTGTTGCGCCGGGTTCGACGGGGGCTCTTTCTATCATATTTTGAGCATCTGCTCGCAATTCTTGTAGCTCTCTATCGTCTATAACATTTTCGAAAATATAGAAGCCGTATTTTTCATAAGCTTTAAGAATTTTAGGATGAAGTTTTCCGTTATCATCTAGCAGTAACGGCCCTTTATTATTAATGCGCGAAGCTATTGTTATTCCTTCCTTCAAATAGGCAGTCATGCTTTTGCTATGCTCTGATGCGGATATACTCATTATATCTCAAGGCCTTTCTTTAGCTTCCATTTTTACGATTATACCATATCGTCAAAAGAAGCATTTTTCAAATTGAGTCAATAAAGGCTTATAATAATATCTCAAGAATAATGTCGGTTTTAAGAAAAATGACGTTTCTTGACTAATATGACCTGGTGGTCCAGTATCTATGTACATGTTGATAACATAAAAATTAATTTTGATCCGAAATAGAGGAAGTAGGAATAATGAGAAAACTATTTGTAGGCTTAGCGGTGGCAACAAGTGCACTGCTCGGACTTTCGACATCAGCTTTTGCCAAGTGCGGTGATGTATCAATGGCCGAAATGAACTGGGCTTCAGCTGAATTGATGGCAAACATTGATAAAGTAATTCTAGAAGAGGGTTATGGTTGTAATGTTGAATTGGTTGCTGGAGCCACCATGCCTTCATTTACATCCATGAATGAAAAAGGTCAGCCAGACGTTGCTGCCGAACTTTGGATTAACGCTGTGCGTAACCCTCTAAATAAAGCTATGAAAGAGGGCAGATTACATTCTGTTGTGGAGGGTCCTATCACTGAATTGGGTGAAGGGTGGTGGATACCCCCACATACAAGGAAGAAGCATCCTGAGTTAAAAACGGTTCTTGATATCCTTAAAAGACCAGATCTCTTCCCACATCCAGAGGATAAATCTAAGGGTGCTTTTGTAGGCTGTCCAGCAGGATGGGGGTGTCAATTAGCTAATAATAACCTTTTCCGTGCGTTCGAAATGGAGAAAAAGGGTTGGGTTTTAGTTGATCCCGGTTCTGCGGCAGGCTTGGACGGGTCAATGTCTAAAGCGGCTGAAAGAGGAGAAAACTGGTTCGGTTACTATTGGGCGCCAACTGCGCTTATAGGCAAGTATAATATGGTGCCATTGGATTTTGGTGTTCCATTTGCAGGTAAAGAGAACTGGGATGGTTGCATTGTGAAACCTGAGCAAGAGTGCGCTAACCCGAAACCTTCCGCATGGACAAAATCAGAAGTTCATACGGTGATAACTGATCGCTTTAAGAAGCAAGGTGGTGCAGCTGTAACCTACCTTACTAAGCGTGTTGTCCCAGGACCTGTTATGAATTCAATGTTGGTATTCATGGCGGACCAACAGGCTGGCGGCGCTGATGCGGCCGTGGAATTCTTGAAAAAGCATGAAGCTATTTGGAGCAAATGGGTTTCTGCAGATGCTGCTAAGAAGATAAAGAAAGCACTTTAAAACGTATTTATTGTGTAATTGAAAGAGCCTGTTGGATTTTATTGTCCAACAGGCTCTTCTTATTGAATCATTGTTAAACGAAAGTAAGTTGATGGACTTTTTTGACTCATTCCCAGCCATGGATCGCCAAGGTTTGAGAGATCTAAAGAAGGGCATCGACTCAAGCTTTAGAGAATTTTCAAGATCTTATGGCGAGGGTATAGAAGATTTTTTTGAGCCGCTTTTGCATTTTTTAGTTTGGTTAGAAAAACTATTAATAAATGCGCCCTGGCCTGTTGTAATCATTGGTATCGCCGGCCTAGCCTGGATAGGGTCAAGAAGTTGGAAGTTGGTTGCGGGCACAGTGATAGCCTTTTTAGTAATTGGTTATTTTGGAATGTGGAAAGATACGATGGCTACACTAGCCATCATTTCCGTTGCGACTCTCCTTTGCATTAGCTTTGGTATTCCCTTTGGCATTTGGATGGCGCGTTCAGATAGAGTACAGGCGGCCATTACGCCTATTTTAGACGTAATGCAGACGATCCCAAGTTTTGTATATTTGATCCCGGTCGTAATGCTTCTGGGTATCGGTAAGGTGCCCGGGTTAATAGCTGTATGTATTTACGCTATTCCGCCACTTGTACGACTAACAAACCTCGGTATCCGATTAGTTGATAAGGAGGTATTGGAAGCTGCTGACGCCTTTGGAGCCGATTATCGGCAAAAGCTATTTGGAGTTCAAATACCGCTGGCGTTGCCAAATATTTTTGCAGGAGTAAATCAAACAATCATGATGTCTCTGGCGATGGTAGTCATAGCATCGATGATTGGTGTGAAAGGATTAGGACTTCCAGTTTTAAGAGCAGTTTCCAATCAGTATCTAGCTCTTGGTCTGTTAAATGGTCTGGCAATTGTAATTTTGGCGATCATTTTTGACCGCGTCTCGCAGGCTTATGGTCGACGCTTGCAGGCTCATAGAGAAGGTACTGGGCATGACTGATACAAAAATTAAGGTAAAAAATCTTTATAAAGTTTTCGGTGCTGATCCTAAAAGTGCAATGGAACAGGTTCGCAATGGAGTTTCGAAACAAGACTTGCTTGAAAAACATTCCCATGTTTTGGGGCTGCGGGATATAAATATTGATATCCCGGAAAAAGGTATCAGTGTTATTATGGGGCTTTCTGGCTCTGGAAAATCTACATTAATAAGACATATAAACAGATTAATTGAACCTACTGAAGGCCAAGTTGTCATCGATGATATCGATATATTAGGGATGTCGGTTGAAGAATTGAGAACCTTCCGTAGAAATAAGGCGTCGATGGTTTTCCAGAAATTTGCTTTATTTCCCCATAGAACTGTGATGCAAAATACCGCTTATGGACTCACTATTCAAAAAATACCGGAGAAAGAGGCTATAGAACGCAGTCAGCATTGGATAGAGAGGGTTGGCTTAAGTGGATTTGAAAATCACTATCCAGCCCAACTCTCAGGAGGAATGCAGCAGCGGGTTGGTCTTGCGCGTGCCCTTACTACTGATGCTGAAATCTTGTTAATGGATGAAGCATTCTCAGCCCTCGATCCGTTGATCCGCACCGATATGCAGGGGATCCTATTAGATTTACAGGCAGAACTTAATAAAACCATTGTATTTATAACTCACGATCTAGATGAGGCTCTACGAATAGGAGATGGGATAACTATTCTTCGCGATGGTGAAATTATTCAACAAGGATCGCCTCAGGATATCGTTATGAAACCTGCTGACGATTACATCGCTGACTTCATAAAAGATGTTAATAGAAGTAGGGTGCTGCAGGTGCGATCAATAATGGTGCCCGCCGAGAGTGGTACTGGTCCGC
>QCQB01000014.1 GCA_003212315.1 SAR116 cluster bacterium AG-447-C21 | reverse complement strand
GAGACCCAGCCAGTTTTTCAAACAACAATGCAGGAACATTTTAAAACTTGCGAAACATTATCATTGAAAATAATGGAGGCTATATGTGTCAGCCTAGGATTAGAAAACAGGCACTTGGAAAAATGCTTTTACCCTCATCATACAAGTTTCCTTCGTCTAAATTAATACCCAGTTATTGATCCTCTCGCTGATATTGATAAAGACGACAAAGAAGATGCTGGTTTAGGCGTTCATCATCACACAGATTCGGGGGCAGTGACTATACTTTGTCAAGACAACATCGGTGGATTGCAAGTTTTCAAAGATAATTATTGGCTACCTATCGAACCTATAAGCGACGCCCTCGTAATTAATATAGGCGATATGATCCAAGTATGGTCAAATGGAAAATATAAGGCTGCAATGCACCGAGTTGTTGCAATGGAAAAAGTTGACCGGTATTCAATTCCTTTTTTCTTTAATCCATCCTATGAGACCATTGTTTCACCATTCACAATTAATAATGAAAAGAGTGTCTACCACAGTATTAATTGGGGAGACTTCAGACGAAAGCGCGCCGATGGCGACTATGCAAATGTTGGAAAAGAAATCCAAATATCAGACTATCTGATATAATCCTAGCTCCGAGTACCATTTTATCATTTAGTTTCTGCTGCTATCTAATATTTCGCAGAAAATTAATTAATTCAGATTGGATTACGCGCCAGCAATTGCTTTGCTATAATAAGCTTTTGCAACTCGTTAGTGCCTTCTCCAATAGCTAGTAAGGGAGCATCCCTATAATATCGCTCGATATCAAATTCCTTTGAGTATCCATAAGCACCGTGTAGCCGCATAGCTTCCAAACTATTAGAAAGAGCCGCTTCACTCGCTACTAATTTTGCCATTCCGGCCTCCATATCGCACCGCTCCCCGCGATCATATGCAAGTGCGGCCTGCTCTGTCAGTAATCGCGCGGACTCCACTTGAGTTGCCATATCGGCTAATTTAATTTGGATAGATTGATGCTCACAAATAGGTTTTCCAAAAGTTTTTCGCAGTTGAGAATATTCAACCGACTTTAAGAGACAAGCTTTAGCTATTCCGACGCCCCGCGCTGCGACATTTATTCTGCCAAGCTCTAGCCCACCTAGGATTTGTTGAAGCCCTCGCCCTTCCGAACCACCTATTAAATTTTCACCCGGGACAAATAAATCTTCCATTACAAATTCGCCAGAGTCGATGCCTTTGTAACCAAGCTTTTTCATGCGCTTATCAACTTTAAACTCGGAACTTTTCTCGACAAGGAAGAGACTCATTCCTTTATGTCTTGGTTCAGCTTCAGGGTTTGTTTTAGCAAGAATAGCTAAAACTCCACCTTCTACTGCATTACTTATCCAGGTCTTGGCACCATTTAATGCATAGCCGTTACCTGATTTATCGGCTCTAGTCCTGATACCCTGCAAATCCGTACCCGCATCTGGTTCGGTTAATGCTATTCCGCCCCGAAGTTCCCCAGATGCGAATTTTGGTAGCCATTTTGCCTTCTGTTCCTCGGTACCTGAGCGTTCAACAGCGGCAGCCATGATTAGATGAGAGTTAAATATACCCGATACGGACATCCACACAGTTGATACACGTTCAACAATTTTTGCGTAGGTTGAAACTGATAGACCGAGGCCACCATACTCCATACCAATGGTCGCCCCAAAAAGTCCCATATCCACCATTTTATCGACAATTTCCTGAGGGTATGTATCATCGGCTTCCAAGTCGTGAGCAAAGGGTTCAACATCCCGTTCTAAGAACCTGTCTACACTCTCAAGAACCATGCGTTCCTGTTCTTCTTTCTCCTCAATCGTGTAATCCTCTGCTACAGCCATTTTTCTATTTCTCTCATTTAAATAATTAGATTAAGATTTCGAATTTTATTTATCTATACCATGTCCCTGTTTTGCGACCAGCATCGATCGATCAAAAGTCATAAATACTGTGCCATCGGCCTTAGTTCCACGTGTATTAATTGAGACTATACCCTGCGTTGGTCTCGAATTTGATTCTCTTTTATCTATCACTTCGGACTCTGCATAAATAGTATCACCAATAAATACAGGAGCGGGTAACTTAATATCCGTCCAACCAAGGTTTGCGATAGCCTTTTGGCTAACATCACTCACACTCATGCCTGCGACAATGGATAAGGTGAGGCAAGAATTAACCAAAATTTGCCCAAATTCACTATCTTTTACATATTCCTTATCAAAATGAAGCGGGTGAGTATTCATTGTTAAAAGAGTGAACCAGGTATTATCCGCCTCACTGATAGTGCGACCGGGGCGGTGTTCATATATATCACCTATAACAAAGTCTTCGAAATTACGGCCTATGTCTTCTCTAAAACGCCTCTTGCCTGTTTTATCTGCTACAGGAGTACTTCCATAAACCATCTTTTTACTCTCAATCCTCGCCTGCCATTCGAAGTCCCTGCTCATCTGAACACGTTAAATCCAACATCGCATCCACCGAACTTGATTTTTCAATTGTTAACATTTCGCTTACTAATGCGTTTCTTTGCTTCTCACTTAAATAAGGAGCAACCAGATCATCAAATTTAGAGCGCGCCTCTGCGTCTGTCATGAAATTTTCAGGCTCACCCTTTGGCACTGTAACACTATGCTCAAAACTTTCTCTTGATGTTTTTATTCGAACAATCCCGGCCATATTGTCTGGATATTCTGATTCAGCCCATGGATCTGTCACCGTAGTAAATTTTGCTGCAAGTGCTAAGGTGTCATTATCATTGAGGTGTTTATCATAATCATCCCAGCCCATTGTTCCTTCTCTTAAAACCACTGCACCACAAAATGGCATCGAAAACTGGCCGTCGACTGCACCCGTTGGTTTTCTTTTACTTTCATCTGTTTCGCCTATTATTCTCCATCCTGTATGTGGCAAGCCTACCTCAACTTTTTCAACATCTTCTATAGAGATATTATTCTCGGTCCGCATTGCCGCTATAGCACCCATTGCGGAGTGACTGTATCTGCAGGATGGATAGGGTTTAACCGCTATATTCATGGTCTCCCAGACAGTGCCCAGATTTGCTGCTGCCCGACTGATATCGGGACTAGGTGCATAAGATTGTAGAAAACCATCTTTACCTTCTATTGAACCCATTGGACCAACAAAGCCTTCCCTTGCTAACGTCGCGGCTATCAGACCATTGTGACCAGAGTAACCAACCTGAAATCTCTTAGTCCATGCACCATCAGCTAAAAATCTCATCGATCCTGAGGTTTGGCATTCAGCTATTCCAAAAGCACTGGCAATATCCTGAGCATTTAGACCAAAAATTAAACCCGCCGCCGCCGCCGCCCCGAATGTTCCACAGGTAGCTGAGGGATGATATCCACGTTTATAGTGATCTGAGGGATTGAGCGATAAGCTAAGACGAATTTGGACCTCATAGCCAGCAGCTATTGCAGTAATGACCCTTTTTCCGTCGGCTCCGACCATCTCAGCCGCAGCTAACGCCGCGGGTATTATAGGGGCACTAGCGTGAATAGAACCAGCTGCGTGCGTATCATCAAAGTCAAGGCTGTGAGCAAGTGTGCCATTGATCATGGCTGCCCCGGCAGGCGAGTATTTATTGTTAGTACCGATTACCCTACATTGACCACCAAGATAACCCATCGCCTGATTAGCAGCCAAAAGACTAGGAGTGGACTCTGAGTCGTGCATGGCTCGAATGGAAATGCCTACAGTATCCATAATCAAAAATTTGATGCGCTCCACTACTTGAGTGGGCAAGTCATCAAACGACAGATTCGCTACAAATTCTGCAAGTTGTTTGGTTTCAGACATCGACAAACCTTCCATAACGAGTTGTTAGCTTTCCCGAATAAAATAAGATGTTGAGACGCCAAGGTCAATTGACCAAAATGTTTTATCCAGTAGATATTCGGAGATCCGCTTAATGCTAGTACTTGAAAGCAGGATCTTGATAAATGACGTGGTTAGATTGTCACGCTTTTCACTGCTAACTTTGTGCGCGAATTTTTCTAGATTAATAATTCAATTGTCTCATGCATGCCAGTTGCACTTTTATTTACCAATGTTAATAGTTACGACTATCAATAATTTTTGTCTTCAAACTGCCGGTGTAGCAGTTCTCTTTTAATCGACTCAACAGGGATACCAATTGAACAAAGAGATTGCTAAAAACCGTTCAACAGTCACCATAAAAGAAGCATATCGGTTCTTTACGCCATTAATCTTTATGGCCGAATTACACATGCTTTCACATGCGATTATCTCCGCCTTTCTTGCGCGTATGCCCGACCCAGAACCTATACTGGCAGCATACAGCATTGCTTTTTATTTACACGCTACGTTGGGCAGCCCGGTATGGGCCTGTCAGTTTGTAGCCATCTCTTATATTCGTGACCGAGCTTCTGTTATCCGGCTATTTATTTTCAGCACACAAACGTTTCTCCTCGTCGGATGGCTCTGGGCTCTGATCGCGTTAACACCCTTAGGCCTTATTTTTTTTAATCTAGCGTTCGGTGTTAGCGAGGCTGTAGCTAAAGAGGCGCAGTTATGTGTACTTATCTCAACGCTTATCGTACCGTGCGTATTTTTTCGGTCGCTATCATACGCATTATTAATGCTTAATCGACGTACTACACTGGTAACCTTAGGGACCATGATCCGACTAATGGGGTTATTTGCTATCTTGACTGGGCTACAAGATAGCGGAAGTGGTGCACTGATTGGTATGGTGGCGTTAACCGCATGTATTGCAATTGAGAGCTTTTATGCGGTAATCGCTGCTCAAAAATATTATTTTAACTTGCCTTCCAACAGCGAACCCCTGCCACAATATAAAGAACTATGGAGATTCGGTTGGCCTGTTATATTGATGCAAATAGCAGAAAGTGGTGTCGCATTTACTGCAAGCTTTTTCTTGGGGCGTTTGCTAAGACCCGAACTTGCCTTAGCTGCTTTCGGCGTTTTGGACGCAATGATGCGAGTGATGTTGGGTCCTCTAAGGAACCTAACACAAGCAGTACAAACGCTAACTAAAAACCGTTCTGATGCTATCGTGATTGGAAAATTTACCATTCATCTCGCTATCATTTTTACGTTGATTATGTGCGTATTTTATAATGAAATGGTACGTCAATACGCATTGGAGGATATAATGGGTTTGCCACTTTCTATGGTAAATTATATCACACCTGCTCTGTTATTGACGCCTCTGTTGGCATTAAGCATGACAACAGCAGCCTATACCCGCGGACAGCTGCTTGCCAGCCGCAAAACTGGTGCCATTGCTTTTGCTTCGGTCGCTCGAATATTGGCAGTTTGTGCAACTGGCCTAATAGCGCTCTCCTTTTCAAACGTGAATGGAGCAACGGTTGGAGTTGTCGCCCTAATTGGTGCATTTACAAGTGAAACAATAATTTTAGGTTGCAAAGTCCTCTATGCCGAGTATTGGCAAGGTGGGTTATTTCGTTAGGATCGGATTGACACTTCACTAGTGTTATTATTGTTAAATTTGCTTATGGTAGCTCAACCATTATAAGCTTTGATATCCCCCTGATTTTATTTAAGTAATTATCCTGGAGCACATAAACCAGATTGGGATATGATTTTTAACAGTAGTAATTTTACCTATAGTTACATATGGTTACATATGGTTACCTACGGTTACATATAGTTGTAATTATGGGTTAAGACGTTTATAGTCGTGTTGAGGGGCTTTCTTATAATTGGATAAAGTTTTTGGAAATAGGCATAAATGAAGCTTTGAATCAAGCTATAGCGGCACAAAAGGCTGGGCATTTTCAAAAAGCAACATCCTACTATACAGCAATTTTAGAAGGAAAGCCTCACCATCCAGATGCCAACCATAATATGGGTGTTTTGGCCTATACCAACGGAAACCTTGATCAAGCCATCGCATTTTTTGAAACTGCCATCAAAAGCAATCCAGATGTGCCACAGTATTGGTTGAGCTATATCAATTTACTTATCGAGCGTAACCAAATGGATGAAGCAAATAAAATGTTTGAACAAGCATTTAAGAAAGGTTTAACAAGGGATCCCTTTAGAGAAATTAAACAAAAACTAGGAAAGACCAAATCATATGAGGACTCTCCGAAAGATGCTCCTTACATACCTAAATATTTAACAACAAGTGTTGTAGCCAAGAGAGCAGGAGTCCATCGTGATACGCTGTTGAGATGGTTAAGAATGAATTTGATACCGGAGCCTAAACGAGACCGAAGAGGCTGGCGTAAATTTACTCTTGAAGAGGCTAACGCAATACTTCTATTCGCAGATGGTGAAGACGCGGCTCCAGTTGACTAGAAAAACGGCCTGCAAAATAAACCTATAGTTATATGTATAGGAAAGCAGTTACATTTACACCTTCAGGTGATACAGTATATGCAATCAACTGTATAAGGCTACACGATGGTAACAATAAAAGATGTTCCTTCACACTGGATATCAAAGGCTTCTATAGCTAGGCGTTTAGGCATTAGTAGAGTAACTGCAGATAAACAATTAACACGGATTGAAAATGACAAGGAACTATCGGGTCGATTAAATGTACTAATAGTAGATGAAGGCAAGCGTAAACTTTACTTCTTCGACCCATCGGATGTAGATGCTGTGTTTTCAGAGCTACAGAAAAAAAGTAAACGCAAAGCTTCTAACACAAAACGTACAAATGGCAGAGTAAACGATAGTGTATATGGACTAGACAACGAGATAGTAAAGTTAGCATTATCAAAAGAAGAATTGAAGGTTGCATATCTAGAACAACAGGTAGCTAAACTAGAAGATAATCTAAATGATCTAAGAGGTGAGAATACATTTTTAAAGGCTCAACTCACTGACCAACGTCCAAAATCATCACCAACAGTACCAAAGGCTACAGAAGAAGTAGTAATGCCGCCTAAAGATGAGCCTGAACCATCAACAATAGCAGATATTAAAAAAGCTATAAGTGATGTGGAAAAGTCCAACAATGGAACTGAAGACTATGAACCAACAGCAGAAACCAAAGAAGCAGAAGATGAAGTAGAAGCTAGACGAGCTAGAATAGACGAACACTTAAATAAACCAAAGGTAGAACCACGTTATGAGAAGAAGACTGGTTTTTGGAATTGGTTAAAAGGTTATTAGATTCCTATGGTGATGTTTCGATAAATAGCTATAGCATATCGCGATCAATATTTAAAATTCTCATTCTTTGCGCTCCCTGGTGATTAACGCTCAATAAAGAACACGATCTTAAAATAACTATACTCTATTTTTCAAATTCGATTACGTTGTTTCTTATCGTCGAAATTTTTAGTTTTAAACGAAAGAACGATCCGTCCTAAGGTTAAATATCTGTTCCACTATGGAGCTTTATTATAGGTTGGCTTGTTTCATCTAATGGACTTACCTGTTCTCGATCTTGGTCACCAACCTCTATCTCTTCTATCTTGCCTCCACGTTTTGTGAGCTTATCTGCCGATACTCTGATTTGCTTAATATCGTCTTCCGCCTGCCTAAAATGACTTTCTAATTTCCCAACGCGACCATCAAGACGCTCTACGTCCGTTAACATAAGGGAAACCTCTTTTTGTATAACATGAGCCTGCTCTCGCATTTGCGCATCCTTTAATACAGCCCGTATGGTATTGAGCGTTGCCATTAAAGTGGTTGGAGAAACTATCCAAACTTTTGATTTCCATGATTTTTCTACCACATCTGCCAAATTTGCATGTAGCTCAGCATAAACCGCTTCTGATGGCAAAAACATGAGTGCAGATTCAGCAGTTTCTCCGGGTATTATATACTTTTCAGAGATATCCTTAACATGCTTTAAAACGTCGCTAGCTAGAGCTTTACGCGCTAAATGCTTATTATTTTCATCTCTAGAATCGATTAACGTGCGATAACTCTCTAACGGAAATTTAGCGTCGATAGCTATAGGACCTGGCGGATTTGGCAGCGTCAACAAACAATCTACGCGTCTATTACCTCCAACTGTGGCTTGAAATACGTAGGCATTTGGAGGCATTATGGATTTAACTAGGTCGGCTAGTTGTATCTCACCAAAGGCCCCACGAGCCTGTTTATTAGATAGAATATCTTGCAACCCAACTACTTGGCTCGATAATTCCTCTATATTTTTTTGAGCTGCATCAATTAGTACTAGACGCTCTTTGAGCTCGCCCATTGTATTTTGCTGGGTAACTCGAGACTTCTCCATTCCTTCACCAAAACGCTTCATCATTTCACTCAGGCGTTCTTCAATTTTTTTAGTAACTTCTTTTTCCTGTGTTTGCATTAGCTCCGCAATTTTTGATTGATGCGCGACCTGGCTCTCAGATATCTGAGCTAAACGGCCTGTCAATTCCGCCTGAGATTCAGCTAGTCGTGCTGCGGTTTCACTTGTATTTCTGGTATTACCAGCCAACTCTTCTATTATTTTATTTGGAGCTCTAATTTGACTTAATAGAAGATAAATAATCAGGCCACCAGCCAAAGCTAACGCAGCGATAACAGCAAGAAGAAGCGGATCCATTATCACAACTCCGTATCGAAAAGATTAAAAGTAAAGATAGAGTATATTGTGAATATCCAACCGTCTACCACACTAAGGTTTGGTTCCAGACTTGACGAATTCAATATCATCCCTTACGGAAAATAAACTAGCAATTATTGGTAAGAAACGATGACTATATTACCTATTGTCTGGGCTCCTGACCCAGTTTTAAAGATCAAATGCCTGCATGTTAATTCTGTCGGGGAAGCAGAGAAACAACTTATGAAAGACATGCTTGAAACTATGTATAACGCCCCAGGTGTTGGGCTCGCCGCTCCTCAAGTTGGGATTACAAAAAGAATAATAGTAGTTGATTGTGCGCGAACAGACGAGCCTCCCGCCCCATATAAAATGATAAACCCAGAGTTGATAGATACCTCAAAAGAGGAAATTATTAACGAAGAGGGTTGTTTGTCACTCCCCGGGCACTATGCCGATGTCAGCCGTCCGTCAACGGCCCGCGTCAGATATTTAGATGAAAATGGTAATCAGCAGATAATGGACACTGAGGGGCTTTTAGCTGTGTGTATTCAACATGAAATAGATCATATCAATGGTATTCTTTTTGTTGACCACCTATCTTCACTTAAACGGAATATGATTCTAAAAAAAATGGTTAAAGCCAAGAAAGAACGATGAGCTGTGGGGGATCAAAAGTCAAAATTAAATTACAAAAATCGATCCCGACTTAGATTAGGTTATATGGGGACCCCTAATTTCTCGGTACCAGCGCTCACCAGTTTAATCGAAGCTAACCATGATATTTGCATTGTTTATACTCAGCCGCCAAGACCAGGGGGAAGAGGAAAGAAATTACAAAAAACGCCTATTCATAAATTTGCAGAAGACCAAGGTATTTTAGTAACCACACCCAATTCCCTAAAAACACCCGAAGCCGAAAAGATGTTAATATCCTTCAATTTGGACGCGTTAATCGTTGCTGCATACGGACTTATATTACCGCCAGCAATTTTGAAAATCCCAAAACTTGGATGTCTCAATATACACGCCTCACTACTCCCGCGCTGGCGTGGAGCTGCTCCAATCCAAAGGGCAATTATGGAGGGCGATGACGAGAGCGGCGTTTGTATAATGTTAATGGAACCAGGATTAGATACAGGTCCCATCTTAAGCTGCGAAAAAATTACTTTAGGTAGCCATACTACAGGAGCCTCTCTACATGATGACTTAGCATTTATCGGTGCAAATCTTATCAATCCAACCTTAATAGATTTTGCAAATGGTAAAATTTCTGCAATTCCCCAGTGTGATCAAGACGCGGTTTATGCAACAAAATTATCCAAAGAAGATGGGCGCCTCGATTGGTCAAAATCTGCAGATGATCTAGAACGATTAATCAGAGCATTAAATCCATGGCCAGGCGCTTGGTCTATTTTGAATGGTGAGAGAATTAAGATTCACAAAGCTTCTATATTGAATATTGATAGTACCGTCACGAGCGCTGGTACAATCCTTTCTGATAACTTGACAGTAGCTTGTGGCAAAGGGATCTTAAAAATCACAGAACTGCAAAAAACTGGCAAAAAAGTAATGACCAGTCTTGAGTATCTCCGCGGTAATCCAATGGAAATTGGATCTCGTTTTGGATAAACATCGGTTGTATTTTATTTTTCCCAACGAGCCGTTGCTATATCGTCTTTAGTCTTAGCCTCAACCCACCTTCCTCCCTCTGAGGTTTCTTCTAATTTCCAAAATGGAGCTTTTGTTTTCAGCCAATCTATTAAAAAGTGACATGCATCAAAAGCATTTTCTCTATGGGAAGAGGCACAAGCTACTAAGACTATATTATCACCCGGTTCAAGATGCCCATAACGGTGGATGATTAAGCTACTATTCAAATCCCAACGCTGGTTAGCTTCATACTCGATATCTGCAAGCTGCTTTTCCGTCATTCCTGGGTAGTGCTCCAAGACCATCGCAGAAATAGTATCTTTATCCGCAATATCCCTGACCAAACCAACAAAGGTTGCTACTGCACCTATCTGATGGTTTCCCTCGGTTAATTTTTTTAGTTCCAAACCCACATCGAAGTCGGCTGATTGTACCCGGATCATTGTCTATCCCCCTGTCATTGGGGGGAAAAAAGCTATTTCATCACCTGCTTGCACGGGGTGATCAATATCTACGTATTCTTGGTTAACTGCAAATCTGATGTTGCTAATGTCCGAGAACGCTTCATTTGAGACCGGATTACGTTGTTTTATCCAATTTATGAGGCCTTCAATATCTTCGATATTTTTAGGCGGATCGATGTGCTCACCAGAAACACCCATTTTTACTCGAATCCATGCAAAATATAATAATTTCATAAGCCCAACTCACTAAACGGGAGATAGTTAACAAAATCGCCCTTTTCAACATTTACTATATCTTCAGAAAGTTCCACGAAACCGTCTGCAAAAACCATAGAGGAAAGGATACCTGCTCCCTCTCTTTTATACTTTTTGGCTATTAATTTACCATTTCCATTTTTTTTTATTTGTACACGAACATACTCTCGGCGATGTAACTTCTTTTTGTAACTAAAGTCAGATTGCACTGAAAACAATTTAGGCACGGTATCATTAGCGCCTGAAAGTTTAAGAATAATGGGTCTAGCAATCTGCAGAAACGTAACCATGGCAGCAACGGGATTTCCCGGCAGCCCTATGAAAACCGTGTCACTAATTTGGCCTAATGCAACCGGTCGACCAGGCTTTATAGCTAATCTCCAAAACAACAAAGATCCCTCATTCTCCACAACCTTACGAACATGATCTTCTTCTCCAGTCGAAACTCCTCCAGAAGTAAGTATTAAATCGTATTTGATCGTTGCAGATAACAAGGCATCAGCTATGATTTTTGGATTATCCTCTAGAATCCCCAGATCAACTACCTCGCAACCAACACTTTTTAAGAGTTGCATTAATGTGTACCGATTGGAGTCGTATATTGCCCCCTCAAAAAGGCTATCCCCTGGGTTAAGAACTTCATTCCCTGTTGAAAATACTGCTACCTTTAGTGGGACCATAACCTGCAGATGATCACAGCCAATCGAGGCAGCCAATCCAATTTCTTGTGGTCGTAATCTACAACCTGTTCTCAAAATCGTCTCACCGCACTGAATGTCTTCGCCTAACAGACGACAATTTGCTCCACGGTAAATACCCTCTGGCAGGAATACGACTTCTCCATCCACCAAGCAGTCTTCGATCATAACAACTGTATCAGGCCTCTTTCCGTCCGGCCCATCAGGCATTAATGCGCCTGTTAGAATTTGAACTGCTTCTCCTCTATTTTGCAGACGCCCTAACGGAACACCCGCTATTGCCCGGCCAGTAATTGGTAACTTAGTTTCAGAACCAGACTGAATATCATCATAATAAATTGAGAAGCCATCAACCGCCGAATTATTATCTGCTGGCACATTTTTGCGAGAAATAATATTTTCTGCAAGGATACGATTCAGCGCCCCCGCCAAAGGAACCTGCTCTGTCTTTGCGGAGGGTTTCAACGTTCCCTTAAGTTGATCCAATGCTTCGTCAACCTGAGTTAGTTTCCCCCCGAATGCGAAGCAATCATCGGTTAGTTGTGCCATGACCTTATCTTATCACAAAGTTTCCAAGAGCCCAGAACTTTGCATAATAAAACTGGCGATCGATTCAATGTCTCTGAGGTCAAATACCGGAACGGCTAGGTTATCCAGTTGAATATCACTCGCTATCCCACAAATATTAGGGTCCTTTAGTTGTAATAATGGTTTACCATTTGATGCCCGATAGACTTCCAGTTTTTTATGGTTCTCTTTTTTAAAACCTTCCAAAATGACTAGATCTACGGCAGACAACTTTTTTAATAAACTGTCTAAAGAAGGTTCTTCAGAACCTTTATTTTCATGCATCAAGGCCCATCGCGTTTTTGACGTTATTAAAACTTCCGAGGCACCCGCCAACCTGTGCTCAAATGAATCTTTGCCTGGCTTATCTATATCAAAGGCATGGTGGGCATGCTTTATCGTGGAAAGGGATATACCTTTTGAGATTAAAACTGGAATTAGACGTTTCAGTAATGTCGTCTTTCCACTTCCACTCCATCCAGCTAATCCAAATACTTCCATCCAAACAGTCCGTAATATTATGAGGAAAATTATAAGATCCTTAATCGTCCACGCTATTAGAATCCCCCGCGCTAGCGTGCAACAAGCCAGATCTTAGGTAATCATAACCCGTCCAAAGTGTTAGCAGAGCAGCCAACCATAAACAAATTTCACCTATGAATACTGAGGGGATTTCGGAAGGAGACGCATCGCCAACGATCAAAAAACCTAACGAAAACATCTGTAACCCAGTTTTCCATTTAGCTAAGCGGCTTACTGGCAAGCCAACACGAATCTCAGCTAAGTACTCTCGAAGCCCAGAAACTAAAATCTCCCTCAATAAAATGATCAAGGCGGGCAAAACGGTTAAACCGGAGATGTAGCCAAATGAACATAAAACTAGAAGGCAAGCGCCCACGAGCAACTTATCAGCAATCGGATCAAATAGACGTCCCATTGCCGATTGGTGATTTAGAATTCTAGCCAAGTATCCATCAAAATAATCTGTAATACAAGCAAAGGTATAGACACCCAGAGCAATCCACCTTAGCTGATCTGTTCCAACCCAAACAAGTACGACCAAGACGGGAATTACGGCTATTCTCGACATTGTCAAAATATTTGGCAAACTTCTCATCTAGGCTATCCTGATTCAACAAAGGATTGTGAATAGGGAAATTATTACGACCTACTTAAATTAACAACCTATATGTTTACGCCGTTTCATGAAAATGGTCATAAATTATCTTTGCGAGCCGTATACTAATTCCATCGACTTGCTCTAAGTCTTCTAACCCAGCCCGAGATATCGCCTTGGCTGAACCAAAATGGTGAAGTAATAATCGTTTTCGCTGGGCTCCAACTGATGGAATATCATCAATCTCTGAACGCAAAAGGTTCTTTGACCGTCGCGCCCTATGCGTCTGGATCGCGAAACGATGCGCCTCATCCCTTAGTCGTTGCAGATAGTATAGTGCCGGATCATTGTCTTTGAGGGTGAATGATGGCTTGCCTTGCCGGTAGAAACGTTCTCGTCCGGCATTTCTATCTGGACCTTTTGAAATAGCTACAAATGTAAGATCGATCAATTCAAGCTCTTCCGCTACTTCTAAAGCACAGGATAGCTGCCCCGGGCCTCCATCAATAAAGACTAAGTCTGGCATAATAGTCTTTCTCATGTCATCTGATTGAGCTAATGATCCAGAAAATCGTCGGTATAAAACCTGACGCATCATCGCGTAATCGTCTCCTGGTTTTATTGTATTTTCCGCTTCCTTAGACGCTTCAGGGGCACCAAAGAGAGTACGATCTTTGGCACCTCCCCCATCAATATTCCTTATGTTAAATTTTCTATAAGAATTTTTTTCTAAACCATCCAATCCAGCCACGATCATAGCTCCCACGGAATTGGTTCCCTGAATATGGCTATTATCGTATACCTCTATTCGTTTGGGCGTAGCATCCAACTCAAACAATTCAGCGATGCGGTTAAATATCTTGGTATTAGTCGAAGTTTCCGCTTGCTTTCGATCTAAGGCCTCGCGAGCATTCACCAAAGCATATTTGAGCAACTTTTTTTTGGGACCTCTGGATGGTTTTAATATGTTTACCTTACGTCCAAATCTCGTTGATAAGGCTTCGGTTAGTAATAGTGTTTCGCACATTTCATGGCTGATTATCATTTCCTTAGGTGGAACTTTATTATCATAAAATTGGCCTATAAATGCAGCCAAGATTTCTTGTGGCTCGTGTGATTTATCATGCGCTGGAAAGTATGCCCTATTGCCATAATTACTTCCGCCTCTGTAAAAGAACACTTGAACGCAGCTGACACCCTTTTCTAGATGCAAGGCAAAAATATCCGCGTCCTTAATACCTTGAATATTAATATCCTGATGCGATTGTATTTGACTTAACGCGTGGATCCTATTCCTGTAAATAGCTGCAGTTTCAAACTCCAACGCATCACTTGCGCCTTGCATTCGCGCTGCGAGAGTTTTTTGAACCGAGATACTCTCACCAGATAGAAATTCTTTTGCCTCTTTGACTAACTCAGCATAATCCTCCTTAGAAACAAGATTCACGCAAGGCGCGGCGCATCTTTTAATTTGATATTGAAGACAGGGCCTATTCCTGTTTTTAAAGACATTATCTGTACAATTACGTATCATAAAAGCGCGTTGTAGCGCATTTATTGAACGGTTTACAGCACCAGCAGATGCAAAAGGACCAAAATAATCACCCTTTTTTGACTGGAAGCCGCGATGCTTTAATAACACCGGCCAACTCTCATGATCCGAAATAAAAATATATGGAAATGATTTATCATCACGAAGCAAAACATTATACTTAGGCTTCAGTCGCTTAATCAAATTACTTTCTAGCAGCAAAGCCTCCACTTCCGTGTGCGTAGTCACTATTTCCATCGAATAGGTTTCACTAACCATGCGCGTTATTCTATGAGATATTTTTGTGGGCTTTGTATAGGTTTTGACGCGTTTTTTTAAATTATTTGCTTTTCCGACATATAAGACCTCGCCAGCCGAATTTATCATTCTGTATACGCCAGGTTTTGAGGAAAGGCTCCTCAATTGCGATTGAATTATGCCAACGCCTCTCTCAATCCCTGTACTAGTTTTATTATTCATATTGGATGCCTGTTCATTTATCAGGAAACCGTCTTTATTATTCTATACACACCTAATTTCGTGAAGTGTCTGTCCCAGGTCAACCAACTAATTTTGTCAAAATAACAATAATCCACTGAGCCTGTGGAAAAGGCTGTGGGTAAGGACTGTTGAGTAGCTTTATATTGGCAGACTCCCTATTAAATTTACAAAATGGTTAAAATATAGGCAAATATTATAAACTATTGTTTTTATTATAGTTTAAGTAATTTATATTTTATTTATTTTTTTTTAATACAAACCGAATAAATTTATAATAAAGATTTGGTCGTTATATTCTTCTGTGCATAATTAAGCGGTAAACTTTCCTATATATATAGTAAAAATGTGCTTTTATCACTAAAAATGAAGATAAAAGGAGATAGTATTTTTTATTAAGTGATATAAAAAAAAACAGACGATGCAGATTTCAATTCCGTTGTCACTTTATGTTGGCAAGCTCGATTAACACACTAATCGTTCTTTCAACTACCTCCAAATTTGATTAAGATCGACTTGTACAGATTTATTGGAGATGCTGTCGGTGAAAAAATTAAGCCAAAGAGCTGCCTTGGTGACCGGTGGTGGACGACGCATTGGGGCTGGTATTGCAAAAGCTTTAGCAGCGGATGGTTGGTTCGTGTACATACATTGTCACAAATCCTCTGACCAAGCGTCCGAGGTACTTCAGGAGATTAAAGCTGATAATGGTAATGGGGTGGTGATAACTCAGGATTTATCTGAACGGGGGGCAGCAGAGCGTTTAATTAGAAAAGTGGAAAATGGTCCAGCGCCTCTAATAGCGCTGATAAATAACGCTTCGTTATTCGAATATGATACCGTTGAAACCATTACAGAGAAGAGTTTAGACGAACATTTCGCAGTTAATGTTAGAAGCCCAATCATTTTGAGCAAGGTCTTTGCTAATTCATTAAGCAAAGATACAAACGGTTGCGTTATTAATATTCTTGATAATAAAATATATGCAATAAATCCTGACTATTTGTCCTACACCATCAGCAAGGTTGCATTACAAGGAGCCACATCAGCATTGGCGATGGCGCTAGCCCCAAAAGTAAGGGTCAACGGCATCGCTCCTGGTATTACATTAGAAAGTGGCAATCAGGGAGAGGCTAGTTTTATTAAAGGACAAACAATGAGTCCAATGGGACAGGTTTCAACGGTTGAGGATATTACTCGTTCAGTTTTGTTTATTCTTAATAGTAGCTCAATCAATGGAAATGTTATTACTATTGACGGTGGACAACGCCTCCAAAAACTGGCGCGTGATGTTGCCTTTATTGATTAAAGAAAAAAAGGATAATAGTTCAATGGGCGTCGTCTCTACTAAAGTTTTTCTCGAAGATTACGAGGTTGATATCAATATTGGCATTCATGAATTCGAAAAAACTGGTCCACAACGCATAGTTATAAACATAGAACTATTTGTTGCTGAGGCATCATCGGGAAATAGCGACACTATCGATAATGCGGTCGATTATGATTTCTTGCGAAAAGAAATAAGTAAATTAACGGAAACCCGCCATTTCAATCTTCAAGAAACCCTATGCCGTTCGATCCTTGAAATAGTCGCTGTTCAACCGGGTGTTCAAAGGGCTATAGTAAGCACCAAAAAACCTGATGTGTATCCAGACTGTCGCGGCGTGGGGGTTGAGATGGAGTATTGTAATTAATTCAGCCTTACTTCAAACCTATATTTATTAATGAATATACAATAAAAGGTATTTGTCATGTCTTGTGACCTCTTAAAGCTTCTTATCATAACAGATATCCACCATGGAATTCCTGTTAGAACAAAACAAAGCCAGGCATCATTAATGCTCCTAGATGAATTCGTTACAACCGCTAATAATTCTGACGCCCAGCTAATTATTGATTTGGGAGATAGAATAAATGATCTAGACCATGCAACCGACTTTCGTTTAATGAACGACGTTGCAGAACGATTCTCGAAAATCAAATGTCAAAAAGAGCATCTTGTCGGAAACCACGATACTCACTTCCTTTCTGTGGAAGAAAATGAAAAACTTTTAAGCTCAAACCTGAGAAGCAGGAGCTTGGTCTTATGCGGATGGCATTTGGTTTTTTGGTGTCCAAACGCAAAATACAGCCCTGAGACTGGCTTTGACGACGATCAAGAGTCCATAACTTGGTTACAAAAGGATTTAAAAAAGAACGATAAACCCGCCATAATTTTTTGTCACGTTCCACAATTTTCTGGTGATCTATCAGGAAACTTTTGGTTTGCTAATAACCCCTGGGCAGCGTCTCTGCCTTATGCAAACACTGTTCTTGATATTATCCAAAAAGATCCAAACGTGAAGATGACTATAGGTGGACATATTCATTGGCCACGCCTTTCGACATTACACGGCGTCCACCACATCACCCTTCCTTCTTTGATAGAAAGTTTTTTCTCAAATGGAAAGCCGTGCGAAGCCTGGACCGAGATTACCATTAAAGACCAAATTAATATCGCTATATTCGGCAATGAGCATTGGCAATGGACCCTCCCAATAAGACAAAAAGGTACAGAGTGGCCAGAACCACGTGCCTCTAATATTTCCTGACAGGCGTATTAACTGCTGCAGGAAGCACCGCCGAGCACACAAAACTGTGCGCAGTGTGGGTGATTTAGGTGAGTTTTCCCAACAGAGTCCTTTAAGAATCTTCCTAATTCAAACCCCGGGTCATATGGCAATAAAGTACAGGACACAACGGTTGGATGAGCAGCGCCCTTTCGCTTAATAACCATTCGAGAACTCGCACACATTTGAGCGTCGGGTGACACGGAGAGAATATTCCAGCATTTTTCTGTTATTTCAGGAACATCCGTTAATGGATCCATCTCTGGAAAAATAACTAAATCGTCAGGGTCGTCTGGGTTTAATTTCAATTCCAACTCTTGGAATAATCGACCGTAGCCCATTCTGCATTCCTCAGAGGTCTCCTTGGCCAGGCTGCGTCCCGCTATTTTTATGGTAAATTTATTATCTCTCAGCCAGTTAACACCATCAATCATTGGCCGCCACGATTTAGGACCTCTCTCCGCCTCATGTACAGACTGGTCATAATGATCTATTGAAACTCTCAATACTAACTCTGACCCTGGGTATCGATCTTTGAGTTGTTTCAGTTCTGTTTTCTTGTGCTGCATAGGTTTCATTGCATTGGTCAAGACCAATATGCGAAAATCGCGTGATAAACATTCATCCAAGATTTTAAGAAAGTCTGGATTCATAAATGGCTCTCCACCCGTAAACGCAATCTGCGGAGGATCTAACTGTAATTCATCTAATTCATCGAGATAATTACTCACTTCATCAATTGATATGTATACTAGACTATCGTTTAACGGTGATGACTCTATATAGCAGTTACTACATGCTAAATTACAAAGAGTTCCTGTATTGAACCAAAGTGTATCAAACGTTCTAAATTCGACTGTCGCTCGCACCTCACCAGTCGCTGTTACAAACTGATCTTGAAACTTTAACGGCGGTTTGTATTTAAAACTTATTTCTCTCGACATTTGCACCCTTTTGGTAGAGTTTTATTTTGAGTTTTTATTGAAAACTTAAAACATAAATCTACTTGATAGTCGTAGAATCAGCAACATGGGTTTACCACCCAACATATAGGTGCGTGGTAATATGAAATCTGTTTTTTCATTGAAGTTCAGCGTTACTCGACCCCGGCTATAGCGGACTTATCTAGATGACCCAGAATACTATAAACCGCCCTGATACCGCAGCAGAGAATCAAGCCCGAAGGCAAGACAAACATCTAACGTTGTTGTTGGGCTCTCAAGCGCCAAATTTAAAATCTTCTGTAGCTGAGCAGGACGCAGGTAAACCGTTTCAGATCATTTCCGAGTTTGCCCCAGCAGGGGATCAGCCAATTGCGATACCCGAATTAACAAATGGACTGTTGCAAGGCGATTGGGACCAAGTATTACTAGGGGTTACAGGCTCGGGAAAAACCTTTACCATTGCCCATGTAATCCAAGAAGTACGAAGACCAACACTAATCTTGGCGCCAAACAAAACACTTGCAGCCCAGCTATATGGAGAAATGAAAGCCTTTTTTCCCAACAATGCAGTTGAATACTTCGTATCATACTACGATTATTATCTACCAGAAGCATACGTGCCCCGAACAGACACGTATGTTGAAAAAGAAGCATCCATTAACGAACAAATTGATAGAATGCGGCACTCCGCTACACGTGCACTACTTGAACGTGAAGACGTTATAATCGTGGCCTCTGTCTCTTGTATTTATGGTATTGGGGCTGTGGAAACTTATGGAAATATGACCATCATTTTAAAATCTGGGATGGAAATAGACCTTCAAAAATTGATGCGGCGATTGGTTGAATTACAATATCGTCGGAACGACACTGCTTTTCAACGCGGATCATTTCGTGTGCGAGGGGACTCGTTAGAGATATTTCCAGCTCACCTTGAGGATAGAGCTTGGCGTCTATCATTTTTCGGAGAAGAGTTAGAAAGTATCCAGGAATTTGATCCTTTGACAGGACAGAGTACAAGTAGTTTGGAGCAAGTGCGTGTTTTTGCAAACTCACATTACGTAACTCCAAAGCCAACACTCACCCAAGCAATTCAAGAAATCAAAGTTGAATTGAAACAACAATTATCTGTTTTATATGAAAACGGTAAACTCTTGGAGGCTCAGCGTCTCGAGCAACGTACTACATTTGACATGGAAATGATGGAGGCTACTGGCTCTTGTGCTGGAATTGAAAATTATTCCCGTTATCTATCGGGTCGGAACGCAGGTGAAGCACCTCCGACACTTTTTGAATACCTGCCCGAAAATGCCATGCTGATAGTCGATGAAAGCCACGTGACCGTCCCACAACTCGGAGCTATGTATAAAGGCGACTTCGCCAGGAAATCCACTCTGTCAGAATACGGATTCCGATTACCTTCATGCCTTGATAATAGACCATTAAAATTTGAAGAATGGGAAAGTATGCGGCCGCAGACTGTTTTCGTCTCGGCCACGCCAGGGCCTTGGGAATTAGAAAGGACAGGAGGGGTATTTACCGAACAACTTGTCAGGCCAACCGGCTTGATTGACCCAGAATGTATTATTCGGCCAACTGACACACAAGTTGACGATGTCATCTCAGAGTGCCAAGAATGCGCAGCCAGGGGACAAAGAGTTCTTATAACAACGCTGACCAAACGTATGGCGGAAGACCTAACCGAATATATGTCTGAAGCAAACCTGAAGGTGCGTTATATTCATTCGGATGTCGACACTTTAGAGAGAATTGAAATAATACGTGATCTTAGGATGGGTGTCTTCGATGTATTAATAGGGATCAATCTTCTTAGAGAAGGGCTGGATATCCCGGAGTGTGCTTTAGTTGCAATATTAGATGCTGATAAGGAGGGTTACCTTAGATCACGTACGTCCCTAATTCAAACTATTGGAAGGGCCGCCCGTAATGTAGAAGGACGGGTACTGCTATATGCCGACAAAATGACTGGCAGTTTACAATACGCAATCGATGAGACAAACCGTCGCAGATCTCGTCAAACTGAGTATAATGTAGAGAATGGCATTACACCCGAATCTATTAAGAAAAACATAGGAGATATCTTAGAGAGTGTTTATGAACGGGGAGATCGAGTCACAATAGATGCTGGGGCCGAGGGTAATCTGGTCGGGAAGGACCTCAAATCGATTGTGAGCGAACTGGAAACAAGAATGAAAGACGCGGCAGCTAACCTTGAGTTTGAAGAAGCGGCTAGACTAAGAGATGAAATTAAACGGCTGGAAGCTGCTGATCTTGGGATGACAGTAGAAGGAAAACCGCTCCCAAAAGGCGCTGTGATACGACTTAAGTCCTCTGGCAAACTATCTTCAGAGGATAAAAACAAAACTTCTAATAAAAAACGCCGCGGTAGGCGCTGAATGCAAGGACTAGGAGGTAAATTTGATTAAGTCGGCAATAGTCACAGGAGCATCCTCCGGAATAGGTTTGGAAACGTCTAAGCACCTTGTAAAAGAGGGTTGGAAGGTATTTGGCATAGACATTAAATATGAAAATAACGACGCCTTGGGAGAGCTAACAAATAACCAACTTTTTAAACCGCTAGTTTGCGATCTGGCAAGTGAGGACGAGGTTTATAAAAGTATGAATATAATTCAGAAAGAAGCTCAATCTATAGATGCATTAATTGCTTGCGCTGGCATTTTAAGATTGGGAGAGCTCTCTCAAATGTCCATAAAAGATTTTGATTTAATATTTAATGTCAATGTTAGAGGTTTATGGTTATCAGTATCTCAGTCAATGCCAATGCTTAAGAATGCTTCCAAGAACTCAGGTACTGCCAGAATAGTATTGCTATCATCCGTTTCGGCATTGAGACCTAAGATTAATAGTGGAGCATACTCCGCTTCTAAAGCGGCCGTAAGCCAACTTACCCGTGTTCTGGCGGTCGAATGTGCAAAAGATAATATATTAGTTAATGCAATAGCTCCGGGCACAGTTGATACCCCAATGGTGAGAGAGCAAAGTTCTCCTGATAAGCAAGGAAATTGGCGACCATCGGGACCATCGCCATTAGGGAGAATCTCTAATCCCGATGATATTGTTAAAGTGATTAAATTTCTATTAGACGATAATTCTTCCTATGTAACGGGGACTACAATTCCAGTAGATGGTGGCACCCAAGCGGCATTTATTCCCCCCATTTAAAAAATCTGCCATACTAAGGGTGATTAGGTAAATAAGACCGGAAAGCCCTATTTCGACAGGTAAAAAAATGACAACTGAACGTGATCAAATTCACCCGCAGGAACTTATAGAGAGACTAAGGCTTAAAGTGGCCGCTTTGGAACAAAGAATAAGAGATAAAGACGAGTTAGTGGAAGAGATAAAAAGTCAACGCGATAAATTTGAAACCCACTTGATAAAATTAACGGAGTTTTTAGAAATAAAATATAAAGCTGATGATACCAAGGCAGAGTCCCGGAATAGTTTTCTACTAAAAAAGGCTGCCGAAATTATTTCTGCCCAAAAAGGCGCGGAATTTTATGAAGAAACAGTAATCAAAAAAATAAGAGATGAGGTATCAGACGTTATCCCCTTAAAATCATATGATCCTACTTCCACCAATTCAGACCGACCTAATAGTGAAATCGATTTTTATACTAATAATAATGAGGCACTTGGCTCCTACAAAAATACAGAGCCAGAAAAAGAAATACGAAAACCCATCATGGAAGTATTAACCTCTTCCCCGCAAACAGAAGGACAAGAAAATTTCGCCGGACATTCTAGCTATTTAAATAATCCGGTCACGTCTGATAATCCATTTCAGAAAACTATAGAAAGAATAAAAACGTCGAAACAAAAACCACAAGACACTAACGATATAGTATTAAATGGTGATGAGAAAATCACAGAGCAGAAAAGCGATTTACTTGATAAGTCTATCAGTAAAAACCTGGGTTAGGAATTCGTCCATTTCGAGCCTACGGAACTTAAAGATAAGAACTTTAGTTATCTGCTTATCTAACCGTTGTTACAATTTTTCCAAGAGACCCAAAATCGGCTGTTATTAGATCCCCATTTTGGATGGCCAGCGGTGGAGCACATGTGCCGGTTGTGACAACCTCCCCGGCTGTGAGGTCTATGCCGTTTTCTGATAGTTCGTTGACGAGCCACGTTAATGCAATCCGAGGATCCCCCAACACATTGGAGCCTTTACCAGTGCTACAGCGTCCATCTTGCGAATAAATATCGACGTGATGTTTCGATAAATCTAACGTCAACCAATTATCATTTACAGCCGAGCCTATTATAAATTCATGCGCACAGGCGTTATCTATAATTAATTGTATATCACCCACAGCAGAAAAATCTTCTAGCCTTGAATTTGGAATTTCTATAGCCAGATGTAATGTACCAACCCCCGACATTACTTCTTTTTGAGAATATTTTTCAGTTCTAGAAAATAATGTCTTTTTCATTCTGAACGCAAATTCAGGCTCTGCCACCGCCATACGATTGGCCCCAAATGTCAGGACAGAATTAGATCCAAAAACACGCTCTTTTAGCAACCGCCCAGCAATGGGTCCCGTCACACCGATATGTTGCTGACCTGCAATACTAGTAGCTGCGATTTTCCATCCAAAGCCAGGATAGTCGGTTTTAGAGAGATAATGAGATTGAATAGCGTAGGCTTCTCGACGCGTTTCAGGAATTAGTTGCTCTGGAACCATTGAAATTGTCCGCCCACTATGCCAGCATTCCCAAATTAAATCAGCTGCTTCAATCAATTTCTAATACCTCCAATAATCTTTTATTCATCTACCAAACTTCGGCATGAGGCCTTATTTCAATATCAAAACTCCATGCGCCCTTGGGTTGATGCGCTATATGAAACACCTCGTCTGCTATTTCATCTGGTTTAATGAAAAAATCATCTGGCTTTTCAGGGCTTCGCTTCCGCGTCCAACGCAAATCTATCACGGCATCGATAGTAACATACGCGACATGGATACCTTTTGGCCCCGCATCCCGCGCTATTGACTGGGCCAAAATGCGTTGCGCAGCTTTAGTCGGCGCAAAACCTGCGTATCTTGCCCTACCCCGATGCGCAGATGTATTCCCGGTGCAAATTAAACTGCCTGTACCTTTTTCAATCATTGAAGGAAGTGTCAGGCGGGCTAAATGCAATAATGCCATTGTATTCACTTTAAAATTACGCTCCAAATCAGCAGGGTCTATCTCAAGAAAGCTGCCCCAGCTTCCTCCAACCGCATTATGAATAACAACAGACGGAGCGCCTAGATCACTTTCTATTGCCTTTACAGTAGCCGTAAAAGAATCGATATCTGTAACATCACACGGGTAAGCAGATGCTCCATTGATCGTTTTTGCCATCTCGGCTAATCTATCATCTCGTCTAGCAAGCATTGCAACATTGTAACCTGAACTAGCAAATCTTCTAACAATCGCATTTCCGGTGCCCCAACCCACGCCAGTGACTAAGCAGGACTTTTTTTCCATAAAAACTTCTCCTAAAAACTATGGTTTTATAACGCCGCATTAAGACACAGATCGTAATATCTATTTGATCGCCGTTATGATTCTATTTTGCGTCACTTTATTCTGCGAAGTTTCAATGCAAAAATGCCATGAAGTAACAACCATACAAGGAAAACATAAAATGTCCCTCGACGGAAGAGTTGTTATTGTGACGGGTGCAGCTGGAGGTTTTGGACAAGTAATATGCTCAAGCTTTCTTGAGGCAGGTGCCAAAGTTGTAGCGATCGATGTAAGTAACGAAGCACTCAAAGTAATTGAGAAACAGAATAGTACGTATAGAAAAGAAACGCTTATTACAAAAGCGGTTGATGTTTCTGATTACTTCCAGTGTCAAACCGCAGTGCACGAAGCCGCGGATTATTTTGATGGCGTAGATATTTTAATCAACAATGCAGGCCTTGGAATGGGGTCTGTTAGGCGGGATCATCATATAAAATTAGTTAGTATTGATGAATTAACTCCGGACATTTGGAATAAAATGATAGGTGTGAATCTCACCGGTCCATGGAATATGACTAAAAGCAGTATTGAGTATTTGCGAAGATCAGAAAAGGCAAGGATTATTAACGTCACGACAAGTTTCTTCACTATGCTCAGGGGAAAATTTCATCCATATGGTCCATCTAAATCGGGGTTTGAAGCAATGAGTGCCGGACATGCCTGTGAATTTAAGGACGATGGTATCACAGTGAATGTAGTAGTGCCTGGCGGTCCTGCAGATACGCCAATGGTTCCGCAAGGGGCAGGATGGGGGAGGGATCAACTAGTAAAACCAATAATGATGACGTATCCTATTTTATGGCTTTGCTCAGATGAAGCTGGTTTGATTACAGGGAATAGGTATATAGCTGGTCATTGGGATCCAAATCAAAGTGTCTCTGAAAACAGAAAAAAAACCGAGTCTGAGATAGCATGGCCATCATTAGCCCAGGACCCCGTCTGGCCAGGCGGAAAACCGAGTTGACAAAATGAAATGCAAAATATTGAAATACCCAACTTATTTATAAGGAAAAAAGATGACTCCATCTAGACAAACGGCGTTAATTACGGGAGCGGGGAATGGAATAGGGAGGGCAATCGCTATCGCGATGGCAGAGAATGACCGAAACGTTGTCTGTGCAGATATTGATTTGAGTGCAGCTGAAACTACAGCAGCTACAATTCGACAGCTTGGTGTTGAGGCAACGGCTTTAAAAGTTGATGTTGGGGAAACTTCTGAAATATCTAATATGATCCAAGATATTGAACGTCAGTTTGGACAATTAGATATACTCGTTAATAATGCTGGGGTCACCAGAGCTGCAGATATCATGGAATTAACGGAGGCGGACTGGGATAGAATACATCGAGTTAACGCAAAAGGTGTTTTCTTTTGTCTTCAAAACACAGCAAAACAAATGATAGAACAAGGCAAAGGTGGAAGGATCATCAATATAGCGTCCATAGCTGGAAGGGGCTTTTCCGGAACGTCTAATGCTGCCTATTCGGCAAGTAAAGGGGCCGTTATTAGTCTTACAAAGACAGCAGCTCAGCAGTTAGCGAAGCACAATATTACTGTTAATTCTATTTGTCCGGGGGTTACGACGACAGAAATTGTAGAAGGCCTCGTCAAAACACGGGCCCAAGCGCGAGGCATCTCGGTAGAAGCCATGGTCAAGGAAATGACTGATAATATCCCTTTGAAGCGCGCGAATGAACCAGAAGATATTGCTGCGATGGCCATATTCCTGGCTTCAAATGGTGCAAGAAATATTACGGGACAGAGTTACAATGTCGATGGAGGACTTGTGACAAGTTAATCACGGTGGTTACGATATATAGCGAAATGTATTAACATTAAGGCATAGAAAGCATAATATCACAATCAGATCTGATAGAGCTTTTATGGCGAGACAGTAATGGCTACGATACCTACTGCAAAAAAAGCAACCTTATTTGATACTATCCGTGAGTCCATACAACAATCAATTTCAAACGGCGACCTTAAGCCGGGCGATAGACTTCCAACGGAAGAGCAGCTGACTGCAAAATTTAATACCTCCAGGCCAACTATCAATAAAGCAATTCGCTCACTTGCTCGGGATGGATTTGTTGAGACACGAAAACGCGGTGGGACAATAGTTCTGGAACAAACGCAGTCCTGGATACCAATGATAGATATCAGCTCATACGTTTCTAAATTAGGGAAAAAATATTCTTTTGAATTAATAGGGTGCAAAGAAATAAGAAATAATGAAGGAACTTTAATCTGGAGTGAATTAGATCCTGATTCTAAATTATTGAGTATTGAATGTGTACATTATAGCGGGGCCATACCAATTCAGCACGAGCAGCGGGTGATAAATTTAAATGCCTTACCCGAGGCTTCTAGTGCTGATTTTACAATTAAATCTCCGTCTAATTGGCTGCAGAGAAATGCCCCATGGCCAAATTTGACCCAGACTATTGGAGCGGTTGGAGCGGGCGAAGTCATAGCAAATAGATTAAATGTCCGCCATGGAACCCCATGCATCGGCATTCATCAAATTGCACGAAATGCTAGTAAATACCTCACTATGGTAACGTTTACCTCCCCTGCCGGGCGGTTTAACATCACTACCAACTAATATAATACAAATTATAGGAGATCAAAATATGAATAACCTCGTTACGGACGAGGCTTTATCCTGGATAGGGAAGTCTGATCCGCCCGTTGAAATTGAAGTCAACAGAAGCGACATCATTAAATATTCGGTTTCAACCGAACAGGTTTTAACAAAATACCTAAAAGGAGACGAGGCTCCGCCAATGTTTATAGCGGGACTATCAAGAGAAATCGTTCCATTGCAAGACCTTGGTGTAGATGGATTACCGCCTGCCTCGCTTCTTCCAGATCTGCCCTTAAAACGTGTCATGGCAGGCGGTGTCCGTTTTGAGTTTCATAAAAAAGTTAAACCAAAAGAGGTGCTTGTTTTTGAGAAAAAACTTTCGGACATAACAGAAAAACAGGGAAAGACGGGGCCACTGATTTTTATTACTTATTTAATCACTTGCAAGACACAGGCAGGTGAAATGGTTTTAGAACAATTCCAAACACGGATTTTGAGGTAGAGAAATGTTAAATTTCAGAGAAATAGCCGTAGGTCAAGCACTTCCGGAGCGTGAGTTCACCGCAACTAATGTTTCCCTTTTTTGTTATAACGCTGCGATCTGGAATCCCCATCGCATCCATTATGACGAAACATATACAACAGAAGTTGAAAAGCACCCCAAAATAGTCATCGACGGACCACTTCAAGGTGATTGGTTGAGCCAGATAGTGGTTAACTGGGTTGGTGAGGAAGCTGAACTTCTTAAATTTGATTATTCGAATAGGCGCGCATCATATTTAGGCGAAACGCTCAAATCTGGAGGGAAAGTCCTTAAGGTTGATCAAAAAACCGGGTTGATTGAGGTTGAATTATTTTTGAAAAATGAAGATGGAGAAATCACCTCCCCTGGTTCAGCGACAGTGCGATTTAGCATCTAACGTTATGGGGATATGTTTTTACTTTCTTTGATACTCTGCTATTAATGTATATTTATTATTTTTCAGTGAATTTACAAAACATTGTTGTATAATCGTATGACTTTATTTTTAGGGGACGTCTCCATGAAAGCGTGTTGGTATGAAAAAACTGGTCCAGCAAGAAACGTGTTGCAATTTGGGGACATAGAAACTCCAATCGCAAAAGAAGGTGAAGCCCGTATAAAAATTTATGCCTCGGGCATCAATCCCGCAGACGTTAAATTGCGCTCTGGTTTTTCGACATACGGCTATAACTTCCCGTTTGTGATCCCCAATAGCGATGGTGCCGGAGTCATCGATCAAGTTGGAAGAGGCGTAACAGAAGAATTACTGGAAAGTCGCGTTTGGTTTTTCAATGGCCAGAGGTTGGGGAGGGCATACGGAAGTGGGGCTGAGTTTATAACCCTCGATAAAAAATATATCACCCCATTACCAGAAAGTGTTCCTTTTGACGAAGGTGCCACGCTAGGTATTCCGGCTATGACTGCATACCACTCTATATTTTCAGATGGGCCTGTGGCGGGCAAAACAGTACTGGTGACTGGCGGCTCAGGGGCGGTTGGGTTCTATTGTGTATCATTAGCGTCGTGGGGGAGAGCCCGCGTACTTGCAACTGTGAGTAGTGTTGAGAAAGGTGAAAATGCTATACTCGGGGGTGCCACGGACATAATAAATTATAAGACAGAGGATGTCGCATATCGCATAGAGAAACTAACTAATGGAGCTGGGGTGGACAGAGTAATTTCAGTTGACTTTGCGGATAGTCTGCCATGGCTTCCTAAAGTAATTAGAAAAAATGGTTGTGTGGTTGCCTACGCATCTGATACGCACCGATCGCCTCAAATCGATTTCTTCTCTTTTATGCGGAATAATATTCAGATACGTCCATTTATCTTAAATGCGTTACCCCAGAAGCATCTCGATGATGCACGATTTGGTATCAACAAATGGTTGAACGAAAATCCCAACGCTTTGAGGCCTGTTGCGGCCAATTTACCACTTTCCAAAATGGTAGACGCGCACGAATTAGTAGAATCCGGTTCAAAATTTGGAACCGTAGTAGTTGCCCCATAAAATAGCTTTTTTATGGCTTATTAAACCGATCTAAACGATACGGTGTCATATCAATATTTAAAGGTTCATTTGAAACTAAAGCTGCTATCATTCGAGCCGTCATCGGCGCTCCTGTCAAGCCAAGATGCCCATGGCCAAATCCATAAAACAATCTTGGAAAACCGGGAACCTCACCTATATACGGCACGGAGTCTGGAGGCGAGGGACGCCTGCCCATCCATTCATCAACAGAGTTTGTGTTCAATTTTGGAAATAACGATTTCGCGTGTTTTTTAAACACATGAGCCCGCCTATAGTCGGGCGGGGCATCAATACCTGCAAATTCTGCAGTCCCCGCACTCCTCATTCCCATTTCCATCGAACTCGAGACAAACTTGTTATCAGAGTCTAAGATTGAATTTGTCAGCTTTACGCCTGGCTCTTTAAATACTAGATGATATCCTCTTTCCGCCTCAAGGGACACACGTACCCCAAGCTTTTTTAAAAGGTTTGCCGACCATACGCCTGCCGTCAGTACCACCGAATTGGCATTTTGGGTTCCTTGATCTGTCAAAACATCGTAACCATTTCGTTCATTGGGCGTTACCTTTGTAATTTCCGCCTTAAGAAAAGAAACCCCTAGTCCCATGGCTTTAGCTGCAAGAACTTTCCCTAACCTGCCTGGATTCAAAGTTCTACCCTGGCTTTTTATGATAGCCGCCGATTGTACATCTGGCGATAAATCTGGTTCAAGATCCCTCGCTTCATTCCCGCTTATCTGCTCAAATGGAACACCCCTCTCTTCTCTTAATTTCCATTCTAACGATGTGAGGTTAATGCCGGATAGATTGCGGGAAACATATAAATAATAGCAATCTTTTATAAGGCCTTCTTCACCAGTTCCCTGTAATAGCTGTTTGTATAAATCCAAATTAGGTCGGTTCAAGGTGAGCATAGCGTCCGATATCGCTGGCAGACGCTTTGGATGGCCAGATTTCAAAAACTCAACAAGCCAGGGAGCCATTCGAGGCAGATAGGACCATCGAATCGATAGTGGCCCACTTGGGTCTAAAAGCCATTTTGGTACTTTTTTCCAGAGCCCTGGCATGGATTGAGGGATACATGCCCATGGTGATATAACGCCCGCATTTCCGTAGCTGGTCGAGTCAGATGGTTCGTTTTTATCGATAAGAGTAACTTCAAAGCCTTTTTCCCTAAGAGCTAACGCGTTGCAAATACCCACAATTCCCGCGCCTAAAACCAATACTTTATTGTTTTGCTTATCATCAGTCATGTTGATTTCTGCCAGTTTCTCATTGCTTTTGATCAATTTACGCTTAAAACGAAAGGATGTATCGATACACTATAGCGCGTATCTTACTAATGATTCCAACAATCATTGGTGCGGCGGCGCTTGTTTTTTTTCTCATGAGAATTATTCCAGGGGACATTTGCTTAACACGGTGGGTAGACTACGGAACAAATCTGGATCCTTCACTATTAGAATTATGTAGGGAAAACTTGGGGCTCAACGATCCATTATTTGTCCAATTTATTCACTTTATATCCAATATATTCACATTAAATTCTGGAAACTCGATGTGGACGGGCAATTCGTTATCTAGTGAATTACTGCCCAGGTTTGCTCTTTCATTTCAATTAGCGATCATGGCCTTGATAATCACAATCATTGTAGCACTCCCATTCGGTGTATTATCTGCAATTAGAAAAAATACGTGGATTGACTATATCATCCGAATTATTTCGATTGCCGGCGTTGCGACTCCCTCATTTTGGCTCGCGACGTTGATGATATTAGCTATTTTAAAATATTCCCAGACTTGGTTTGGTGATCCATGGCTACCTCCAATAATTTATATTTCTCCAACGGATGATTTAATAGCTAATCTTTCACAATTAATCTGGCCAGCGTTAGCTGTCAGCGCGCGTTATATAGCCGTTACGTTAAGGATGACCCGTGCCACCGTATTGGAGGTTCTCTCGGAAGATTACATCCAAACGGCGAGATCAAAGGGGGCCACTGAGAAAACAATAATAGTAAGGCATGCTCTCAGAAATGCTTTTTTACCTGTTTTTACTTTGTTAGGAGCAGAATTTGCCTTTTTGATCGGTGGCTTGGTAGTCATAGAAAAAATATTCAATTTAAATGGGGTCGGCACATTATTAATCCAGGCAATAGAGTATTCAGATTATACAGTGGTTCAAACTTTAGTCATGATAATCGCGCTTGTTTTTATTTTTGTTAATTTTCTGATTGATATTGTCTATACATTACTAGATCCGAGAATACGCTATAATTAATTTAGGTTCTATTTTTTTTGTTATCTACGAAGAAAATTAAGGGCAATGCGATAAAACCCGTCAAAGCCAACAAGTAAAACGCATTAATATATCCAATCATGGCCGCCTGCCTCTCAATTTCCCCCGAAAGCCCCATTAATCCGGAAAATGTTTCGGATTCCCAAAATCCTATTAGATCTTTGAATGAAAACCGTTCATTGAAAGGATTTATAAAATTACTCAAATCCATATAGTTTTGTGTTGTAGATCTGATAACAACTGTCACAGTTAGAGAAATATAAATACTACTTCCAATATTTCGTAGCAGATGAAGAACTGCCGTTCCTTCTGGTATATATTTTGGGTCGATATTCGAAAACATCATTACTGTCAGGGGAACCCAGGTCACCCCAACACCAAAACCCTGTAAAGCGCTAGCCCAAGCCACCCCATACGTCGTCATATTGATGTCGAAATTTGCCAAAACCCAGCACGATATTGCCTGGGCTAAAAACCCTATGAACAATCCAACGCGAGGATCATTCCTACTTATCCATAACACTAAAAAGTTACCTGCTAAGGCTCCAAAGCCCCGAGCAGCAAGTAATAAACCAATTATGGATTCGGGATATCCCCTCAAGTCTTGCAACATTGATGGATATAGAACAATCGGCGTAAAATTCAGCATTCCATAAAGAAACACGAGTAAAGCGCCGAGCAAATAATTCCTATCTTTTAATAGTCTTGGGTTTAGATAAGGTGTTTTTGTTGTCAGAATATGAGCTGTAAAAATGTAAAAAAAGATAGCGGCAATGGCAGCCTCTAATATAACTTCATTTGACTCAAACCAGTCGAGCCTATTTCCCCTATCTAAAAAAAGCTGAAGCGCTGTGAGTGCAATTGATAAGCTTATGAAACCAGTCCAGTCCAAACGAGCACTGTCATCTCGGGATGTGTCGCGTATATAAAGCCACGCACCCCAGAACGCCAGAAGACTAAATGGTGCAATAATATAGAACACCCAACGCCAGCTATAGGCTTCTGATATATAGCCTCCGACTGTAGGTCCGATTATTGGACCGCAAACCACTCCCATACCCCAAATCGCAGTCGCAAAACTATGTAAGGTTCTCGGAAATACACCTAAAATAATAGCCTGTGACAGGGGGACTAGAGGCCCCCCAAACGCTCCTTGAAAAACTCGATAGATTACTAATTCAGTTAATGTTGTAGCCTGTCCGCACATAATAGATGAAATGGCGAACCCAAAAACAGCTGTTAACATTAAATGCCTTTGACCAAACCTTGTTGTAAGCCAGCCTGTCATTGGCGTAACAATCGCTGTTCCTACAATATTGAAAGTTACGGTCCAAGCGATTTGGTCTTGCGTAGCAGCTAATGCGCCCTGTAGTTGAGGAAGTGCAATATTCGCTATTGTAATACTCATCGCGTATAACGTCGAGGTTAACGTCAAGGTTGCTAGAATTAACCATTGAAGCAGTGAAACTCTCTGCCCTGAAAAATGAGTGTCCTCTGGCATGCGATTTTTTACTTTTAAACTCTTATTTATTAACCGGCTAATAGAAGACGTAGCTATCGCTATTAGCCAGTAATAACTTATTGCATCGTTGAAAGACGTGTTGCGTTTACTCTTTGAACCTGAATCGCTTCACGATCAATAAGCTCACCAACCTTTGGAGCAACTTCTTTTGTCCAGAAGTCACTCTGGTAAACCGCCTCATAAAGCCGTTCTCTTTCAGCTTCGCTTTCAAACCTTCTTATCCAAAAATAAACCGAGTCATCTTCTTCACCTTGAAAGCTTCCACAGATAACGGCTCCTTTCGATACTTGGAAAGGAATTATTTCATTCTCCATAAAATCTAACCATTGCGCCATTTTTCCCGGGCGTATTTTATATTGACGTAATTCAAAGAAAGCCATCGTGATACTCCAATCAATTAAATGATGCCGAACAATAACGATTGTTTATAACAAGATCGATGATAAGAAGTAATGGATCACGTCCGTGACATACACAAATCATCTTTCATATTATTGTAGACTTAAAATAAACCATTTTAAATGGATCCAATTGTGTCAAAATTAACAACAACAGATATTGGGGCCTACAATGAAGAAGGATATCTAACCCCCATCGATGTAATGAGCAGCCAGGAAGCTGAGAAGTTTTGTGCAAACTATTATAGAGTTCAGAAAGAAAATGATGCAGATCTTACCTTGATACTGCGAAGCAAACCCCATCTAGTCTTTCCATGGTTATTTAACCTTGTAAAAAATCCCGCTGTAACCGGTCCCGTCAGTTCAATACTGGGCCCTAACCTCCTAGCGTGGGGCACTAGTTTTTTTGCAAAACCCGCAAATGAACCAAGTTTTGTAAGCTGGCATCAGGACGCAAATTATTGGGGATTAGAGCCTCATGACGTTCTGACGGCCTGGATAGCATTTACACCAAGCCTGCGAGAGAATGGCTGTATGCGCATTATACCTGGCAGTCATTTAAAAGGATCCTTAGAACATAAAGACACGTTTTCCAAAGATAATCTTCTGACGCGTGGTCAGGAAATATCGGTTGAAGTCGACCAGAAAGAGGCGAAGGATATCATTCTTTCTCCAGGGCAAATGTCCCTTCACCACGTTAGTATTGTCCACGGCTCAGATCCAAATACAAGCTCTATCGATAGAGTTGGTTTTGCAATTCGATATATATCCACCCATGTTAAACAAAACGGCGGCAGAACATCCGCAACCTTGGCCAAGGGAACGGATGAATATAATCATTTTGATTTGGAACCATATCCAGAGAGCGAATTGGCTATTAAATCAAAAAATTACCGGGAAAAAGCACTGAAACGCCAACATGAGATACTTTACAGAGGGGCGCGCTAACCCCTCGGATTTAGTGATGTAATTTCATACACATATACACATCGAAGTTTTCGGCTCACGCGGCAAACAAGATAAGAGCTCAGTTGTTTCTCGTCTCGCTTTTTCCAGCTCCAAGAGAAAAACGTTCATCGTTATATTCTTTGACAGTTGTCGTCGCATATTTTCTAGGGATATCGGCGTTCATGCATGTATCAATGCAGGAAATAGGCGTGTCATAATTAGGGCGTGTGAAATAGCCAATTGACATCCTCGCCGACTTACTCCGCTCATGCAGTTGAGGTATAGAAACGCGATGTGGGGTAGAGACCCAACGGTCATTAGTCCAACGCATCAATAAATCACCAATATTTACTATAAATGTGTTGTCGATTGCTGGGGCATCAATCCAATTACCATCCCGGGACTGAACCTGAAGGCCTCCTGAAGATGCTTCATTGCGTAAGATTGTCATCATCCCTAAATCTGTGTGGATACCGCACCTCAACTGACCGGGTGATAAATCCCGGTCCGGAGCTGGATAATTTAGAAGCCGCAACTGGCTGGCATGCCTATCAAGTTTTTCGTAGAACCAATTTTTTGGCAAACCCAGAGCTATAGCAAAATAACCCGCCATTTGTAGGGAAAGAGACTCCATAGCAAGAAAATAGGAAGTCATCGCCAGTTTAAGATTAGGTGATCCTGTTGGCCACAAGTTGGGTGCGAAATTAGGATAAGAATTTTGTTGAGCATGATAGCTATCATTAGGACGATCGAACGGGCCTATCGCAAAAACTTCCTTGTAATCAGGCGGCGTATCACCACCATGCATCTTCGCCAATGTTTCCTCCCCATATGGGATATAGCCGCGGTTCTGATCGTCTCGAGGCCGGCGAACCATTATTTTTTCCTCCATGGGTCGATTAAAAAATTTTCGGCCTTGTTTATAAAGAGAATCTTGAATAGACGATGGTATATTGTGATTTTTGATAACTAAAAACCCTATCTCACAACAAATTCTGTCAAGTTCTCGAGCCGCTGAATTTGCGTCCGCTGTCTCAAATTTGGCTAAATCCAGTATTGGAATAGTAGCAGTCAAGGATCATCCCCTAATATATACCAATCATCGAAAAATAATTATTGTTATCTGCTATAACTCTACATAATAAATTATCGTATATTATCAAGCCACCTGTAATAGGCAACAGATGCAGGTAAGAACCAAGGATTGCCATTATAGAATGGGCGGGTTTTGAAGCCTATTCTTTCTAGTCCCATTATATCTGCATTGGAGGTTAAAAGACTTTTACCCAGCCGTGTGCCAAGGTAACTCGCCATTCCAACACCTGATCCACAGCAACCCATGGCATAATGTAAACCATCATTATTGCCAATATGGGGTAGCTCATCAAACGTGTAAGCAACGAACCCCATCCATGAATGAGAGATTTTTATATTCGATAATTGAGGAAAAATTCGAATTAATTCCTTTCTCAATAAACTCCCACTTTTATGCAAGTTGGAATCCCCACTGGTCACTCTACCCCCAAATATTATTCGAGTGCCATCGGGTGAGGGGCGATAGTAGTAAACCACTTTCCGGGTATCACTTACCACGCGTTTCTTTGGCATTAATTCATTCATTAAATCCGGGTTTATTGGTTCCGTTGCAATCATATAACTACCAATTGGAATAACACGGCGGCGAAGCCATGGTGTTAACTTTCCAGTATATCCATTTGTTGCAATTATCACCTCTTGAGCAACAAAACCTCCCTCTGTAGTCGTTAACTCGAATTTGCCCGCAGATCTTTTTAAATCCACCACACGGGAATTCGAAATAATAGATACATCTGCGTCTATTGCTAAAGTCAAAATTCCCTGATGGTAACGGGCTGGGTCCAGAGAAGCGTGGGATCTAAAAACAATCCCTCCGTGATAGACATCAGAGCCAAGTTCGTTTTTTTGTTCATCCTTTGGTACTACCTCCGCTTCTACCGCAAGTTCAGCAGGTTGATTCTCTATTTGGTTAACTAAAATATCAAATTGTTTACCACTATGAGCGGCGTAGAAACGTCCCGGTACTGCGAATGAACAGTCTATTTTTTCTTTTGACACAAAGTTCTTAATCCAAGATAGGGAATTATAGCCTTCTTTGATGATACTAGCGGCAATATCCTGTCCATATTTGGCCACTAGCGTGTTATATTGGAGTTTTATACTTGTACTCACCTGGCCACCATTACGGGAACTGCAACCCCAACCAGCATCTTCAGCATCGAAAACTGTGACAGAACGGCCCGCTCGGGATAAAGTCAAGGCTGCGCAAAGGCCTGTGTATCCCGAACCGATTATGGCCACATCCAGGCGCCGATCTATAGTTTTGGACTTTAGAGAGGGGCGAGGCGTTATGTCCCACCAGTATGGACTAGTTTTAAAATCCGCTGAAAAAATACTCACGCCTTAAAGCCCTTTGGCATTATTCATCGTGACGCCCAATAATAAATGGTTCGGCTTCGTCACAATAAACCAAAGTTTGGCAGGTGTTAAAGTTTAAATAACTTAAATTTTGAAGAAAGGCTGCACTAAACGAGCCGCTATACCGGAAAAACGAAGTGGAGCATCAGTAATCGCCAATGCAATGCAGTCTTCCGAATCGCGAGCGTGAGGCTGATGTTCAAGATCACCATATGCCTCCTGTACATCTCCAGGACCGTATTCACCTGTAACGTCGTGAAATCCTCCAGAGAGAACGACTGTCAGTTCCCTCCCGGAATGGCTATGTTCTGGGACAGGTTTCCCTGCTGGAATAGAGATAAGTCTTGCCGAAGATGTTTTATCACTTAATCCTATTGGGAGATGACGTACCCCCAAGCCTAAATTTTTCCACGCAAGAGCTTCTAAATCGTTGCCGACATAGGTAGCCAATGGTTTTGGAACAACAGAACCAAATGTTCTAACGTCTACTGGTTTCTTTTGTCCCACTGAAGAGATCATATCGCTATCAATCTTATCCAGAACTGATCCAAACATCTTATCCGATATGCATGCCTCATCAGCTTCATCTAATAATATACCTCCAATAGTCTCCATACCTCTCAAAAAGCTAGAAGATGAACCACACATTGATAAATGTGTCGCTACTGCTAATGCCCAGCCCTCACTTAGGGCTCCCGAAGCATAATCTAACATTAGTTCATCACTCGGACGGTGCGTGATATTCATGGATTTTCCCCTAATTCCTTGCGAAGCCGCTTAAATGCCAACCGTATTCTTGATTTGACTGTTCCGAGAGGCAACCCTAACTCCTCAGCTATTTCAGCATGCGCCTTTTGCTCAAAAAAGGCTAAACGCAAGACCTTTGACTGTTCTTCTGGTAACTGAGCTAACACAACTCGCAGTCTTTGAGCCTCATCATCCCTCTCATATATCTCATCCGGTTGGGGTTCGCTATCTGTGAAAAAAGATGGGTCAGTGAAGTCGGGCTCTGGTCGGTTTTCTTTTCTTAGCAAATCTATTCTAGCGTTTCTTGCAACCGTAAAAATCCATGTGGATGCCTTTGCTTTCGTCGGATCAAATAAATGTGATTTTCTCCAAACATTGACCATTGCCTCCTGCACAACTTCATCAGCTTTATCGGAAGACGAGCCTTGACCCTGAAAGAAGCCCTTTATTCGAGGCGCAAAGTGCGTAAACAATTCTTTGAAGGCATCTTTATCTTGGTTAACCGCAACCTTTTTCAATAGCCCATTCAGATACTCCGTGTCTGAGCTAGGATCCCTATTCTTCAACATTGGTGTCCGTGCATCTATTTGGTCTGAACTCTTTGTTTGGTGTTCGGATGTGACGGTATTGTCGTTTTCCGCGCATATAGCGGTTAGCGCTGTGATAGAAGGAGAGCCAGTTGAAGTCAATAAATCGGTATACATATTAACATTACGAGGGGGGTGCAATTTTGGATCACAAAATAATATGGTACTTCTTTTTGAGATTTATAACGTTTGATACTATGCGGAATCTGTTTATAAGATGCGGGTCTTTAAAGTACTAATCCTCTTAAGAAGGTATCAATTTTTATGACGACCCGTTTTTCGAGTACGAAACCTTTTAAAATCGCTGTCGTTGGGACCGGGATCAGTGGCATGTCCAGCGCTTGGTTATTGGCCAAGTCACATGAAGTTACAGTGTTTGAACAAAATGACTATATCGGGGGCCATTCAAATACTGTCACTGCTTATCATAATGGTGACCAGATTCCTGTTGACACCGGTTTTATTGTTTACAATGAGCAAACCTATCCAAACCTAACCGCTCTATTCAACAATTTAAATGTTCAAACATTGGCAAGTGAAATGTCTTTTTCAGCTTCTTTGCAAAATGGGGACTTTGAATATTCAGGAACCAATTTGAATGGTCTAGTAGGGCAAAGAAGAAATATTTTTCGCCCGCGTTTTTGGAGAATGCTGCGAGATATTCAACGCTTCTATCGTGAAGCTCCGGAGTTTCTTTGCTCCAACTCCGATAATGCCTACACCATTGGCGCTTTTTTGGAAAACTATAATTACAGCGAAGGTTTCATCAATGATCACCTCATTCCGATGGGTGCCGCAATTTGGTCAACTACCGTTGAGGAGATGAAAAATTATCCTGTGAATGCCTTTATAAGGTTCTTTTTAAGCCATGGACTATTAAATATTACCAATAGGCCAGTATGGAGAACCGTCAAAGGAGGCAGCAAGGAATACGTTCGGCGATTAACGGAGAGTTATAAACACAACATTCGATTTGAAAAGGTTGCAGGGATCTCCCGAAAAAATGATGGTGTGGAGATAAAAACTCACAAAAGCGAGGTGGAAATATTTGATCACGTAGTTATAGCAACTCACGCAGATGAAGCTTTACTGCTTCTCGAAGATCCATCTGTAAGGGAAAAAAGCTTACTCTCAACATGGAGGTATACAAAAAATCACGCAGTATTGCATAATGATCCCAGTTTGATGCCTAAGAGAAAAAGAATTTGGTCCAGTTGGAACTTTATTGCGAATGGAAAGGCAGATCAAAATGAAAAAGTTTGCCTCACCTATTGGATGAATAGATTACAGAATATAACCGAGTCAAAACCTTTGTTTGTAACGTTAAACCCCAATGAAATGATAAAAGGAGAGGCTGTAGTTTCTCAGCACGAATATACACATCCTTATTTTGATACCGCGGCTTTAGAAAGCCAAAAGGATTTATGGGATATTCAGGGATTAAATAGGACTTGGTTTTGCGGCAGCTACTTTGGTTATGGTTTCCATGAGGATGGTTTACAATCGGGTTTGGCCGTTGCAGAACAACTTGGGGGACTTAGCCGGCCTTGGAGTTCGATAGATATGAATAATAGGATAATGCTGAAATCTTTTAATCCGGCAGCCGCATGAATTTGAGATCAGCAATTTACCGAGGTTTTGTCGACCACAAAAGGCTGCGGCCCAAGCAACATTTTTTGAGATATAAGGTATTTTCATTACTATTGGACTTAGATGAAATTAATGATCTAAATCAGCCGTTACGTTTATTTTCATCTAATAAATGGGGGATTTTTTCTTTTTATGAAAAAGACCACGGGTCGCTCACTAAATATCCTTTGAAAGACTGGGTTAAAGATCAATTAGAAAACGCTAAAATCGAGTTCAATTCACTTGAGGTGAGATTATTGTGCTATCCGAGGATATTCGGATATGTATTCAACCCACTGAGTGTTTATTTCTGCTATGATAAAGACAGGGGTCTCGTTGCTATTCTCTATGAGGTTTGCAACACCTTTAAAGAGCGACACACCTATGTTTTACCCTACCAAAAGCATCATGTTGGATGTATCCGACACGCATGCAAGAAATTACATTATGTATCGCCCTTTATTGATATGGAAGCGACATATAATTTTGAGATTTCACCCCCAAGCCAGGACGTCAAAATTATTATTAAAGAGGATGATATAAATGGGGTTTTTCTAGTAGCCTCGTTTATCGGGGAAAAGTTTTTATTTAACCAAACAAATTTATTTAAATGTCTGTTTTATTATCCGATGATGTCACTTAAAATAATAGCCGGTATTCATTGGGAAGCACTAAAATTATGGTTCAAAGGGGTACCCTTTTATGCTCATAAGACTGCAATTTCCCGTGTGCGCGTAACTACCATCGATACAAATTCCGAGGGTGATCAAAATTAAATGATTAGAGATGAATTTAAACCAGAACCGAGGCAGTACAAATATACGAAACCCTTTTTATGGGGGAGCGAATATATACTGACCAAATGGCTAGATCGCATACAGATAGGGACCCTTGAGGTCCAGTTTCCCTCTGGTTCTAAAAGAATATTCACCGGCCTTATTGATGGTCCAGCCGCAAAAATAAACATACACAAAACCAATTTGGTTCGTCGTTTAATAATATCTGGCGATATTGGTCTTGCTGAAGGTTTTATGGCAGAAGAGTGGGACACCCCAAACCTTACTGCCTTAATTCGCTTGGGTGAACTCAATGAAAGAGCCTTGGGAAGCGCCGCTGCGCCTTCGAAATTAATGAGTATATTCAATAGAATAAAACACGGATGGAGAGCTAATAGTCGCAGAGGCAGTAAAAAGAATATCGCGGCGCACTATGATCTCGGGAATAGATTTTATTCTAATTGGCTTGATAACTCTATGTCATATTCCTCTGGGTTATTTCACGATCTCACTGTTGATCATGAAGTAGCCCAAAGGAATAAGTATCTTCGGCTGGCAGAACAACTCAATTTAAAAGAAGGCCAAACAATCCTCGAAATTGGCTGCGGCTGGGGTGGTTTTGCGGAAATAGCCGCAAAAGAATTCAAGTGCAATGTAGTTGGCCTAACATTATCAAAAGAACAAGCCTCGTTTGCCAAAGATAGAATGGCTAAAGCACAACTAAGTAATCTAGTAGATATCCGAATACAGGATTACAGGGATGTTGAAGGTAGCTATGATAAGATTGTTTCCATAGAAATGTTCGAGGCCGTCGGACAGGAGAATTGGCACAACTATTTTACCATAATCGGCAACCGGCTCAAACGAGAGGGTAGGGCCGCCATCCAAAGCATTACTATTGCTGACCCTTTCTTCGATAAGTATAAAAAGGAACCTGATTTCATACAGAAATATATTTTTCCAGGCGGCGTTTTGCCGAGTCCTTCTGCCTTTAACTCATCGATAACAAAGGCTGGGTTAGTTATTTCAGACGCCTACTTTTTTGGAAAATCTTATGCAGAAACTTTGCGTCGTTGGCAAAAAACTTTTGATTATCGGTGGGATGACATCGAACCTTTAGGATTCGATGAGCGATTTAGACGGATGTGGAAATACTATTTGAGTTACTGCGAAGCGGGATTTGAAAATGGCCACATAGATGTTGGACAATTCGTAATTGACCATAAATAACTATTAGTATGCGGATCCGTATTCTTTCATCATACACCGGTCCTGCATTTGCGACGGCTTTGCCAACTATCCCTGTATATATCTACCTACCAACGTTATACGGGGTTCATTTAGATTTAGGTTTAACCATAACTGGCATCGTTCTCTTAATAGCAAGACTAATTGATACGTTGACTGATCCATTGATAGGACTTCTTAGTGATAAATTCGCCTTCAGAAACAATCATAGGAAACCCTGGATTCTCGCGGGGGCATTAATCGCCGGTATTGGGATCCACCAACTTCTGAATCCCGACCCCGATGCAGGGATCGTTTATTTACTATCATGGTCAGTCACCTTGTATGTTGGGTGGACGATGTTTGCCGTTCCCTACCTTGCCTGGGGCGCTGAATTGTCGTCTGATTACCACGAAAGAACTCGAATAACGTCATACCGTGAGTGTATAAGTATTCTAGGGATCCTTGCTGCTGGAGCCTTAATCGCAGGTGCGACTTTCATGGGTTGGTCAGAACCAAAAAGCATAGGGTTGCTTGCCTGGATAACGATTTTCGCAGGGGCGATAACCCTACCTTTTCTCTTATTTCTGGTGCCTGATTCAGAAATCTCTAGAGCCAGAGTGACCAACACCACTAAAACTTCTGTGTTAAGTTCAGTAAAATCTCTAGTAAAAAATAAATTATTCGTGCGTTTATTATCAGCTTGGCTATTAAACGGAATAGCTAATGGTATTCCCGCTGTTTTATTTTTTCTATACTTGGATAATATTTTAGGAACAACCGAGACACAGAGAGCTTTATATGTTGTTCTATATTTCGGTTGCACAGTTCTAGCAATGCCTGTTTGGCTGAACCTCAGCAAATTAATTGGAAAGCATAAGATCTGGTGTTGGGCAATGGTTATTGCCAGCGTCAGTTTTGTAACTGTCATATTTCTTCCAGAGGGAAGCTTTATATTTTTCGGTGTAGTATGTGTAATAACAGGGATGTGTCTGGCGGCAGATCTCAGCCTACCACCGGCCATGCAAGCCGATGTCGTGGACTATGACGCATTGAAGTTTAAGAAACGCAGGACAGGGTTGTTATTTTCACTGTGGGGAATGAGTACAAAGTTAGCGTTAGCAATCAGTATTGGCTTTGCTTTTCCCGCGCTTGATTTGCTTGGATTTGATCCAAGCGAATCTGATCCCGAAGGAAAGATCTTTTTGGTAGTGATCTATGCCCTAGTGCCAGTCGTATTGAAGGCTATAACGATCCGGGTTATTTGGAACTTCCCGCTTGATAAGCGAAAACACGATGTAATTATCCGCCGTTTAAAAAGCGCTCACAGGTAAACCGGCCCCATAGTGGTTCCGTTTAATAACCGTGACAACCTCTATTGTTCTCACTTTAAAATTGGCCTTAATGTTATGACTATAGAAAAGTGTACCAACGTGCCCCAGATGTTTGTGATCGAAGATTTTTTTAACGGGAAAACAAAAGCTTGGGGAATGTTCGAAGATCGATTTGGAAACGTCAGAAAACAATTTTCTGTTGATATTGATGGTAGATGGGATGGCAAGGTACTCCGGCTAGAGGAGAACTTCACTTATATCGATGGAGAACTAGAAAACCGAATTTGGACCATAAAAAAGGAAGATGGAAACAAATATAAAGGATATGCTGACGATATTATCGGAACGGCATTGGGGGAATGTGGCGGGAATACATTAACCTGGCAGTATGACATGAAGATAAAAATAAATGATCGTTCTATTAATGTGCACTTTAATGATCGCATGTACCTTCAACCCGAAGGGGTTTTACTGAGCAAGGCAAGGGTGAGTAAACTGGGTGTCGAAATTGGAGTAGTTACCCTCACATTTATCAAAAATAAACCCAATTCTGCTCCTGAAAACTATATTCCTAGTTCACGGCAAGCCGCTTTCGAATTACGGTCAGAACCCATCCGATAAATGGAATTTTCTCATAAAACTCCCGCGCTGCATCCCAGTAGTCGGTATGTTCTACAATTAGCCCCGTATGATCAAAAACGAGAATGCTCGTTCCGTTAAACATCCAGGGATTTCCTCTAAGTTTTCCAGAAAAAGTCCATTCAATACAACCGCTGCTATCACCAGCGAATGACTTAGTGACCTTAAACGAGATATCTTTTATTTCCTCAAACATATGAGAAAATATCATTTTCATTTCTTCAATGCCTTCTACGTCATTAAATGGATCTTTAAAGCGAATATTTGGCGCAACATGGATAGATATTTTGTCCAAAGTTTCTGGACTAAGTTTTTCCAGAAACTTTATATATTCGTTGAGATCGACACTCATTATTTGAGCATTTTTTTGGTAAGAGCGAAGAACAGGCTATCCGGCAGGAACTTAAGTAAGGTCATAGGGAAAACCAGACGTTTTGGGAATGCTATTTCAAATTTTTTGGACCCAATACCCGCGAGAATACGCTTTGCGGCTTCTTCGGCTGATATGATGAAAGGCATCTCAAAATCGTTTTTATCGGTAAGCGGTGTTTCAACAAAACCAGGGTTGATAAGGCTTAGTCGAACATTATGCTCTAAAAGCTCCGGCCTCAAGGCCTCGCACATATTGATTATAGCCGCTTTACTGGCGCCGTATGCCGATGCAGAAGGAAGTCCTCGATAACCAGCTAACGATGCTACAACTACAATATGCCCTCGTTTTTCTTTTATGAACTTAGGAATAACTTCTGAAAGACCATGAACGATCCCCATAAAGTTGATCTCCATTAGATTTCTAATTTGTTCGACGGAAAAATTGGTTGCAGGAACAGGGGTATGTGTTCCCGCATTTAAAATAACTAAATCGATCTGGCCCAACGTTTTCTCAATTGCACGTACAGTTGATATAGTTTTTTTGTGATTAGATACGTCAAGCGGGAAAGGGATGACTGTATTTAATGGACATTCGTTAACCAGGCTCAAAAGATCCTCTTTGGTTCGTGATGTTGCTGCTACAACCCAACCTTCCTTAACCATTAACTTAGAAAGAGCACGCCCTATACCCTTGCCAGCTCCTGTGATCCAAACCCTCTTTTCTGATTGATCATTCATTAGGTTTTATTTTTCTCGCGATACAGAAGAACATTTTTGACAGAGATATTTTATATGGCTTCCGTCACTACCAACAAATTCCATACCGACCCAGCGCTTCTTTTCATCATACCAAATTTCAGTCTCGAGGTCCCCCGTATAAGCATACCTCATAGCTTTGACTTTGCCTTGTCCTGTTTCGACCATTTCATATCCTTTTTCAACGATCTCTACATTATTCAACTCCCCAGTCAGAGTATTTAGGACCTTGTTTTGATCTAAAACACCCGCATTCCAGTGATTTGTGGGATAAATAGGCAATGGCACCTGAAAACCTTCCTGACCGTTGGAAATAGTTAAATAGTTAGAACGTTTTTGAGCCTTTAATGAGAATTTTTCCCCATCATCGTTTACCAAGACCGACAAATCATGCAGTACACCGTCTTTCCAATTAGCTTGAGAAGAATACTCAAAAGAATACGCATTTATAAAAAGTATGTCGATTTTTAAGCTAAATTTACTGGTAACAATTAAATTATTAGGGCCGCCCTGAAAGTCAACAACATGTATGCCCACTCTCTTTCCTTCTCTAACAACATCAAAAATAATTTGGTCGCCGTAGAGCTCGAACGGGTTTGTATCTATTAGCGGCAATTTATAAATGTCCGCGGTCAATATGGGTGTACCTACAATATTCAGCAAAATGGAAATAATGAATATTTTAAAGAAGGAAAAAATATGGGTCACGGAAGATCAATGTTTATTATATGAGATGATTGAACCAATGGATTTGGATATCGAGGAGGCACCTTAGATCGTTTTTTGAAACTTTAAATCACTCGGCTGCTTCCTTTTGATTTTCTTCGTTGAGAAGGAATCCAGGCACACGACAACCAATCGGACAGCATCGACCTGGCTGTTTATCCGGTTTTTTACCATCGGTACGAGTTAGCATGTCTCTATCCATTAACTGCTGCACTATTTCTTTTTTCTCTGCAACTGGATAATTTCTCCATATCTCTCGTTTCATTGCTTCCGGCGATCCGCCACCATGAAGCGATATCACGGAATACCATCCAGCTTGATGCGATGCCGTTAAATCATCCATTAATCGCATAGCTTGCATTCTTTTTGCCGCGGGAATGTTCGGGTTTCCTTGCATAACTTCTGATAAAGTCCCTGCGGTAATAGGGTTATGATCCTCATGAGGGGAAGGTAGCGCCACAATCAGTCCACCAGATACATTGTGGGCAAGTCTATGCATATCATAAATTTGAGTGGCCATTAATAACTTACCAATATTAGAAAACACAGGTTCTGGCATAATATTACCGCTTCCATCTCTTTGACCATAAGTGGATGCGGCTACACCAGTCGCAAAGAACCCTTCAACAATTTTTATGAGTTCTACCATATCGTCACGAAGATGAGTGTGACGTTCCGGGTCCAGTCCATTCGCCTCGATGATGCTTGCTCCAGCGCCAATTAAAAGATCCCCAAACCCCGCTCTGGCTGCTATGCAAGAGTGTCTATGATGTGTCGCGTAAGCGTAGGTTAAATGCTCTGACATGGATGTTTCCCCTTTGAGAAAAACTCTTTCCATCGGCACAAAAACATTATCAAAAATGACAATCCCCGTTGTCTGGCCATAGCGTTTTGAGAATACAGCAGCCTCTTCTCCCGGCCGACCGGCTGGCCGCGCCGAGATTGTTATACCTTCCGCGTCTACTGGTACGGCACAACAGACGGCAAATGCCGTATCATCAGGCGTCATAGCCCTGCAGGGCATTACAATGAATCCATGCATGTAAGGAGCCGACGTTACTATAGCTTTAGTCCCTGATATGACTATTCCATCCGGTCTTTCTTCTACGATATGAAGATAACTATCCATATGCTGTTGTTGATGCGGTTTCTTTGATCTATCACCCTTTGCATCGGTCATCGCTATGCCATAGCTCAGGTCTTTATCCTGCACTTCTATCATGAAGTCCCGAAAACGTTCAAAGTAACTTGTTCCTTCTTCTGCATCACATCTTTTTGTTGCCTGATATAGTCCATTGAAAGCGTCGTGAACCAAATAACGTTGCACGCATCCAGCCTCACAACATAAAATTCTAATTGCCTCCAGTTTAGCCAGTAGGTCGTCGGTTGTTCTATCTATATGGAGTAACCGGTTAACCATTTTGCCAGTTTCTTGCTCACGAGCTAGCATCAATGGAGCGAATTCGGGTTTTGACGCATAATCATACGTTATTCCAATACCGTTTATTCCCGGCTGTAAAAGAGGCTCATCAGCTACATTTTCGATCTGCCTCCCATCAATAAAAACCCGCGGGTTATACGATCGAAGACTATCTCTATATTCCTCAGTGGACTTCATCATGTAACTATTTCCCCTCTAGAGGTCGCCCAATCAATTTAAGTTTAAACTTTCGAGTAAGGTTGCAATATCAACCGTTCTTTGTGCTTTTTCAACTATAGGATAATCAACAAAATAACCATCTATTTGAATAGAAGCTATCCCGGCTTTCTCCGCTTTTGCAAACTCATCAATAACTCTTTGAGACCATTTAACTTCCTCTGGATCAGGAGTAAATGTTTCGTTCGTTACAGGAACCTGATCTGGGTGAATACACATTTTTCCCTGAAACCCCAGCCCCAATATGTTTGAACACGATGAACGGAATGCATCGTGTTCTTTGATATGAATAAAAACAGTATCAACTGGTGGCTCCAGTTTTCCAAAACGCGATGCTAGAACCATCTCGGATCGGACCGGCAGCAGCTCGTCTTCTTTAAGGGTCCATTCCATTCCCAAATCTCGCGTGTAATCCCCGCCTCCAAATGCAAGACGTTTAACCCTTGTGTCTGCCCGTGCTATGTCGCGTATATTCACGAAGCCCACCGCCGTTTCTATGATTGGCATCAAATCAATCGATCCATTAGGTAACCCTCGTTCCTGTTCTAAATTACCAAGTAACCAATCAATGGACCGAAGATCTTCTAAACTCTCTAGTTTTGGTAGAACAATACCATCCAAGTTTTCCGATACAATGGAATAAATATCTCCATAACAAAATTCTGTATCATACGCGTTCACTCTAACAAAAACCGCACAGTTACGAGGCTGCTCTAGTGTTTTATTTATTAATTCACGTGTGCTTTTCTTTTCAGATATTGCAACGGCATCTTCTAAATCTAAAATCACAACGTCAGCGCCTAAACCAAGAGCCTTCTCAACCCGACGCTCATGATTTCCTGGAGCGAACAAGTAAGATCTATTTGCATGTACTCTCATATTACACCATCTACTTTTAGTTCGTGAATTTCGTTCTCCGATAGTCCCATCTCTTTTTCATAGAAAATCGAATTGTTTTGTCCAAGGCTGGGGCCAAGTGTTTTTACTTCTCCAGGGCTAACCGATAAAGTAGGAAAAACATTAGGAACGGTGACTTCGCCCACCTTTTCAACATTTACGTTTTTCATTGTTTTACGCGCCGAGAAATGCGGATCTGCAAAAATATCTTCTATAGAATTCACAGCACCAGCTGGAACTCCATTCTCGGTGCATATATCGATAACATCATCCCTAGGCATCGACCGTGTCCATTTTTCAACTTCAGCGAGCACTGTTTCTCTATCTTTTAAACGATCTTTTTGATTTCCATACTTTTGCACTAGATCAGGCCGTTGCATAGCATTACCTAATCTCTCGAACATTTTATCAGTTGTGCAAGCGATAGCTAAAAATTTTCCATCCCCCGAAGGGAAATGTCCATGAGGACAAGCATTCAATGTTCCAGTGCCCTCCGGTTCACGCACAAAACCATCTCTCGCATACCTAGGCGCTATCTCGTCTAACGCTCTAAATACACTCTCATATAATGCACAGTCCACAACTTGTCCCAATCCCGTCGTTTCGCGGTACCTGAGGGCCATCATTATTCCTATGCAACCATTCATACCTGTCATGTAATCGCCCAGGGAGGTTGATCCAGGAGTAACAGGAATTTGCCCGGGCATCCCCGATAGATAAGTTAGGCCACCATAAGCATGGGCTATTCTCGCGAACCCTGGCCTATTTTTATAAGGCCCTGTTTGTCCATAGCCTGATACCCTTAACAGTATTAAACCTGGATTTATCTTGCTTAATACCTCCCAACCAAGACC
>QCQB01000013.1 GCA_003212315.1 SAR116 cluster bacterium AG-447-C21 | reverse complement strand
CCGAACTAGTGCTTTTCAACAGGATACCGCGTCGGTAGCTAGGTTAGAGAGCCGCAATTACACACCACAATAACTTTGACTGTTAGATATTTAGAGAGAGTCATTGAAGATCGCAGCTCCACCTTGTTGCCCATAACCAGTATCCAAAACCATTTTAATTAGATGAAAAAACCTTCTCATTCGATATTATTTTCAACTTCCAATCCTTAGTGCTTTTTTGAGTTTATTCTTCGATACAATAGTCTATTCAGGTAAGTTAGTTTAGGATGTAATTAAAAATTTTTGTAATAAATTGTCGAAACTATGTCTAGTAAAGAGAACGAAATAGTCATGACTGGGTTAGAAGACAAGACTGAGGAGAAAAGAGAAATAAAATCGTTAGAGCAAGATGTTGCGGATGATATGGTCGGAAACTATGTAATGGCCCCAGATCCAAATGTTGAAGAAATTTCCAGAGAATTTCAGATATTATTAAGTCAAAATAAATTAGACGCTGCTCTCTCCGTACTAATTAACTCCCCTCAAACAAATCTTCAACATCCAATGATAACCTTCCAACTGGGTTATGTTCTGTCACTGAAAAACAGGCTAGTTGAAGCTCAAGATTACCTAGAACAAACGCTACGAGTCGCACCTGATATGCCTGGTGTACTAGAGGTGTTAATTCCAATATTAAATAAGTTGGAAAAAGCAGAACGAGTAGACCATCTGCTTAAAACCACAATATTAAGCAAACCAGAAAACAGTTCGTTAATCATAACCTATGCTGATTTATTATATTCGAAGCAGTTGCTCGAGATAGCTGTGACACAATATAAAAGGGCATTGTGTATAAACCCAAATGAGCTTAGAGCTCAAGCGAATATTGCTGAATCTTTAGCCGAACTTCAACGAAGTGAGGAAGCTCTTGTATACATCGACAGGGCGATCTCAAGAAATCCTCGATCGCAACAACTAAGGCTTAATAAAGCATTCACATTACTCTTGTTGAAAAAATATAAAGAGGGGTGGCAAGCTTACGAAGCTAGGCTTAGTAAGGAGATTGATGAGGCACCAAAACGTCTAATAAATGTACCACGCTGGAAACACGAACCATTAAAGGATAAAACGATACTGGTCTGCAGTGAACAGGGCGTTGGAGATGAAATCCTTTTTTCAGCGTATGTTACGAAATTAGCACGCATAGCTAAGCATGTAATTATCGAAACAGACCCCCGTTTAGTCCCTCTCTTTTCACGATCATTCAAGAATCTGGAGGTTCACCCATATTCAAGGAGAGTTTCTGGCACCCAGCCGGTCTATAATTATCATTGGTTAAAAAAATGTAAAATTTACCCAGACCTATTTGTTGATTTAGCAAGTCTTCCCTATTTTTTAGAGGAAACGCATCAAAAACTACTCAGCACCACTCCGCATTTAAAAGGGGATATAAATGTGACGCGAGCTTGGGAAGGCAGATTAAAAAAAATGTCCGGAGGAAAGCCAATCCTTGGGCTTTTTTGGCGAAGCGGCCTTTACACAGGAGCTAGAAAACATTTCTATCCAACAATTCATCACTGGGGGCCAATATTAACGATTAAAGATGTCGCGTTTTTAAGTTTACAATTTGATGATGATAGTCACGATATATTGCTAGCAAAACAACTTTTTGACGCAGAGATTTTGAAACCGGAGGGTATCAATCTACGCGAAGACCTAGACCAAACAGCCTCCTTATGCACGGCTCTTGCCGGTGTTATTGCACCTTCTACAACGACGGCCCATTTATCCGGCTCTGTGGGGACAAAGACAATTATCATGGATAGAACGACAACATGGTCTCCAATGATCAATGATAACCAAGATGCTGTTATTCCCTCCATACAACGTATCTTTCCACCTAACGTTGATGATTGGAAATGGAATTTTGAAAAAGCCCGTTTGATAGTCAAAGGATGGCTTACGGGCTAAATGATACGTAAATAATAATACAATCGAGGCTTTTTTAATTTATAAAATTTCCGTATAATGTGCTCGCTGACTCTTCAGCTATAGTGATAAACGGATCGTGGAATAAGCGTAGTGGACCCGGGGGCGGTACCCGGCGCCTCCACCAACAGGAAAATTGAGTTGCGAATGAGGGGGCGAAATAGGATCGACACGCGTTGTAAAGACGTTACTTTCACTCGGCATGGTACCACCGTTATCGGGCTATTAGAGTAGTTGCAAATGACAACTATGCGGAGGCACGCCTCGCTGCGTAAGCGGTCAGGTAGCCTTATTTAAGTCCATAGGGTTCGCACCGTATGGCGGGGTTCGGGGTGCACCTGGCAACAGAAGCACCTCATATAAATGAGGCGATACACTTAACTTTTCAGGGGTAAGCATGTCAGAAGAAGTATTTAAATATGACATGATGGTTGAAGAAGCATTGAGGGGGGTCGTAGGCAAAGCTCTGCAACATGCGGCAAAACATGGCCTTCCAAATGGCCATCATTTTTATATCACGTTTAAAACGGGTCGACGTGATGTAGATATCCCAGTGTTTCTAAAAGAGCATTATCCCGAAGAGATGACGATCGTTCTAGAACATCAATTTTGGGACCTGAAGGTACATAAACGCGAATTCGAAGTTGCTCTTAGTTTTAATGATAAACGGGAACGATTACTTATACCGTTTAATGCAATAACAGCTTTCTCAGACCCGTCAGTCAAATTTGGATTACAATTTCAAGAAATTCAGGATAATGAGGACGGGACTATAAATAACACGAACCGCGATACAAATGATCCTGACAAGCAAGATTTGAATAAAAAAAGTTCCGGTGAGATAGTCTCTTTAGAAAAATTCAGAAATAAAAGTACAAATCCAACCAACTAATAAGTGTATCTGCACCGAGAAGGCGCCAAGGCTCAAATAGGGGATGCTGACCATGACTAATATGTTGTATAGTGAAATTTTTCCACTTGGGCCGGATACTACCGAATACAGAAAAATTACAAGCGATCACGTCGCCAAAGAGCAGCACTCCGGCCGATCTATTATTAGAATAGAACCGGAGGCTCTGACCCAATTGGCGGAACACGCTTTCAGAGATATCTCACATCTTCTTCGCCCCAGTCATCTGGCGCAATTGAGGTCAATATTAGAAGATAAAGAAGCCTCCAAGAACGACCATTTTGTCGCTATGGAACTCTTAAAAAATGCAAATATTGCTGCTGCGGGTGTTCTGCCAATGTGCCAAGACACAGGAACAGCCATCATAATGGGGAAAAAGGGGCAAAACATTTTTACCGGTTTTGACGACGAAAAGGCACTAGCAGAGGGTGTTTTTAATACCTATGTAAATCATAATCTCCGTTATAGCCAATTAGCGCCAATGGATATGTTCAATGAAAAAAACACCGGAACAAATCTTCCTGCCCAGATAGAACTTTATGCCACTACCGGTGATAACTATAAATTCATGTTTGTTCAGAAGGGAGGCGGGTCAGCAAATAAGACTTTCCTATATCAAGAAACAAAAGCGGTACTTAACCCCAATACGTTAAAATCTTTTATCGATGAAAAAATTCGAACCTTAGGGACAGCGGCTTGCCCACCTTATCATCTAGCAATTGTGATAGGAGGCACTTCCGCGGAGTTTAACCTAAAAACAGTCAAACTAGCCTCCACAAAATATCTTGATAATTTACCATTCAAAGGTAGCGATAGTGGCCATGCATTTAGAGATCTAGAATGGGAAGAGATTATTTTGAACATGACACGTGAAATGGGGATTGGGGCTCAATTTGGTGGTAAATATTATTGCCATGACGTTAGGGTGATAAGGTTGCCCAGACATGGTGCCTCTTGTCCTATTGGATTAGGAGTGTCTTGCTCAGCCGATCGCCAAGCCTTTGGCAAAATAAATGCGGATGGAGTATTTTTAGAACAGCTTGAAACTGACCCATCCAAGTTCATTCCAGAAATCGAGGATGCCGACATTTCAGAGGAAGTGGTTCAAATCGATTTAAACAAACCAATGGATCAAATAAGAGCTGAATTGAGCCAGTATCCAATAAAAACACGAGTAGAGCTTTCTGGCCCAATGATTGTCGCTCGTGATATTGCACACGCTAAACTGAAAGAACGATTAGATTCCGGCAAAGGATTACCAGACTATATCAAAGATCACCCCATTTACTATGCTGGCCCCGCTAAGACTCCTGAGGGTCATGCATCAGGGTCTTTTGGTCCAACCACTGCAGGTAGGATGGATTCATACGTTGATCCATTTATGGAGGCAGGAGCGAGTTTTGTTACGTTAGCTAAAGGGAACAGGTCACCCGTTGTCCGTGCCGCTTGCAAGAAACATGGCGGATTTTATCTCGGATCCATTGGTGGGGCCGCTGCAATCCTTGCTTTAAATAGTATAAAGAAGGTCGAAGTGGAAGAATACCCAGAACTTGGGATGGAAGCCGTCTGGCGTATTGAAGTTGAAAAATTTCCCGCCTTTATCGTAGTTGACGATAAAGGAAATGATTTTTTTAGCGCAATTTGATTGCCGTCACTGTGTTTAAATAATGATACATAATAATACAACGCAAAATCGATTTGATTTAAAGCGGCATATTAGGGAAATTCCCGATTTTCCAGAGCCAGGGATTCTTTTTTACGACATCTCAACGCTGATAAAGCAACCAGATGCATGGACGCAAGTGATTCAAGAGTTATCCAGTATTTTAATGAAATCAAGAATCAATATGGTATACGGAATTGAGGCAAGAGGATTTCTCGTAGCTGCAGCAGTAGCGCATCACCTGAAAATTGGGATGCAAATGATTAGAAAAAAAGGGAAGCTTCCCGGCGAAACCATTTCTCTTACTTATGATCTTGAGTATGGAGTAGATACACTAGAGATACAGTCAGGCTCAATTACCCCAAAGCATCGCATTGCCATTTTGGATGATGTATTAGCTACCGGCGGAACGATGCAAGCCGCTATCGAATTGCTAACTTCAGCTCAGGCTGAAATCACTTGCTGTGCTACTATTATCGAACTGCCATTTCTAAATGGAAAAGAAAAAATAAACACAGAATTTCGATCTTTAATTACATATGATTAAGTTTGGAAGGGAAAAATCATTCCTATCTAAGCGGTTCTAGGATTGAAACATAGTTGGCTACTGCTACACCACCCATGTTGAAAATACCTCCTAACTTAGCTCCTTTAACTTGCATTTCCCCGGCTTCGCCACGCACCTGCATAGCTGAAAGAATATGCATCGAAACCCCTGTTGCTCCGATTGGATGTCCTTTTGCCTTAAGACCTCCAGATGGGTTTACTGGAAGTGAACCATTCTTTTGCGTTATTCCCTCGTCTAGTACTCGTGCCCCCTCCCCGGGATTAGCTAGCCCCATAGCTTCATATTCCAACAATTCAGCAATAGTGAAACAATCATGCGTTTCTACAAAGGATAAGTCATCAAGCTTCAGTCCTGCTGAGTTCAGTGCTAAGTTCCATGCTTGAGTGCATCCCTCAAACGCTATTATATTTCTCTTAGACATAGGTAGAAAATCACTTACTTGTGACCTGGCTCTGATGGCTACCGCTTTGGAGCAACCTAATGCTGTTTCAACATTAGTGAGTACGAGGGCAGCAGCTCCATCCGAAACAAGTGAGCAATCTGTGCGCTTCAATGGCCCCGCTATCGATGGATTTTTTTCCGAGATGTTTCTACAAAACTCAAAGCCTAAATCCTTCCTTATCTGTGCAAAAGGATTGTCCACGCCATTTTTATGATTCTTTGCGGCTATGTGAGCCAGTGCATCACTTTGGTCTCCATATTTTTGATAATAAGCTTGCGTAATTTGACCGAAAACTCCCGCAAATCCACCATTTATACCGGCCTCTTCTTTCAAGTAACTGGCGCTCAAAAGGGCTTCACCGACTTTCGCATTATCTAAATCAGTCATTTTCTCGACACCAACCACCAAAACGACCTTGCCTCGGCCAGCGTCAATACAATCAATACCTTGATGAACTGCCGCACTCCCAGTTGCACATGCATTTTCTACACGCATAGCAGATTTGAAACGCAAATCTGGTGTCGCTTGAAGAACTAAACTGGAAGTAAAACCTTGCGGCGAGAATGCGCCTCCAAAATGCCCCAGAAAAATTGAATCGACGTCTTTAGGTTCAAAACCAGCGTCATGAATGGCTTCTATGGCAACTTTCGTAACCATGTCCTCTACATCGTCTTCTGATTTACCAAACTTTAAATGAGACCAACCAACAATACACGCAGTCATAGTTTGCTCCTGAACTCTGTTAAAACTCTAAAATTGAAATCTAATATAATTAGCGCGGAGGCGAAAGCTTCATAAAACGAAACTACACGACATCAGATAAACACCTTAACATTATTCTTAATAAACTAATGTTGAAACTTTTTTATCAGATCTTCTGATGCGTCTTTTACTAATTCGTTTTGAACAGTTTTGGTCATTTTTTCAGTTATGATCTTTGTCGCAACCCCGATCGCGAGTTCAATCGCTTGATCTCGAACATCTTTGATAGCAGTGGCTTCAGCTTGGGCAATACGTTCTACGGCCTGCTCTTCTCGCCTCTTTATGGTGGCCGTTAATACATTTTCTGCCTGGACTTTTAATCGTTCGGCATCCACTTTAGCTTGAGCCACAATCTCATCTGCCTCAGCCAGTGCGTCCCTCTGCTGTCTTTGGTAACTTGCTAACGCAGCTTGAGCTTCTTCTCTAAGGTTTTGTGTTTCATCTAGCTGTTTTCTAATTGCATCGGCACGCTGGTCCAAACCAGCTGTTAATTTTTTTGTTCCTTTCCACGCTACCAGAACAACAAAAATAACAAAAGCAATCGCCACTGAGATATCCGGAGTAATAGTCATCGGACTCGCCCTTTCAGCGTCAAACTAATAGCTTCATTAACATCCTCTGGAGACACGTTTATTCCAACCAATTTTTTTACAGTGTCACCGATTATATCGCGGGCAACATTTTGCTCCAAAGTATCTGTCACTGTTTCTTTTTCAGAAGACGCCTCTGTGCGAGCTGCGTCAATCCTGTCCTCGGCATCTTTGAGCATATTGGCAACCTTTTGGTTAGCTAATGCTTCAACCTCTGCGCTATGTTTAGCAATTTCGTCTTGAGCCCGTCGGGTTGCTTCATGAGCCTCTTCTCTGGCTGAAGACAGAGCTTTCTCATATTCTACCTTAACAAGATACGCTTCTTTTTTTAGAGTCTCCGCCTTATCTAGATCGTCTTCAATTCTCTCCTGCCGTCCCTCTAGAACTTCTGCAATACGAGGCATCGCTATTTTTGCAACGAGGAAATACAAAACTATAAAAGTGACAATCAGCCAGAAAATTTGAGACGCATAAGTCTCAATATCTAATTGTGGTAGCTTAGGGCCAGACGCATCCGAAGCAGTTGCAGCCTGCGCCCCCCCTAACGCGATATAGAAGTATAGTACCGCATTTACGCCAATAAAATTCTTCACAGTCATTTGCCTGTCCGATACTACCCGTTAAGCACCAATCAGAAACTAATCATTCAAACTAGCATCTTTGGATTCTAGGTAAAAAGAATAAGAAACGATACCAATAGAGCAAAAAGGGCAATTGCCTCTGTTAGTGCAAACCCAAGAATACCTATACCAAAAACTTCTCCCCTCGCGGCGGGGTTCCGCGCGATTGACGAAACTAGCGACGAAAAAATGTTACCTATACCAACTCCAACACCAGCTAATGCTATAACAGCAAGACCGGCACCAATCATCTTAGCAGCTTCTAATTCCATTTCTCATTTTCCTCTCTAATAGATAAGAATGTTTAAAAATCTTTCTCAAAACAATATTTCAATGAAGGTGTATTGCATCGTTTAAATACAAGCACGTCAAAACAGTAAATACATATGCTTGAAGGACCGCCACCATTATCTCAAATCCTGTAAGCGCTACCAACAGGATAATTGGCGCAACCCCCAGCACACCAAGCAACACCGTGAACCCGCCAAAAACCTTCATCATGGTGTGCCCGGCCATCATATTTGCAAAAAGTCGAACAGAAAGACTTACTGGCCTTACAAAATATGAGATGACTTCGATAGGAATAAGAAGCGGCGCTAAAATTAACGGGGTTCCAGATGGGACAAATAATGAGAAAAAGTGCAAACCATGGCGAACCAATCCAATCACCGTAACACCGATAAAAATTGTTGCCGCCATCGCGAACGTCACGATAATCTGGCTCGTAAAAGTATATGCAAACGGGATCATCCCCACCAAATTTCCTACTAAAATGAACATGAACAATGTGAATATAAAAGGGAAATATTTACGACCTTCCGCCCCAACATTCTCTCGTATCATATTTGCTATGAATTCATAGGACATTTCCGCCATTGATTGCCACCGCCCTGGGACTAACCTTCCGCCGCGCATGCTCAATGTTAAAAAAGCTGTGACACAGACTACCGTAATTGTCATCCACAACGACGAGGTCGTGTACGATAAGTCCACTCCCCCCAACTCGAAGGGAACCAGAGATTTTAATTTAAACTGCTCAACAGGTGAAGCCACCGCAATTCCTCTCTTTAATCACTCTTCCCGGTTTGGGTCTGTCTTCCCACGAGTATTTCCAAATCCTACTGACATCCCCATCCCGTTAACTGCTCTATACACATTCATCATTCCCGCGGCTGCTCCTAAAATAAAACAGACAATAAGCATCCAAGGAGATGAATTCAACCACAGATCGAGCCCATATCCTACTCCAGCGCCGACTGCAACTCCTGCAACGAGCTCTACTCCTGCCCTTGCAGCAATTCCTGCAAGGGATGGCGGAAGCTCCCCTTTGGTCTTGTGCACAGAATTGTTACTTACATCCCTCCTCATCGAACGAATTCTTTCGTCCAACTCCTCTATTTTAACCGGTTTTTCTTCTTTTTCGTCCGGCATTCAACCCGCGGCATCCCTTAGATCAAAAACAAAAATCTTCGATAAATTCCTTGGCCTATTTTGGCCCAACATAAGGAAAACTCATACAACATGTCAAGAAAGAAGAACCCTTAATTTACAGTCATAAAACTATTGTTTTTCAGGACGTTTTAATCAAACCACCTCCCTCAGTTCTTCAGCTCCCTCTAGATTTACAGAAACAAGTTGGCTAATACCCTGCTCAGCCATCGTTACACCGTATAATCTATCCATTCGAGCCATCGTTAGTCGATGATGTGTTATGATTAAAAACCTTGTTTGAGTTGTTTGGCAAATATCAGTCAATAAAGAACAGAATCTATCCACATTAGTATCATCCAACGGCGCATCCACCTCATCTAACACACAAATTGGTGATGGGTTTGTTAGAAAGGCTGCAAACACTAATGCCAACGCAGTCAGCGCTTGTTCCCCACCGGATAACAAAGACATAGATTGAAGCTTTTTTCCGGGAGGACTGGTCATAATTTCAACCCCGGCATCCAAAGGATCATCGGCTTCAACTAACGTCAAATGGGCGGTACCGCCACCAAATAGTCGTACAAACAATTCTTTAAAATGGTTATTCACTGTATCAAAAGCCTGAAGAAGTCGATCTCTGCCTTCTTTATTCAAAGACGATATGGCTCTGCGAAGACGAGAAATTGCACCAGTTAAATCATCTCTCTCTTTTTCCATCGTCGTTAGTTGCTTTTCTAACTCCTCCATTTCAATCTCTGCTCGTAAATTGACTGGCCCAATCCTCTCTCGTTCCCGCGTGAGCCGTTCTAAACGTGCCTCGGTAATCGCTAAATCAGGCAATTCCTCTGAATTCTCTATTCCTGCTTTCTCAAGAATTTGTTCTGGAAGACATTCCAGTCGTTCCTCAATACGGTCCTTTATTGTTTCCAGAGAGTGGCTTACCTGTTCTAATGCAGCTTCAGTCCTTATACGCTCTTCGCGCCTTTCTGCTAAATCTCGATCCGCTTGCCTGGATATCTTATCGGCATCATTGAGTTCGACTTCGGATGCCGCTAATAAATCTGCAACTTCCCTTCTTGATGCTTCAGCTATTTGACCACGGTCCATTAATTCATTTCTTTGCGCCACTATTTCTTGCGGCCGCTTCTCCAATCGATCAATCTCCGATTGTTCAAAGCCCCTTCTGTTTTCCAGTTTTTCTATTCTTATTTTTGCCTGCTCTGAACGTTCTAGCCAGGTTTTATGTTCAATGCTTATAGCTTCTAGTCGTCTAGCCCTGTCTCTCGATAATCTGACTATTTCATCATAAGCCGCTCTGGCATCAACCAACTTGGCACGTTGCAATGATAACTTTTCTCTGTTTGTGGCATTTTCTGCTCTGAGATTTTCTATATCACCCAAAGATTCCATTTCTTTTTCGGCTGTGACCTTTTGTTTTTCTGCTTCTTGTCCCTCAATCGTGAGTTGATTAATTGTTTCGTCCAGACGGCTTACACTATTGTTCCAATCAGACTGCTCTTGTACAGCCGCACTCAAACGTTGGCGTGCTGCATCCAGTTCTTCATAAGCATTTTTATAATTTGTCCTTTCATTTTTTTCTTGCGCATCAAGTTCCTCAAGTCGCTCTCTTAATTTTATAAGTCCGTCCGATGCATTTTTTTGTTCCGCTGTTAGTATCTCAGTATTTCTTTCTATTTCTTTTACGCGGTTTTGCTGTTGAATACGGATTTGTGCCGAACTCACTATACCCGGTTCTGTAACATAGCCATCCCAGCGCCAAAGTCCGCCATCAACAGTAGTCAAACACTGTCCTTGCACCAATTCCTTTTGCAATCGCATAGCTGTTGCAGCGTCATAAGCTATCCCAATCTGATTTAAACGGTCTTTAAGCATCTCTGGCACTTTAACTTGATTTGCCAGCGCTTTCACGCCTTCAGGTAATTTAGAGCCTTTATGTTTTGACATATTGTCCGTCCAAAATCTTTTTCCTGTTATTGAGTCACCCGTCTTTATGGGAGCGGTTAAATCATCTCCCAAAGCTGTTGACAGGGCTTTTTCGTAGCCTTCATTCACTTCTATAAGGTCCACAATGGGTGTTTGATCCATATCTACATTTGCGGACAACATTGCAGATAGTGATTCCCTTTCGGCCTCTAATCGTGTCAATTTTGATGAAACCTCTTGAACCACGCGATAGGCTTCATCGACCAATCCACCGCACTCCGCCTTATCATTCTCTATGACACTCAGCTTGGCAGTCGACTCATTGACTGCTTGAGAAATTTTTTCCAGAGCGCTTTCTAATCGTCCAACATGTTCAGCACTACCGGTATTTTCATCCAATTGTCTTCTCTGACTTTTGACGTCGTTAATTTGTACAAATAATCGTTCCTTTTTCGCCTCGGCCAATTCTATTTGTCTGCCCAATGATGCGCGACTTGCTTCATTCAATGCTACAATCTCGGTTATTTGAGCAACTTTTTTTTCTAATAAATCTGCGTCGTGGTTGATTTCAGTAAGTCTAGAGGCTGCTTGTTGTTGACCCCCCTCTTCCTCAGCCAAACTTTTCTCTATAGATGCTTGTTCAGCTATTAGGCTTGACACAGCCACCTCGGACTCTTTTTCAAGCGCATCCTCTCTAACTATATCGTCATTTATCTGAGCTAATCTTGTTGCCGCTTCTGTCCTGGCTTGATCGATACGGCTCCGCTCCCCATCGAGCTCGTTTAATGCAATCGTTATTGTCTGAACAACAGACGCCGCCTCTGCGTCTTTTGTCCTGAGAGCCGGCAGTTTCTCAGCTATATTGGCGCGTTGTGTTGATGCTCTGGCAGCTAACTCAGTTGCTTCATTCACTGCTGCGCTCGCATGCAGCTCGGTTTTTTCCGCGGCCTCTTTTTCAGTTAGGATAGATTGCCAGCGACTGAATAATAAAATTGACTCTGCTTGTCGAATTTGGTCACTAACGGTTCTATATCTTATGGCCTGCTTGGCCTGTTGCTTGAGCCCCTTCAGTTGCGATTGCAACGACGTCAAGATGTCCTCTAAACGTTCGAGGTTAGTTTCTGCGCCCTTCAACCTTAACTCTGCCTCATGCCTTCTTGTATGGAGTCCTCTGATATTTGCAGCCTCTTCTATGACTATCCGACGCTCAGAGGGTTTTGCATTTATTAAAGCACCTATTCTGCCTTGACTGACAATCCCAGCTGACCGAGCTCCTGTTCCAGCATCAGCAAACAAAAGTTGCACATCTCGACTTCTTATGTCTTTACCATTCACTTTATAATTAGAGCCCTTGCTTCGCTCTATACGTCTGGTTACGTGCAATTCTTTAGAATCGTTAAAACCGCTTGGCGCTTTTAGATCCAGGTTTTCAACTAGCAGAGAAACCTCAGCCAAATTACGAGACGAACGCGCAGATGTTCCATTAAATATAACATCATCCATCTCACCACCGCGCATTCGTTTAGCTGATGTTTCTCCCATCACCCAGCGGAGAGCTTCTACAAGATTTGATTTACCACAACCGTTTGGCCCGACAACGCCCGTCAAACCACTCGAAATATCTATTTCAATGGAATCTACAAAGGACTTGAAACCGCTCAATCTCAGTCGACTAAACTGCACAATTAAATCCTATGTTTGAGTTATTTTTTGGATCTTGCATTGTTACTGACCTAAGGCGTCTTTAAACAACATTTCAAAGTCACTAAACTCAAACGCTTGTATGTTCTCCCCATTGATAAGAAAAGAAGGCGTTGTGTTTACGTTGTGTTTTTTATTTCCTGTCATGCGAACAGAAATAATGCCATCTAATAACTTTTCGTTACTAATACAGGCTGTCGCATTTTTCTCGTTTAGCCCTGCTAATTGGCCTATTTTCAGCAAGGATTCTAAAACATTTTCGGAACGTGTCCAGTTACTCTGCTGCTTGAGTAAAACGTCAACCATAGCGCCATAGTATTTTGGTTCCAGACAGCGCGCTAACGCCGCTGCTCTCAGTGCCCATTGATCTAGAGGGAAATCTCTGTATTCCATCTGAACCAAACCTGTATCGATATATTTTTCCTTAATTTTCGGGTACACGTCTGTGTGAAATTTAGCACAGGCAGGACATGTTAAAGAAAAGTATTCAACTAACTTTACTTTAGCGTCGGGATTTCCTTCAACCCGAGGGGAAAGTGCAGCACCGATGTCAACATTTACATTTGCTGTATCTGCGAGAGCAACGTTACAGGTCATAAGAGACCATCCCACAAGCAGCAATAAAAATTTGATCTGCATAATCAACTCCACCGTTCTTCCTAACAACATAAAACGAGCATTCTCTCCTCGCAATATATTGTCCGATATATTTAAAAAAGTTGATCAAAATAAGGCAGGGTAATGATTTTTATAATGAGAATGCCAAAGTTATTTACGGCTCAAAATGGCTTGACCCAACGCTTCCAGAGCGTTTTTTAGCTCCGCGTTACTATGATTTTTGATTTGATCTGAAACCCATGACTTTTCTGATTCGGTCAAAACCGCAGGTGTGGGTGACTGCTTTACGGTTCGGCTTAGAGAATTTACTTGCCGAATCGCAATTTTATTAATTGCCTTGTAACCAAAAACGACATTGATCCGCTCTAATATAACCAGTTCATTATGCTGAATTTCTAGTGCTCGAGCAGATAACACATCAAGATGCAGTGTTGCATCTAGGGTGCTACCCCGCAAAAAAACAAGCCGGTTGGGCACACTCCATGCAGCGATTTCTTTTCCGACAATACTTGTCCATTTATGTATCAACGCAGATTCCACAAACCCTCGTTTCCTTATAGCTACATCCGTTATTTTTAAGACAGACTGCTGTAAGGTCTTTAAACCTGGGTTTCTGACGCTATTATCTTCGGACTTTTTTTTCCGTTTAACCATAAAATGCTAAGAATGCCATTCTTTTTCGTTGTTTTGAAAACATTATTAAATACATTAGGTGACTTATTTTTTATAACCCTGAATATATACTCCCGTCCGGCAATGAAACCAGAAATATCTGAACAAATTCTATGCGTGCCACATAAACTGCTCAATTGGTACGATCAAAATAAGAGATTAATGCCATGGAGACCAAGGGACGGATCGCGACCCGACGCCTATAACGTTTGGCTCAGTGAAATTATGCTTCAGCAGACCCAGGTTGCAACCGCGATCCCCTACTTTGAAAAGTTTTTGAATCGCTGGCCCTCAATATTCAAATTAGCAGAAGCTAATTTGGATGATGTTCTTATCGAATGGGCGGGGCTTGGCTACTATGCTCGAGCCCGTAATCTTCACCGATGTGCCAAAATTATTGTTAGTAATTTTAACGGTATATTTCCGAACCAAGAAGAAAAACTCCTCGAACTCCCTGGAGTGGGAAACTATACAGCGGCAGCAATAATGGCGATTGCTTTTGATGCCAAGGCAACCCCTATGGACGGTAATTTCGAGCGCGTCACAGCCCGCCTCAATGCCATTGAAAAACCTCTTCCCGCCGCAAAGTCTCTATTGAAAAAGTATGCAACTATGATAACCCCTGATTACCGACCCGGAGATTATGCTCAAGCCGTCATGGACCTTGGGGCGACAATATGCACTCCCCAAAAACCACTATGTAATAAGTGTCCCGTGAACGATTCTTGTTTGAGTTTGAAAAAAGGGAAGACAGGGGTTATCCCAAAGAAAACTCCTAGACGCAAAAAGCCCAATCGATTTGGGATAGCATTCCTGTGCATAAACACAAACAATGAAATACTATTACAACGCCGCCCAGCTAAAGGTCTTTTCGCAGGTATGATGGAGGTACCCGGGACGCCATGGACAGAAAACCCTCCTAGCCAGACTCAGATTCAAAACTCAGAACCTTTCAAAGCTGATTGGCAGGTTGTTCCTGGTACCGTTAGTCATATTTTCACTCATTTTAAACTTGAAATCAAAATTCTGCGATCAAGTCCAAAATATTGTAGGAAGATTGATAATCTTACTTGGCATCCCGCAGACTCATTTGAAAACGCAGGACTTCCGTCTTTAATGCTAAAGATTATCAGACATGGACTGAAATAAAACAATTAAGTTTTGTATACCCCAATCAGCTCTATTATATTTTTGATAAATACTGTCCGTACCAATCAAACCCCACCAGATCTACATATGCATTAATCAATTTGCTGGTGATGGGTCCAGGAATGCCATTCGCAGTTGGACGTCGACCATTGATACCCTGGACAGGGCAAATGCAAAAACTTGTGGACGTAATAAATAATTCGTCTGCGTTATACGCGTCGAAAAGGTCTATATCGTCTTCTTCTATTTCATACCCAAGCTCTCTCCCCAGATTCATCGTTACTTCTCTACTTACACCAGGCAAAACATATTTTTCTTTAGGAGTGATCAATTTCTGATTCTTAATAACGAAAATGTTGCTTCCCTTACCCTCCGCTAAGTTTCCATTTTTATCTAGCAAGACCGAAAGCGCATCAGGGTTCTGGGACTGGACCTCCAAGTCTCCCATCACAAAGTTCAAATAGTTATGAGTCTTTGCTCGAGGGCTCGCCATCTCAGGAGCAACCCTCCGGACAGAAGGTGTGATTATCTGAATCCCATCACGATAATAATGTGCTCGAGCAGCTAAAGGAAGAGGGGTGCACTCAACTAGAACGGTTGATTCTGGCCAATCAGGCCAAGCTTGGCCATCATCTCCAGTTAAACCGCGTGTAACTCTTTGGGTAACCCAATAATCATCACCAGATGCTAGCAAAGGCAAATTACGCTCAACCACCTCTTCAGTAATAGTCCCTAATTGTTTCATAGATAACCCAGGATCCAAATCTAAATACTTCAAGGATCTCTCGAATCGTTCCAAATGCTCTTTAAGTCTGAAAATTTTATGGCCAAATGTTCTTGTAGTGTCAAAAACACCATCTCCATACTTAAAACCCTGATCTTTGATAGGAACAACGGCTTCGTTTTCAGGAACATAAACACCGTTGAGATAAACAACACGTTGATTAATTAGAGACATAGGCATCGATCCAAACTTCGTTTGTGAACACTTTAATCAACTTCAGAAAATCTTCAAAATCATTTCTCTAATCATCTTTTATCAGATTGAATTTATTTTACTTTTTAGAACGCAATAGAAATATAAGTGGAACAGCTGCAAATGCGACAATCATCAGAAAAACAAAATCGTTTAAAAATGCCATCATATGCGCTTCAGATAGCACTATGCTTTGGATATTCCGTAGTCCGATCTCGGAACCAATATTGACCAACCCATCAAGCCCACTTAAATTTATAGCTGCCTTAAATTCTGTAATCTGAGCCCGCATCTCGATATAGTTTGTTTGTGTTGATCTTACCAGTATAGAAACAACAAGAGATGTTCCAATACTAGCTCCAATGGCACGTATTAGAGAAAATAATGCTGCGGCTTCGACTCTAAAAACCGTTGGCAAGGTGGAAAAGGTGACTGTTGTCAAAGCCACCCACATCATTCCCATACCAAAGCCATTTATAATAGTAATCCATATTACTTCTTCCATTCCAACGTCAGCATTCCAACTTGTCATCCAAAGGTTACTCACACCAACACATAGTAAACCAAAAAGAATTAGAAATTTTCCAGATATTAAGCTCAACAAAAACCCCGAACATAACATGGCACCCATTGTCCCAAGTCCTCGGGAAGAAATTACCCAGCCTGCCGAGAGTACTGGGTATCCCTGCACATTTTGAAGAAATAGCGGCAGGATAAATAAGGAAGCAAAAACAGCTATGCCAAAAGTAAAAATCAATGCTAATCCAATAACATAATTTCTATCAGAGAATATCTTAAGGCTAATATATGGTGTTTTTGTTGTAACTGAATGCATTATAAATATATAAAAAGCCAACCCAGATAAAACAGAGTTAAACAATATTTCGGATGACTCGAACCATCCCAAACGCTCTCCCCGATCAAGTACGAGTTGCAGACAAACTACTGCTATTATAAGAGAAACGACACCTAACCAGTCTGTTCTTTGATGCATTGAACGTGCGGAGGGCAGGGTTACCAAGATAGAAAAAAAAGCCACCAGACCAAACGGTATATTCATATAGAATACATATCGCCAATCATAGAATTCTGTTAGAATCGCTCCTACTGTTGGACCTGCGACTGGCCCTAATATCATACCCATTGACCAAATACTCATAGCAAAGCCGTGCTTTTCTTTAGGATAAGTATCAAGCATGATGGCCTGAGAAATAGGTAATAGGGGAGCCGATACAAAACCTTGCAACATCCTATGAAAAACCAGCTCGCTTAAACTTCCCGAAGTAGCCGCAAAAAGCGAAGTAATGGTGAAACCCGCTATGGAAGCCAGGAAAATTTGCCGCCGTCCAAACTTTTGACTAAATAGGTTGGTTAAGATAGTCCCTATTGCAGTGGCCACAACAAAAGCTGTTATCACCCAACCGACCTGATCTGGAGCAGCAGACAAATTCCCTTGTATATTTGGAAGCGCTACATAAGCTGTGCTCATGTTCAGAGAATGCAATAGCGAGGCGGCCAATACAGGGATAGTAATTACAATACGTTCTATTTTTGTAAATGGCCCATGGGCTGGCTTATTGAGTGTAAACAATGTTGGGCCTCAAAAACCTAAACCGTAAGTAGATCTAAAAATAGCTTAATCTCCTTATTGAAAAGTGATAAACCCTACCACGAAATGCAGGTGGATAGTGGTGTCATCCCCTTTTCAGGGCCACCTTATATAACTTTCCTCGACTTTGAAAAGCGACGACATAACCTTATAAACTATAAACCTTAGCTGCTGTATCATGAAACAACGCAGATTTTTCGGACGCCGTCGCTCCAGACGCTATGCGCTTGAATGTATTCCATATCACTTGATAGCTACAGCTTAGTTTATCAACAGGAAAATTTGACTCGAACATACAACGATTAGTTCCAAAAACTTCAATAGCGTAATCGTAATATCGTCGCGTAGCATCAGCCAATTCTGCGCTTGTTGGTGGTTTTGAGTTTTCATGCCAACCAAAGCCATTGACGTCCATATTTATACCGCCAAGTTTAGCAAATACGTTTTCACAATTAGCTAGCTCACCTACTGATGTTTTCCAAATTTCAAAAATCTCATCTGCGCTTTCCTGATACGGCCCTGTTCCAAGCGGGCCACCGAAATGATCTAAAATGATTGTTGTATCAGGGAATGCTCTTGCAAGATCTGTGACTTCCGGAATTTGCGTGTGATAGCACCATGCCTCAAACGTCATGTCTCGGGAACCCAATTCAGCAAACCCATGGCGAAAATCATCTTGGAGCAGCAGTCCTGCCGGAGGGTTTGTTCTATGGTTTCTTATTACATCCGCTGCATCCCATGCTACCGCTCTTCTTATTCCACGAAACCGTCCCCCGCCTGCGACAATATGAGCATCCAACACTTCTCCAGCTAATGCACCTATTGTGAGATCAACGGTGCCAACGATCCCTGCTGCTATTTTGGAGCTACCGTAGGCTCCACTTGCACTCATGGCAGCAATGCCATTCACGAACTCTGTTTCACCAACCGGCCTCATATGCTCGGGGCCATCTGTTTTAAACATTGCTCCACATTCTATAAAAACTGTAGAGACAATATTATGTCCGCTGTTAATATCTTCTAGGATTTCGTCTAACAGATATCCAGGCTGAATAGGCTGATGTGAATTTCTATCCCAAAGATGGTGATGGGGATCACAGATTGGCAATTCTGGCTCTATTATTTCTTCCTTTACTAAATCAAGCCATTCTTCGTTACTCGATAATTTAACCATTGTTTTGTCTCCAACCTATTCATTAGAAAAACAATACGATTACCGCGGCGCTATCTTCAACGTTTGATGACCAACTCAACAACTTGATACAACGAATATCACATTTTTAGAAACTTATCCGACCAGCGTTAACTTTATTCGGCAAGATGAATTCAAGTAGCAATAATATGATCCATCCTTTTACACGCTTGAATTGGAGTTCAAATACAGATTACGATGTCGAAACAGGATTAACTCAAGGGGTGACGGGCAATGAATACACATTACAACCGAGTTGAACAATCTCTGGGAAATATTGTCCATATGGAACATGTAAATCTTATGATCCCCGAACAACCATCTGCGCTATTGTTCTATGTTACCGGTCTCCGTCTAACGAGGGACCCATACTTAATGACGGGATTGGATAACATGTGGATCAATATGGGTCGAAGTCAAATTCATCTTCCCAGACGAGATCCTTCGCCTCAGGTTTTACGCGGGACAATTGGCATTGTGGTTCCTAATCTCAAGGAAATAGAAGAATCTCTGGATACAATAGCAGAAAAGTTGATGGGATCGGCATTCTCTTTTGAAAGAAAAAGTGACTGTATTGAAGTACTGTGTCCCTGGGGAAACAAATTTAAACTGCATGAGCCTTCGGCCGAATACGGCAGGATACAATTGGGGCTGCCTTATGTCGAGTTATCTGCACCACAGGGAAGTTCGCAAAAAATTGCTCGATTTTATGATGAAATAATGGGAGCGACAGTTGTAACCGGCCAGCGGAATGGTGCACCTTGTGCGTCGATTACAACAGGTTCAGCACAATTCATTCATTTTATTGAGACAGACAAGCCTCAACCAGATTACGATGGACATCATGTTGCGATCTATATTGCTGATTTTGCAGGCCCCTACGACAAGTTACGTGAGAGAACATTGATCTCCAGGGAGTCTGATGAGCATGAATGGCGGTTCATCGATATAATAGATTTAGACACTAGTGAGGTATTGTTTCAAATAGAACACGAAGTTCGAAGCGTCACGCACCCACTATATGCAAGACCATTAGTTAATCGTAATCCCGCCCAAAGCAATAGAGGTTACCGACGCGGACAAGATACTTTTTTGGGAGAAATATGAGAAAGTAAAATAAACTCAACCCTATGAAAAATTAGCTTCTCGTCCTCTTATCAAACTAGATATCAACGCATTAATAGGTGCGGTCATCCCTATTTTGGCCGCTTCCGTAGGAACAGCGCCATTGATTCCATCAATCTCGGAAGGTCTTTGCGCCATATGGTCTAGTAGCATAGATGGCCTCGCATCAGGCATATTAGCACCAAAATCTCGAACATAGGTTTCAACATCATCAAATCCGAGGTTAATCTTTTTTGCTCTTGCGACTGCGTCCGCTTCCCTTGCACAGGAAAGTGCAACAGACCAAGATTCAGAATTTGCTTGAACCTGCCCTATCGTGGCATTCATCAACGCGCACGGACCACTGTACGTAACGTTACAGATAAATTTTTCCCATATCATTTGATGAATATCGGGATACCCTTTTGCTGTAAACCCCGCATTGTCCCATGCGCTCACAACTTTTTCTAAACGGTCGCTAACGCCGCCATTCATTTCACCAATTCTTACTAATTGCATTCCATTATGGTGCGCATGTCCAGGGGCTTTCATAGAAGCACCAAATCCGCCAACTACCCCTATCATCACCTGATTAGTATCAATTGATTCGGCGATACGCTCTGCAGCTCCTAACCCATTTTGTATCGTTAGAATAATACTATTAGGTCCGGCAATGCTTTTTGCAGCAACTGCTGCTGCAGGCACCCCACTTGCTTTTGTGGCAACGATTATGAGTTCACACTCGCCTGCATCACTCGCATTAATGGTCGCGTTCATTGACACCGTTCGATCACCACTCGCTCCCTCAACCCTTAAGCCATTACTTCTTATGGCCGAGATATGCTCCTCCCATGTATCAATTGCCCAAACATCGTTCCCAGAATCAGCCAACAAAGCAGCATAAACTGAGCCCATAGCCCCACAACCAATGATAGCGATCTTCATTTTTCATAAAACTCCCAAATAAATACAGCCTAATTCATATAACACAATTCAGCTGTTCACAAAGTTACTAGACCAGATCTCTTTAACCGATCAATAATATCACATGAGAGCAATTAAAAGATTCATGAATGGCTGTTTGTTGTTCTTTATTGATATTTTCACTACTACATGACCATCATTCTCGGAATTGTTGGGCTAGGTTTTTCAGTAACGGAGTAACAATGAAAAAAGATACAACTATCGCCGATTTAATTGAAAATCGATACGGCATACCCACTAATACGGGTGCCACAATGGCGGCAGAGGGAGAATTAGCAAATATTCTTAATCATAGAACGCATAGGAGGTTTACTGAAGATCCTGTGTCGGATGAAATCCTTGATATTTTATTAGCGGCAGCTTTTTCAGCGCCAGCCAAGTCAGATTTGCAACAAACTTCTGTCGTAATAATCAAAGATAAAACAAAGAGAAAAGCCATAGCAGACTTGATGCCCGCGATGCCGTGGATTGCAACTTGTCCAATTCTCATGATCTTCCTAGGAGATAGTCGGAGGATACGACGTATCTGTAAAATGCGGGATAAACCATTTGCTAACGATCATCTCGATGCATTTTTAAATGCAGCCGTAGATAGTGGATTAGTTATAATGAATTTTGTACGAGCCGCTGAATCATTAGGGATTGGCTGTTGCCCTATAAGCGTCGTTAGGAATCATATCGATGAGATTGCCGAAATAATCAGTTTGCCTAACCACGTATTTCCAGTGGCTGGAATGACTGCAGGGTACCCAGTGGATGACGGATACATCAGTTTAAGATTACCTTCTAGCATTAATGTTCATAAAGATTCTTACTGTGATGAAAATTTATCCGTTGAGATAGACGCCTATGATCAACGACGGGATGCTCGTTTCTCTATCCCCCCCGAAAAACAGAGATTAACCGAGATGTATGGAATAGCAAACTTTTATGGTTGGTCAGAAGATAAGGCACGGCAGGTCTCAACAACTGAACGCGATCAGTTAGCTAACTATCTCACCAAGAGAGGTTTTAATCTGAAATAGCTCGATCTAATTTGCATCTGAAAAATAGAACCCGCTTCAGTTTTGAAGCGGGTTCCTTTGTATTAATGATTTGTGGTTATTTAGCTGTTCACAAGGTTAGGTAACCATAGAACGATTTCTGGATAGGCTAGGAATAAACCAATTGTAATAACATCTGCTATAAAAAACGGAAATATCCCTCTGAACACATCCCCTAGGGGAATATCCGGCCTAACCGCCGAGACCACATAACAGTTTAATCCCACTGGCGGCGTTATTAGACATACCTCACACATTTTCACCACAATTATACCAAACCAGATCGGATCGTAGCCAAGCGCAATCACGGCAGGGTAAACCACAGGCAGTGTCAAAAGTAACATGCCTATAGCATCCATAAACATACCTAAAACAGCATATCCACAAAGGATAAGGATCATAATCACTACAGGAGGAAAAGGTAGTCCAGTAATCCACCCGGCAAATTCTTGAGGCAATCCGGCATATCCTAAAAATCGAACAAAAATTAGAACACCCCAAATTAAAGCAAAAATCATGACCGTTAATTTTGCTGTTTCTAGCAATGCCTCTTTTAAGCTAGGCCATTTCATACCCTTCATTAAAGCTACTACTAAGATTACAAATGCCCCAACGGCTCCAGCCTCAGTGGGCGTTGCTGTACCTGAGTACATAGAGTAGAAAATAACCGCAACAACGACAAAAATAGGCACTGTACCGGGAAGACTAGCCATCTTTTCTTTGAGTGGAGGAGAAGGAATAGCTTTACCTAGTTCCGGCTTCCACATGCATTGCCCAATAATTAGCATTGCATAAATAATTGCCGATACTACTCCAGGAAGAAAACCAGCTAAAATTAAAGTACCAACTGATTCTTCAACGATAATAGCATAAATCACCAGAATCGCGCTCGGAGGGATCAGTGAGGCCAATGTACCCCCTGCCGCAACCACACCCGCCGCTAACCGACGATCATACCCATTTTCGAGCATATGCGGTATCGCCACGCGACTAAAAACAGCAGCGGTTGCGGTACTGGCACCAGAAACCGCAGCAAACCCAGCTGTCGCAAAAACACTCGCAACAGCCAAACCACCGGGGACCCAGCCAAACCAGTTTCGTGCTGCCCTAAATAGCGCGTGGGTTAAACCACCATGGTAGGCGATAAAACCTATCAAAATAAACATAGGGAGGACGCTGAGCGCATAATTAATCGATTTCGAATGAGGAACTGTCCCACTTATACCAGCGCCAGCCTTCCAGCCAATGATCGCCACGCAACCTAGCAGTCCTACAATTGCTGCAACCACAAAAACACGGACACCAGCAAAAACGAGAATTAATAAAGCACTTGTTCCAATCAGGCCTATCGCAAATTCACTCATGATCGACCTCCTGTCTCACCAACTATATTCACTTTTTCCTCTTCCCCAGCGAGACCAGCGTCAATTTCCTTTTGAGCCTGTTCATCAACTGTTTCTATTATGGGGACCCCAATCGGCTCCGCGTCTGGGTGCGCAACTAGTCTTAAAAATCCAAAAAGCTGCACCAGCAAACGCAATTCTAAACTGATAAATGCGATTACAACTATCAACTTTCCGGGCCAGATAGGTATCTGGATATCAATTGAGGAGTCTCCAATCACCCAAGCGCGAACAAAATGCTCCCAGCCGTACCAACACAGAACTGCGATAATCCACATAGCTACAAGGGTACCGATAACTTCGAGGGTCCAAAGGAGTCTCCCGGAAAATCTGCCTATAAAAAATTCCATGCGGACATGTCCACCGAGTTTTTGTGTATAGGCGATACTAAGAAAACAGAAAATGGCCATCGCCATCTCTACCCAGTCGACATAACCAGGAATTGGAAAATTAAAAAATTTACGTCCTACGACCTGAACAACAGCTAACAACATTAAAAACAAAATCAACATTGCCGATGTTAAATTGAAAAAGCTTTCCATTCGGAAAAGCTGTGAATCTGCTCTGCTTAATAACTGTGCTGCAGATGAACGATCTGTACTTTCACCACTACTCATCAAGTCCCCCTGAATTTCCGTCTAATAAAATGGCCGCCAGACATCACATCCAGCGACCATATATATCATAACAGTATAGTAATCAGCCGCCTTTTGCGGTCTTTAATACTATATCCAGAAGCTCCTGAGCAGGAATTTTTCCTTCATTCTCCTTAACCCATTGCTTCCAAAGAGGCATTCCAGCCATCTTACGAAATGCTGCCATTTCGTCTTCTGGCATTTTAACCGCTTTCAATTTTGGATTTGCATTCCACTTTGCAACGTTAATTTTATCTTTTGCTGCGTAAGCTGCTGCTTGAGCTGCGTATGAACCTGCTTTCACATCGTCCAGAAGCTTTTTATACTGATCTGGAAGTGCGTTGTATGAGTCCATATTGAAAACAATCGGACAGTTAACGGAACCAAGTGACATATTCGTCGTATACCAGTCCGCTATTTCATCAAGTTTGTATGCAGCAAACGTGTAGGTATATGGAAATCCAATCGCATCAACAGTACCGCGCTGCAACGCTGTATATGTTTCAGATGCAGGCATGGTCGTTGGAACAGCACCGATCGCTTTTGCCGCACGTCCCATTCCACCTAATGCTCTCAAACGCTTTCCTTTAAAGTCGGAAACTTTGCTCGGAGGGGTACCGCGTCCCATATACTCATATTGTGGAAGCATCATGGACATATAAATCTTTGCATTCCATTTTGCCAAAGCTTTCGTCGAAGCGGGATGGCTATAGATTGCGTCATGAACTTTCAGCTGAACGTCTAAATTTGGGATCGGTAAAAATGGTAAGTCTAAAACATTTAGAGGCTGATTTTTACCTGGATGATAGGCGGCGCAAAATGAAGCCATCTCAAAAGCACCTACAGAAATACCGTCGAGGTTTTCCTTACTTTTTGAGAGCTGTTGACCGTAGTAAAGCTTGATATTGAAGTTCCCGCCGGTCTTTTCCTTTACCATTTTTGATGTGTATTCAGGCGCTTCTGTGAAAGCTCGTCGTTTTCCCCATAGAGACATTCTCCATGTAATTTTAGGCCCTTTTACCTCTTGGGCTCCGGCTGCCGTAGGAAGACTGACTTCCGCTACACTGGCAACGCCAAATCCAAGAACGCTTAGAGCGATAAGAGATTTACGCATTAACTAATTCCTTCCCTGTGTTTAAACAACTTTTCGATAAACTCAGCCGATCATTAACCTTGTCCGCTGTTTTACTGGTGCAACCATAACCTCGCATTACCGCTGCATCAACTTCTCATCATTAAATATAATGATTTTATGATTATTTATCTATATTTATTAGGATATTAAAATAAAAACACTACATATTGATGAAGTTTTCTGACGTTTGTGTGTTGGATAATCTGTAAATGAGCTGGCCCAGCTATTGCCGGTGTTTAAAACCGATGCTAAACCACAGTTTCACATAGGAGAATCGGACCAAGTCGTTGCGAACATTATACAACAAGGTTCTGTCGGCCGCAGCGCATCGCCATGCCAAATGGTGGTTAGCATTGGTGTCTTTTGTAGAAAGCTCAATTTTTATAATCCCCCCCGACGTGATGATAATTCCAATGGTTCTAGCAGACCGCGCCAAGTGGTGGCGTATTGCACTGACTGCGACAATAGCCTCTGTAATCGGCGGAATTGGCGGATATCTCGTTGGTGTGTTTTTATTCGATACCCTTGGCCAATCGCTTGTAGACTTTTATTCCTATGGGGATAAATTTGGGCAATATATGAGGATGTATGAAGAATGGGGCGGGTGGGCTGTTTTCGGAGCCGGTTTAACACCTTTTCCTTACAAGGTGATCACAATTGCTAGTGGCGCTGCCAAGTTAGATTTATCTATCTTTATTTTAACTTCTCTAATTGCCCGGGGATTAAGATTTTTTTGTTTAGCCGGCTTATTATTTTATTTTGGAGAATCTATTAAAAAGATCATAGAAAAATATTTTGGACTAATAACTATCCTGATTTTCGTGGCGATTTTTGCTTGTCTAATCTTAATTAATCTTTCGTTTGCATAACTAGGGTGCCAGCAGTGAAAATTTTTTTGTTTAAACCTAATGTCGCTAACTACCTGGTAGGATTGGCCTGCTGCTTAATTCTAGCAACAGCTTATGCTTTCGAATATCTCGCGAACCTGCAACCCTGTGTTTTATGTGTCTACCAAAGAATACCTTATACTGTGGCGATAGGATTGATGCTCGTAGCAGCAATATTAAGAAAAAATAGTCAGTTTAATTTAATTCTATTTATTGCTACATCAGTAGTTTTTGCAATCGGATCTGCAATAGCTATTTTTCATATCGGAATAGAGCAACACCTTTGGCAAGGAACTCCCGAGTGTGGGAATTTCATGAAGACTGATAGTATCGAAGCACTTCGAAAACAATTGCTGGCGCAACCAATAGTTAGATGTGATGAAGTGGCATGGTCCTTATTTGGAATATCTATGGCAGGGTACAATTTTTTGATTTCTACTTCGCTGTTACTATATTCTTTGGTAATTGTATTTCAGCGAAAATAACGCGAGTTTCATTATGAAAAATACTAATAGCAAGAACCACTTTCCTATTTCAAAATCGCAAAAAGAAATGGTGGAAAGATTTATCAGAGTGGATCATGCTGGAGAGTTCGGTGCTAAAAGAATTTATGAAGGACAACTGGCAATTCTTGGCAAGACCGCAGACGGTGATACGATAAGGCACATGAAGGAACAAGAACAGGTTCACTTAACAAAATTTGAGAACCTAATAGTCGAAAGGCAAGTTCGCCCAACCATTCTATATCCTATCTGGAACATAGCAGGGTTTGCTTTAGGCGTTGGTAGTGCACTCATGGGGCCCAAAGCTGCAATGGCATGCACAGTAGCCGTGGAAGAAGTTATTGATGAGCATTATGCCGAACAATCATCAGCTTTAGACAACGAAGAAAAAGATCTAAAGGATACAATCGATAAATTTCGACAAGAGGAATTGGAGCATAGAAACACTGCCATTGAACATGGGGGCGAAGAAGCCATTGGATACCCAGTTATGAGAAAAGCTATACGCACCGGAAGCAAACTCGCTATCTGGCTATCCGAGCGTTTTTAAAGCGAGTTTTTCCGTATTAATAATCGCCAGGATTATTCAGTCGCTATCATTCCCGTTTTCTAACTCAGAATCCCAGTAGAGAAAATCTCTCCAGCTTTCATGCAAATGATTGGGCGGAAACATGCGGCCGCGTTCCTGAAGTTCGAAGGATGTTGGAGATCGCGGGGTATTAATCGGATGCATTTTAACAATATCCGGAAGTAAATTTCCTTTTCGCAGGTTGCACTTGCTACAAGCAGTGACAACATTTTCCCAAGTGGTTTTTCCTCCGCGAGATTTAGGGATTAAATGATCAAACGTTAAGGCCTCTGGTCGGAACTGCTGAGCACAATATTGGCAAGAGAAACGATCTCGCAAAAAGACATTGAACCTTGTGAATGCTGGTCGACGCGATTGCAGTACAAACTCTTTTAACGCAATAACGCTGGGCAAACGCATTTCAAAACTAGGAGATCTAATTTTGTGTTCGTACTCCGACAAAACGTTAACTCGATCTAAAAAGACAGCTTTGACAGTATCTTGCCAAGACCAGAGAGACAGTGGGAAATAGCTTAAAGGCCTATAATCAGCATTTAAAACTAAAACCGGCGAATTCTCGACTGCGGACAACACTTTTCCATCCTCCGTTAAATACTTAACCGACTTTCTTAACTCTTATTTAGGTCTTAATCGTTATCCCAGCATACCGTGATTCTAAACTAGGTTGTCCATTAAAAAAGTCAAAGCACGGCACAAGTTTCACTTATATGCTTCAAATATTTTTGCTTTTTTAAAAAGTATGAAAATTACGAAGTCAAAACTCTTTTGAGAAAAGCACATCCTATATTTAGGCCTTCTTCATCTATCGAATGCCCTAATCCCGGTCTTAATTCGGATGAGGTTTCAATACCGACTGCAGTCAATCCATTGACCGCATCCTCTAGCGAGGAAGCGGGCACCATATCATCAGATGCACCATGAATTAGTGTCACTGGTGGCTTGGTCTTAATATCTTGAGCCAAAAGTTCTGGAGCGATGAGCCTACCTGAATATCCCACTACACCTGCTATTGGAGTTTCTCTTCGCGGCCCCACAAATAGGGACAACATAGTGCCCTGGCTAAAACCCACTAGCGCAAGTCTATCGGGACTCAGATTATTTTTTTCTAATTCCTCATCTATGAACGCATTAAGAACTTGGGAAGCCATCGTTACTCCCGCGAGCATTGACTCCTTAGATCGATCACCTAGGCTAAACCATTGACGACCGTAAGGGGACATCTCACAAGGGAATGGTGCGTGTGGCGACACGAACTCTACCTCTGGTAAATCTCTTGCTATCATTGGAGCGAGGCCAATCAAATCGTTTCCATCCGCTCCATAACCATGCAGCAATATCACCAATCCATTCGCCTTTTTGCCATTTGATGGTGGTTGGCGTGGTCCATCGAGGTCCATCATATTTTTCTCCAACTATATTTCAAAAACATAAAATAATACTGTTTTAATGTTAGTCTATTAGTTCTTATAATTCCTAATAAATAAAAAGAACCTAAATGGTTTTAAACTCTGAAGTTACAAGGTTGCTATGCCTAAACAGAAAAGCAGAACGCGATTTGCGCCCAGTCCATCGGGACTATTGCACCTAGGTCATGCTTATTCGGCCTTATTCGCAGAAAAAGAAGCTAAAGATGGAGCCGGCACTTTACTATTAAGATTTGAAGATATCGATAGAGAAAGATGTGACCCGAAATACGAGAAACAAATCGAAGAGGATCTGTCGTGGTTAAATATTAAATGGGAGGACAACCCCCGGCGTCAATCCGAACACCTTGCCGATTACTCCGCAGCACTAAAAAAATTAGAATCATTGAATGTTATTTACCCTTGTTTTCTATCCAGGAGAGAACTGAACGACGCTTTGTCAGCCCCACATAATATCCCGAGACAAACAAACAATATCATGCCACTGAACACAGATCAGTACTTGTCTGAAGCCGAACGTGAACATCGAATGAAAAAGGAAGAGCCATTCGCTCTTAGACTTCGAATGGCAACAGCATTAAAAATGGTAGGCCCCCTATATTGGCACGATATTGATAAAGGGCCGCAGATTGCAAGACCGGAAATTTTTGGTGATGCGGTTATTGCACGTAAAGATATACCAACAAGTTACCATTTATCGGTCGTTGTAGATGATGCTATTCAAAAAGTAACAACTGTTACTAGGGGCAATGATTTATTTGAGGCAACGCATCTGCACCGGTTACTACAAGAGTTACTGGGCTTGCACGTACCACAATACAAACATCACAAAATTTTAACAGATAACAAGGGGGAGAGAATGGCAAAACGCGATAAATCCATAACGTTGCAGTCGTTGAGAATATCTGGGAAAAAACCTGCCGATATATACAAAATGATTGGCTTTCCCCATTAAACTGTTAATCAATGAGTTAGCTAGAGTCACCAAGGACGTTGAAAATGGTCTTTACAATCAGATCGCCAACTACATGTTTGAAAAATTGAAGTTACAGTGATTTATAGTCACCGTAACTTCTAATGCCTATTTTAATGGGGAATGAGACCACGGAATAAGAACAGTCGAATGCATTTCGTCCAATCTATCTGGGCCATCTTTCAAGAAATTCTGCCAATCTGGATCAGCCGCCGCAGCCGCGCGGGCTTCCGCTCTATGGTTTAAGTCCTTGTATACCCATAGATGAGAGACTTCATTGGGCTGACCAGTATCAGTCATCCAAATACAAACGTTTTTTGAATGCCTTTCTCTTACATCCATAGCAGCGGTTATAGCATCTGCGAATACTTTCGCTTTACCTACTTTGCATCGGTAAAAACGGTATTCATAAATATTCCCGTCTTGATCAGGAGCGACCAGGGGTTTGGTTGCTATCATTATTCTGTTGTCTTGACGCCGGATAAGCGGCCCAGCCTTAGTCAAATATTCATTGCGCCAAGCCTCATTAACTCCAAGCTTTGCTTTCACCTCTGCTCGATGGTTCATGCTCTCATAAGACCACAAATGCATCACTTGGTTTAACGGACCTATTTCTGTTAGCCAATAACCTTCGAGTTTTCCATGTTCATCCCCCCTTATGGGGCGTCCGATTTCAGCAGAATACTTGGCAAGTAATGGAGCTTGCCCGGGCCCAGTGGTATATGTTCGAAACTCATAGATCATTTTTGAATGGCTCCTTCTAATTGCCGTTTAAATATACCAGCTCCCGCAAACCATACAGCTAGTTAAAACTAAATCTTAATTGGGTTTAACTAACCTCTATTTTCCTTACAGGACAGGTCAAAATTGTTGGTTATTTCAGATTGTTAAATATCTATCTGCGATTAAAGTCTTCCTTAAATATGGCGACCCTTGTATTAAAGAATGAACAAAAAATAAATACAACACCTTTTAGGAGAGCAGGACGTGACCTCCCTCAAACACAAAGAGTATCCAAATTTTGTAACCCATCTCGAATGTTCATTAACTGGTGAAAAATATGAGGCGGGTATACCCCAAGGCCTTTCAAAAGCCGGGAGGCCTCTATTAGTTCGTTACGATTTGGATAAAATGGCGTCAGCAATCACAAAAGAGGAAATAGGAGCCCGCGAGGGGGGGTTTTGGCGCTATCGAGAATTTCTCCCGGTCACTAAGAGTAAAAACGTGATTGCACTGGGTGAGACAACTACCCCATTAATGCAACTTCCAACCATGGCCAGCAAGCTTAGCGTAAATTCTGAGCGATTAATTGTAAAAGATGAGGGTCGGCTTCCGACTGGCTCATTTAAAGCAAGAGGTTTAGCATTAGCCGTAGCGATGGCAAAAGAGTTTGGATTGCAACATTTAGCAATGCCCACTAACGGTAATGCTGGAGCAGCTATGGCAGCCTATGCGAGTCATGCCGGGTTAAAAACAACGATATTTTGCCCAGATGACACCCCTGAAATAAATATCTCAGAAATCGAACTGCAGGGAGCCAGCGTTTATAAAGTGAATGGACTTATAAATGATTGCGGAAAAATAGTTGGGGATGGAAAGGAGATCACTGGCTGGTTTGACGTTTCAACGCTCAAAGAACCCTACAGGATAGAAGGCAAAAAAACGATGGGGCTCGAAATAGCAGAACAAATGGGTTGGGAACTTCCAGATGTAATCTTTTATCCAACTGGAGGCGGTACCGGGCTAATCGGAATGTGGAAAGCCTTTGATGAATTGGAAGCTATTGGTTGGATTGGGAGTAAACGACCGCGTATGGTCGCCGTACAAGCAACTGGCTGCGCTCCCATTGTCAAAGCTTTTGAAGAAGGCGAGGAACATGCACCGGTATGGGAAAATGCTCATACAGCCGCCGCTGGGATTAGGGTGCCTGTAGCGGTGGGGGATTTTCTAATATTACGGGCAGTTCGAAACTCGGGTGGTTTTGCGGTTGCCATCCCAGATGACGAAATCTTTGAAGCAAGAGACGAGGTCGCTCGCGAAGATGGCGTGCTTCTATGTCCGGAGGGAGCCGCGACGTTTGCCGCATACAAGCGGGCGTTGGAGGAAGGTTCTATAAAACCCACTGAAACGGCCATACTTTATAACTGTGCAACAGGTTTAAAGTATCCAATGCCAAAAGTAGAAAATACTATCGATCGCTTTAAACCAATTGATTACAACTCGCTAATAGAAAAATAATATCCCACTGATTTTAAATCGACGAAAGTACCAGTCGGATTGTAACACAATTGAATTAATGACAAGTAACAACACTTAACCTACTCTTTCGTCTTGGAGAAACCCAATAAACAATATGGAGATCAAAATGCTATTGGACGTGCGAACCTATACTTGCAAACCGGGCACTATAAAGAAACATCTCGAGGTATACGAGCAATTTGGCAAAGCCCCACAAACAAAACATCTGGGACAGCCCGTCGCTTACCTTATTACTGAAACGGGAAATGTTAACCAGTATGTCCATATATGGGCATATGAAAACGCTGGTGATAGGGAAGCCAAACGAACCGCAATGCAAGCTGATCCTGATTGGATTAAATATACACAGGAAAGCGCAAAACTTGGTGCCTTAATTAATCAAGATAATAAATTGATGAAACCGGTAGAATTTTATGCTGAGCCCAAACGTTCTAGCTAAAAAATAGAGAGCATACTGATTTTTATTAGTATGTTCTCTCTTAAGTGCGTTGAGTGGCGTTTGAAATACAGAAAAAACCCAAATGCTTAATTCCAAGTTAGTATGATTGGAGCAGCCGAAATGGCTACAGATAATACGTTATTATCAAAAGATTGGGTTCTTGAGACGAGAATTAAAGAAGAATTAGTTTCTACTTATCAAGTAAACATTAAAAACCTAATGCTAGAAATGTCTATCGGTGTTCATCCCCACGAAAAAAAACAAAAACAGCGCGTAATAATAAATTTAGAAATGAGTTTGGAATACCCCCAAAGCGGATTTTCTGATGCTATTTATAGAAAAGTGGCTTGCTACGAAACTCTAATAAATGAGATAAAAACTATAATTGCACAGGGACATATTATTCTTGTGGAGACCTTTGCGGAAAAGATCGCTGACTTAAGTTTATTGGATAAAAGAGTTTTAGACGTAAGGGTTAATGTTGAAAAAATAGACGTCTTTGATGACTGCGACAGCGTCGGCGCAACTATAAAGAAAATAAGGCGGAAGAAGATTTAAAATATATAGAAACAATAGTTTAAATTCGACTGCAATATGGCGCGTTATTAAAACACTGGAAGTTAATAATAGAATGGGAAACCGCTGGATATATCACTTATCGCGAAAAGATGACTGGGTTGCTTCGAAAAGCTCAGATTTCTATGATGGATCAGTCGAGGACTCTATTGATGGGTATTTGCATTTTTCTACAGCTAAGCAGGTAGAAGCAAGTGCAAATAAACATAGAAAAGGAGAAAAGAACCTTTTGTTATTAGAAATAGACACAAAGAAACTCAAAAATAGTGATTTAAGATGGGAGCATGCGCGGCACGGGGAGCTATTTCCTCACATCTACGGATCGCTAGATAAATTGGCCGTGACCAGGGTATTCGATCTTCCTATCAATAACGAAGGAAAACATGTTTTCCCTCTTTTAAAGGACGAAAACCTATAAGTTATGACTATAACTAACTTCCTTTTCAACATAGTGCGAAAGCTTGATCCCGAAAGAGCGCATTTGTTAACCATCCAGGCGTTGAAACTTGGCATTACTCCCAGATACAGCAATAACAGTGATGGGACCCTGACTTCAGAAGTATTTGATATCAAATTTCAAAATCCGATAGGACTAGCAGCAGGCTTCGACAAAAGTGCGGAAGCTTTTTACTCACTTGATAAGCTTGGGTGTGGTTTCGTTGAGGTTGGAACTTTAACATTAAAACCGCAAGCTGGAAACGAGCGGCCCAGGGTTTTTAGGTTAGAAGAAGATCAGGCTATCATAAATCGATATGGTTTTAATAACGATGGTTTATCCCGAGCGGTCAAACGATTATCCAAAAGAATAAAGAGCACAGGCGTACTCGGTATCAATATCGGAATAAATAAAGATAGTACGACACCAAACGCTGATTACGTAGAGGCATTAAGAATAGTCTCACCACTAGCAGATTATATAACTATCAATATTTCCTCTCCAAATACGCCTGGACTTAGGGATCTACAGTCCTCAGAAAAATTGGAAAATTTACTTAGATCTATTGAAGAAAGCCGCTTCAAAAACGAGGGCCAAATATTCACTCCTCCAATACTCTTAAAAATCGCTCCTGACCTTACAAAAAAAGAAATCAAGGAAATCACCCAGATTGCGCTAAAAACCAGTGTTTCTGGTCTGGTTGTCTCAAATACCACCGTAACAAGGCCGACCCTCCTTAAAGGGTATAAAAAAACTGAGTCAGGCGGGTTGAGTGGCCCTCCACTTTTTGAATTATCTACCAAGAAACTTGCTCAAACTTACCTAGCCTGCAAAGGAAAAATACCTTTGATTGGTGTGGGAGGGGTAGATAGCGCAGAAACTGCATACGCAAAGATAAGAGCAGGAGCCAGCCTTGTTCAGCTATATACAGCCTTAACATATCGAGGACCTTGCTTGTTTAAATCCATAAATGACGGGTTAAACTTATTAATTAAAAATGATAACTTTAAAAATGTTCAGGATGCCGTTGGAATAGATGCTAAATATTGGGCCGATAAAAAGATCCTAGATTAGAAAAGGAGCCTAAATAGTGAAAAAGACTATCGTTATAGCGCTCTCTATAGTGCTGGTGGGGATAGGAATTGGAGTAGACTTTCTTGCGCCAAACTGGGTGCCTCTTCCTTCCTGGTTACTCAGCATAACCGCTTTAATTATAATCTTTGTCTTTAGTCTTAATCTCAGGCATAAACAGATCAGAGAAGAGTTCAACGAACTTAAGGATCAACTACAAGCATTAGACAGGGAAATAGTTGAGACGCGAGTGGAGTTGGATGCTGCTCAAGATAAACTCAATAACAATCTTGAAAACCCAAAAATCGCATCAGAACTTAGGATGCTGCGATCTTTAATGAAACAATTCACAGATAAAGTTAATGGTCAGTTACACACAGAGGATGCTATATCGGAACCTGCAGTCCTAGAACAACTGGAAATAAAGCAAACCCAGCAAGATCAGGCCATCACACGTGAACCTATTCTCGATTATAGTGATAATGAAATACTTAAATTTTTAGAAAAGGCCGTTCGAGAGGATCATATTGAGCTTTACCTTCAACCAATAGTGAGACTACCGCAACGTTCACAAGTATTTTTTGAATGTTTTTCAAGAATAATGGACGACAAAAGTAATATCATCCGACCAGAGCAATATCTACCTGTTGCAGCTTCAGCTGGACTAGCAGCGGCTGTCGACAACCTGCTTTTATTCAAATGTGTGCAACTTGTGCGGCGCACCCGTCGAGACAATCCGGAAATAGTATTCTTTTGTAATATATCTAAGTTCACCCTTACGGATATCGACTTTTTCACTGATTTCATTGATTTCATGGCGGATAATACAAACTTGACCTCAAGTCTTGTTTTCGAGTTTAGCCAAGAAACAATATTAGATAAAGACTACGAAATTCAAAATGGTTTAGAAAGGCTATCTAAACTAGGCTTTCGCCTTTCATTAGATCAACTCCACCAATTGAACATAGATCTTCCAAAACTAGCATCACAAGGTTTTAAATTTATTAAAATTGACGCCCATCTTCTTCACGAGATGGCGCGGGGAGATGCTCCTAATTTAAATATGAGGGCGCTTAAAGGCGCTCTAGACCGTGTCGCAATGGACTTAATTGTAGAAAAAATTGAAAATGAGGAGATGCTTAAAGATCTCCTAGATTTGCAAATAGATTTTGGTCAAGGTTATTTATTTGGCACACCAAAAGCTGCCACAGCAGCCAATCGATGATTACCAAAGAAATAAGTGGTTTAAGGACCATCTCAGAAAATTATGAAGTTTTCATTCTAGACCTTTGGGGGACTATCTATGACGGACAAGCACTATTCCCCGGAATCAAAGCCTTGCTGGAGCAGCTCAAAAAAAGAGATAAAAAAGTCATATTTCTATCAAATTCTCCTCAGCTTCCCGAGGTAGTTCATCAGCGCCTCGGACGACTTGGACTTTCAACACTGCACTATGATCACCTTGTAACATCCGGGGGGGAAGCTAATTCGCAACTGATAAGCATGGAACCAAAAGAATTTTCAGCTTTTAATGGTAAAGTTTTCGAGATAGGGCCTAATCGTTTCCCCAATACTTTACCTAAAGAAAAATTTGTTACCGCGGAAAACCTTTCAGAAGCTGAATGGATATTGAATGCAGGACCCGATTCTGAAGATAATCAGCTCAGTGATTATAAAGAATTACTTACAATGGCTCAAAAAAGAAATCTCCCTATGCTCTGTTCTAATCCAGATAAAATTGTTTTCCATGGAAAAGAAAAGCATTTATGTGCAGGAGGGATTGCGGAATATTATCAAACAATTGGGGGACGCGTGATATTCGTAGGCAAACCATACCCAAAGGTTTTTGAACGATGTATGGATATAGCAACTCCAGAGAACAAAAATAAAACCGTTATGATTGGAGATAATCTGGAAACAGATATATTGGGAGCCAATAACTTTGGTATCCATTCAATCTTGATAGCCTCGGGAGTTCACGAATTGGTCAACCCAAATAAAGGTGGCATTCTGAAAGGCGAACTCAATGAGTTACAAAAAGTTTTAAAAGTAGATGCGAACTATGTAATGCCTTCTTTAAGATGGTAATTTGACGAATAAGAGCAACAAACATAACGCAAGTTCTTGACGCACACCTTCTACTGTCGTATATCCCTTTCTGCTTTTTAAATCGGCCTCAGAAACTGGGGTAATGGTTGGAGGGAAGAGCCGTGGCTCGCAGATGTTCTATCAGTGGTAAAGGTGTGATGACTGGAAATAATGTCAGTCATGCGAACAACAAAAACAAACGTAGGTTTATTCCTAATTTGCAACGTACTTCTCTCATGAGTGAGGCGCTTGGACAAACTATACGGATTCGTTTGACAACTTCCGCTATTAGAACAATCGAACATAATGGTGGATTAGACGAATTCCTTAAAAATACAAAAAATGCAAAGCTGGCTCCCGAAGCGAGAACTTTGAAGCGCAGGATAATGAAGGCGTCAGAAAAAACCAATTAGCGGTGTTACTTATTTCTAACGAGTAAATTATTCAATTTTATAGGATTTAGATATTCTTCGCCTGACTTGAAGAGTAGCCCGACCGCATACTTACACCCCAAGAAGTTACAACGCTAGCTCCAAAGAGGCATAGCCCGGTAAATTGATGAGCGACGGCTAGTCCCTCTGGAACAAAGTTTACTAAAGTCAGGACCCCTAATAAAAATTGCACCGCAGCCAAAGTGGTCATGATATAGATCGATTTTAACAGCTGATCATTGCGACAAAAAAAGTGGGAGCAGAGACATAAGCTGGCGACGGCGAATAACGTAATGATTGCTAAAATACGATGATTAAATTGTACAGCTGGTACATTCTCAAAAATATTACGCCAATATGGCTCCACACTAAAGTAATCAGATGGAATTATTCTCTCGCCCATAAGAGGAAACGTGTTATAAACTAACCCCGCTTTGAGACCCGCAACAAGAGCGCCGCCAATCACCGTTAAAAATATTAAAACTGTCACTGTATTTGCGTGATAGAATATGGCTTTAGATACAAATACGTCGCGCGTGCCAACTAGATCTAAAATTGTCCAAATCAAAAGTCCCAATATCAAAAATGCCATTCCTAAATGCGTTGCAAGTCTATATTGACTGACCGAAGGATCAGAGGACAAACCACTTTTAACCATCCACCAACCAAGAGCACCTTGTAGTCCCCCCAGAAAGAATAGAAAACATATTCTTGAGAGCAACCTTCTTTTAATTTTCTGAGTAACAAGGAAAAAAATAAATGGCAGAAAAAAAACAACGCCGATTAGACGTCCCCATAATCTATGGATATATTCCCACCAAAAAATGCTCTTAAACGCGCTCAAATCCATCCATGTATTTATATACCTATACTCGGGGGAGTTCTGATAGAGTTTAAAAATACGCTGCCACTCCTCATCACTCAATGGTGGCAACCATCCTAATAAAGGGCGCCATTCAACCATGGAAAGACCAGACCCCGTAACACGAGTTATTCCCCCAATTATAACCATAGCCGCAACCATTCCAGCAATTACTGCAAGCCAGATCGCTACAGCTTTATCTGCCTCCTTGGTTCTATTAATTAAATCGAATTTGACGTTTTCCATCACCTTTAGATGGAGCGTTCCTTGATCCGTGTCAACCAGAGGCGTCATAATCATAATGAGATAGCGGCTCCTAGTTGGACTTTGATATTAATCGATAATTTTGATATTATTTATTTTGATAATAAAAGGTAAAAAGCGCGTGACCCAACGACAAGCATCCCAAATATTACTTTCGATGACTTTATATATATTTTGCGCTGGATGCCAAACCATAAACCAATCTAAGGAAATATCTTCCCTTTCGTCCAATCATACCTATGTAACCTCATTTCCAAGATTACTATCATGCAAAGTAGAGGGATACTCAGGAAAGGTTCTTGATATGACTACCCCCGCTTTGGTAAATTTAAAAACCCTTGGAAAGCCATTAAGGATAAAATGTAACCACGTTGGTTATTGGACTTCAAATATCATATTAGAGCCAACACACAAACGAAGGCTATTAGATAGAGTAAGTAGTGGAGAAAAAATCTCACTCCTCTCTAGCGGTTACACAGCTCATGATCTGGGACCTCAAAGTAAATTACCACGCGCACTTCATATTGCTTTGAGAAGAAAAAATTTCAGAAACTCCGATACTAAAAACGCATACTATGCTGAAGAATTACTCTACGCCAAAAAAAATTGGGAATCAGTGATAGCAGATTTATTCTTATCTTGTGAGCAACAAAGTAACCGAATGAGTGCTTCCTGTCGTACATCAATAAAGAGAATAAAGAGATTTATGCGCAAAGATTTGATGCAAATTGAGCAACAAAGAAGAAGATCTACTATTGAATAATTTTACCTCATCGAGTAAGGGACTACTGTGCGTAAAGTGATTAATCATTGGACGTCAATTGACATTAGTTTATACCGGACGGTTGATGCTGCATTAGCAAATTATATGCACTTCAAAACCTATGTTTCGGCGGGGTACATAATATGCAAGTTGGTATAATAAAGGAACGGCGACCAGGAGAATCCAGAGTTGCCATTACACCAGATACGGTAAAGAAATTCTTAGATTTAGGACTTTCTGTCCTTATTGAATCGAAAGCAGGAATAACTGCGGCTATAACAGACAAGGCTTATCAAGATGCTGGGGCAAAAATCGTCAAAACACCTGTCGAAGCCCTCTCCCAAGCAGACATAGTTCTCAAAGTTCAAAAACCAATCGTCCCGGAAAGCAAAGGCAAGAGCGAATTGAATGAAGTTGCGCTGATGAAAGATGGTGCTGTTCTTATTTGCCTTATGGAACCATATGCTAGTCATAAGCTTTTAGAAACTCTAGCAAGTAAAAGAATTACCGTTTTCTCTATGGAATTATTGCCACGCATAACACGAGCGCAAACGATGGATACTTTATCTTCTCAATCAAACTTAGCCGGCTATAAAGCAGTACTTGAGGCAGCGAATACTTTTGGCAGAGCCTTCCCAATGATGATGACAGCCGCTGGGACCGTCCCGCCGGCAAAGTGCTTGGTTATGGGTGCTGGCGTTGCAGGTCTCCAAGCCATTGCTACAGCGCGTCGCCTAGGGGCTGTTGTTTCAGCAAGTGATGTACGACCTGCTGCTAAAGAAAATGTAGAAAGCTTAGGCGCAAGCTTCGTAGCCGTCCAAGACGAGGAATTTAAACAGGCGGAAACAGCAGGTGGTTACGCGAAAGAGATGAGCGATGCATACAAAGCTAAACAGTCGGAACTAATCGCATCAACAGTCGCTAAGCAAGATATTGTGATTTGTACAGCTTTGATACCTGGTCGCCCTGCGCCAGTCTTAGTAACTGAAGATATGATAAAAACAATGAAACCTGGATCCGTGTTAGTTGACCTAGCAGTCGAACAGGGAGGTAATTGCCCGTTATCGGTCGCCGATAAGACCATCGTTAAAAATAGTGTTTCCATTGTCGGCCAGACTAATATGGCGAGTAAGCTCCCTATTGATGCTTCCATCTTATTCGCGAAAAACTTATTAAACTTTCTTACGCCAATGATAAATCAAGATCAGAAACAGATAATTATTGATATTAACGACGAAATAATTAAAGGCGCCTTACTTACCCAAAATGGAGAGGTCCTCCAAACTTTTATGTAAACTTTTATTAATCATCTTGTATCTCTCTTTCATTTAAAACAAGAAGACTAATCCATATATCAACTGTTAATTAATGGAACATTTTTGATTTGATAATTAAGACAAGTTTCGAAGAAAGGATATTATTGTGCAACCCGAAGGTGTCGACCCATTTATATTTGGTATTACCGTATTAGTTCTAGCCTGCTTTGTTGGCTATTATGTAGTTTGGCGCGTAACACCAGCGCTCCATTCACCATTGATGAGCGTTACTAATGCTATTTCTTCTGTGATCATCGTAGGCGCGCTAATAGCGGCAGGGCCGGCAGAGGGAAATTTGGCACAAGCGATGGGTTTTTGCGCAATCGTTTTGGCTTCAATTAATATCTTTGGCGGATTTATTGTGACACAGAGAATGCTCTCTATGTTCAAAAAGAAGCGCTGAGAGCGAGGTTCAAGATGACAGATGATATTTCAGCATTTCTTTATTTGATTTCTAGTGTTTGCTTCGTATTAGCACTCCGCGGCCTTAGTTCACCCGATAGTGCGCGCCAAGGCAATATTTTTGGTATTTCCGGAATGATAATAGCTATTGGAACGACTTTAGCCCTTCCAGAGGTGCTAAGTTACGAAGTTATAATTGCTGGGCTTGTAATCGGAGGAGCAATCGGAACTGTTATAGCTCGTAAAATTGAAATGACAGCATTGCCACAGTTGGTTGCAGCTTTTCATAGTTTAGTTGGTCTAGCCGCGTGTTTTGTTGCAGCCGCAGCGTTCTATAGACCCGAAGCATACGGAATAGGGCAATTTCTAAATATTAATACTGCAAGTTTGATTGAAATGACGCTGGGGCTAGCAATTGGTGCTATAACATTCACGGGCTCAATAATCGCCTTTGGCAAACTACAGGGGATAATCTCTGGAGCTCCCCTGACTTTCAAAGGACAACATTTTTTTAACGCAATACTGGGCATTTCTATCTTTGGCTTAATAATTTTAATAGTTCTCGACCAAAATGAGGCAATATTTTGGTCGATTCTCGCACTATCTTTTTTGATTGGAATTTTAATCATTATACCAATCGGCGGGGCCGACATGCCAGTTGTTATATCGATGCTGAACTCTTATTCCGGTTGGGCGGCCTGTGGAATAGGGTTCACATTGGGTAACAGCTTACTAATTATAACTGGCGCATTAGTTGGATCTTCGGGTGCCATTCTATCATATATTATGTGCAAAGGAATGAACCGCTCGTTCTTCAGCGTCATACTTGGCGGCTTCGGTGTTGAAAGTGATTTAACCAATGCGCATCAAGGCAGCGATAAAGCAATAAAGTCGGGTAGCGCTGAAGATGCTGCCTTCATAATGGAAAATGCATCATCCGTTATCATTGTTCCTGGCTACGGAATGGCGGTAGCCCAAGCGCAGCACGCACTCCGAGAAATGGGAGACATCCTGAAGGAAAAAGGCGTGAACGTGCGATATGCGATTCATCCAGTAGCGGGACGAATGCCTGGTCATATGAATGTACTCCTCGCAGAAGCTAACGTTCCATACGAACAGGTGCTAGAATTGGACGAGATAAACCGAGATTTCTCACAAACTGATGTGGCATTCGTCATTGGGGCAAATGATGTGACTAATCCAGCGGCAAAAACTGATACGTCAAGCCCTATTTATGGAATGCCTATACTCGATGTTGAAAACGCACAAACAGTTCTCTTCATAAAAAGATCTATGGCATCCGGTTATGCCGGTGTAGATAATGAGCTTTTTTTTCGTGATAATACAATGATGCTTTTCTCTGATGCAAAAAAAATGTGCGACGAAATTGTGCAAGCTTTAAATTAATGTTCTCTCGATGATAGAAATGGCACACTTTCTATTGCTCTATGATCTCTAATTGTTCCTCCTTTGTGTCAAATGTGATGCTTTTAGATATAGCGGATACTCTTGGTGGAACTTTCCAGGTTAGCATATCGAAAGCGTCGCAATTACCACATAACGCCGACCATTCTTCACTTGTGGCGCCGCAAGACTTACATGTCCAGCTATGATCAGTTTTAGCAGTAATGGACATTTCAAACCATCGCCTAGCTGCCTTCTCGTCACTTTTCTCTTGCTGTTCGACGCGAGCCATAAGACGACACCCATGGCTTGTGATATCGTCTTGAGATATTTCGTTTAGGTTCTTGCGAGCCTCGCCCCACAACCCAGCATCCAACGCTATTTCAGCTAATATCAATTGCCCTTGCATCGAATTTGTGCATTTTACCATAACTTTTTGTAATCTTTGAAATCTTTGAAGTGATGTTTCATCAGGCCATAATTGTAGATAGTTTATTATAAGCTCTCTATGAGGATTGGAAGATATTATGTCCTCGAGCAATCGTATAATTTTACGTTCCTTTGCGGGTTTTTCAATGAGTTTAGTTCGGAGTATAGCCGCTGGGATAAAGTTTTTATCGTCTTTCAATGCGTTATCAGCATATTGAGTTGCTTCTTGGGTCATATCGTTACTTTTAAAGGCAAGCGCCCTCGCTGTATAAATAGTCACTCGTGGACCTGCGGCTACTTTCTCTGTCTTTACTTTACGACGCACCGCATCTGTCAGTGTGTTTTGGGCATTTTCCCAGTCTGCTGCCCTGGTTTGAAGATCAAATAAGGTCTCGCAAACAAATACCGAATCAGGCCGTTTTTTATATGCTTTCTTAGTGAGCTCAAGCAATCGTATTGGATCTTGATTTGCCATTGCTTGTCGCATTAACCCTAATAAGCCGACAAACTCAGTTTCATGGTCTTCACTGAGAGCATTAAAATAATTTACCGCTGCGGCCTCGTCTCCATTTAAGGTCGCTGTTTGGGCAGATAATAACCGGGTAACAGATGGGTCATTCAAAAGTTTATTGGCTTTTCTAGACATCCTGACCGCCTCATCCTTGTCTCCCGCCGCCACAGCAGCCATCCCAAGTGTCAACGCTTTGTAACCCTCGAATTGATGGCGATTTTTTCTTCGATCAAGAAATGTCTTTGGAGCAGTTAGAATAATATTTAAAACATAGTAGATGAACCAAACACCAAAAAAAATTAAAGCAATAACTATAAGAAAAACGCTGAAATGCGTTTCTATCTCATAGTTAAGCCAATTTATTTCGATTTCTCCAGGGTTATCGCTTAACCAAACTGCAAAACTAACCAGCAAAATTAGTTGAGTAATAAAAAAGATAATACGGAGCATTATCAGTCACTCACTTTTAAATAACTTTGCCAGAACTAGACCTTCGAGTTTAGGAACTATAGTTTCCAGAATTGATAGGCCTTCTGCTTCTTTTAACCATCCTTTCAATTCACCCGACAGACTTGGTTCTAATTTCTTTAAATACCCAATCGCCAACTTCAAGTTACCAAATCGCAACGCTGCGACTGCAGCGTCAATGGCTATTGGGATGGATTTAGAGTCTGAACCTTGTATTTTCCGAATTTTAACTAATGACTTTATCTGAGATAATACCCCACTAAGTATTCCATTCCTTTTCATCTCTTCATGCCTTAATTGATTATATTTTATGAGCTCTAACTTTTTAAGTAATGAAGATAAATTAGGAATCCCTGTTGCAGCGTATTTATCCAACTGGTCAATATATTTTTCTATCTCTAAATTTCCATTCGAGTTCAGGCGTAAAGACTCGAGTTGAATAGTAAATGGTCGTTCTTGTCTGATGGTCGCTAACAGATGTCCCAAACTGAAGACGATCATAGGACTTTGCAGGGTTTTGTCTCCCTCATTTATTTCTCGTCTGTTAAGACTTTCAATCTCGGAAACGAGCCTGTCACTTACTACAGATACATTCTTTTCTTGTTGGCTTAATACCTGCTGAATTTCGTTGATAGTAGCCATCATAATACTTTCTTCTCTCTCCAGAATAGCTACACGATCCATCAATGTTGTCAAAATTTCCTCTAAGCGGCTCTGGCTTTGATGTAATTGCTCCAAATTAGTATAAGTCTTTATATTCGCGTTAGAGCCCGCAGCAGTATTTACATTGTCCACACGCCGAAATCTTTCATTCACAGCCTCAAGCTTTTCCTGAAGAATGGTTATCTTTTCTTCTAAATCCGAAACATTATTTTCAGATACATTGGTTTTGGCAGGATAAGTCTTGCGTTGAACCCTTTCCTCGATATCAATGTTTTTTAATATTGAACTGTCGGTGGGCTTTTCTTCTGTTGTGAGTAGTAAGCTCAAGCCAGTATTCCACGCTTTTGCAAATTTAATCGGGATACTGTTCGTGTCAAAGCTTGAGTTCACGATAACATATATTAAACTCAAAACAATGATAAAGGTTAATAATCCGTATCTCCAGAATTTAGACTTAAAATTGGTCACACTGGGACTAGCTTTTTCATCCGATATTTTGTCCATACGTTCTTTTGGCAACTTTACATCTTTTGGAGCTTTTTCTTGCTTGCTATTATTTGTCATAAACAGATCGCCATCGCTCGATTAAAATAATTAATGATACGTCAGTAATTAGTATTACCTTTCCATCACAAGCGCTAACATTTCTGCATTGTCAGGCTTTTGTGCAATAAGGACCTTTTCCCATTTTAATTCTTTTAATTCATCAGCAACAGCCAAACTTATACAATATACCTTTAGGTCCTGAGCAACTGCCGTAAGCTTGGTACGTTTCATATTATCAATAAATATTCTAGCCGATCTGGGAGAATATAAAAATACCCCCGTAATTTCTTTCTTTTCGAGTGATTTGAGCATGTCAGCATTAAAAGTTTTTACTTCTTTGGCTTCATAGGTGACACTTACATCGACTTCGAAATCTAAGTTTTCAAGCTCCTGTTTGATATTATGTCTTACATGTTGGCCACTCAAATAAACTATTGGGCCGTTGGATGGATTTAAGTTTGCCGCAGTTAGTCTTATTAGATCAGACACATCACCCGATGCCGACATAACATTTGAAAAGCCGAGATTTGCAATAAAGCTCGAAGTCGCATCACCTACGCAGTAAATTGGCAGTGACTTTTTAATAGCTGAGTCACACAGGCCAAATGCTGCATTCTTACTTGTTATCAGGACAGATTGATATTTATTATAATCAATTTCTTCGTCCCTTTTCCTATGAATTTCAAGTAATGGCGATATTACAGATTTTATATTCAACTCTTTTAGATGGGTTGCAATCCTTTGTGAGTCTTCAATTGGCCTAGTTAATAAAATCTTCATTTCATATTTAACGCACTAGGTCTGAACCGGCTTTAACCTTTAGGCGTTCCCCAACGTTACGACCGATAGCAACTGCATCTAATCTTGAGCCGCCCCCTTCCACTTTATATAAGCTTTCCCCACCTGGAGAAACAACATAACCTATCAATTTTAATTCCCGCTCGTCACCAAGTTGAGCATAGCCTGCTATTGGTGTCTGACAAGAACCATCAAGTGTTTTTAACATCGACCGTTCCGCCTCAACACATATCTCACTATCTTTATGATTAATAGCCTCTAGCCACTCCCACAATTGACTATCTAACTTATTTCTTGGTGTCCTACATTGGGCACCAATAGCACCCTGAGCTACAGCTGGCGGCATTTCATTTAAGGGCATTATTTTTGTAATTCTGGATTCAAGACCAAGTCTTTTTAACCCAGCCACAGCTAGAAATGTAGCATCAACATCTCCACGATCCAATTTAGATAGCCGCGTATCAACATTCCCGCGGAAAAGAGTAATTTGAAGATCAGGACGTTTATTTTTTAAAAGCGCTGCCCGTCTAACTGAAGATGTGCCAACGATACTCCCATAAGATAATTCATTTATATCTTGGGCTTTATTAGAAATAAAAGCATCATTAATCTTTTCTCTTGGCAGAATGCAAGCCAGTCCTGTTCCCTCAGTCAGATCGGTCTCTACATCTTTCATAGAATGCAGTGCTAAATCTATTTCTTTATTTAACAAGGCTTCTTCAATTTCTTTCATAAAAAGTCCTTTGCCACCAATTTCTGCAAGAGGGCGGTCCTGTACGTTATCGCCAGTCGTTTTGATTATCACTACTTCTATCGCACCCGGTTCCATTAAAGCCTCATGAGCCGATTTGAGACAGTTTTGCAACTCTAGTGCCTGAGCAATAGCAAGCTTTGATCCACGGGTTCCTATACGTATGCGAGAATTAATATTATTATATTCCATACGGGAATTGTGTAGACTGGAATGTGGGATAAAGAAAGAAGGAATGTGACTATTACCGAGAATAAATCGATAAATCCGCTTTGGGATAAAAAAGATTGTATTGTCCTTGGGATTGAATCTAGTTGTGACGAGACTGCAGCTTCGGTTGTTAGAAATGATTCAAAAATTCTTTCTAATGTCATATCGTCACAATTTGAGACACATCGGCCTTATGGGGGAGTTGTTCCAGAACTAGCAGCCAGAGCTCACGCGGATAACATTGACCTAATTGTAGAAGAGGCAATGAGGTCCGCGCAAATTAACTATAGTGATTTGTCAGCTATCGCTGCTACGGGTGGTCCAGGTTTAATTGGTGGTGTTCTTGTAGGCACCACTTTTGGTAAAGCTATGGCCTTCGCCAATAATCTACCTTTCATAGCTGTAAATCATCTAGAAGGACACGCCCTGACCCCGCGACTAACACATCATATAAACTTTCCTTACTTATTACTTCTGGCTTCTGGTGGACACTGCCAACTTTTGACAGTGAAAGGGGTTGGGGAATACGAACTATTAGGGTCTACTATTGACGATGCTATTGGTGAGGCCTTCGATAAGACTGCAAAATTATTAGGGCTAGGGTTTCCCGGCGGACCTGCTTTGGAAAAAACAGCTTTAAACGGTGATGGTAAAAGATATGACTTTCCAAAACCATTAGCCGGAAGGCCTGGCTGTGATTTCTCTTTCTCTGGGCTTAAGACAGCTGTTCGTTACAAAGTGGATAATTTTTCCAATATCACCAAACAAAATCAAGCGGATCTAGCTGCTTCATTTCAAGAAACGGTCGTATCAATCCTTAATGACCGTTGCGCAAATGCAATCTCCATATTCCAAGAAAAAAATGGTAGTAATGGTATATTCGTCGCCGCTGGAGGAGTAGCCGCGAATATGCAAATAAGAAATGGACTGACTAGTCTCGCATCTGACTATAATATGGACTTTATTGCACCGCCATTGAACTTGTGTACTGATAATGCAGCTATGATAGCATGGGCGGGACTAGAAAAGTTAAAGATGGGACATCGTACTAATTTAGATTTTGCTCCAAGGCCTAGATGGCCATTGAATGAGCTATGACAACAAGTTAATTTGAGTGATCTAATGACATTAAACTCGGTTGGGATTATAGGTTCAGGCGCATGGGGGTGCGCCTTAGCCCATGCATTTAGTATAGCAGGTAACGAAGTAATGCTTTGGGGAAGAAGCGCCGAAACTATCGATAACATTAATGCAAACCATGAAAATAATATTTATTTAGAGGGTCTAACACTTGATAACGCCATTGTTGCCACAACAAACTTAAAATCCGTATGTGAAAACGATATACTTATATTAGCGGTTCCAACACAACAAGTCAGGGATGTCACTAGAAAAATTCAACAATATATAAAATCGAACATTACGGTGATTAGTAGTGCAAAGGGTTTCGAACTAAAAACCGCGAAACTTATCTCAGAAATTTTGACTGAGACTCTAACCAATATAACAATAGGCATACTCTCTGGACCAACATTTGCGTCCGAAGTCATTACTGGTTGGCCAACTGCAGCTACGTTTGCTATGCAAGATCAGAACGTTGCAACCCGTTTGGCTGAAAAATTAAGTTCTACTAGTTTTCGTCTCTATACAAGCAATGATATAATCGGGACCCAAGTGGGGGGGGCGGTCAAAAATATAATTGCTATTGCGTGTGGGATAGCATCTGGGCAAGGCTTTGGAGAAAATACGCGAGCCGCTATAGTGACGCGTGGATTAGCCGAAACGGCTCGACTAGCCACAGCGCTCGGAGGTAATGCAGAAACCTTATCGGGTTTGTCGGGTTTAGGCGACTTTTTGCTGAGTTGCACAAGCAGAAAATCACGTAATTTTAAATTTGGTGAACTGTTAGGAACTGGACATTCCTCGCTAGAAGCACTAAAGCACATGGAAGGGGTTGTTGAAGGTTTCCATAGTGCCAAACCTGTTATCGAACGGGCTAACCAATTAAATATCGATTTACCCATTTGCTTTTCTGTAAGTTCTATTCTTGCGGGAAATACGGACGTCAGTTCAAGTATTAGGGACTTACTCAACCGTCCAATACGAAATGAGTAATTCAATTAAATGTGCAGTTAAAATCTTTTTAAATTCATCAAAACTACGATCATACGCCATAAAATTTTTTATTTATAGATTTGTATAGATTGATTTTGACATCTCCTTTAAGTACTTATGGTCGGCGTTAATTGTGACTGTCCTTATCGGCGCTGAAAAGCTATTGTAAAAAACATAGATTAGTAAGGGAAAAAATGGCTGAAGTTGGTGGAATAGCGGGCGAGAAATTACGCTCCTACATAGAGAGAATAGAACGTTTAGAGGCAGAAAAATCTGCGCTCGCTGCAGATATCCGTGAAATATTTGCTGATGCAAAAGGTAATGGATTTGATGCGAAGATCATGAGGCAAATAGTTCGGTTGAGGAAAATGGACCACCAAGACCGTGCTGAACAGGAAGAACTTCTTGTCCTCTACCAACACGCGATTGGAATGGAATAAATTTGGCTCGAGGATAAATAAGGGTAGTTCTATAACACCCCAAATTCTCAGTTTAAACTTTTTGGTGAAACTCTGATGTCAAACGCGGAAACGAAAAAAACCAATCCTAAGGAACGGATCCGATCAATCAGTGGATTCCCAGAATGGCTACCCGAATATCGGTTGGTCGAGTTAAAGTGGATCGATTCGTTAAGACGGGTGTTCGAGAGTTATGGTTTTACCTCAATCGAACCACGTTCCATAGAACCAGTCGAAGTCCTTTTGAAACAAGGTGATACTGATAAAGAGATATACGCTATTGGTCGTTTGTTAGGTGATAACGAAAACGAGGTTGAACCTAGTTATGCTCTTCATTATGACATGACTGTTCCAATGGCCAGATATGTCGCGGCGAATATGAACCAACTAAACTTCCCATTTAAACGGTACCAGATACAGAAAGCATGGCGTGGTGAACGACCCCAGGATGGGAGATTTCGAGAGTTTTTGCAATGTGACATAGATGTAGTCGACACCCGTCCAATTCCATCTCATTTCGATGCTGAAATACCCATAATAATGCACGAAGCAATTGAATCAATTGGTGCAGGCCCCCTTACAACTAAGATTAATAATCGTAAGATTTTGGAGGGTTTTTATCTAGGGCTTGGTGTTTCCGATACCACCAACATTATAAGGATTATCGATAAATTAGATAAGATTGGTGCTGATGGCGTAGCAACTATGCTTTCCAGTGAGCTTGAGTTATCAGCTACAACTATCGACAAAATCTTAAATTTAGCGACGATTAAAGGATCTGGCGAAATTGTTATCAATCAGATCAAAGATCTCGACGTAAAATCAGATTTACTACACGAAGGGTTAAATGAATTAAAATTCGTAATGCACCAGCTTGAAAAATATAAAAATGGTACTTTCCTCGTTGATATGTCAATCGCCAGAGGCTTAGCCTACTATACAGGAACAGTATATGAATCAAGATTCACCAACTATCCGGAGTTTCCAACGATTTGTGGCGGCGGTCGTTATGATAATCTCGTTGGGGATTTTGTTAATAAAAAGCTTCCTGGAATAGGAATATCAATTGGCTTAACGCGTATATTTGCAAAATTGATGAAGGAAGGAAAAATTAAAGCTACGCAGAAAACACCTACAGAAATCCTCGTGGTACATACCCAGGATGCTTCCTATGACTTTATCAAAGACACTGCTGATTTACTTCGTTCCAGAGGTTTCAACGTAGAGCAGTACCATGAAGACAGAAAATTAAAAGCCCAACTCAAATATGCAGACGAAAAAATGATACCATGGATTTGGTTCCCTCCAAAGAGACCAAATGATCCACATGAGGTAAAGAATTCAAAAACCAGAGATCAAAATATAGCAGACCCCAAAACTTGGCTCCCCAATTAGGAGTGTGTAAACTGTCCCTAACAACTAAATTTTTAGCGCTGACACATAATTGGCATCATGTAGACAATGGCCTTTACCGATCAGCCCAGATGTATGGGATGTATGTCGCACCTTTACTAAAGCAGTTTGGCATTAAAACCATCATTAATCTGCGTGGAGCTAATCCTAAATCTTCATGGTATGAACCTGAGAGACAGATTTGTAAAAATCTTGGGATTAGTCATATAAATAGTCCATTACACTCTCGCCGTTTGCCAGAAAAAGAAGCTCTGGTAACCCTCCTTAAAGCCTTTGAAACGGCTTCGTTTCCAATCCTTATTAAATGCTCTGGAGGTGCCGATCGGACAACTTTAGCAAGTTGCTTATATTTATTAAAAATATATGGGAAACACGGATTAGACAAAGCAAATAATCAAACTAGGTTCTGGCCATATCTCCATCTTCCCAAGAGACATCAAAGATGGATTAAATATTTCCCAGAGTTTTTTGCTGAAAGTCATAACGGTACGACGTTAATCAATTGGATCGAAAGCTTTTATACAGAAGAAGAATTTGGCGAATGGCTTAAAAAACGCCGGCTAGGTAGCACATGGAGGCACTGAATATTCTTCTTACTAAATTAAACAGTCGTTACCGCACCCCCTATAATCCCTCTATCATGTAAATCTGCAACAATATGCTCGGGCATACCCAAAACCTCTAACAGCACCTCGTCTGTATTCTCTCCCAGCACTGGTGCCGCCTTTATTGGTATATTTTCTAGGTTCTCAAAACGTAGGGGCAAGCCTGCAGAAGGATATACACCGATTTCTGGCTGTTCAACGATTTCTATTAGAGGGTTTTTGATAGAACACCGTTCGTCATAATTTACCAAATCGGTAAATGTTTGATATGGCCCCCATAGTACTCCTGCTTCATCAAGTATCTTTTTAATTGTACTATAGTCACGCGAAGCAACCCATGGTTCAATAAGTGAAACAATTTTATCCCTCGCCTTGTAACGATCTCCTTCATTATCGAGATCTAATTTTTGCTCACGCTGAAGGTCGACAATACAGCTTGTTATTTCCATGGCAGTCTTGAGCCGTCGCCATTGCGCTTTTGTAAGCGCCGTCACCATTATACGTTTACCGTCTGACGTCAGAAAATCATGCCCAAAAGCTCCATACACATGATTGCCATCGGCCACCCTATTTTGACTTAATAATGACGCTTCTCCTACATGACCAAGTGCACTTGCTACCCAGATACCAACATCTGAAAGTGCCAACTTAACCAAGGTACCGCCTCCTCCTCTGCTTCGCTGTCGCTCGGCTGCCAATACACCGGTGGCGGCCATACTTCCTGTGACGAGGTCCCATGCAGGCAACAAATGATTAACGGGTCTATCAATTCCGCGTGGTCCAGTTGCGAATGGAAAGCCTAGAGCACAATTAATAGTATAATCGACAGCTGGAGAGCCATCATGGCTTCCCAAAACATTAACCATAATTAAGTCATCTCGTTTAGACTTTAGTTTATCATAGCTGAAAGGTCCGCCAGGTGGATGATTAGTCAAAAAAATACCGTTATCTGGTCCGGGTTGACAAATAATAGCCTCTATAAGTTCTCGTCCCT
>QCQB01000012.1 GCA_003212315.1 SAR116 cluster bacterium AG-447-C21 | reverse complement strand
TAAGCATCGTAAAAAAAGTTGCAGATAAGGTAGCTGTGATGATCGATGGTAAGATTGTTGAAACTAATAGTGTCACAAATCTGTTTGCTAAGCCTAAAACAGAGTACACACGAAAATTGATAAATTCCGAACCGACTGGTGAGCCGTCACCGATCAGTAAAGACGCTAGACCAATCCTCGAAGTAAAAGACTTGAGAGTTTGGTTTCCCATACAAAAAGGTATTTTGAAGAGGACTATAGGATATATCAAAGCTGTTAATGGCGTAACATTGAGTATAAGAGAGGGAGAAACACTCGGTGTTGTTGGCGAAAGTGGTTCTGGGAAAACAACTTTGGGTATGGCCATACTGAGACTTCAGTCTAGCGAAGGTGATATCATCTATCGTGAAAGACCAATAGATAAAATGAGTTATCGTAAGATGATTCATTTGCGCAGCGAGATGCAAGTAGTTTTCCAGGATCCGTTTGGTAGTCTCTCTCCACGGATGTCGATGGCCGAAATAATTGGCGAGGGTTTATGGGTCCATCACAAAGCCCATTCCGGATCAAAAAATGTTGCCGTCATCGAGAATCGTATCGATGAGGCTATCCAAGAAGTTGGACTTGATCTCTCAATGCGCAATAGATATCCGCATGAATTTTCGGGGGGACAGCGTCAACGAATTTCTATAGCTAGAGCGATGGTATTAAGGCCAAAATTGATTATCCTCGATGAACCTACTTCAGCTCTTGATTTAAGTGTTCAAGGTCAGATCGTCGAATTACTCCGAACGCTGCAAAAACGACATAAACTCGCCTTTTTGTTTGTCAGTCATGATTTAAAAGTAGTTCGCGCGATGTCTCATCGCATAATTGTGATGAATAATGGGTTGGTTGTAGAACACGGTGCAACTGATCGGATAATTAATAGTCCTTCGCATCCTTATACAAAGACATTAATGGCAGCTGCTTTTGAACATCAAAGCGAACATGTTATATCTGAAAATAGATAAATTACGGTACATTAGAAACTAAAAATTCGAGCTGTGAAAAATAACTTTGGTGGAGTCAAATTAATGCCGGCTGTTTTATTCCATTCAAAAAATGATTCCCCTGAAGATTGGGAAGCTGGTCTAGCTAAATTCATTCCAAATTTAGACTTTAGGGTATGGCCTGATGTAGGTGATCCCGGCGAAATAGAATTTGCCCTTATATGGGCATTGCCGCCAGGTAGTCTCAAACAAATGGACAACCTACAATGCATTTGTTCTCTCGGACAAGGTGTAGATCACATTTTTAATGATACGGAGATACCAGAAAAAGCTAGAATTATGCGTTTAGTTGATCCTTGGATGGCACAAGCAATGAGCGAATGGATTTTGCTTAATGTGTTACGATTTCATCGTCAGGGTATGGAATATGAACAATTTGAGAGAGAGAAGAAATGGCATGTTCTTCCGCCCCCTGAAACATCAGATTGCAAAGTGGGTATCTTGGGCCTTGGAGAATTAGGATCAGATGCGGCAAAAAAGATTGCGTCTCTTGGTTTTGATGTCGCAGGTTGGAGCAAAAGCCCTAAAGAGATAAAGAATGTCGAAAGTTTTTTTGGCGATAAGCAATTAGAATGCTTTCTTAATAGGACAGATATTTTGTGTTGCCTTTTACCATTGACGCCAGAAACAGATAGTATACTGAATAGCAAGACGCTAAGTCAGTTGCCGAGTGGTGCTTATATTATCAATGCGGGTAGAGGACGTCATATAGTGGATGAGGATTTATTAAAAGCGATTGACTCTGGCCAAATTTCTGGGGCTGCACTAGACGTTTTTCATGAAGAGCCTTTGCCTAAAGCCCATCCATATTGGACACATCCCAAGGTTCGAGTTTGGCCTCATGTTTCGGCCCAGTCAAACGCAGGTAGTGCCGCAAAGCAGGTTGCCGATGCGATCACTAAAGTATTCGGCGGAAAAGAACCCGATAATTTAATTAATCGAAAAAATCAATATTAGGGGATGAGTGTTGCCTACAGTTTCAATAAAACTAGAAGGGGAAACTGCAGAACACTATATACGTGAGATGCGCCGCCTTGACCCGCGTTTGGAAATTAGAGAATGGCCCGACATAGGGAACCCGGAAGATGTTGATATCGCAATGGTCTGGAAGATGCCTCATGGGGAGCTCGCCAAGTTTCCTAATTTAAAACTAATTATCTCTATGGCGGCAGGAGTTGATCACGTTCTATCAGATCCGGATAGGCCCGAAGGCGTTCCTATAGTTAGGGTTACAGATCCTCATATGGCTCGGTCGATGGGGCATTGGTTTTTAATGAATATATTAAGGTTGCATAGGGAAACGGCCCACTATGATAAATTAAGGTCTCAAAAGATATGGCCAGCAGAAATAGCATTTGATACAGATTCAGTTTCTGTTGGAATTTTGGGCCTAGGCTATCTAGGAGTGCACTTAGCTCAAATGTTGAAGGCCGTTGGTTTGAGAGTACAGGGATGGAGCAGAACAGAGAAGAACCTGGATGGAATTCACTCGTTCTCGGGTAGGACAGGACTTGACCAGATGCTATCTAATACTAACTATCTGGCTTGTTTGCTGCCGAATACACCGGTTACCGAGGGTATCATGAATTTAAGTCTTTTTAATAAAATGCCCAGAGGTTCTTATGTCCTTAATGCTGGTCGCGGTTCGCAACTTGTCGAATCAGACCTTTTAGAGGCCTTGAATAATGGACAAATAAAAGGGGCTGCTCTAGACGTTTTTGAAACCGAGCCATTGCCAAAAGACCACCCTTTTTGGACTGACTCAAGAATTCTATTGACGCCTCACCATGCGGCGGAGGTATTTTTACCGGCGGCCGCTAAAATATTTCTAAAAAACATCTACAGTATCAGAAATAATCAGCCGCTTATGGGGTTAGTTAATCAAGAGCTTGGTTATTAATTAAAACGATCCTTGAGCATATGATATATAGCTCTAATACCTTGAGCCTCACCGCCCTCCGGTCTGCCTGGACGGGAGGTATTGTTATAGGACATCAGGTCGATATGCGCCCATGGGATACTTGGTTCCACGAAATGTTCAAGAAATAGTGCAGCGGTGATTGCTCCTCCATATGGAGTAGAGCCCGTGCTGGAGAGATCGGCTACATTCGACTTTAGCATTGGCTTATAGCCCTTCCAAAGAGGAAGTCGCCACAAGGGATCTTCTGTCTCCATCCCATATTGTAAAAGAGATCCTGCAAGCTCATCATCATTACAGAAAAGTGCAGGAACATCTGTTCCCATGGCTACTCGCGCTGCCCCTGTTAAGGTTGCAAAATCAATTATCATAGAGGGTTTATCTCTTGTAGCTTCGGTCAAAGCATCGGAAAGTATAAGTCTGCCTTCAGCATCGGTATTACCTACTTCCACGGTTAACCCTTTTCTGGTCTGCAGCACGTCGCGGGGCCTAAAAGCATTACCGGAAATAGCGTTCTCTACAGCCGGGACCAAAACCCGTAATCGTATGGGCAAGTTAGCATCCATTATTATATGCGCTAACCCAAGCACCTGCGCTGCGCCGCCCATATCTTTTTTCATATTAAGCATGCCGGAAGCGGGTTTAATATCTAACCCCCCGCTATCAAAACAAACACCCTTTCCGACCAGTGTTACTTTAGGTGCTTTTGGGTCCCCCCATTTTATATCAATCAAACTTGGCTTAGATACAGAAGCTCTTCCAACCGCATGAATAGAAGGATAATTTTTGCGCAGTAAATCCAATCCTGAGATGATAGTAATTTGGGCTTTATGGTTTTTTGCTAGTTTTTTGGACGATTTTACTAAGTCATCAGGCCCCATATCATTGGCTGGTGTATTTATTAAATCCCGCGTTAAGCCAATGCCGTCTATTGTACGGATAACATCTTTTTTATCAGCGTCGACTGGCCAGACTAACTCAGCTGTCGTTTTGCGTTGTTTCTTATATTTGTTAAAAATGTACGTTCCAAGACCCCAACCAATACAAGCACGCGTTGCAGCAGATGGCGACAGGTCTTTATTTAAATAATATCTTCCCCTTGTTAATAATTTAGGAAGTCCGGCTAGATCCCATATGCCTCCCCCTGGCTCATCACTTGATTCAACACCCAAAAATATTTCCAACGAGTAATCTTTCGTCTCGGGGACGTAACAAACTGTGCCTGGTTCAGCCGAGAAACCTACTTTTTCAAACCATTTATTTTTTGTATCTGCCGCAGGGTTCTTTTGTTTTTCAAAATCAGTCTTTGTGACTAGGGTAATTGGAATAGACGATGAGTTCTTCCTTGCAGTGAAAGTCATTTTTGTTTTCCGATAAAAAATAGGGACTTATTTTACTATTTGTACTTCTTTTGAAGACCATGCTCAAGTCGCCTACCAATCTCACTAAATAAAACTCATTAATAATAACTACTTATTAAAGTTAGTTGCGTTCTCTCTCTCAACAGGCTCAAATAGGGATCCCGGTCACTTTTAGGAGTACCGATATGCACGATTTTACTTTAATAATGGGAAATAAAAATTATTCTCCTTGGTCGCTAACCGCATGGTTGACGGCAAAAACAGCTGGGATAGACTTTGATGAAATTGTTATCCCGTTAAATGTAGTGAATACAAGGCAAGAAATCCTTCGCTATTGGTATAATGGCAAGGTACCAATACTAAAACACGGTGAAATCACTATCTGGGAGAGTATATCAATCTGCGAATATTTAGCAGAAGTATCCCCAAAACAAAATCTTTGGCCAGCTAGTAAAAGGGGTAGAGCGGTTGCCCGGTCATTATCGGCCGAGGTTCACGCTGGCTTTAAATCATTGCGGGAACAGATGCCTATGAATGTTCGAGGAAGTTTCCCGCCTGAGCTAAGAACTCCTCTCGTTCAGGAGGAAATAAATCGGGTCACCGCTATATGGAGACGGTGTCGGGAACGATTTGGTAAAGATTTAGGTGGTCCGTTTCTTTTTGGTTCTTTTTCTATCCTAGACGCAATGTTTGCCCCAATCGTCAGTCAATTTAAAACATACTCGGTAGATTTAGATCGATTAGAGAGAGACTATTTAGATACAATTTTGAGTCTGCCGTGGATGGAAATGTGGTCAAAGGCTGCGCACGATGAACCGATGATTATCGATGAATTAGAACGCTAGTACTATCTGGCAGAAGCAGTTTCGATTTTAAAAACTACAGTAAATAGACGAGTTCAGAATTAAATTAATAATAGGAATATCAGGATTAAAGCATTGATAATATTCGAGGAACAATACAATCGAAGCGCCCGATCAATATCGTTAGTTCCAAGATTCGGGTTTCCATCACCCATCCAAGGATCATTGACGACGATACCGTTGTAAACTCTTGGGCCCGCAATTCTAATATCTAATGCGCCAGCCATTGCTGCTTCGGGCCACCCTGCGTTGACTGAACGATGTCGGTTTGCATCTGTCAAACATGATGTCAACGCTTTACAACCCTTGGCAGAGGGAATTATCAAAGCAGTTAAGAAAATAAGTAGGGCGGTCAATCTGGCGGGAATAAAATTAGCAACATCGTCCAGCCTCGCAGATGCCCAGCCAAAATACCTATACTTGGGGTTGAGATGACCAACCATACTATCTGCCGTATTCAATGTTTTATACATTAAAACCCCAGGAACACCCGCTATCAAATACCAAAAAACCGGCGCTATAACACCATCAGAAAAATTTTCGCTTAATGACTCGATGGATGCCCTGCAAACACCAGATTCATCGAGAGCTGCTGGGTCACGTCCCACGATATGGGAAACTGATAACCGGGCTGCAGCAAGGCCGTCTGACACAAAAGCTTGGGTGACATCTCTAACGTGCCTATAAAGACTATTTTGCGCCAGAAAAATAGAAACTAATATGGCTTCCAGCAACTGACCAAACTCCATCAGCTTCAAACCAGTCTGCATCGCCCATCCAATCATGCCCGTAACAGAAAGAGCTACTATTATGAATAAAACTCCTAGTATCTTTTTAGTTAAGTTTTTGAAGTGTGGTCTGTTAAGGAACAAATCAAGTTGATGGATCATGCCACCTATGGTTGCTATGGGGTGTGGTATTTTCCGATATAGCCAATTGGGATCGCCTATTACAGCATCGATCGCTAAAGCGATAAGCACTATTGGGATATTGTCAAATAACATTGTTCGATCAAGCGTTTGAGTATCCGTTGATTTTAAGAGATTGTTGCAATCCAGGGACGTTCAACAGCATTACTTGTTTCATGATCTTCAATAAGCTGACGATATTTTAACGTTAAATCTATATCATCCAGCCCTTCAATTAAGGTTTGTTTTCGAAAAGGGTCTATCTGAAAATTAATATTTTTTCCGTTGGGTAAATGAATAGTTTGGTTTTTAAGATCTACCTCAATCCTCGTATTGTTTGCTGTCTTTAAGATTTGCCATATATCCTCAATTTCGTTTCTGTCTAATTCAATGGGAAGCAAACCATTTTTTATAGAATTATTATAGAAAATATCACCAAAGCTGGGAGCAATAACACAGCGAATTCCAGCATCAAAAAGCGCATAAACAGCTGATTCTCTGGAAGAACCACAACCAAAGTTAGTATCGGCGACCAGTATTTGTGTCTGCTTATTTTCGGGAGTATTTAAAATAAAATTCGGATCTAACTCCCCGCTAGAGTTGCGGCGTATGTCATGAAAAAGAAATTCTCCATGATTTGTACTACGCGGTGTTTTGAGAAATCTCGCAGGGATGATTTGGTCTGTATCGATGTTTGCGACCTGGAGTGAGGCTGCCGTAGAATCAAGTTTTTTAAAAGCTTCCATCATAAATCCACTGGTTCAAGTTCTCGAATATCCGTTATTCGTCCCATTATTGCTGCGGCTGCTGCCATTGCAGGGCTCATTAAATGGGTTCTGCTTCCGGGACCCTGTCTACCCTTAAAGTTTCTATTACTTGTGGATGCACACCTTTCCCCCGGAGGGGTTAAATCGCCGTTCATGCCAACGCACATAGAACAGCCGGTAGCGCGCCAGTCAAAACCCGCATCAACAAAAATTTTTGCTAAGCCCTCGTCCTCTGCCTGTTTTTTTATCATAGCTGAACCTGGTACTACAATAGCTGGTACCTGGGTCGTTCTTCCACGTGCAATAGCTGCGGCTGCTCTTAAATCTTCTATACGAGAATTTGTGCATGACCCAATAAAAACGCGATCAACCTCTATATCCTTCAGGGAGGTGCCCGGATTAAGACCCATATATTGAAGCGTAAACTCCAGGGCTTCGCGACGAGACACATCAGATTCATTTTTGGGATCTGGGATCTTTCCCGTCACAGGCAAAGCCTCTTCTGGGCTATTTCCCCATGTCAGTGACGGTGCGATGTCTGATGCCTTTATATTGACCTCTTTATCAAACACAGCATTTGCATCTGAAAAAAGTGTCTTCCAATCGGTAACAGCAAGATCCCAATTTTCATTTTTAGGTGAATGTTTGCGATCTTTTAGATAGTTAAATGTTTTTTCGTCGGGTGCAATCATGCCGGCTCTACCGCCCGCCTCTATCGACATATTACACATGGTCATTCTTCCTTCAACGGATAGATTTTCCACTGTCGAGCCAGCATATTCGATCATATATCCGGTAGCTCCATTGGCTCCAATCACAGAGATTAGGTGGAGAATGATATCCTTAGCAACTACCCCTGCAGCAAGTTCCCCATCTATATTAATCCGCATGGTTTTTGGCTTTTCCTGCCACAGTGTTTGTGTAGCAAGTACATGAGCTACTTCCGAGGCACCTATTCCAAAAGCTAGGCATCCAAGAGCTCCATGCGTTGCTGTGTGACTATCACCGCATACAAGAATAATACCAGGCAATGTTAGACCCTGCTCTGGCCCGGTGACATGAACAATTCCCTGTTCAGGGGTGCCGATACCGTATAACTGAATACCAGCCTTTTTAGTGTTGGCAGTCAATTTTTCTATTGGGATGCGCAACTCATGTTCCTCATTTCCAAGCTCTGGTGCTTTGGTAGAAACATAGTGGTCCGCGATCCCTATGGTGAGATCCGGCCGCCTGATTACTCGATTTTCTCTCTCTAATTTATCGAAGGCATGAAATGACCCCTCATGACATAGATGCCTATCTATAGACAAGAGGCAAGTTCCATCCTCGCGTTCAACAATGACATGGCGCGACCAAATTTTTTCAAATAGTGTTTGAGGCATACTGACAATTATCCCTTTTATTACTTACCCCTATAACTTTCCTTTTACCACCATTGGTATCCCTGCGACCATCAGTAATACGTTTTCTGCTTCCATCGCCAATTTTTGATGAAGTTTTCCGGAAAGATCACGAAATCGACGCGCTATAGAATTGTCGGGGACAATACCCAAACCTACCTCGCTAGATATTAAGATTATTTCTCCGGGGCATGCTTTGATCGTTAGCAGCAACTCATTTATCGCGTCATCGATATCCTGCCCGGCCAGTAGAATATTGGTTAACCAGAGTGTCAAACAGTCAACTAGAATACAATTATTGCTTATTGCGTTGTTTTTTATGGCCGTGCCAAGTTCTATTGGCGCCTCTATATCTTTCCAGTTTTTTCCCTCTCTTCTTTTTTTGTGGGTTTTGATCCGGCTCTTCATCTCATCGTCCCAAGCTTGAGCCGTGAAGATATAGATTGGGGATGAAAAGTTCTTTAAAGCAAGCATCTCTCCATACGCGCTTTTTCCAGAACGGGTTCCACCAAGAATAAGAGTGATTTTCTGCATTTTGGTTAGCTCAACAGATTAAAGGTTGTCAAAGGACCATTCCGCAAGCCTTGGCGCGCGGATCTCCTATTGCAGTGGTTATATTTTCTTGATCAATATGAATGGCCTGAACTACGCCCATACTCGTATCTCTCCCTGGAGAAATGACATATTTTAAACCCATTTGTTGTGCAAGTGGTTTGGCGACATATAGCAAGTCCTCGTCTGACATCATTATTTCTGCTTCAGCGTGCAGCTTGGGCTCGCTTATTGCCGTCTGGATTGATTTTTTTTCAACAGTTAACCGGTAAAGAACCTGCATTAATGAAGTAGGAATTCGAGTTGAACCAGAGGCTCCAATTGCCATTTTTATTTTTCCGTTTTTGAATAAGAGGGTAGGCATCATGCTGCTTATTGGTCGCTTGCCGCCCACAACTGCATTCGGATTATCAGGCCACGGGCTAAATAATGCCATAGAGTTATTCATTAGTATTCCAGTATCTGCGATAACAACACCAGAATGATTGTTGTTTGAATATGTTAAACAGGCGGCGTTACCGCCAGAATCGATTGTACAAAGACTGGTTGTTTCCGGTGACTCTGAGACAGTTTCTGTTGAAGTGAATGCCGGGTCTCCAAAATTTTGGCGTCGTTTTGAGAACATCTTCAACATAGCTTCCGCCAGGAGTTGATGCGCACTATGACTTTTGTTGTCCAAAGTTAATGCCTCTAAACCGGAAAAAACAAGAGATCCCGAGGAAGGAGGCGGAGGTGTTAAGATATCTAGACCGTTGTAATTAAAATGGCTTGGCTTACGCCATATCGCTTTATATTTTAACAAATCGTCTTTGGTTAAAAATCCATAATTCTTATCAATCTCATTGACTATGAATCTCGCTAGATCCCCACTGTAGAATGTATCGGCTCCATATTTGGCAATTTCTTCCAATGTATAAGCGTAATCTTTATTTTGGATTATCTCACCCTCGCGTGGAGCTGAGTTGTCTGATTTCAAATAGAGGTTTCGGCAAGCATCTGTTGTCGCTAAAATATGCGCTGTTCTGGCCATTCGAAGTGCGCCTTTGTACGAAATAGGAAAACCCTCTTTTGCGATACTAATGGCTGGAGCTATGAGTTCATGCATTGGTAAAGCGCCGTATTTTTTGTGGGCCTCTTCAAATCCACGCAGCGTTCCTGGTGTCGCAATAGAGCGGTATCCAATCTGATTATGTTGGCCTTCAACACGAATGGTGTAGTCCCCATTTATATCATTTATGGCATAGAGCTCGTATTTTGCGCTTGCCGGCGCTGTTCCCAGGAAATCAATTACTTCAGTTTTATTTCTAGAACTGCAATGAATGGTCATGAAACCTCCTGCAGCCACACCGCAGTCCAAAGGTTCTACGACGCCCATTACATGCCCGGCGGCGATAGCGGCATCCACGGCATTCCCGCCTGTCTGCATAATCATAATAGCGGTCTCGGTAGCCTTTCTATTGGCGGTGGCAGCAGCACCTATCTTCAAGCGACCGTGTTCAAAACTAATAGGATCTCGCAAATTCAATATTGTTCTCCTTGACTTGATTAGAAGCTAACCCTTTATTGGCAATGATAACAAGAGCACTTTTGGCTTGCGTTATGTAAAGAGTAATCAGGAATAATTATCCGGACGTGAGGGTAGAGAGATGGGACAAAAAAAATCTGTTTTGGTTATGCGTGATACGGGGATGAATAATAATGAGATACTCGCTGAAAAGCTCTCAACAGACTGGGATGTTCAAATTATGAGCGTACGTGATGATCCTGATGTCTTTAATGAAATGGTGAAGAACATGGATGCAATCGTCGGAGGGCCTATCCCCAATGGTGTCCCAACGACAACAAAACTTAAGCTGTATCAGGTACCCTTCACGGGTTTTGATTGGATTACCCCGACGGAGTTGCCTGTCGGTGCTATCCTCTGCAACACCCACGAACATGAAACGACAATAGCGGAACATCTGATGGCGGGAATGTTAGAATGGCAAACTGGTTTGATGAGGGATACTCATCCTGTAATGCAGAAATACTCATTCAATGGGCGTGATATAAATAAAGGGCCGCATCATAGGGAATTGCGGGGCTCGACTGTTGGAATAATTGGATATGGCCATATTGGAAGAGAGGTTGCACGAAGATGCAAGGCGTTTGATATGACAGTTATGGCAGTATCAAGGACTATGAGGAAAGAACCTGAACTTGTCGACTGGTATGGCACTGTTGGAGATTTAGATGCATTACTCAAGAGGAGCGATTTTGTAATTAACTGTGCCCCTGGCGGTGAAGAGACCAGAGGTATGATTGATGGACGCTGTTTCTCTATTATGAAGTCCGATGCTATTATAGCTAATGTTGGCAGAGGCGAGGTAATTGACGAAAAGGCTTTATATGAGGCCTTATCTTCTCGGCGTATTCGGGGCGGAATAATAGATGTTTGGTATAAATATCCTGGTAGTAAGAGCCCTAATCCATGGCCATCTAAATTTCCATTCCATAAACTTGATAACATAATCATGTCACCTCATAATTCGGCATGGACCCAGGCAATGTCTCACAGGCGATGGGATTTTGTTGCAGCTAATCTGGATCGTCTGTCAAAAGGATTGGAATTAAAAAATTTCTGTTTTAAAGGAGAACGGGTAGATTAAAATAGAAATAAACATTAAATTCTTTTTATCAGTTAAATCTGTATCTTCGTAATGTACATATAAGCGTTTGGGAACTGAATAATGTCTTTTGATCTAACTACAAAACAATTGGATTTAAAAGCTCGCGCACGAGAGCTGGCAGCGGGTATTGTCGCAAAAAATGCAGCTGAGGTTGATAAGTCAGAACAATATCCCTGGGACAATGTGAAGGCTCTTAAGGAGGCTGGTTTTATGGGGATGACAATTCCTACGGAACTAGGAGGGCCTGGACTGAATTTTCTAGACGCAAACCTGGTTGTAGAGGAAATGGCATCCTATTGCGGTCCAACGGGGCGGATTGCTGTTGAAGCTAACATGGGAGCAATATCTGCGGTGGTCCATTACGGTACAGAAACTCAGAAACGTTTGGCAGCAGACTTGGTTTTAGATGGAGATAAACCTGCTATTTGTATTACAGAACCCGAAGCAGGTAGTGCCGCATCGCAAATGACAACTCGAGCCGAGAAACGAGGGGATAAATATATTATTAACGGCAAAAAGCATTGGATTACCGGCGGTGGTGTCTCTCGTCTCCATCTTATATTTGCCCGGGTGTTTGATGAGAAAGGTTCAGAGCTTGGAATTGGAGGTTTTTTGGCGGTCCGAGGAGAGTCTGAGGGTTTGAAAGTTGGAAAAAGAGAACCAACAATGGGATTGCGAGGAATTCCTGAAACGGAACTTATTTTCGAGAATTTAGAGATTTCGGAAGATATGGTTTTGATGCCGCCATCCGGCTTTAAACGTGGGTTCGCAGACCTCATGAATGCATATAATTCGCAGCGTGTCGGGGCGGGAACAGTCGCCCTTGGTCTAGCCGCTGGGGCCTATAGAAATGCGCTGAATTTTTCCAAAGAGCGCGAACAGTTTGGAAGGCCAATAGCTGAGTTTCAAGGATTGCAGTGGATGCTTGCTGATATGTCTGTGCAATTAGAGGCGGCTAGAGCTCTTTTACATAAAGCTGCGTTGAGTGCAGGCCACAATGGAAGCCCTTTTCCTGATCCAACACTAGCTGCTCAGGGAAAGATATTTACATCAGAGATGGCATTGAAAGTCACAACAGATGCTTTACAGGTCTTTGGTGCAAGAGGTTATTCCAGAAATTATCCAATGGAGAGGCTCGCTCGAGATGCAAGAATGTTTACGATTGGGGGAGGAACGGCACAAATTCTTAGAACCGTTGTTGCATCGCGTATTTTGGAATCCAAACTTCCGCAGACTAGGGACGGTTATACAAAACTAGCTGAAATTGAAGCGGCAAGAACTGATCTACAGGCCGCAGAGTAAAATTCATAATGTCAGAGACGATTAGGACGGCCGATATTATTGGGCGTCGACTGTACGATGCTGGCGTGCGGTTTGCTTTTGGGATCCCCGGGGGTGAGGTTTTAACCCTTATAGATGGCCTAGAAAAAGCCGGCATACGCTTTATTCTATCAAAGCATGAAAACGCAGCTGGTTTTATGGCTGAGGGTGTGTATCACATCACAGGTGCGCCTGGTGTTTTGATTGCCACGGTTGGTCCGGGGGCAGCAAACGCTGTGAACGTAACGGCTAATGCGCTACAGGACCGTGTTCCTATGATTGTTATAACTGGATGTGTAGATCCAGCAGATACCGTAACTTACAATCATCAAGTTTTTGACCATACGGCAGTTTTCTCTCCCATCTGTAAAGAGAGTTTTACTGTTCCTAATGGGTATGTTCCGCAGTTAATTGATAAAGCGGTTGCAATCGCGACAGAGGGCCGTCCAGGTCCTGTCCATCTGGATTTACCCATAGCTGTGTCTGCACAATTACATGAATTTAGCCGTAACGAGTATAGGCCCCTGCCTGCACCAGTTAGGCCGTCAAAAGGTATTAATCTTGATACCGCGCGGGAATGGTTATCCAAAGCTGATAGACCACTCATGATTGTAGGCGTCGATGCTGTTAACCAGAATGCCGGCCAGTCGGTTACGAAGTTTGCCAAAAAATTTGGGACACCAGTAATTTCGACCTATAAGGCAAAGGGAATAATATCGGAGGATGAAGCGCTCAGTCTTGGTGGTGCCGGTCTATCTCCGTTAGGAGATAAAACATTAATTCCACTGATTGAAGAGGCCGATTTCATTCTATTAGTAGGATATGACCCAATTGAAATGCGAAACGGATGGCGGAGCATTTGGAATACAGCAGAGAAAAATGTTGTGGAAATTCTTGTTTATCCTGAATACTCATATATGCACACCTCATCGATGATGTTTATCTGCGATATCGCTGAGGGATTGGAAGCCCTATCGGAAAATAATTCAAATGGTGAAACTTGGATTGATAACGAGCCAGCCATAGTAAAAAAAGAGACAGCGTCTTTATACGGTCAAAATGACCCTTGGGGGCCAGCAGCCATCGCGGTAACTATCCGTTCTTCAACCCCTCGCGACACGGTTATTACCATGGACTCTGGGGCACATAGGATATTGCTGAGCCAAGTATGGGAAACTTATGAGCCTCATTCCGTTTTACAGTCAAGTGCCCTTTGCACGATGGGATGTGCACTCCCAATTGCAACAGGGGTAAAACTAGCCTCGCCGCAACGTCAAGTTATAGCATTCACAGGTGATGGCGGATTAGAGATGGTTCTTGGGGAGCTGGTAACCCTTCGTGATCTAAAATTACCTCTAATAGTTGTTGTTTTTGTGGATGCTTCTCTAGCATTAATTGAAAAAAAACAGAGAGAGATGAATTATCAAAATGCTGGAGTGGACATGAATGAAACGGATTTTGCAGTTTTGGCGAATGCTCTTGGAGGACATGGCATTACTGTAGAGAACCGTGATGCATTAGCATCAGCTATTAAAAACGCTTTGGTATCGGATGTATATACGATTATCGCCTGTAAGATCCCTCGTGGTAGTTACGATGGAAGAATATAGGTTATTCAATGGTTAAAAGTGATCTGCCGCGAAGAATAGACTCTATCTCTGGAGTATAAGAGCCATTATCCATATGTATTATGGTCCCTGCTGTTAATATAGTGGGTGCTTTGCTTCCTTTCTTTGCTTTTATTAAAATACGATTAGCCTTGCGTCCTGATTTTGGCCACAGTGGATGTATAATTATTTCTCCAAAATAAGGCCTCAATGCGGATAGCAAATGGTCTAGTCTATCTGCCCTGTGAATGAGTGAGATTGTTCCCTTTTGTTTTAGAGCCGTAGCGGCTACCTTTATCCACATTTCAATATTTGTACCCGTCTCTACGTGAGCGAATTTTTTTTGAATATTGGATGAAAAATTTGAGGTCCCACTCGGGGAAAATGGCGGGTTTGAAAGCACTAGATCAAAAGAATTTTTTTTAATCTTGGAAGGCATATCCGCGATAGATCCAAGAATGGGGCAAAAATTTACTTTAAAGTTATTCTCCTCCGCATTTAGTTTTGCTAGAGCAACTGTCTCTTCCATAATTTCTAATCCAGTAACGAAGACGTCAGGATAGTTGGCCAAAACGCAAAGAGAAACGGCGCCAGCTCCGCAACCTAAATCTAAGATTTTTTGATTTGTTTTTGGCTTTGTAGAAGTAGCCAGCAAGACAGCATCAATTCCAGCGCGATAACCATCAATAGATTGCCACAATATAACTTTTCCTCCCAGAAACAGGTCTTGGGTCAGGCGTGGTTTATTTTCTTTTGGGCTATTCACTTGCTTCCTCAAGAAGGTTTTTAGCAAGAATAAAGTCGGTTTCACTGACCATTAGGCGACGCGGGATGGCCATGCCACTTCCCTCTATGATACTCATATTATTATCTAAAATATGTACTTCTATGCCTTCGGATTTAAGCATGCTGGTTACGTAGGAAATTTCTACAAGGTTGTTACTTCTCAACAGCTCTTTCAATCCTTTTATCCTCTTAAGATATAGATTTTTATACTCTTATAATGCTTAACGGTTTCATTGTTGGACTTGATCGTATAGAAAGCATTCCTATCCTCTTAGGGAGAACTTAGTCAAGTTGAGCGGAGTTGGCACGTGGCAAGTGTGGTTGAATTTAAAAAATTAGACAATTCAATTAAGAAACCATCATTAGATCCTTTAATGAAACTGGTTAGAACAGATTTGGATCGAGTTAATTCTACTATCTTAGAACACATGCAAAGTCCTGTTCATTTGATCCCTCAACTCGCGGGTCACTTGATTGCCGCAGGGGGGAAAAGATTGAGGCCAATGCTCACTTTAGGAGCGGCAGCGCTTTGTGGATATTCTGGGGATAGGCATATCAAATTGGCGGCGTGCGTCGAATTTATTCACACCGCCACTTTGTTGCACGATGATGTCGTTGACGAAAGTGAACTTCGGAGAGGACAGGAGACCGCAAATACAGTTTGGGGTAATCAAGCGAGTGTTTTAGTCGGAGATTTTCTATTCAGTCGTTCATTTCAATTGATGGTGATGGACGGTTCATTACATGTACTTAAAATATTATCTGGTGCCTCGGCAATTATTGCGGAAGGTGAGGTGCAACAGTTGATAACGACAAATGATACTACAACCAGCGAAACAGCATACTTAGAGGTGATACAGTCTAAAACTGCAGAATTATTCTCTGCCGCAGCACGTATAGGAGCGGTCGTCGCAGATCGTCCAAAAGATGAAGAAGATGCATTAACTTCTTTTGGGACTAATTTGGGGATAGCCTTTCAACTTGTCGATGATGCTCTTGATTATTCTGCGCGACAAGCGGAGTTGGGTAAAACGGTTGGTGATGATTTTAGTGAAGGAAAAATAACGCTTCCAGTGATATTAGCTTTTAGACGGGGGACTGAAGTCGACCGAAAATTTTGGAAGCGAACATTGGAGGAATTAGATCAGGAACCTGGAGATCTGGAAAAGGCTCAGGAACTAATATTGAAATATGGAGCACTCGATGACACGATATCCAGGGCCCGTCATTATGCGGCTATTGCGCGGGATGCTCTTGGTCTCTTTTCGGACGGTGAACCCAAAAATGCGTTGACTGAGGTAGTTGATTTTTGTGTTGAAAGAGAGTTTTGAATTCGTTTAAAAGCTTAGTTGAACTTTCATTGCGTTTTCCCTATCCGAAGCAGTCAAGAAGGCTTCATTAGCCTCTTCCATCGGGAATGTGTGCGTAAGAAGTGGCATTACGTCAATCCTGTTTTTTTGCAAGGTAATCGACAGCCCAAGCGAATTCTTTGTCGAACCGGAACGAGCTTTTCATTATGATTTCTTTTATCATAAGTTGATCAGAAGGGAGCAAAATATTTGGTTCTGCAAAGGTTCCTATTTGAATTAGAGTGCCGCCAGGGCGTATATTATTTATAGCTGCTAGCACTGCCTGAAGGCTTCCAGATGCATCAAAAGCAACATCGAAATTACCTCTGGGATTATCTTCATCAGTTAATATTGAAGCTCCAGAGTTAACATTAAAAGTTTTATCAGCGCCGAGTTCACTGACTACCGACAATGGAGCATCGCGTATATCCGTCATTGTAACGGATCTGGCTCCGGCTAATTTTGCTGCCAATAGAACCAAAGCCCCAATTGGTCCTGACCCATTAATTAAAACCTCGGCGCCAAGAAGGGATCCTGCCTGATTAATCGCATGTAGGGCTACAGCCAGGGGTTCTGCGAAGGCAGCAACATTCAAGGATAGTTCACTCGGCACTTTAAAACATTGTTTTTGATCTGTGATGAAGGTCTCAGAAAACATTCCTTGGATATGTGGAAATTTTCGTGAACTTCCCAGAAACTTCATATCATTACAGAGAAGTTCCCGTCCTTTGATACAATATTCACAATTGCGACATGGATGGCTAGGGTTGATGACTACTTTATCTCCGACATCAATGTTATCTACGCCGGATCCAATTTCCTCGACTATGCCGGCTGCCTCGTGTCCGAGTATGAAAGGCTCTAGAACAGGGAAATCTCCCATCTTGTAGTGATGAAAGTAATGCAAGTCGGATCCGCAAATTCCTCCCGCATGAATTCGAACTTTGACTTCGGTATCGAGCAGAGACCGTGCAGTTTGATCAACCGTTTTAATTGATTTTTTTGCTGTTAATACCGCTGCGCGCATAAGCTAGGTCCTATTTTTTAAATCGAATGCACTTAATAGTCCGCGTTTAAAGTAATGCTTTAGCTCTCTCTCTAAGTTCGTCTGGTATTTTTGAAGGCCGTCGGAGATCGAGATCTAGGTGAACGCCAAATTGGCTGAGGCTTGATATTTCCTCTTTAGTTTCTGAGTCTATCATCTTATGAAAAAGACGAATTGAAGATCCTCCTAAATGTGCAATGCAACTTTCAATATCTATCATTGTTCCCGGTGACACTGTTTTCTCAAATTTTAGTTGAAATTCAAAAGTGGATAGGCCAATTCGGGACTTCGTGAGATATTCAGAAGTAAGTCCAAAGGCAGCGAGAATAAAGCTGTTAGCTGTTGAATAGCGATGAATAAATCCTGGTAAGGATAAATTGCCCGACCAATCCGTCTCCTCTGGACGGGTTACGTCTTGCGAAGTTGGTAACCATTTAGCTTTACTTGTTGGTATAGCCCTATCTTCTTTAATATCCCCATCCCATTTCTCAGTAGGAATATCAAGAGAAATACCAGTAATATTCTGTTGCATTGTTGTGCACAATTCACCACTTTCAGCATTGAATAATTTGTGAGCTATTCGGGGATGATCGCCGTTTTGAATACAAGCAGTTTCGATTCTATAAATATCTCTATTTCGGAGTTCAGCCTTATAATGAGTTAATGCTTCGGTCGTTCTGCAAGCGTTTGGACTCACCCCAGCATGCTTCAAAAAGCGCCAAGTGGCTGCCTCAAATTTTTCATAATAGTAAGCTACAGTAAAATGTTCAGTCGAATCTACTTCCCAAGGGGAAACATCGCCGCGGTACGTTTCAATATAATTTGTCAATATATTACCTTTTTAAAGCTTGAAATAATCTGGTCAGCCTAACTAAGATCTCACGTGTTTTTTGTCAAAGTCCCACACTTCTTTGAACCCCATCTCTTCCGAAAATGTCATAAAATCTCTCAATGGGACTTCGACATCAACGGATGAGCCTGTTTCTTTTATTGTTCCATAAACGGAGTGCAAAGCTTGTGCAGTCGCCATAAAACCAGTGCCGGGATATATCGCGATTTGGTAACCAAGGTCTATATAATCCTGCTTTGAAAGGACAGGTGTGCTACCTCCATCTACCACGTTCACCAACAATGGTGTATCAAAACTTGAGCAAATTTTCTCCATTTCTTCATGTGATTCAGGCGATTCTATGAATAAAATATCGGCTCCGGCTTTAGCAAAACCTTCACCTCGTCTTAAGGCTTCATCAAGGCCATAACTTGTTCTAGCATCTGTTCTCGCGACAATTAAGAAATCATCAGACTCCCTGGCTTCAACTGCAACTTCAATTTTTTGAACCATGTCTTCCAGAGGAATAACTTTTCGGCCTGGGGTATGACCACATTTCTTTGGGAATTCTTGATCCTCAATTTGAATCCCGGCGGCCCCGGCTGCTTCATATCCTTTAACTGTATGGTGCATATTCAAAAGACCGCCATAACCAGTATCACCATCAGCAATAAAAGGAGTTTTAATAACATTTGCGATCATTTGAACTCGGCCAACCATATCAGCATAACTGGCAATTCCCGCATCTGGAACGCCAAGATATGAAGCCACTGTCCCATAACCAGTCATATATAATAAATCAAACCCAAATGGATCAGCCATACGCGCGGATATACCGTCAAAAATGCCAGGTGCTGTGACCAAATTACCTGGTTTAAAAAGTTCTTTTACTAATGCCATTGAAAACTCTCCTAAGACCTATTTATTCTTAAAGTTTTTAGATTTATCATAAACTACTGCGTGTAACCGCACACTGAAGTTTCCAGTCATAATATTATAGATAGTTTACAATCTAATGCTACAAGTCCTTTTGTAGTTGGTACTGAAAGATATTGGAGATGGAAATGAAAACTAGCACTAGAACAGCGATTGTTACTGGAGGCGCCAGTGGTATTGGAAAGGCAATTGTAGCACGGTTGGCCCGTGACGGTATAGCTGTAGCGGTTGCGGATAAAGATGAAAAACAAGCCGCTGAAGTTGCTAGTAATATTCAAAATGGATCACAAATAATGAGTGTTGGTGTGGATGTTTCGGATCGAACCTCAGTGGAGAACATGATTGAATTATCCCATGAACGCCTCGGTTCTCTAGATATTCTTATTTGTAACGCAGGGATAATGGATCGTGCTCCATTTATGGAAATGGAAGAGAACTTCTGGGACAATGTGCTTAACACTAATCTTGGTGGCGTGTTTCGCTGTTCACAGGTTGCGGCAAGATATATGATTGCTGGTTCGAGAGGAGGGCGAATAGTGAATGTAGCCTCCAACTCTGGTATATTTGGTGGTCGAGGGAGAGCGGCGTACGGTGCCAGTAAGGCTGGAATAATAAACTTAACGCAGACAATGGCTATAGAATTGGCTGAACATAACATTCTGGTGAATGCTGTTGCGCCAGGCCCTACTAAAACAAGAGCTGATCAACCGGATGCGCCGTGGCCAAGCGTTGCCATGCGAATGCCTTTGAATCGATACGGAAGGCCAGAAGAAATTGCGGAAGTAGCTGCGTTTCTAGCATCCCCTGCCTGCAGTTTTACAACTGGGCATGTGGTAAGCGCTGATGGTGGTTTCACTATAGCTGGCATAATGGAAGGTTAATCACAGTGAAAATAGAATTTCTATTTTAAAGTATGCATTAATAATAAATGTATCTTTGTGTCGATTAACAGCCGTGTTAGGATAGCACATCTATTAACAACTGAAAGGAGGTGATCTGATGTCATGTGAGAAAAAGGTAATGTGGTGCCCCAAGGTTATTCTTGCAATGGTAACGGAGCAGCCTTCGTTACACTTGTAAAAGACCGTCGACTAAAAGTCGGGGCCACACCACAGGCCCACTCACGAGAAGGCTCCGGATGGAGCCTTCTTTTTATAAACTTCGGTTTTCTAAACCGTTAGTTCTGAAGTTTTTAATTAATTGCCGAATAGTCTGATCAAAAAGATCATCTGTCACCAAAACGTCGTCTACACTATGATCCATTAACGATCGACTTAGATTGACGGCGGCCATTGGTTCTTTCAGAGCCTTCAAATGACAGTTCAGAGCGGGCCCTTGGCCTGCGATAAGATCTTTCATAACAGCTGGGCTCATCATTCCAGCAGTTTCCATGATTGGAAACCTTATTAAATTGTTGAGATGAGTATATAATTTTGGTCCTACGAGTTGTGGGCTTGAAGCGGCTGTCAAATTTGTCACTATTCTCTCTGTCGCGTAGATTAAGAAATCAAGAACTGGGCTAGCATTGGTAAAGCAGACGAAAGCATTGTGGACATGTTTTCGGGATTTCCACTGTTTGTTTAATTTTTTTGAAATCCAAATTTCGCGCCCAACTAAATGAGGTTCGTTAATTTTCACATTAAATTTATCAGGGGCAAATACGAATGTATCAGCATCGAGCCAAATGACTCGATGGGCACAGTTATTCAAATGATTTTTGATTAATAAAAGACGAGCTAGATCAGTGATAACCGGCCATCTGCCAAAACAATTTTTTAAGTAATCAGGGGGAATAATCTCGAGGATTTCATCCCCAAATAATCGATACGTATATTTGTTTTGATTAGCCCAAGACTGCACGCTACTAATGCATTGCTCGATGTGTTCCGGCCATGGCTTAGAGTGGAAGGATTGAATAACTAGTGTCTCATTCACTTTTATTCTTCTTTCATCTAGTACATTTGACTGTTATCGGTTCGAGAGACCAACAAATTATAGTAATAACTATGAATACGATATTTTAAACACTTTTTCTGGATCAAAAATTAGGGTCTGATGTGCGTTAAATTGGTGAAGTTTGCAAGGGAACCAAAATGGAGGAAAACTCAGAGCAAATAATGATACCCTCCTACAAAGAGGCCTTTAAAATATGGTTGAAGATTGGGATGCTCAGTTTCGGTGGTCCCGCTGGTCAAATTGCAATGATGCATCGAACACTGGTAGAAGAAAAAAAATGGATTGACGAAGCAAGGTTTTTACATGCCCTTAATTATTGCATGTTATTACCAGGGCCAGAGGCCCAGCAACTTGTAACTTACATTGGTTGGTTGGTTCATAGAACTGCTGGCGGCCTAATGGCGGGGCTTCTTTTTATTTTACCTGGAGCCCTAGTTATGTTGGGTTTGAGTATAATCTATGTTCTTTATTCAGATCTACCAATAATTGATGCGGCATTTCTTGGAATCAAAGCTGCTGTTTTAGTCATCGTCGTTGAGGCAGTAATACGGATTGGTAAGCGTGCCATTACATCTAATTGGATGCTGGCAATTTCTATTATTGCCTTCATTTCAATCTTCTTTTTCTCTATTTCTTTTCCAATAATTATAGCTGTTGCTGGTCTCTCAGGTTTTGCTGCTAATACTCTGTATCCAGTCAAAACTAAAACAGATCCTGAAGAAACAAAAACCAGAGAGAAAAGAACCAGCTTAATTGAACGGATGGAATTAGATGGCCAATTGACACACACCTATCCATCTTTTCCACGAGCTGTTTTCATAAGCTCAATTTTTTTATTGATTTGGTTCTGCCCAATTGCATTGCTTCTTCTGTTTACTGAATATGGAAATGTTTTTGTTCAACAAAGTTTATTTTTTAGTAAATTAGCGGTTGTTACCTTTGGTGGTGCCTATGCCGTGTTGGCGTATATGGCTCAGCAGGCAGTTGACATTTTTAATTGGCTTTCCGCACAAGAGATGCTTGACGGACTTGGTTTGGCAGAAACTACGCCAGGGCCCCTGATTTTGGTTACACAGTTTGTGGGGTTTTTAAGCGCATATAGATACGCCATAGGAATGGATCCAATTCTCGCAGGTGTTCTAGGATCCGGGCTCGTGCTATGGGTAACGTTTACGCCTTGTTTCCTGTGGATATTTTTGGGTGCACCTTACATAGAGAGGCTTCGTAAAAACTTATCTATTGCTGCAGCGTTATCAGCTATTACAGCTGCTGTAGTTGGCGTTGTTTTAAATTTGGCTGTTTGGTTTGGATTACATGTAAGTTTTTCTGAGATAAAATATGAAACTGTTTCCTATTTGATTGTGCCGATCCCTGATTTAGAAACAATTAATATTGTTAGTGTTGGTTTAACAGTTCTTGCTGGTGTTTTGCTTTTATTTTTGAAACAGGGTGTCTTTAGGACGCTCTGCGTATGTACACTGGCTAGCATTATGGTAATGATAGCCTCGTGAGGCATTTTGAACTATATAAAAGCAGAATTGATAAAGCGTTGTGTATTTTTTTTTAGGGGTTTATTGAGGTTTGGTGGAACAATCCCATTTATTTTGTATCGCTCCAATGATGGATTGGACCGATCGGCATGACCGTTATTTTTTGCGACTGATTACAAAGCGTGCTCGGCTCTATACTGAGATGCTAACTACTCAAGCAATCCTATTTGGTGATAGAAAAAGACTATTAGAATTTGACCCTTCGGAGCATCCTCTTGCGTTGCAGATAGGCGGTGCCGACCCTTTACAGATGGCTGAATGCGCCCGCATAGCAGAGTCATGGGGCTATGATGAGGTTAATATAAACATTGGATGTCCCAGCGATAGAGTTCAAGCGGGCCGTTTTGGAGCTTGCTTGATGAAAGAGCAGGATTTAGTTGCAAAATGTATTGAAATGATGAAAAAGGCGGTATCTATACCAGTCACTATAAAATGCCGTATAGGCATAGATGAGCAAAACCCCAACGAAGTTTTGCCTGAATTTATAGCTTTAATGGCGAAAGCAGGCTGCGAAATTTTTATCATCCACGCGCGAAAGGCGATCCTATCAGGGTTGAGCCCCGTCGAAAATAGAAATATACCTCAACTTGATTATCCCCTTGTTTACGGCGTCAAGATAAATAATCCAAATTTAAAAATTATTTTAAATGGCGGCTTAAAGTCTATTGATGAGGCTCAAGAACAATTACTGAAAGTAGATGGAGTAATGCTAGGTAGGGCAGCATATCAAACGCCTTGGGTTCTTTCTAAAGTTGATACTGAAATTTTTTCAGATCCGACCAATCCTGTCAGCCATTTGACGGTTATTGAAGGAATGATTGAATACATCAAAAGAAGAATGGCAGAAGGCGTACCTCTAAAATCCATCACGAGACATATGATGGGGTTATTTCATGGAGAGCCCGGCGCAAGATCATGGCGTCGTATCCTCTCTGAGGAGGCTCGTCTTCCTGGCGCTGATTCTGAATTGGTCAGAAAAGCCTTTACGTGCGTGGATTCCAACACATTTCAAGATGAACAGAGGTTTGCATGACAGAAAGACATTTATCGCCAGGGCAACGCACCTTAATTGATTTAGGCCCATTGATTGTATTTTTTTGCGCTAATTATATTTATGGAATTATGGTTGGTACCGCAGCGTTAATGTTTGCTACGGCGATAGTCATATGTATTACCTTCTTTGTTGAGCGCTCCATTCCCCCTATGCCGACTGTGACATGCGTATTGGTAATGATTTTTGGAGGCCTGACACTTTATTTCGATAATGAAATTTTCATTAAGGTCAAACCAACGATAGTGAATTTGTTATTCGCTTCTGCGCTTGCTATTGGCCTATTGCTGAAACGAAATTTCTTAAAACCTCTTTTGAGTAGGGTGATGCAGCTCACCGATGATGGTTGGAAAATTATGTCAAAACTCTGGATTATCATGTTTATTTCGCTGGCCATAATAAACGAGGCTTTGTGGAGAACCGTAGATACAGACACTTGGGTTACTTTTAAAGCGTTTGGAATACCTATTATTGTTTTGATATTTGGTATTTTCATGACACCTGTTCTCCAAAAACATCAGCTAAAAAAGGATGGTTAATGTTCGTTTTCCAAGTTTTGATAAGAACACCTAGATAAAAGGTAAAGACCTCCTAGTGCAAAAGCACTCAAAATAGCCATGAAATAGAATGCATTCCCAGCCATTGAAGTGAACAGAAATCCTGCTACTGGAAGCATACATCCAGAAAAAACTCCACCAACCAAGGTATAGTAGATACCCTGTCCTGTAGCGAAAACGTCGTTTGGAATCGTTTTGGATAAAAAAGTCATTGCTCCTAAATGAGCTGCGCCGAAAGTAAAGCAATGCAGAATTTGTGTTACAAATAAAGCAACGTGGTTTTCAAGCATAGCCAGCAACAACCATCTGATAACGCCAGCTAAGGCAGCAGCCGTTAATAACGTTAATGGCCCAATCCTTTCTTTAAACTTCCCTGCAAGAGCGAATAAGGCTATCTCGGCTAAAACGCCTATTGACCAAAATAAACCAATGGTAGTTTCGCTATGTCCTAAATTACGCCAGTGCAGCGTGCCAAACCCATAAAGGACAGAATGACTTATTTGAATCAAGCCAGCGGAAATAATGAAAATTATGAACGGTTTTGTAACAATAATTGTCCATGGTTTTGATTTTTGGACACTCCCCTCTTCTTTGACTTCTTGATTTGGTGCTAGGGCACATGAAATAGCTACAAGAGTCATTGCGGAGATTAATATCCAGATAAAGTTGCTCATGGATGTTTGGGCAATTAGCCAACCTGCGGCAGTAGTTCCTATGATGAATGTTACGGACCCCCACAGTCGTATTTTTCCATAATCTAGACCAGTTTTGTTTGTGTGTCGTAATACGACGCTCTCCATAACAGGGAGTACAGGTTGATAACAGGCGGCTGTGGCAATTCCTATTATTAACACGGGCCAAAAAGTATCTACACCGGCAATAAAGCAAAACCCTACACAACTTAAAAACATTAACGTTGTCGTAAGGAAACGTGTTTGGCCTTTTTTATCAACAAACTGCGTAACGGCGGGTTGGACGATTACTTTAATCCAGAAGGTTCCCGCAAGTATCCATCCTATTTCTATCGGGTTAAGTCCAATTGAATCCAGCCATAAGGGCCAATAGGGCATATAGATGCCAAATGCTAAAAAATAGGCCGCATAAAATGCTGCAAGTTTCCAAAATAGTACAGAAGACGATTGCGATTTTATTGCCATCAATTATCGATTAAAAATCTAAATCGGCATAATGTGATGGGGGTTTCGTTCCTGGTACGTAATCATCCAACAATGACCTGAAACTGGGGCGTGATTTAATTCGAGCATACCAGTGTTTTGCTTCCTGATAGTCTTCCCAAGGGATATCACCCAAATAATCGAGACAGGACAATTGAGCCGCAGCGCATATATCGGCCAAGGAAAAGTCATCGCCTGCTAACCACGACCTATGCTCTGCAAGGTAGCCAATGTAGCTTAGATGGGTATCCATATTAGAGTATCCAGCTCGAATAGCTTCGCTACTAGGCTCGCCAAGGCCTAAAAAGCGCTTCATTATTTTCTCTCCGACAAGGTATTCTGTCACCTCCTGATTGAATTTTATATCGAACCAGGAGCATAGGCGTCTAATTTCTGCTTTTGCCTTTGGTGTACCGTAGATTAGAGAGGGCGCTTGGATTATCTCCTCTAAATACTCTGCTATAGCTTGGGATGTGGCAATTATGGAGCCATCGGGCTCTTTTAATACGGGAACAGTACCGGCTGGGTTGAGGGATAAAAAAGCCTCTCGTCTTTCCCAGATAGGTTCAACGATAAGATCCACTTCTAGCTGCTTTTCGGCCATGACAACACGAATTATTCTTGAAAATGGATCTAATGGAAGATGGAAAAGGGTTCGCATAAAATTCCAAATATAAACGGTTAATAAAATGCTTCTGTAGAATAACAGATTAAGGGTGTAACCTACAATGACTGCAAACTGCTTTGATTGAATTTTATTTAATGAATCTCTTTATTAGAATGGAAATAAAAATTGATTATCGGCTAAACAAACTCAGTATACAAACGGGACTGTCTTGGCTGCTTTAGGTTAAATAATGAACGACATAAACAAAAATGAGCAAAAGTCTATTAGGTTTATCAGTTTAGGAGCATGTACTGTTGATGCAATCCTCAAGGTAGATCATATCCCCTCTGGGGACGCAAAAGTAATGGCAGAAGATGGAATGGTTATTGGAGCTGGAATGGCAGTCGCAGCGGCATCTACAGTGGCAATGCTTGGTGGAAATGTATCTATTTGGGGACGTATTGGGTCAGATAAATTAGGGGATTTTTTCTTATCAGACATATCTGATACGGGAGTAGACACGTCGTTTGTAAACAGGGTTGAAGGAGCAAAAACTGGGTTGTCGTCCGTGATAGTTGGCAGTGATGGTGGTAGGTTGATTGTGCCATATTACGATCCAAATCTTGGAAATGACACCTCTTGGCTACCATTAAAACAACTGGATAGTGTAGATTGTATATTAGCTGACGTTCGGTGGCCTGAGGGGTCATTACAGATCCTCAATGAGGCAAAAAACCGGGGAATATTGAGAATATTCGACGGAGATGTCGCAACTGCTAAGGTGTTAAAAAGATTAGCACCTTTGGCCACTCATTCCATTTTTTCCGAACCTGGTTTTCACCTCTACTCTGGGAACAAGGATGTAAGGAAGTCGCTACTGGAACATGCAGCCCGATTTGATGGATGCATGGGGGTAACGCTGGGAGTGGACGGCTTTATATGGGTTGAAGATGGAGTTTTAAGACAGATCTATCCACCTCAAATAATAGCTAGAGATACGTTGGCCGCTGGAGATGTTTTCCATGGAGCTTTTGCAATAGCTGTAACGGAAGGAATGTCTATTGAAAAGGCGGCGATGTTTGCTTGCTCTGCCGCTGCAATAAAGTGCAGTCGGTTTGGGGGAAGAAAGGGAATTCCAAGTCGTCAAGAGGTTGAGGCTCTTATGCGTTCAACTTACGATTAATATAAACGTAAAAAATTGATAAAAATATACAGGATGGCTTTCAATTGAGATCGATATTACCAGCCCATTGCTCGGCCGGATCTTCTTGGGTCTGCGCCCCCAGTGATTGTTTTAGTCTCTAGGTTGGCACTAATAGCACAAACGCCTGCGACGGCATCGGAGCGTGAGGGTAACCATTCAACATCATGACCTAAATCAGATAGAGTCTCTCCTATTTCCTGATCTATATCTTCCTCAATAGCTAATCTTCCTGGTTTTGACTCATGAGGTTCAAAGGAGTTTGGTTGGCTATGTGTGCTAAATCTGGGTGCTTCTATCGAGGATTGAATGTCCATCCCAAATACTAAATGATTTAAGATCACTTGGAGCATTCCTTGAGGCTGAGTATCTCCACCGGGAGCTCCAAAGGGCATTACAAATTGATTTCTTCTAAGAGCCATGGCTGGATTTGGAGTCAACCGGGGACGTTTGCCGGGTGCTATCTCTGATGCATGACCCCTTACAGCAAAAGATTGTGATCCCCGCGCGGAAGGACAGAAACCCAAACCTGGAATTACAGGACTTTCGAAAGAAACATCTGATGGTGTGATGGAGCAGACATTACCTTTTTGATCCATCGTGCAAGTATACGATGTGTCAGGCTCTGAAAACGAGGCATCAGAATTTGCATCAGATCTGAAACTGATCCCACCAAAACCGTCGATTTCTCCCGCAGGTGGCATCTCGGGCCAAGCCTTTCGGGGATTAATCTGTTCTTGGCGCTGCTTAGCAAATTCGGAGGATAAAAGTTTTTCTATGGGAACATCTACAAAATTAGGATCGCCATAGTAGCGCTCCCTATCCGCAAAACTTAACTTTACTGTTTCTGCCAGATAGTGAATATAATCTGTGGAGTTATGCCCCATCGCGTTAAGGTCGATGTCATTTAACATATTTAGCATTTGCAGCAATACAGGGCCTTGACACCAAGGACGGCAACTATAGACCTCAGTTCCCCGAAAATTGACAGACAAGGGTTTTTCAATGGGGGTTCTATAACTAGCCATATCATCAGCTGTCATTAAACCACCATTCTCTTTGTGATACTTGACTATTTCTCTTGCTATATCGCCAATATAGAAAGCATCGCGAGCGGCCTTTAGGCCCTTTTCTCTGCCGTCTTTCATTGCGGCCGCTTCTTGATCTGCCATAAACTGAATACTGGCAGCTAAGTCTGTTTGTATTAGCAGGTCACCCTCTTCAAGAGGGCGGCCGTTTTTTTGCCAGATATTCGAGTTACTAGGCCACATCCGGTAGTTCTCTTGATAGCGGGATAAAAATTTGGACATTGTTGGATGCACAGTTATGCCCTCTCTCGCATATCTGATAGCCGAGCTGGCGACTTCCCCAAAAGACATGGTGCCGTAGTTTTTTAGTACTGTTATCCACGCGTCTGGTGCTGCAGGCACCACCGTTCTTAAAAGCCCTAATGGAATTGTCCCATTATATTGGTTTTCGAATAACGAAAGGTTCGCTGATTTAGGCCAGTGACCAAGCCCTGCAATACTAATCACCTCATCTTTTTCTGCTAGGTAAATAAGCATAGGTGCAACGCCAGAAAATTGTACTTGATCGCTATGAACTACTCCGAGTGCTATACCGGCGGCCACTCCCGCATCTATAGCATTTCCACCCGCTTCAAGTACTTTAGCGCCAGCCTCAGTTGCCAAATAGTGACCGGCTACTATCATGTGTCTTTTTGCCGTTATCATGGGTTGTTGAGGGAGTTTAGTCATTGGAAAAACCTTTAATTTTCAGAAAAACAATCTACCTGCTCCCTATAAAACTATCCATTTTTTTTCAGTATTAAATAGCAATGGACATAATCCATCCCATGTCCTTCGGGGTTATCTTCAACGAGCTTTTGATAGTTATTATAAAAGGTATCTACAATTTTCTGTTTATCGGCCATGGAGCGTTCTGGGGACAGGCCACTGACAAAAGTAGCCTCACTCCATGATCGGAGTGTCGGAATATATTCCTTTGCAAAACGGGCGGGGTTTTTGTGTTTTTTAAAATCTAAAGCAAAAGGGCACTCTACAACTCGCGTTTCGACATGCTCCATTCGAAGTCCGGCCTTGAACACAGGATTTTCTTGATCGTTAAAAGGCGCAGTGAATTGTTCGACAGTTCGGTAACTTTGAGGGAAATTCGTATTTACGTATTCCTCATGTGTTATAATGTCCTCTTCGGCTAAAGCTTTCCAAAGTTGATTAAATGTATCAAACATATTTTTACCACCGGTCGAACCGAGGTAATATCCATTTTCATCTATTCCAAAGTTGAATAGTGCTAGTCTGCCGTTAGGAGCAAGATCATTGGCTCTATTTATCAGCATCCCCTCCCAATCCAGGCGCCCTTGTTCTTCGTAAGCTGCGCGCTCGTCTCCTTTCGCTCCCACCATGTGCACGTGATTAGAAATAACTCCTGGCTTCTCACTAATATAGTGGGATGCGGTGGCAGAAAATCCCAAATTCAGTGTTCCAGCAGGGAAAATTGGTTTATGAAATGAGGTGGCCGAACTAAAAACAAAAATATTTTCCAGATCGTCGATATAGGTCTCTACATCTGTTTGACCATGGACATTTTGAAATACTTGGCTGAAATCGTTTTTGGGTAAGTCGGTATAAACCATTTGAATAGGCCTTGAGGGCGCACGTTTTCTGATCTCTTTTAAAACCTTACCAACCATAGAAATTGATGTGCCACCATCAGCACAACCCATGTCCGACATCGTAAAAGTACTTTTTTCGTCTAATGATCCCATCCGATCAAGTGCTTCGATAATGAGATGCGTCGCATTATCAATTACGTGCTTAGCTCCAATGGTGGCTTTTGAGTAGTAGCCACCACCTTTCATAGACATAAAGCCGGCGGTATTATCAGTCTCACTCATACTATGTTTTCCCCCATTTCATTTTTTTGGTTTTGATGTGCCCATGGTCCTACATAGCCTGTTGACCAGTCTGGTGGAAGTTGGCACGGCCTAGGATCATGGCTAGCCCATGCAGCCCGCTTTCCTCTAACTATTGTTCCCGAGTATGGACTGGGGATAGGGTTGCTTGTGTAGGGCATTGAATCCGCCGACGAATAAACGCTTAAAAGCATGGGTCTGGACCGATTTGATTTATTGGGCCTTGAACTATGAATCGTTCGGCAGTTTAAGAGTAAAACGGACCCTGCAGGACCGGTATGTTCTTTCGCGAGGTTCAAATTGAATTCTTTTTCAGGAATACTTAAAACCCAATTTTGATTTTTATCATACATATTGAATAAGGGTCCCTTATGACTCTTTTTTATAGTCACCATTGGGCCTTGATCGGATGTGCAATCATAGAGAAAAAGGCCTAATGTTACTGGACTATAATCGGTATGAGGCCACGACTGTATATCCTGATGCCAATCAAATTTTGTGCCGCCATTCGCCCATTTATAATTGAGCTTTGAATGATGGTACTTAACATCAGGCCCAACCACATCGGCTGCGAGTTGTGAGCTTATCTCGCTCGAAATGAAATCCCAAAAGGTGTTATGATGATCGACAGGGCTCGATAATCGTTTCAATCGGGGATTATCTCTCGAATGGCCTTCTTCCAGGATGTATTGGCCATTGGACTGCTCTATTTTTCTGCTGCGTTCTATAGTCTCATCCGAGGCTCTTCGGATCTTATGTAACCACGTTTCCGAAACTATGCTTTCTATAAGAACGGCACCGTCTTCAAAATATTCCTCCTTTTGCTTGGAGGTAATCAGTAATGGTTTTTCAAGGCGTATTTTATCATCCAGCATATCCAATGTCCCGCTCAACAAATTCTATGATCGTATCAAAGTTATTATGGGGCCCAAGCTGAATTCTCTTATTAAATTCTCTTATTTCTAGACCCGCATTTCGTAACAACACATTTGTTTCAATGACGTTTGAGACACTTATCTGAAACCCTGCAAACTTTGGTGTATGTGTGTTCTTTGATGTTCCGGGCCCAAATCGTTTTTCAAAAGACACCGGATTCAGTAATGAAATTAGCCCATTTTGTAATTTAATGCGGAGGTTTTCCCCATCATGAACTATAGAATCGGGGCCATGAGTTGCTTGGAAGAAGGACAGAGAAGATTGGGGCTCGTCGGCTAATATAATAATTTCTTGTATTGTGTATGCGGTATTAGAATGGCTTTGATATTCGGGCTTCCAAAAATGTTCGGGGGCATGTTGCTGACAACAGAAGAAGGTCATATTTGGTGTTTCTGGATTAGTTAAAAATGCCAGGGAAAATCCAACTATTACACTGGTTCCATCAGGTAGTTTGGCTTTCCGCTCAAAATCAACATTTTCATACGTATGGAGACCTGAAGCCAAAAATTCCTCTCTATCACGTCGAGCATCGAGACTCTGAAATACCATCGAACTCATACCTTCTTTATAGGACAAGAAATCTACATTAGCTTGGGCAAAACTGTATTTTTCTTTGGTATGAGGAGGAACCAGAGATATATCATTTACACTAACTATTTCGATGAAATTACCATTAAGCTGAACAAGAAAATTTTCTGTACCAAAAGGATGTAATGCTTTTGGCGTTACTTTAAAACCCATTTTTTCAAAGGTTTTGCGAGCTTTCTCTATTTCATTGACAGCAATTACAACGTGATCAATGCCCCGCATCACTTTGTTCCTTTTCCAAATTTTAGTTCTAATATCCGCCTCGATTAGCGACGCCGCCATCAAGATTGATTGTAGTGCCTGTCAACCAAGAGGCACGGTCAGAGCACAGGAAAACAACCACATCTGCAACTTCCTCTACTAAAGCTGGCCGGTTAAGCGGCATGCCCGAAAAATAATCCTGCCATCTGTTCTCGTCACCTTTTTCGTCCTTTGCACGGGTCTTGAGCATTGTGGTGATGCGTTCGGTTTGAACAGCTCCTGGACAAACACCAAGAACGCGCATTCCTTCATCGAGCGCATGTGCACCCATAGCGTTTGTAAAACCGATAATGGATGCGTTTCCTGCCGAACCGGCTATATAGTTTCGATCAACACGGACACCCGCTAACCCAATAATATTCATAATCACGCCCCCGCCATTATCTTTTATGAGAGGATAAAACCGACGCGTCATATTGACATAACCAAACACTTTGAGGTCCCAAGCCTCGCGCCAAGTTTGCTCGTCAATTGCTTCAATGTCTCCTGCTGGAATGGCGCCTGCATTATTTATAAGGATATCTACATTAGAGCATTTCTTTGCTAGGGTATCTACATCTGATGATCGCGATAAATCTAATGGGTAAACTGTAATATCAACATTGTTATTGTCACCAATCTGCTTCTTTGCGGTTAAAAGATCTTCTTCTGTTCTTGACACTAGATGAAGATTGCAGCCTTCGGCTGCGAACTCTTTGGCGCAGGCCAAACCTATACCCTTTGAAGCTCCGGTTATTAGAACGTTTTTATTTTTCAGATTTAGATCCATTATTTATTTCCAAACGTTTTTTCAGACTTGTATGATTGTGATTATAAATCTAGTTATTTGGCAAGTATATAAGAGTAGAGAACACAAATCGGCTGGGATAGATAACGACCAATAAATTGCTCATTTTCACTTAGGGTTTACTTCAAATGTTATATTCTTGTCTGTTTGATTTGTACGGTACCGTTTATAAAGGGCATTCGCCAATAGAGGGCGCAATTAATTTTATAAACCGGCTAAAAAAAACGAAATCAAGTATAAATTTGTTACTAATAGGTCTGACAGGAGCAGTGAAGAAGTATCAGCTCATTTAAATGAGATGGGAGTTATTTCGACACCGGACTTAGTTATAACTTCGGCAATGGGGGCAGCTGCATTCACAAAAGGCAGGCGAGCATATGTTTTAGGAAGTAATAATTTAAAAGATTGTATTCGGGGAGCGGGAGCCATAATTACAGATGACCAACCTGAAGATGTAGTAATTGGTTTTGATGATATACGGGATGCATGTCAGAAGATTTTGTCAGGAGCACGATTTTTTACAACAAATCCGGATATTTGGATACAATCAGGGCAAGGAGTTGTTCCTGAGAATGGTTCAATTTTAGCTGCTATAACATCCATCACCAAAATACAGCCCATCATTGCTGGTAAACCAAACCCAACAATGATAGAGATCGCTTTGTTAGACCCTGATATAAAAAGAAATTCTGTAATAATTATTGGCGATAATTTAGATACAGATATAGCTGCTGCAAATTCTATAGGTCTACGCTCTATCTTATTGCTAACTGGTGTCACCAATTACAAAACTGCAGAAACTTCTGCAATTAAGGCGTCATGGATTGCAAAAGATTATAAAGCATTAGAAGCCATCCTATTTTCTTAATTAATATCGCCTGATATCGCTCTTAAATAAATATCTTCATAGTCACTTGCGCTTAAAGGTATAGGGTTAGTGAAGGCGGATGGATCTTTTTCGGCTATTTTCCCTACAATCGGGGCCGCATTTTTGGATAAACCAATTTCGGATAGTTTATGCGGAATGCTAAGCTCTTCTCGAAGTAAAAGAATCCAATCTAAAAAAGCGTCAAAAGTTGATTTTCAATCAAGGCACATTGATAGGTATTCAATGTCCTTTTCGATTTTATGCCTATTAGCCTCGAGAACATAAGGCATAAGAATAGCGTTCAGAGTACTGTGATGACTATCAAATAAACCGCCAATAGAATGTGCTACGGCATGCATTGCCCCTAGTCCTCGCTGGAAAGAAGCTGATGCGATTAGCATTCTTCCTCGAGCTTCTATATCCCCGCCATTTTTGTATGCATTGAGCAGGTTTTCGGAAATTAAGCGGCATCGTTCAACTGCTATCCCGCGCGCCATAGGGTGGTCAGCAGGAGAGCAAAAAGCCTCTAAATTGTGGGATAGCGCGTCCATCCCGTTAGATTCTGTGAGGGATGGTGACAAATTTATTGTTAATTCTGGATCTAACAAAACTGTTGTCGGAAGCATATTGGGATGAAAAATTAGTCGCTTAAGTGCTTTCTTTTCTTCTGTGATTACTGATGCTCTGCCTACCTCGGATCCAGTCCCTGAGGTAGTTGGTATTGCTATGATTTTTGGTATACTGGAACTCTGCGCTTTCTTCCAATTGTCATTTTTATCTTCAAAATCCCAAAGAGCAAATTTTTGACCAGAAAGCAAAGCTATAGCTTTACCTGCATCAAGGGCGCTCCCCCCCCCCCAAATGCTATAAGAGCATCGTGATTCCCTTGATTAAATATCTCTACACCGTGTTCAATGTTTTTCGATGTTGGATTTGATTTTATAGTAGAAAAAATGCCTATATTAGTGCCGATGTCGCGGTAACATTGAATAGCATCTTTTGTCATTCCCAAATCAACGAGGCCAGGATCAGTAACAAAAAGCGGGTTGCTTACAGCTAGTTCTTCGCAAAGAGAGCCTAGTTGGCTGATACCCCCGCAGCCATATCTGATATCAGTTGGATAGTTCCAACGAATACAATCTACCATTTCAATTTACCCTCTGTATGAGCAAAACTGATTGAACGCATATTCATGTTTATTAGTTATACATTAATGCAAAGATTATTAGTGCATCGCTCCATCAGAGATGGAGAAAGATAGGAATTTTTTATCAAAAGTCTTCCTAATCAATGATCCGCATTGCACACTAAAACCAAAATGGGTTAGCTGGAGCGAAATATGTCTGATGATACGTGGGATCCGATTCAATTTGAGTTGTTACGTAATGCTGTTATCTCTATCGCAGATGAAATGGCGCTTACCATCGTTCGAACCACATACTCTGGCGTTCTTCGGGATAATATGGATTTTTCAACAGCATTTTGTGATCCAGAAGGAAATCTTGTTGCCCAAGGACTAACTTTACCTGGTCATCTCGGATCGATTCCAACAGCCTTGGCGGCCGTAGTGGAACGATTTGGGCATGCTATGAAACCGGATGATCTTTTCTGCTTAAACGACCCATACCAAGGGGGAATGCATCTCCCAGATATTTTTATTTTCAAACCAATTTTTCACAACGGAAAACGAATAGCGTTTGCCGCAACGATTTGCCACCACACTGATGTCGGGGGAAGAGTGGCTGGCTCAAACGCCTCCGACTCAACAGAAATATATCAAGAGGGTCTTCGTATCCCCCCGATGTATATGTTTGAGCAGGGTAAGAGAAATGAAACGTTATTCAGTTTGATTGAAGCAAATGTCCGAGTCCCTGTAAAAGTTTTTGGAGATATCAGAGCCCAGTTAGCCGCTTGTAATATTGCAGAAAGGCAGTTTTTGGAGCTAGTTGATGAGCATGGTGTTGAAACAATGTCTCAGTTCCTAATTGATTTCGTTGATTATACTGAACGTGTTACGAAAGCGGCACTTTTAGAATTACCCGATGGCGAATGGAGTTTTGAAGATTGGATAGATGATGACGGTGTTGATGTTGGGCAGCCGATCCGCTTATTTGTAAAATTTAATAAGAAAGGCGATCGTTTATTTGCTGATTGGACTGGAACTTCAGAACAGGTGAAAGGGGCTATAAACAATACTCTCTCATTTACAAAAGCTGCCACATACTGCGGCGTAAAATGTATTCTACCTAATGATGTTCCTGCAAACGAGGGGTTTTTCCGTTGCGTTGAGGTTACTGCCCCTCCTGGTACCATTGCTAACGGTGTTTTGCCAGCAGCCTGTGCGGCTCGTGGTCTCACTGGTTTTAGAATGGTGGATTGTGTTCTTGGTGCATTAGCAATGATGCTTCCAGACAAAGTTATGGCGGCGTCTGATGGTGGAAATACGGGGATATCGATTGGTGGTTATGACTCAGAGCGAAACCCCTTCATTTATGTAGACTTTGCCTGTGGTACATGGGGTGCTCGCCCTTGGGCCGATGGACTTTCTGGAAACTCAAATTTATTTGCCAATATGGCAACCCAGTCGATCGAGGTTTGTGAGGCGGAAAACCCGGTTGAGATATTGGCCTATGAATTTGTCGCTGATAAAGCGGGTGCTGGAAAATTTCGTGGAGGAGCGCCTTATAGACGTGACTATAAGTTATTAGAGAACGAAGCAGTTTTGCAGGTTCGTTCAGATAGAAAAGTATTTCGACCCTACGGCTTATATGGTGGTAATCCCGGTGCTTCCTCTAGTAACATCATGAACCCTGAGAAAGATGCTCGTCCCCTAGACTCAAAATTCACCATGATAATGTATGCTGGAGAGGTGCTGCGTCATGAATTAGCTGGCGGTGGAGGATGGGGAGATCCTTTGGAGCGTGATCCTGAGAGTGTACTTCGTGACGTCCGAAACGAACTCGTAAGTATGAATTCTGCTCGTGATGACTATGGGGTTGTAATAAAATCAGATGGTTGGGGCGTTGATTACAAAGCTACTCAGATACTACGTGTGGAGATACAGAAATCAAGAATAGGCAAGACCCCTGCCGTTCTTTGGCAGGATTGGCCCCGTAAAGATGACAAGGGAGCTGATCTATGAGCCGATTTAGAGTTGGAATTGATATAGGGGGTACGTTCACAGACATAGTATTTCTTAACGCGGAAGGTAGATTATTTACAAAAAAGGTCCCATCAAGTGTCGATAATTACGCACGTGCTATCGTGGAAGGGATGGCGGAGGTTTTTGGTGAGGCTGGCATCACTCCAGAGGATGTTCGGGAAATCAGGCACGGAACTACGGTTGCTTCTAATGCTATTTTAGAATTGAAAGGCGCCCGTGTTGGCTTAATTACATCCGCCGGATTTAGGGATATTCTCGAAATACGAACCCTGCGAATGCCAAGACTTTATGATCTGGCCTGGGAAAAGCCGCCGTCGCTCGTAGAGCGTTACTTGCGACAGGTTGTTGATGAGCGAGTGAATGCCAATGGTGCAATAGAAAGAAAACCTCAACAAATTGAGGTTGAGCGAGTCGTAAGAAAGCTTCTCGACGAAAAAGTAGAAGCCATCGCTATCTGCCTGATAAATGCGTATGCAAACCCAGAAAATGAGAGATTTGTGGAGGAGGTGGTCCGAGAATTGGCGCCAGATCTACCTCTTTGTATAAGTGCGGATGTCTTACCAGAAATGAAAGAGTATGAGCGAACATCAACAACAGTAATTAATGCCTACGTGCTACCTGTCGTTGCAACATATTTGACTGCTTTAAGAAAGGGCCTTGATGCAGACAGCATTTCAGCGCCAATTTATTTAATGCAGTCAAATGGTGGATTAACCACGTCTGAAACAGCGTCAAAGCTGCCAATGCACATAATTGAGTCAGGGCCTGCTGGGGGGGTAATTGGCAGTCAAGCTATATCCAAAGCATCGGGCCTTGAAAATGTCATTACCTTCGATATGGGAGGGACAACAGCTAAAACCTCCATGATTGCCCGTGGTGAAGTAACCCGGGCGTTAGATATGCAGGTGGGTGGAGGTATTATGCATGGGTCGCGATTGATGACGGGTGCTGGCTACGCATTGAAGGTACCAGCAATTGATTTAGCGGAAGTAGGTGCTGGCGGGGGATCAATACTCTCCATAGATACGGGTGGATCGCTCAGGGCGGGCCCTGAAAGTGCGGGCGCCTCCCCCGGACCTGTTTGTTACGATGCGGGTGGAGAAAATCCGACGATAACTGACGCAAACGTCATCCTCGGTTATATAAACCCTGACCATCTGGTCGGTGGGGCAGTTAAACTCAATAAAGAAAAAGCTATCAGCGTTTTTACAAGGAAAATTGCAGAGCCTCTTGGATTGTCTTTAGAAGATGCTGCACATGGTGCTCACTTAATTTCTGCCTCTAATATGATTAGAGCCATAAAAGCCGTTTCTACAGAGCGGGGTCGGAACCCACGAAACTATTCTTTGTTTGCGTTCGGTGGTAATGGCCCGCTATTTGCGGCAGGTATGGCTGATGCGATTGGAATAAAGCAGGTGATAGTGCCACCCTCTCCTGGGCTCTTTTCATCTTTTGGTCTTCTCTATGCTGACGTTGAGCATCATTACTCAAGAACGTTCAGGCGATTATTAACAGACGCTGATCCACAAGAGTTGACGACAGCTTGGGAAGGATTAGCTAAAGAAGCGCTCGATGAGCTTAACAAAGAAGGGTTCTCCGGGGCTTCAGCTGTCATAGAACGATCGGCTAGCCTGCACTATAAAGGACAGATTTATGAGTTATCAGTCCCAGCTCCGAGTGGAAACTTTGACTCAAAGAAACTTGCCGAACTCGCTGAAAACTTTGGGCAAGAGCATGAGGTCGTTTATGGACATAGAGCAGGGCCTGAAGAGCCAGTGGAACTGGTTAATATTGCTGTAATTGGCCGCGGTATTCCGGATAGTAGCAGGGTACCAGAAAAGTTATATGCAGAAGAAGCTCTAACACCGGTTGCTAATAGCAGAAAAGCCTATTTTGGAAAAAGTTATGGTTGGATCGAGACAGCCGTTGTTGCGCGGGCTGACCTACAACAAAAACGCATAGGCCCTGCAATTGTTGAGGAATACGATGCAACGTGTTTAATTCCGCCAAAAGCGGAGGCCCGTTTAGATTCATTTGGAAATATTGTTGTCGACCTCTAGTTTGACGCATTACAAGTATTTCTTATTATAAATTAACGCTTTATTTGCGATCAGAGCCTTAGAATACAAGAAAAACCATATTTTGCAGTAAAGGAGTCTCTTTTTATGAATACAACGACTCTTCGTTCAGCAGTGTTTTTAGATAGGGATGGCGTTTTGAATGAAGATAGTGGTTATGCATACCGTCCGGATCAGATAAATTGGATAGCTGGTGCCAAGGAGGCGGTGCGGTTTTTAAATAAAGCTAATTATTATGTTTTTGTTGTAACTAATCAGACTGGTATTTCTAGAAACCTTTATACTGAAAATGATGTTCAAGGCCTCCATCGATGGATGAATGCTGAACTCTCAGTTGTTGGAGCACGAATAGATGATTTTCGTTATAGCCCCTTTCACCCTGATTATGACGATGGTCGGTTCCGGGCTATAGCACATTGGCGCAAGCCTTCACCCGGAATGATTTTTGATTTAATGAAAAAATGGCCAATCAAAAGAAATGGGTCATTTATGATCGGGGATCGTTCCACAGATATCGAAGCCGCACAGGCGGCAAATATTCCTGGGTTTCTTTTTGAAAGCGACAATCTTTTAAAATTTATTCAAAATGTGATTATCCGACAGGCATTATCAAATTAAAGCATAGTCAATATTTGTTAAAAATGCCTTTAATTACTGCAGAATTAATGATACCGCGATTGATACATAGAATTTTCAGGAAAGAATGTACAGAAAATGTCTGACCAGCAACATTATTTGAAATTGCTCGCCCAAATGGGGGGCAGACGTATAGCGGTAATCGGTGATGTTATGCTTGATAAGTTTTTAACTGGTAACATAGATAGGCTCTCTGCTGAAGCACCCATCCCCATCGTTGATATAGTGGAAGAGACATATCAGTTGGGAGGAGCTGCCAACGTAGCAAATAATCTTTCTGCTTTAGGTGACTTGCCAATTTTATTTAGCGTTGTAGGGGATGACGAAAATGGAGAGAGGCTGCGGTCTTTGATTAGAAAAAATTCTAATTGCGAGCATTTTATTTTCCCAGATTCGTCGCGCTGCACTACCACGAAGATGAGGACATTTGCGCAAGGAAGACAAATTTCTAGAGCTGATTTTGAAAACAGAACACCGATTGCAGAAAAACTTTCTTCAAAAATTATCAAATCTTTTTCTGAGTCAGTAGACTCTCTGTCGGGCGTTATCATTGAAGATTATAATAAAGGCCTTTTAACTGAACCATTCATTCATGAGGTCCTGACGATAGCTAAGGAAGCAGGCTTAAAGGTTCTGGTAGATCCAAAATTTGACAATTTTTTTGCTTATGAGGGGGTGACACTTTTTAAGCCCAACCTGAGAGAGTTAGCAGAGGCGACTTCGATGAAGGTGTCTAATGTCGATGAGATAAGGAGAGCTGCCCAAGATTTAAAGAAGCGATTAAAATGTGAGAACGTTATGGTGACGATGGGTAAGGATGGCGTTGGGCTTTTAGATTCCAGTGAAAGTTTTTATACCTTGCCTGCTTTTGTGCGTATAGTTAATGACCCCGCCGGGGCGGGGGATACTGTGATAAGTGTAATGGCTTCGGCAATAGCTTCGGGTAGTTCTGTAAAGGACGCGATGACGGTCGCAAATTATGGTGGAGGCATTATCTGTGAGAAAGTGGGAATTCAAACGGTATCATTAGAGGAACTTCAAGCTTCGATCATGAGAAATGGAGTTTAGCATTCCACATATTGCTTGCTTCGCACGCTTGTATTGAACAACTAATTATTCATGGAGTAGGACTTGTTCTTTTTGACCATCCCTTTTTATATTTTTATGGCAATCGTTCTATTGCCGTGCACGGCCATTAGTGTACCTGCAGAATCGGCTGAATTACGCGCCACGGACAGGAATCACTTTAGCAGTGGCGCAAAGAAACGGCCTCGCGGAACGTTTGGCGGTCAGGGAAGAAAATATAGAACAAGAATACTTCAAGCTCCTAAAAAGGGGCTAATGGCCTCCGACCCAAACCCGTTATACCAAGCGGCTGCTTTTGATAAAGAAGCCTCAGTGGCTTGCAATGAAGGCAGGCTTAGAAGATTTGGTGGTGGTGTCGCCGAGTTCTCGGGTGTGCGATATCCAGCGGCTACCAAAAAAGATATGTCGCGTATCGCTGGAATCGAACTTCAAGAAGGAATCTATATTTTTCTGAGTGAGGGATCCTCTGATTGCAAGGTTTTTTTTCTTCAGCAATAATTTTAATAGGTAATATTCTATCGGTAATATTATGTTCATAAAACGCTGATAATCTGTATCTTAAAAAGTTAATATAATTGTAAAGGGTCTTTAATGGCTGTCCGTATTGGTATAAATGGTTTTGGCAGAATTGGCCGGTTAGCAGCCCGGACTTTCTGGGATAGAGCATCAGAGTTCAATGGCTCTGGCGACCTGATGAAAATAGTTCACATTAATGAAATAAATGGTGGTATCGAAACTGCTGCACATCTTCTTGAATTTGATAGCATTCACGGTCGTTCAAAGCTTGATATCAAGGTCAAGGAAAGAGCATTAAAGATAGAAAACCAAGATTTAACATATAGTTGTTTTGATACTCCGGCGAGTGGTCATTGGAAGGCCTTGGGTCTTGATCTGGTGATTGATGCATCGGGTCAGTTTAAAAAAACGGAGGACCTTCAGCCATACTTTGACGCAGGTATTAAAAAGGTGATTGTAGCTTGCCCAGTCAAAGATCAAAATGCTTTAAATATTGTTATGGGTGTTAATGATCATCTTTATAACCCCAAAAAGCATCATTTGGTAACGGCGGCTTCATGCACGACCAATTGTCTAGCTCCCATAGTCAAGGTTATTCAATCGGAAATTGGCATTGAACATGGTTTGATTACAACAATTCACGATGTTACTAATACACAAACTGTAGTCGATAAACCTCATAAGGACTTGAGACGGGCACGGTCTTCTTTAGTGAACCTAATTCCGACATCTACAGGATCTGCAACAGCGATTGGGCTTATTTTTCCCGAATTAAATGGAAAGCTGAATGGTTTAGCCGTGAGGGTGCCGCTACTGAACGCGTCGTTGACAGACTGCGTCTTTGAGATGAGTCGTTCAACCACGGTCGACGAGGTAAATAACCTTTTCAAAAACGCCAGTGAGGGCGATTTGGCTTCAATATTAGGATACGAGGAGAGGCCTTTAGTATCTTCTGATTATTCTGGAGACACGCGATCCTGCATCATCGATGGCTTATCCACAATGCTTGTCGACAACAGGCAATTAAAAATTTTAGCATGGTATGATAATGAGGTGGGCTACGCGAATAGGCTCATAGAGCTTGTTTGCAAGGTTGCTTCCAGTATTAGAAGTTAGGGTCCCTTAATTGACGAATATTAGAAATTATATCGTCGTAACAGCAGCTTACTGGGGGTTTACCCTTACAGATGGTGCATTAAGAATGCTGGTTCTCTTGCACTTTCATACCTTGGGATATTCGCCGTTTGAGTTGGCAACACTTTTCCTTCTCTATGAGCTAATGGGAGTTTTGACAAATTTAATAGGAGGTTGGTTAGGGGCCCGGTTTGGTGTGAAACTTACCCTACTCTCAGGATTGGCTCTCCAAGTATTCTCTCTGTTTTTGTTATCTTTTCTTAATCCATTGTGGCCGGCAATATTTTCGTTAGTTTTTGTTCTTTTTGCTCAAGGATTATCTGGAGTTGCTAAAGATCTCTCGAAAATGAGTTCCAAAAGTGCAATCAAATTGGTGGTTCCTAAAGGTAATCATTCGACGCTTTTTAAGCTTGTGGCTTTGCTAACGGGTTCAAAGAATGCACTTAAAGGCGTAGGGTTTTTTCTAGGTGGCGTACTCTTATCTGTTTGTGGTTTTGTTTGCGCTCTTTGGATTATGGCTGGTGCACTATTTGCTCTGTTGATCTTAAGTGGTTGGCTTTTACCAAACTCGATGGGTAAAGCATCGACAAAGGCGAAGATCAAAGAAATTTTTTCTAAATCCAGGCCCATAAATATTTTATCTATGGCGAGGGTTTTCCTATTTGGTGCACGTGATGTGTGGTTTGTTGTTGCATTACCTGTTTTTTTATTGAGTGAGTTAAATTGGAACTTCAAGGCAGTTGGCGGGTTTCTAGCCCTTTGGATAATAGGGTACGGGATTGTTCAAAGCTTGGCACCTAGTCTAATCAAAAGTTCTGAAGATGGGCATTCAAAAGAACTTAAATACGCCTCTGCATGGATGGTAATTCTGTGTCTTGTCACTTTTGCTATTACTCTAGCAATTGAATTGCAATTCCATATTACTTTAAGCCTTCTATTTGGTTTAGCTATATTCGGATTTTGCTTCGCAGTAAATTCTGCTTTGCACTCCTATCTAATTTTGAATTTCTCCAATGTTGATAATGTTGCACTGTCGGTAGGCTTTTACTATAGCGCTAATGCTGCAGGAAGATTATTGGGTACTCTTTTGTCTGGCATTGCGTATCAAATCGCTGGACTAACAGGGGCTCTTGCAGTTGCTCTGAGCATGCTGATTATTGCTGCCGTGTTCACCATGCTGTTGGCCCCCGCGTTTAACAGAGACAAGTCTCATCTAGTTCAATAAAAAACAAGGCAGTTTATAGTAATCAATTATATTATACCTCTATCTCTTAGATTGTTTATTTGGTCGTCCGTATATCCCGTTTCTCCCAGGATTCTATCTGTGTTCTCCCCCAGTTTTGGAGCAGGATTGTTCAACGGTTGATCTCCAGCAGATCTAATTGGGTGAGCGACCATTTTAAAAGTTGTATTTGGATTTGCCGGATTGGTAAACTCATGAATACCATTTCTTTCCGAAACGAAAGGATTATTCATAGCCTCTCCAATATCGAAGATGGGCGCAGCGGGCACACTGCCAGCAAACGTGGCAAGCCATTCTTCGGTCGTTTTTTGTGAAAGTGTTTCGTCCAGCATTTGTTGCAGAGTTTCACGATGTTCTAATCGGTTTTTAAATAAGAGGAAACGAGGGTCTTCAGACCAGCAAGCTTGTCCGAGCTTATCGCAAAGTATTGGCCAGAACTTTTCCTTATTACACATTATAAAGATCCAGCCATTTTTGGTTTTATATAACTGACAAGGTGTTAAGGATGGATGGGCAGATCGTTCGAGTCTTTCGGTCACAACATTGTCATTTAGATACCAAGTGGATAAATAACTTGTGTTATGCAAAGCCAAATCGAAGAGTGAAACATCCATGTCTCGTCCAATGCCGGATGAACGAGCGGCAACCACGGCGGAGACCAAACTAAAGGCCATTGCAAGGCCTGTCATCATATCAACAACAGATAAACCAAAGCGAGCTGGGGGTGTTCCAGGCTCGCCTGTCAAAGAAAACCATCCTGTTTCCGCCTGCATAAGGTAATCAAAGCCTGGCCAGGTTTGTCTTGAACCGGATCTGCCATAAGCGCTGAGATGGGCGCATACAACCTTTGGATTAATGGCTTTAAGTGATGCATAATCTAAACCAAGTTTTTCAGGTACATCTCCTCTGAGATTATTTGACACAGCATCGGCTGTTTTTACTAATTCGTGAAAAACGGCTAACCCCTCTGGCTTTTGCAGATTGATAGTCACGCTTTTTTTATTGGCGTTAAAGCTGTGAAAGAATTCGCTGTCTTCTGGACTCAAAAAATACGGGCCAACTGCCCGAGACATGTCGCCGCCATCAGAAGGGTTTTCAATTTTAATTACCTCAGCGCCCTGATTTGCGAGATACATGGTTCCAAATGGTCCCGCGCCGTATTGTTCTACTGCAAGGACTCTTACCCCGGTTAATGGTTGCATCCCTTTATCTCTCAATCATTCACGTTATTGTGCATTGATATTTTACTAATGAACTGTTGAATTGACTGCAATACTAATTCTGGATTTTCACGATGAGGGCTATGGCCGACATGGGGTAAAATTTGCTTCTCACAACTTCCTGAGACGTGTTCCTCGATAGTATCGAGTTGTGACAACGTGCCATAAGCATCCGTTTCTCCTTGGATTAAAAGTGCCGGACACTGAATCTTAGACAAGCAAGATACTATATTCCAAGTTAGAAATTTTGGACTAAGCCATATATTATTCCAGCAGCGAAAAATCATTTCTGGGTTGCGATGATGTTTTGCGAGGCTCGCTTTCAGACCACCCTCTTCGAAGGCTTTTTTAGCGCCCCTCAGACCATCCAATGAAATCTCTTCTACGAATACATGTGGTGCTTCCAGAATCAGCCCCATTATTTCGGTATCCGCCGAGCTCGCATGAATTAAAGCAATTGATGCTCCGTCGCTATGGCCATAGAGGATAGGGTTGCTGATATCGAAGTGATTCAATACTTGCGGAAGTATATAAAGAGCTTCCTTATGCATATATTTAGCATCGAATTCGCTATTAATGAAGTCTGATTGACCATAACCATGACGAGAATAAACGAAGACTGAGCAATTAATTAGATTAGATAGTTTTCTTGGAAGGTCCCGCCAAAGAGATAAGGCGCCTAAGCCCTCATGCAGCATAACAATTGTTGGAGCGGCTGGTCTTTTAACCTCGTAAAAGGAATACTCTATCCTACCATCCGCGATGGTTACCAGATTTTTCATTTTTTATTTCACACTAAAACTAGGCTTTATTCCGTAATTTAAATCTTTGTATTTTCCCGGTTGCCGTCTTCGGTAACGCATCAGAAAATTCAATCCAACGAGGGTATTTATAGGCGGCTAAGTCAGAGCGAACAAAATTTTTCAATTCTTCCGCTAGCTCCTCTGATGGTACCGATCCGTCCACTAAGACAATGAAGGCTTTGGGTTTTATGAGTTCATCTTGGTCTGGATACCCGATTACGGCCGCTTCTAAAACAGATGGATGTTTGATGAGCGCGCCTTCAACTTCGAAGGGCGAGACATAAATACCACCAACTTTGAGCATGTCATCGTTACGGCCACTGTAGGTCATCACACCGTTATTGCCCATAGTGTAATTATCACCCGTCCGAGTCCATTCCCCTCGGAAAGTGGCTTTTGTTTTTTCTCTTTGACCCCAATACATTAAGGCTGAAGTGGGCCCCGCAACTTCAAGAATACCAATCTCACCAATGCTACAAAATTCACCCGCCTCGTTAATAAGACGAACCTCATATCCTGGTACTACTCGACCCGTCGTTCCAGGCTGAATGTCATCGATTTCATTGGAGACGAAAATATGAAGCATCTCCGTAGTACCTATACCGTCAAGAATTTCAGTTCCAACTTTATCTGTCCATCGATGAAGTAAGTCGGCTGGCAATGGCTCGCCTGCGGAGACAGATAAACGTATGGAATGTTCATTTTTTTCTGGTAATTCGCTCGCTAAAAGCATTGCAAAGAGCGTTGGCACGCCAAAAAATAAAGTAGGTTGAAACTCTGTGAAAATGTTTACTACCGATTTTGGATCTGGTGGTCCGGGTAATAAAACTGATGTCGCACCGACAGCCATTGGGAACGTTAGAGAGTTACCTAGGCCATAGGCGAAAAAAAGCTTTGCAGCCGAAAATACAACATCGTCAGATGAAATTTTTAAATACGGAATGGCATAGAGATCTGCGGTTGGCAATAGATGTGAATGAAGGTGCACTACCCCTTTTGGTAAGCCAGTTGTCCCTGAAGTGTAAAGCCAGAAACATATATCATCTGGTTTAGTGTCAGCAGATACAAAAGTTGTTCGCGATTCAGATGTCAATGGATATAGGGTGCGATATTTGGAAGATGTCCCATCAACTATTACAAGGGAGGGAATTTTTGCTTCTTGCAGAACCGTGTCTACCAGACTATCGCTGATTATAAGTCCAGCAGCATCGGTATCTGATATAATATAAGAATAATCTCGAGGAGTGAGTCTGGTATTTAACGGAACAGGAATAACACCTGCTTTTATTGCTCCTAGAAAACAGCATACAAATTCAATACTATCTAGCATAACCAATATCAAACGAGACTCTTTTTTCAATCCTAGTTTCTGAATGGCATTACTAAATTGGGAAGCTTTTTCTGCAACCTTGTTGAAAGTATATTGGCCATTTGAATCGATAAAAGCTATCTTCTCGCCGCGGCCAGCGTTTAGATTTCTCCCTATTAAATCGTCGGCAGCATTGTAAAAAGGGTCTACTCCCTCTCTCTCGGCAATCATCCCCTAGTCTCCCTTCAGGCCCAGTAAACGGCACAAAATATTAAACAATGTCAAACTTTTTAATATTAATGTCCAGCAAACATAAATAGGCAATCGTGACTAGTTCTTGTAATATAGAGAAAAATCTAATTGTTTAAAAAGCGTATAATGACAATCGATCCGTTGATTTTAAGAGCTCTTGGTTATCCTTATTCTTACCCAGCGTATGATTTCGTTTTAGATAAGGGTTCCGTGGCGCCGCTTCAGGATAGAAATAGTCTGGAGGGCAGGGTCCCAGTGTTAGCCATAGGCTCGAATAGATCACCCGAGCAGTTGCTCAGGAAATTTAATGATGAGGATTTTCTTCCGGTAACTTGTGTTAAACTTTGTGATTACGATGTGGTTTATGCAGCCCATGTTGCGTCATATGGTTCAATTCCCGCTGTTTTGGCTCCCTCGCCAGGAACAATCGTCGATATAGCGATAAACTGGCTCTCAAAATCGCAACTCAAGCGTATGCATGAGACCGAGGCTATTGGAATAAATTATGATTATGGCGTTGCTAAATCTTTAAAAATAACTGCGGAATACGACTATAACAATCGAGAGGTTGGTTGTTACTTAGGTCGGCGTGGATGCATAAATATTATGGGTAATGTTGTTGCTTTAAAGGAAATAACGGCGACGAAACGCGTATTTAATGCCTTTAGCCAGTCGGAAATACTCAACCAAATTTGGTTAAATGAGCAAAAAGAACCCCGATTTGAGGTTTGGCTAAAGAGTCTAATTCAAAGTAAAGAGGCCCGTCAGAGTACTACGGCTACCTTGGAGCGGACTGCAATTTTGAATATTCTGCCAGCTTTTGAAGTATTTACCAGTGAGGGCCTGTAGACATGTTTCGTTCGGATAGGCTGGGTCTAATTGGATTCGTTATCATCTTTGCGCTGTCCTTCATATTTCAAGGGCATGATAAAAATGCTCACCAATATGGGAAGGACAGTGTTTCAAAGAGAAGGCCGCCCTCATCGCAGATTGTTCAAGAACAAAGACGACCTCAGCGAGTATTGCCGCCAATTTCTCAACAAGACCCCGTATTCAAGCTGGCACCTGGTCAAAAGGGTAATAGCACAGGAACAGCCTTCTCAATAGGGCCAGGTTCCTGGATGACAGCCCGGCACGTTTTAGAGGGGTGCCAGAAATTTGGAATCGCGGTTGGAGCCAAACGCATAGAAAAGGGATTTAATGTAAATTTAAATCCATATCACGATCTCGCAACTTTTGAGACTAGGAGAATTATTCCAGCACTCGGGTTTGAAAAAGAACCCTTAAAGATTGGCCAGGCCGCATTTCATTTTGGATATCCTCAAGGTAAGCCTGCTGCTATTCATTCTGTTTTATTGGGGCGGGTTAAAATCAATCCTGGGCGAAGAACGAGACATACGGAGCCAGTGATAGCTTGGGCCGAATCAAAAAGGGCACCAAATTTCCCGGGTTCCCTGGGAGGCATAAGCGGAGGTCCAGTAATGGATCAACAGGGTGATATTATTGGAGTATCGGTTGTTGAGGTGCGACGCCGAGGAAGGATACTTACCTCGGCTCCAAAGGGAATACAGGATATGCTAGCCAGGGCTGGCAATCCAGAGAGGAAGCAATCCAGTAAAAAATTGAAACCCGATATCAACACCCGTCAATTTGAAAAGATTGGAAGAGATTTGCGGCAAAGTCTTTCTGTTTCTAAAGTTTTGTGCTGGGTTAATTAACCTGTTGATTCAATATTTTTATGATTGGAGGATGATCCTATGAGCTCATTTGAGATAGGGAATAATGAATCTCTTTTTTATGTTTACACGCCATCCACGAACAAAAAGCCTACAGTGGTTTTTGTTAACGCCCTAGTTGGGTCGACAGAAATGTGGGAGGGATTTATCGGTCAAACTCTGAGAAAAAAGGGCTTTGGAACACTATCTTACAATTTTAGAGGACAGGCTGATAGTAAATTTAATATAGCCACAGAATTGACGCCCAAGTTAATAGTTGATGATTTATTGAAATTATTGCAGTTCGTTAAACCACATAAACCAATCTTGGTTGGTTTATCGATAGGCGGTTTATTTGCTGGCCAAGCAATGCAACACGGTTTATTTGCGGAAGGTTTGGTATTGGTAAACACGCTTAGGAAGCCTGGTCAGAGGCTAGATTGGATCACCGAGAGTACTTCGCGTGCTTTTGCCTTAGGCGGACGCCAACTATTATTGGACTTAATGGCGCCTATGTTGATCAATCCGGCGACGCTCTCGGAAATGCGCGCCGCTGCGTTGTTGGATGACGATTATATAGTCACTGCCGAACAAGATGGTCACATGAACTTAATGCGCAACGCGGTCTCAGCCGATTGGAATTTTCCATGGCAAAATTTAAAAACACCTGTCTTGATCATGACAGGAGAGCATGATCGTGTGTTTTTAGTCAAAGAAGATGTTTTAGAGTTGTCAGAGCAAATTCCAAACGCAAATATGGTGAATTTTGAGGATGCAGGTCACATGATCCCGATGGAGAGACCAGAGAAATTTACAAAAGAGCTATTGAGCTTCTTACGGACTTTCTAAGCATAAAATCTCAATTGCCTATAAGAGCAAAATATTTTTCCGATAACTGCAATTTAAAAGCCCCTTTAGGTGTGATGTGTCTAAACTCACTTGACTCTCAATCGCTAAACATCAATTCTAGGCCTATAATGGAAAAAGGAAATTGATAATCTGAGTTCTGATCGGAACTAATAGCTTTGGAGGAAAAGATTATGAGTGTTGAAGATGATGGCGGCACTGCCGCTGCCGCGGGGGGTGCTACTGAAGTTGCACCAACAGCATTTACTGACGTATTAAGCGCGACATTTCAGCAAGAAATTGCGGCAGGTGCTGATCCAGCCGCAGCGTTGGCGACAGCTTCCGCCGCGAGCCAGGAAGTCGCCGTTCAAATGGGTGTTCCCGCAGCGGATGTTGCTGCCAATCTTGAAACAGCAACTGCTACATTTACATCAGCAATCGAGGCTGGAACCGATCCAGCCGCCGCTATGGTGTCGGCAGCTGGACAGGCTGCGACCGCAATGGGAATGGAACCAGGTGTTGCTGGTGGGGATGCCACGGATATCATCTCGGGCGCTATGGGCTCCGCATATGATGCGGCAATTCAGGCAGGATCTTCTCCCGCTGAAGCTTTTGCTTTAGGTAAAGCTGCCGCAGAAGGTGCTGCGACAGAAATGGGCATCGACCCTACCGCTGGGACTTTCTTGGATACGATGACATCGGTGCAGGCTACGTTTACTGATGCTGTAGCGACAGGCGCTGACCCCGCTGCAGCGATGGCTGGTGCGCAAGGTATGATGGGTGCAGGTCCAGCATTGATTGGTGACCCAGCCCTTATTGCTGCAGCGCCTGCATTTGCGGAGCCATTTGAGCAGGGTTTCGCTGGTGGCATGCCGGATGGTTTTGTGGCGCCAACGATGGCCATTGGAGTTGATGGAGCTCTAGTTCAGCCTCCTGTAATGGGCGATGCAATGATGATGGGACCTGGTGGCGTTCCGATGGTAAACCCAGCGATGATGCAGCCGGGGGCAATGGAATGTGGACCTGATGGTTCCTACTCTGCTGCCGATCCAGGGTTTTTCCCTCCCCCTCCATTTGGGGATCCCTCATTTGTGGCGCCAACCGCAGGAATGCCTGGGTTTGAGGCCTTTTCGTCATTAGCAACTCAAATCGGCCTTGATCCGGCGGCAGCCGCCGCACCAGGTTTTGTTCCACCGGCTGGAACACCTGGAATGGATCAGCCAGGAATGCCGTCGGCACAAGTTTTTGACCCCGCAAGTGGTGGTTTTGCTCCACCGGTATTTGGACTTCCAGATCCGAACCCGGAGGGTTTTACAATCCCTACACCGCCTGCTGGAGATTTCTTTACAGCGCCGCCTGCTGGTTTTTTTGATCCCGGGGCACTCCCGCCTGTTGGTGGAACCGAGTTAGGCTTTGGGTCGTTCGCTGGTCCAGGAGCACCGTTAGTGCCGGGACCTGATGGAGCTCTGGTGCAAGATCCAAATTTTGCTGCACCAGATCCGTTCGTCGTAGCCCCAATCCCTTTTACAGAAACCCCGGTTCCTGGTTTCGTTGGTTCTGAAGTACCGCCAGTAGGCGGGTCGCCTCTTGAGCCAGGTTCAGGTTTCGTTGGTTCTGAAGTACCGCCAGTAGGCGGGTCGCCACTTGATCAAGCTTTTCAACCGGCACCAGCCCCAGGGGCTGCCCCATTTGATCCAGTCGCTGATGCCGTTGGAGGGGCGACAGATGCTGCGGCGCCGCAGGGGCCGTCACCGGCTCCCGATCCAGTGGCAGCGCCTACCGCGCCTGATCCAGGGCCGGCGGCTCCCGATCCAGTGGCTGATGCACCGCCCCCCCCACCAGATGATCCAGTGGCGGGCTAATAACCAGAAAGCGGGAAAAACATTTTCCCGCTTTCTCCGTTTACTTCCATGATGTGACAAAACTCACTTGACTCTATTTGTGTCAGAAGGCCTACTTGCAGTCGATGTGTGAGATATTAGGTTCAAAATTAGATCCTTTAATGAGACTGGGTGGCGCACCGTGAAATTTGGGTGTGAACAGGAAAGTTCAAAAAGTATAAAGTTTTGCTAAAATTAACCAAGGAAAAGGAAATTAGTTTATGGCAATAGTAGGTATAGATAATCCAGCTGGTGCAACTTCAACAGATGTTGCTGCGCTACCGGCAGATGCTATGGCAGGGGCAACAGCTGCTGACATGGCAGCGATGCCGCCAGCGGCTATGGAAGGTATGGGGCCAGATATGATGGCGGCTATGCCCCCTGACGCGA
>QCQB01000011.1 GCA_003212315.1 SAR116 cluster bacterium AG-447-C21 | reverse complement strand
CCTCCGCGAGTGCAGGTAACATACGATGTTGAAACCGGAGGAGCTATTGAAAAGAAGGAATTGCCCTTCATCGTGGGTGTTATGGCAGACCTAGCGGGTCAAAACAGTGAAAACCTTAAACCGCTGGCAGAGCGTCCTTTCGCGGAAATTGACCGAGATAACTTTGAGGAGAGTATGGCGTCCATTGGTCCATCCATTTCCTTGGCTGTTCCGAACGTCATAAACGATGAGGGCGGCAATATGAATGTGAGTTTGTCATTTAAATCGATGGAAGATTTTGAGCCTGCAAATGTCGCGAAGCAAGTGAAGCCTCTGAAAGAGCTTCTTGATGCAAGAAGTAGGCTAAACGATTTGTTGGCGAAACTAGACGGAAATGATGATTTAGACCAGCTTCTTGGAGACGTGGTTGCTAACACGGAGCGTCAGAAGGAGGTTAAAGAGGCAGTTGATGGGCTCCCCCAGGCAGATCCCGACAGTGGCGCCGAGGATCCTACATCCGAATAGATTAGTGAGTAACCAGTTTAAATTTTAGATTGTCGCTCATGCGACAAGAGTTTTCAAAGAAGGATAACATGTTATGGCAGATAACATTTTAGAGGAAATCGTAGACCAGGGACATCTCGCACGATCTGATGACCAGAAAGAGTATGCAATGGGTCTCATTGGTGAATTTTCAAATAGAGTTTTGAGCGATGAAGACCTATCGCAGAAGGATGTTGCTACGCTCATAAGCGATCAGATCGCTGCGCTGGATGATCTCATCTCTTCGCAGTTAGATGAAATACTTCACCATGAAGAATTCCAGGCAATGGAAGGATCATGGAGAGGGCTTCAGCATCTTGTTATGAAAACGGAGACGTCAACACGGTTAAAGATACGTCTGTTGCCAGCGACAAGAGCGGAGCTTCAGAAGGATTTAGACAAAGCCGTTGAGTTTGATCAATCGCATTTATTTAAGAAAGTATACGAGGAAGAGTACGGAACTTATGGCGGGATGCCATACAGTCTTTTGATTGGAGACTTCTACATTGGTCGTTCTCCGATGGACATAGGTTTCATGGAGAAGATCGCGGGTGTTGCCGCCGCTGCGCATGCACCATTTTTAGCCGCTGCCGCCCCAGATTTGTTCGACCTGTCAAGTTTCGCTGAACTGGGTAAGCCACGTGACCTAGCTAAGGTTTTCGAGTCTACCGAGCTTATTAAATGGCGATCTTTTAGAGAAACAGAAGATTCGCGTTATGTAACGCTCACGTTGCCTCGGACGCTAATGCGTTTGCCATACGGCCCAGAAACAAACCCGGTAGAAGAGTTTGGGTATTCTGAGAATGTAAGTGGCAAGGACCACTCGGAATATCTTTGGGGTAATCCTGCATATGTATTGGGAGAGCGGATAACTAATGCATTTGCGCTTCACGGCTGGACGGCTGCTATACGAGGCGTAGAAGGTGGCGGAATTGTTGAGGGTCTACCGGCTCATACATTTATGACCGATGAGGGCGATATCGCATTAAAGTGCCCAACCGAGATAGCTATTACTGATAGGAGAGAAAAAGAACTTAATGACCTTGGTTTCCTCTCATTGGTGCACTGCAAAGGTACCGATAAGGCTGCTTTCTTTGGTGGCCATACGGTTAACAAACCAAAGGTGTATAATCTTGACTCTGCAAACGCAAACGCAAGCCTGTCAGCGATGCTGCCATATGTTTTGTCAGCCTCCAGGTTCGCCCACTATTTTAAGGTTATGATGCGTGATAAAATTGGTTCGTTTATGACCGCCCAAGAGGTCCAAGTTTTCCTTCAGACATGGATGTCGGATTACATACTGTTAAACGATACAGCAAACCAAAATTTAAAAGCAAAATTTCCTCTAAGAGAGGGAAGAGTCGATGTGATGGAAGTGGCTGGGAAGCCCGGCGTTTACACAGCAACAGCGTTTTTAAGGCCTCATTTCCAGCTGGAAGAACTATCGGCATCAATCCGATTGGTTGCGGAACTTCCTCCACCGCAGGCTTAAAAAAAGACTTTTATAATCTCGTCTATTATTTGGACAGGACGGGTTCTGGAAAATACTAGGCGAGATGTGAGGCAATTATGGTGTTTATCGTAAAGGAAAGTAGAAATGGCTAATAGTAATCGTATTTTTTTAAATTTTGATTTTGCCGGAGAAGCAACGGAAGATGATTATGCAGAGCAAGTAAATTGCCTAAGATGCACTATGAACATAGTGGTTGCACAACAAGAAAATACGGGCAATCTCAATGCTGTAGGGTCTAGCCAACACTCTGGCATAACGTTGACTAAGCATACTTGTACGGCGACACCCAGTATCGTCGAGAAAGCTTCTAGTGGTATTGCTCTGAGCAACGATGCTATACTCACGTTCTGCCGTTTCAGCAACGGTACCCTCACCGAGTATAGGAAGATAACCTTGACAGGTGTGAAGATTGTAAAATACGAAATGTTAGATTCGAGAGGTTTCGAAGGAGAAGACGATAAGCTCCCGACCGAGAGCTTTACCTTAGTTTACCAAACCATTGAAGATAGCTACACACCGCTTGCTGCGGACGGCAGCACTGGTGGTCAAACCGCCGGTGGTTATGACGTTTCTCAGAGCAAAGGACAGTAATCACTGGAATATCCCAAAAGCTTGTAATGAGTTTTTTGGGATAATTGCGGAGAGGTTCGCATGGTAGGCGAGCGCGAGAATATGGGCGCTAGAGCGCTTCTATTAGACCGTTTGGTAGACTCAGATCCCCAGACTACTTGGGAAGCGGTGCCATTGCGTATTTTGTCTGTTGAAGAGTTAAAGGCTTCTATCGCCAAGCAGTTGTCAGATCTTCTAAGTACCAGGCGTTCGTTGACCAAGCATGACGAACGAGTGGCGAAAACAACACTAGCATACGGTATAGGAGATTATTCGGGAACGTCCTTGTTGGACGATGAAAACAAGGCACGTATTTCGAATGATATCAGAAAAGCCATTTTAAAGTTTGAGCCAAGGCTCTCAAATGTTCTGGTTAAGATAGAGACTCCAGATCAAAATAATATACTAGCTCCCACACTTCTTGTTATAGGGGCGGAATATAAGATAGGGTCTGTTAGGAAGTCGTTTAATTTCGAGTTCCCTGTGGCAAAATTAACCCAGGATGAAAAATAAATGGCAGACTTTGATGCAAGGCTCATAGACCAATATCAGGCTGAGATGAATTATTTACGTCAATCGGGACGCGAATTTGCAAAAAAATATCCAAAAATTGCCGCGCGACTAGAGTTGTCTGGGCAGGAAAGTCCCGACCCACAGGTTGAGCGTCTTTTAGAGTCTTTTGCCTTTTTAACAGCGCGTATCCAAGCGCGTATAGATGATCAAAATGCCGTTATTCCTGCCGCGATACTGCAACAACTGCATCCCTATATGGTGGATCCAATTCCGCCGATAACCACCGGATACTTTAATGCATCTGTGAATCAAAAAATTGCTCCTGGTGGTCGCATAGTGCCGCGTGGCTCACCTTTTTACCTGCAGACAGGACAGGGCGAGTTTTGCAGGTTTCTAACGAGTTATGACGTTGATTTAAGGCCCCTCGAAATCACCCATGCAGATATTCAACCAGTAACAGCATATAAATATTTTGATACTAGCGAGGTAGCTAGTGTCCTTAGATTGGAAATTAGTGGTCAAGGGCTCCCAATTTCAGAGATCCCAATCGACAAAGTAAGAATCCATCTGGCGGGAGATACGCGGGGGGCACTGGATCTGCATGAGATTTTACTCTCCAATGTTGTGTCCGCAGCATTACTGGGAGATGACGCTCTTAAACCTACATATTTCAGCGGTTCAATAATAAGCGAAGTCGGTTACGCCGAGGATGAGGCTGTGCTCTTGGATCGGAAGGAGTCGCTGCCTGCCTACCGGTTGCTGGCTGAATATTTCTGTTGCCCAGAAAAATTCCTATACATCGATTTAAATGAGCTTGGTAAGCGGCCTAACTGTTCCAAATTAACCGTATTGCTAGGTCTGAATACTCAGTTGAAGCGTAATTTGAAGGTTGACGCAAATCAGTTTCGCCTAGGGTGTACTCCTATGGTGAACCTCTTCCCAAAAACACTGGAACCCATTAGGCTGGACCACACCAAGGAGCAATATTTTCTCGAACCAGAAGTAAGTGGGCTCCAAAATTACGAAATTCACTCGATAAACCGCGTTACAGTCTCCTCTCCGGCATTGAGCACAATGCGCGTTTTAGAGTCATATTTTGGGTATAAGCATACAGTCGGCGATACTATGCCAACAGAATTCTGGTTTACGAAACGAACCGGCGCAGGATCTAGTCTTACGGGAAGCCAGATGCATATATCGTTCGTCGATCTTAATTTCACTACGCAACGTCCTGCCGGCGAAACCGTGACTGTTCAATCGCTTTGTACAAACAGGAATTTAGCAGAGCAAATACCGACAGGAGCCGTATTGCAGGGAGATGAAGATTTTGGAGCACCCCTTATTGTTCTCAGAAGGCCCAGTCCGACCGTCTATTCACCAGTTGATGGAGCGACTTTATGGCTTCTGGTATCCCAATTAAATCTGCATCATTTTTCCTTTTCCGGGGACGAGAACTCGATCGATGCTTTAAGAGAAATACTGAGGCTTTATTGTCCTGACTACCGGCCTACATCTTTTCAGGAGGTGATGGGCTTAAAAAAAATGAACGTTGATCAGGTAGTGCGAAGGGTCGGCAATGCTACCTGGCGAGGGTTCGCTCGTGGAAACAAAATAAGGCTCCTTGTAGATGAGAGGAATTTTGTTGGCGGAAACCCGTATCTTTTAGGTTCTGTACTAAGCAGATTTTTTGGACTTTACTCTACTGTAAATAGTTTTACCGAACTAGAAATCGAAACAGTGCAACGGGAAGGTATATGGAAAAAATGGATGCCGGTAACTGGAGAACAGGCCTTAATGTAGAGGCATTACTCCGTGAAAGACCGGAGCTTTTTGAATTTTTCCAGGCCGTGAAAATTGTCAATCTGCTGAAGAACCGTGTAGAGCGACGTGGTTCGGATATCGGAGTGAGTGAGGCAGCAATAAAGTTTTCCAGTCTCGTTTCACATAGCTTTCCAGCTTCAAATATCGCTTCACTGGATTTTCCGGAAAATTCCTCGGACCCTGCAGAGATGCAAGTGAATTTCATGGGATTGGCTGGTGCGCACGGCCCCCTCCCTACCCCCATAACAGAAATGATCCTTGATCAGGCGAGATCTAAAAACCATGGTGCAACTGCGTTTCTGGATATTTTCAATAATCGATTAATACAACTATTCTACAAATCCCAAGCAGAGTTTTCTGGCAGTCTTGGATCTGTGCTACCAGATCGTCATCCTGTTGGCCGGGCAATTCTATCAATCGCAGGCCTCGGCGGACTGGATCATCATAAACGCTTGATACCAGATACTGCCTATATGGCCTTTGCTGGATTACTTGCAGATCGACCGCTGTCGCGTTCGGCTTTGGAAAGAGTGGCTGGCGGACTATTTGGTGTTTCAGCGAAAGTCAAAGAATTTGTCGGGCGTTGGCTTAAGATTGATAAAAGTCAACAGACACATATTGGTCGGTATGGAACGAACAATGAACTTGGGCAAACAGCAGTTTTGGGACAACGTGTTTGGGATCAAGGTGGCGCTATTGAATTCGAATTAGGTCCCTTAACAAGAGAGGAGTTTGCGTCATTTCTTGCTGATGGGGATAAATTTAAGCCGTTTCAGGAGCTCGTTAACCTCTGCGTTGATCCTGGATTGTCAGTCCGTTTAAGGCTTAATGCTGGAGCTGAATCAAGAGCGCCTGCGATTTTGGGTTCTGATAAAAATTTTAGACTAGGTTGGTCTTCTTGGCTAATTTCAGGAACCCAATCGGATCAAGATAATCAGGTCGTTTTATTGATAAGGTCATAACATGGGGCCGGATGTTAAAATGCTTATCGCAAAGCTGAACCCAACCTGCAAGCTGGCGTTGCAAGAGGCCGCCCAACTGTGCGTTTCACAGACGAACTTTTATGTCGAGTTGGAGCACTTCCTGAGCAAACTTTTCGACATCAATAGATCAGACATAACCGAGATTTTAAAAATCTATGAAATAAATGCGGCTGCTTTTTCCGGACAACTCACTGGGGCAATAGAGGGTTTCAGGAGAGGCGCTGGCCGAACGCCCACTTTTGCGCCTCTTTTGCCAAAACTGCTCGAAGAGGCTTGGCTGATATCCTCACTGGAACTTAAAGAAGAGTTTATAAGATCGGGTGGAATTCTATTAGCGATATTAGAAAACACGCAACTCAGAGAAGCTATTACAGGTTCTGTGCCTATTTTGGAAAATGTGCCGACTGCGCAATTAAAAACGGATTTAAAATCCCTGATACACCACACAATTGAGGCTGTGACAGGCGATACACGTAATGATAACTCAGATCAAGGACGTTCGACCGGTAAAGATGACCGTACTTTTTCAGGGAAGAAAGAAAGCTCGGCGAAAACTGGATCAGCTCTTGAAAAATTTACAATCAACGTGTCGGCGGAAGCGGATGCCGGTAGGCTAGATGATATAATAGGCAGGGACTTTGAACTGAGCCAAACCATAGATATCTTGATGCGAAGACGCCAAAATAATCCGTTGTTGATTGGAGATCCTGGGGTTGGAAAAACAGCATTAGTAGAAGCGCTCGCGAATTCAGTTGCTCAAGGTGATGTGCCTCCTCCGCTTGCCAATATCGTTGTACGTACACTGGACCTTGGATTGCTCCAAGCCGGAGCCGGTGTCCGGGGTGAATTTGAGGAGCGCCTCAAATCAGTGATCGAGGACATAAAAAAAGCTCCTCACCCAACAATTCTATTCATAGACGAGGCGCATACACTGATTGGAGCCGGCGGCGCAGTTGGACAGGGCGATGCCGCAAATTTACTGAAACCAGCACTTGCGCGCGGAGAATTACGGACAATTGGAGCGACCACCTGGTCTGAGTATAAAAAGTATATCGAAAAAGACCCCGCTCTGGCGCGTCGTTTTCAACTGGTTCATGTTAATGAGCCGGAACCGGCGGTCGCGGTCTCGATGCTACGCGGTGTTGCCCCCTCTTTGGAGAAACACCACGGGGTAGTGATCCTGGAAGAAGCCCTTCGGGAAGCGGTAGCGCTGTCATCACGGTATATTGTAGGAAGGCAACTGCCTGATAAAGCGATTAGCGTTCTAGATACAGCATGTTCACGAGTTGCTATAGCCCAAAATAGTATGCCTTTAAAACTTCAGGGGGTTTTCCACCGCATTGTCATCTTAAAGAGTGAATTCGACAGAGCTTTAAAGGAACACAAATTTGGTGGGGTGGATGAAACGCATATTGATGAGATTTCTGACGAGATCAACAAACTGGAAAACGAAAAAGGTAGTTTGGAAAGCCGCTTCAAAGCAGAAAAAGAGCTTGTGCAAGAGATTTTAAACGTACGTGAGCGGATCAATCAAAGTACTGACGATAAGCTTTCCTGCGATGAAGACCGGCAGCGGTTGAACACGCTTCAACTTCAACTTGAAACGTTGCAGGATAATAGTCCGATGGTTCCAGTCCAGGTTGACCAGAGCGTTATTGCAGATGTTATTTCTGGTTGGACAGGCATCCCTGTAGGCAAGATGGTCTCGGATGAAATCAATGACATATTAGATTTAAATAAAAGAATGGCCAGCTATATTATTGGGCAAACGGAAGCTATAGATACGATTACAAAGCGAATTCAAACAGCCCGGGCCAATCTGAATGAACCCGGAAAACCCATTGGTGTCTTTCTGCTTGTTGGGCCGAGCGGCGTTGGAAAAACGGAGACCGCGGTTGCTGTAGCGGATCTATTATATGGTGGCGAGGATAAAATGATCGTCATTAATATGTCGGAATATCAAGAGTCCCATACAGTAGCCGGTTTAAAGGGCGCCCCGCCGGGATATGTGGGTTATGGGAGTGGCGGTGTTTTGACAGAGGCCGTTCGGCGAAATCCATACTCGGTTATTCTATTGGATGAGTTTGAGAAAGCGCATCCAGATGTAGGTGAACTCTTCTATCAGGTTTTTGATAAAGGGGTTTTAGAAGACAGTGAAGGGCAGGAAGTTAATTTTAAAAATGCAGTCATCATAATGACATCAAATCTTGGATCCGAAGCTATTATTGATAAATGTCATGACGCGCCATCGCGGCCCAATGCTGACGAATTGGTGGATGTTATTCGTCCTCACCTTCAATCTCATTTTAAAGCGGCTCTATTGGGGCGCATGAGCATCGTACCCTATCTTCCCCTGGACAAGACAGAATATGGCCACATTGTACGTATCAAATTGGACAAAATCCAATCCAGAGTATCTGATAATTATAAAGCTGTTTTAAGTTATGATGAGGGGCTTGTTGATTACGTTGTTTCCGCGTGTCAGGAAATTGAGAGTGGGGCCAGGGTGGTCGACCGGATTTTGAGTCAGACATTACTACCGGGTTTATCAGCCGCCGTGTTAGATAAAATGGCAGCCGGTGAGGAATTTGAAAAAGTGCAGATTAGCGTAACCTCGGATGGTACTTTCGAGTATGCGTTCGATTTTTGATGTTTGAGCTGAAACAGCTAGGAAAAGGGTTATGGCAAACTTTAAATTTGAGTTTTTTGACGCTAGCGGTGACGTCATGTTCTCTTTTGTGGATAGGGAGATTATAGCGTTTCGTCTAAATGAGTCTCTTTCTGGCATTCGCCCAACCTTCATGAATGATAGGGAAATTGCCGGTATAGTGGGCTCTTCGCATGAACAAACAGGGGATATGGGAGCGATGTCGGCCTCTTTCTCTAATGGTGGAGAACCAGGGTCATCACAATCCATCCCAAGGGACTATACTTTGACCCCGGCTCTTGAGCCTCCATACAGTCTTAGGATCCGGCTTGCTGCGCGGGACATAGAAAAAAAAATGGGGGAACTAATCGGATTAACAGTTAAATTGACTATTGACTGTGACGGAAGCAAACCGAGATTTCTGCACGGAACGACTTTCAAGGCAGTGATGCTTGGGGGGGCTCGGAGCCAGGACGCGGCGCTCGATCTTCATATTTGCCCTTGGCTATGGTATTTGGCTTTCAATCGTAAAAGTAGGATAATGTCCGGCACATGCATGGATGTTTTTAATAATATTATTTCGGAATATCCGGATAATATGATCTCCGCCCCAACCGTTGATGCTTCTCAGATTAGTAGTCAGCTTGCGTCTCATGAGTTTATCACACAGTACCGCGAGTCAGATTACAGCTTCATTTCCCGTATCATGGAAGAAGCAGGTCTGTTTTTTTATTTTGTCCACGAAGAGAATAGTCAAAAACTGGTTTTCGGAGAAAAAAATGCTGATTTTCTTGGGGATGTTTTAGACGTAGACCCCATAAAACTTGCATCACATCAATTAGTGGGCTCAGAACTTTTTGACGATTATGTGACCAATCTCAATTTACAACAACAAGTAGTCCCTCAACAGTATCGGGCCAGGGATTATAACGCGGATAATGCATCAGCAAGCTTGGATGCTAAATCGCCATCTGCTGACTCTGTTTTGGAGGTATTTGACTATCCAGGGGGCTTTGAAGAAATGGCCGACGGTTTAGATAATGTATCTCCGAGACGTGCGAGAATGCTCAAGTCGTTTCAAACATTATGCACGGGAAGAGGGAAAAACCCACTTTTTATGCCAGGTCTGAAGGTTAAGATGCCTGAGTCATCAGGTCCAGTGTATGAACCAATGTCTGCGGAACTCAAGGACAAGACGTATGTAATTCGGCAAACAATGCATAGTTGGGAAAGAGATGAAAATGGGCTTGGTCGGTATTGGAATTTTTTCGATATGATGCTCTTTGACAATGAATTTTCACCAGCCCCTATTACACCGCGACCAACGATTGAAAGTCCGATGACTGCAATTGTGACAACAATGACTGCCGGCGAACAGATAGATGTAGATGACACGTTCAGGCCCATGATCCGATATAAGTGGGACCAGGGTAATATTGGTATTCGTGTCCGCCTAGCCCAGGGGTGGGCTGGAGCTAATCATGGCATGCAAATATTGCCTCGTGTTGGTGATGAGGTCTTAGTGCAATTTCTGGATGGTAACATAGACAGACCCGTTGTAGTAGGGTCCCTGTATAACAGCGCCTCGAAGGCTTTATTTGATCCAACCGAAACAGACCAATTTTCTGAAATTACAAAAACGCAAGGACAGTTTCGGTACGTTAGCGGTATTCATGATCGTGGCGGCAATAAAGTTTTATTGTATGATCAAGAGGGAAGTGAAAGAATAGTTCTCGAAACTATCGGTAGTCGCGATGATATGGTTGCGGGACGTTATCTGATGGCCTCGACAGACCGGGTTGAGGTAACTAAAAACGATAAAGTTGAAGACGTTTTGAACGATTATACGCTGTATATCGGCGGAAATTTAAAGATAGACGTGGTTGGGAATATTGATTTTGTGGTGGGAGGCGACGTTAGAAATTACAAAGCAAAAAATTCTGACGTTGTTAGACGAAAATAAACCTTGAATTTGAAAAGGTTTTTAGTACGCTCATAAATTGTTTGTATGCTGATATGGGAGATGTTCTTTGTCCGATGAAATGGAAGACGAAGATGAAAAAGAAGAAGGGTATAGTTGGATTGTTCAGACACCAACCGAAGTTTATGAAACTGGTTTGAGAATGGAAATTGGTATCGACGCACAATTTTTGGTAAACATGGGTGGTGTGTACAACATTAAAATGTGTGCAGCTAATGTGGCACTTGCAGGGAACGGATTTCGACCGGCTGTCTCCAGAATAGCCATTGGTGGGCCGCTATATGGGGAGGACGAGGCGGTTCTTGGCTTTAAAGGAGAATGGTCGGATTTGCGAACAAAATTACATCAAATTGTTGCAGCAGCAGAAGGGATATCTGGTGAACAACAAACTACTGGTAATAACAACACGAACGTAGCGGCAAATATCACGGGAAACAGGAGCCAGAGTGCGACAGTTAGTAACAATTCCAACGCAGGAAATGTTCAGATAACGGCCACAACCTCTATTTAGCATCGCTATCTCGACAATGGAAAAAAAAACTGCCTTGACTTTCGATGACTACGCTGGCTCCGGCGGGGTAGATTTGTTAGCTGATGCTTCAACATCGTCTTCTGTTTTGGAGGTAAAGTCGAGGGGGGAGGAGGCCAATAGTGAGGGGACATTAGACGAGGTGCGACAGATGTTAGTTACAAGAATTGGCGCTTTTGACGAGTACTATCGAAGGTCCCCAGGATCTGGGATGACAATTACCGAGGATGGCTCCGACGATGAATTGGCTTTTGTTGAGAAAGTTGGAGATGTAACATTGAGACCAGAAGAATAGAATTTATTACTCCTTTGAACAGAGTGGCGGCATAGAGCATGGGCAAAAATTATTCAGAGGCAGGTGATGCAACATCTACGGAAAAGAAGTTGGGACCGTTCGACTTCACCTTTGAAGGTAAGGCACAATACGGATTAAATCTTCCTACTGAGGAACTAGCGTCTCTGGGGGTAGCGGCGGATCTTTTTGGAGGGATGTTTTGGCCGGTTGCCGTTGACTGTGAACAGTTTAATATGGGCGCGGCTATGGAAACAAAGATTGCAATGCAGGCAAAAATTGACCTTGCTGGCGACATTAACTGGGGTGTCGTGGGGATGGATATAGAATGGGTCGGTAAAGGCTTTGAGGCTCAATTAGGTTACGACACAGACGAATGGGGAGCCTGGTCATACGAGAAGGTGAACGCTATTGCGGGCTTTGCTTCAGTAGCGGTAACGGCAGTTGGAAATCAATTCACGAACCGAGCGACAGACAGGTCTCAAACACCAGTTCAGATGCAAGTGGGTGCAGTCGGAACGCAGCAAAATGTTTCATCAACCGAAAAAACTTCACTATCAGTTCAATTTTAATAATAAAAGAAGAAAATAATGACAATCGCGGGTAATTCTAAAGTTTTTTATAATACTTTCACCGCAAGACCCAGTGTTACTTTTTCCGCTTCATCGAAAGCATTTATTGAAGGGTTTACCTACTCCAATTGGTATGGTTACGGTAGAATTGAACCGGAGTTGGTCAAGTACAAAGACGAGACCGGTAAAAAACAAATGGAGTATGTGTATGATGAAACAAATTATTTTTTCCCTGCTTTTTTCATGGAATTCTATCCGATAGATATGGAAATGACCTTTGGAATAATAGGCGGAGACCTATCAATTTACACGCCTGCTTACCCTGTGATAGAGATGGGAAGTTCGTTGGAAGCGTCCTCGTATTTTACACAGAAGCGTTTAGATGCATTTCGATATGCGACTGGCATAGGGCAGCTAGAAGACGGCATCGCCGCTTTAGGCGCTAAGGGTATAGAGACGGCTGCGTCTGTCGCCAGTGACATAAAAAGCGTCATCAAAATGAGGATGTCTGTCAACCAGTCAGAAGGGAATGGTGTGAGTAATACCAACCCAGGGTCGGAACCGCCTAAGCCAGTGCGTTGGCAATCTATGGTTTTTGCTGCGGGGGCGGGACAATCTGCTGATCAATTTGCAAAAGAGGCAGGGGAAAAAGCTACGCGCGAACTCGTCGAAAAAGCCTCAAAAAACGTATCGGACACTGCTGACGCTGCGGCAAGCGCTACGGTTAAAGGGGCAGATTGCGAAGTCAAGGTTGACACCGCGACACTAAGGGTTAAGGACGCTCAAAAACAAGTAACTGACCAGTCCGAACTCATCAACAACACCAAAATAGATATAGAAACTGCGCAAAGCAATGTTGGATCCGCGCAGGCTTCGGTAGATACTTTATCTGCCAAAATAGCCGAATTGGAAGCGGAAGCGGAAATGCTACGTAACTTTAAATTTGATTTCGAACGAAAGGGGCTAAAAGTTCCCGACTGGTGTAATCAAAACGCAATCGATGCCAAAGTTAACGAGGGAATGAATGTGCGAAGTCAATTTGATACTGCATATGATCGTTTGGCAGAAAGTCAGAATGAACTTTCCCGTCTCAATGAAACATTAAGAACGCAAGAGACTGGATTATTGGATGCTCAAGAAAATCTTCGAAAAGCTAATCAGGAACTGTTTAATGCAGAAATTAATTTGAACTATGCACAAACTGACATTATCACAAAAACAGATGCCGAGAGTATAGCGAGGCAAAATCATGAATTATTAATGGATCGGTTGACAGCAAATAACCTAGACTTGAGTGATACGTCTCGATACATGGGTCTTGATACAAGTAATTTCAGCAAACTGCGGGATGGTGCTATTGACTGGACAGACCCAGATAATGTTACAAAATTCTTTGACTATATTGACGACTGTACGAACTATCTGACGGGTATTCATGGGTATAACACTATCATACGTGCCCTTGGACAGCAATGGGTGGATTTTTGTAAATATGATTGGGGAGAGAGACTCATCGAAAATTACGGTGTGGCGTCTAACTACAATGACTATGAAGATGAAGATTATTAATTCCACAGTCTAGGGTAACGAAGGCATTTAAACGAAGGAAAACATAATTTCTCCCAATCAACCCTACTACCGTTGCGATAAAAGAATAGATAAAACCGGCGTTTTAAGTTGGCGACTGATAGCTCCCTCAAAGAACCAATTTTTCTTATTGTGCAACATAGTTTCAATCGGTGCATTCAATACGTCTTGTCTCAATGATTTCGTATGGAAGATATGCACAGTTTCGGGGCGACAAAGCAAAATTATTTACGCTACAATAAGATTGATGAGAGTGAACCCTGTATACAAAAATATAACGTGGATGAGGCTAGGTAATCCGCGTTTCTTTAACTGAATTAGAAGGTCTACACCCAGTGAAAGTGATAAAATCACCGCGATTTGCATTGTTTTTTAAACCGTTTCTTAAAGAAAATAATATCGACCTTATCGCTACCATGTATAGTTTCATACATTTTGACAAGCCTTATGAGCCGCTACTAGAAGAGGAGGCCTGGCCAATAATTTCCGAGGAACTTGGCGGGGTGCCGATTGATACAGGTGATTTCAAGCCAAAAGCGGAGTGGCTCGCACATGGCTTTGCCTGTTCGCCTAGCGGACAGCCAGTTAAGTCGATGGAAGTTACAATATCCATCGACGATATTGAAAAGACACTCGCAATTACAGGTGAAAGGGAATGGCTGGCGATTTCCGGCGGTCCCGTAGCCGCAAGTGACCCTGTTCCATTCGATATAATGCCTATTTCGAATGGCAGAGCATTTGGTGGCGACAACTTTGTCGATAATCCAGGTGGGATAGGTTTTTGGCAAAAGGGAACGCAAGCGGATAAATATCCCCTACCTTGCATCACATACCGCGGCACTGCAATGCATGAACCACACGATATCATTGCCCCTGCTTACTTTTCGCCTGTCGACCAAATGCTGCCAGTCCGTCAACAGCATGCCGGGACCTATGATGCAGTTTGGCAAGAAACAGGTTATCCAGGCTTCCCCCAAGATTTTAACCCTTTGTTTAACCAGACTGCACAGCTTGATCAGCAGTTGGACAAATTCTTCACAGGGAACGAAAGCTTTCACATTGAAAACATGCATCCGGATCATCCAAGTCAAAGCTTCACCCTTCCTGGTATTCGAGGCAGAATTTTTATAACTATTGACCGGGAAAATTGCGAACAGTCTTTTGAGGAGGTTCCACTGGTAACAGATACAGTATCCTTATTACCGCATCGAAAATTGGCAGTGCTTCTTCAACGAGGCAGGATCAGAGTTGAAAGCTTAGATTTCAAGGAAGTCATATCAATCATGGGTGCGTTCGAATGGCAAAAAGATCCAAAGCGCTCTCTAGAATACTATTCCAAATGTAGGGATGAAAGAACCAACTGGGAAACAAAATCTACTGCGAATTTGCGAGTGAGCGAGCTCTATCCAGATAAATGGCAAGAGCCCCCATCAAAATTATTTGATGTTGTAAAACCCAGGGATGCAATGGGCACTTCCGACGGTACCCCAAAGCTAGATGCCTTATGGGGGCAGCTGAAAAACCAGCTGGACGAGGGTTTGACGGCGGCTGGCAGTCTTCCTTATGATGAATTGATAAAGTCGGATGTCTATTCAAATATGCTTGACCAAGAAGAGCCAGGGATAAAAGAGATCCGCGGTCAGATAGAAAAAATTACAGCTAAGACACCAGAAACCATCGATGAATTTGCAGACACGCGAAAAGAACTCGATAAGCTTGGAGAGCTAATTGAGGCTTATGCGGACGATGAGGCGCAAACCGCGGAGGCGTGGTCACGCAAACAAGCGAACTTTTTTGGATATGACTACGACGAGTTAATTAAAAATGCTCAAAAAAACTACGATGCAAAACAGTCACTCACAACAGAGCAGTTTGTTAATGCTGAATTAAGCAGAATAATAGATGACGAAAAAAATCCAAAACAAATACGGGAATCAGCCAAAAAAGCGTTACCAGTAATGGAGGCAATCGATTTTGATAAATTTGATGCAGACTCAAAACAGCTACAATCACGGCTAATGGCGATGGCGGGGCACGAATTGCCGGAGGCACCCACATTATCCCCTGCTGCGAGCATGGATTTGCGCGAGGAATTACAAGCTATAAATGTGAAAAAAGATATGCCAGTAGGTAAGGATTTGAGGGGCGCAGACCTTTCAATGCTCGATCTCAGAAAAATTGATCTTTCTAAAGCGGACCTTACATCGGCAAACTTAAAAGGCGCAATTTTAGATGAGGCGAAACTTGATGGTGCTTGCCTTGCATATACAAATTTAACCGGGACTTCTATTCAGGATGCGAGTGCGATCGGCACGAATTTTGGAAGAGCAAAACTAGATGCGACGATTTTCACCTCATCTAATCTCAAGGAGGCAAATTTTTCTGAAGTTAGTGGAGACAGCCCGGTATTCTCTCTGGCGAACATAGAGGCGGCAATATTTAATAAGTCGAAGTTCATTACACCGGATTTTGTTGGTGCCAAGCTACAAGGGATTACTTTTTTTGAGTCAGTCTTTGAAAGAGCACTTTTTAACGGCACATTGTTAGAGGATTTGACGTATTTTCGTTGTGAACTAAAAGAAAGCAATTTTTCAAATGCTAGAGGTTCCGGGCTTACATTCGTCGGGGGGTCACTGTTAGCAGGTAATTTTCAGCTGTCGTCAATTACAAATCTATGTTTAGTTGAACAGCCTTGCTTCGATAGATGCAACTTTCAATTATCAGTTATGGAAGGTAACAATTTCAGGGGTGCATCACTTAAGCGAGCGGATTTTGGCGGGGCAAATTTAACGGCAACTGACTTCAGTGAAACCGATTTGAAAAATTCGAATTTTAAGCGTGCGTTCGCTAGGCAAGCGGGCTTCCACAGGGCCAAACTTTATCACGCAGATTTAACAGGTGCAGATTTTATGCAAGCAAATTTTATGCTCTCGGAAATAGACGATTGTTTAACAGAGGAAACAAATTTCTTTGGCGCTGTTTTCATTCACACAAAAATCCAAAATACGGATTTAAACGGTGCTAATTTGGAAAATACCAGTCTTAAGGGAGGCAAATCCTGATGGGACTGAGGGATGATGTTCGAAAAAAGTTGGCCATGACAAAGACGTTGGTGAATGATCAATTTTGGAATCAAGACCTGAGGGGCGAGGATTTTACGAATTGCGCATTGGTAGGTGTCGGTTTCAACGGCTCGGACTTGTCCGAGGCAAATTTCACATCTTCGCAAATAGCGAATTGTTCGTTTAGAGATTGCAATTTGCAGGGTGTGAAAGCAGTTTCAACACAGTGGCATGATAATCATTTTGAAAATGCCATTTTTAGGGATATAGACCTACGGGGAGCCCAAATAAATCAAGCAGTTATTGCTAATGCGATTTTTGAAGGCAATAAAACGTCATATAGTATTTTTCATGATGTTAAACTAGAAAAGGCGCAGTTTTCGGGAAATTTCTTCAGTACAATTATGAGTAACTGTAACATCGATGGGATCAATGCAAAAAACTCCAATTTCGAGAGGTTTGCTTTTCAAAAATGTTCATTGCGGGCGGGTGATTTTTCAGGTGTCTCACTAAAAGAAGTAAGTTTTTTAGAAAGTAATTTAACCGAAGTAGATATAACTAAATCAAAAATTGAGCGGGTGCTCTTTCACACTATAGATTTTTCGAATAGAAATTTTTCTGGCATTAACGTGAAGATGTCTCAGTTTTTGGAGTGTGATTTTAGCGAGTCGATTTTAGATCATGCAGATATGGCCGGGTGTGGCTTCTTGAAGTGTAATCTAGAGTTTGCTGTCTTAAGTGATTCCAAATTGGATGGTTGTAATTTTGGACAAGCTAAGTTGCAAGGGGCTAACTTCTCTGCGGCAAGTTTAAAAAACACCCTGTGGGGAGAGGCAGACTTAACAAACGCAGATTTATCAAATTGTGATATAGAAGCGGGTTTTTTTGAAGGAGCAAAGTTGGTTGGAGGTGATCTGACCGACTCCAATCTCGCCTATGCAAACCTTACCTCAGCTGATGTGACCGAAAGTAAGATTATAAACTGTGGTTTATACATGGCAAAGCTAGATAGACTAACAGAGGAGAATACTGACTGGCGAGGATCAAATCGTAGGCACGCCCAGAAAGAGGATAAGAAAAGAATTGAAGCTGAAGATTGGACTACCAGCTTAAGGATATAACAGTTAAACTGAGCCCCTATACCCCAAAGGAATAAAAACATGCAAAATCAACCATTAGAAAAAAATCAACAAAATTTCGACAAGGCTTGGTCATTGGATGGTAGTACCACGAAAACTAACTATGGTTACGTTAGTTCTATAATTGAGGGGAACTTTTCTATCGCGTCAGAAGAAGGAAATGTGACAGCTTTGAAAGCGTCCAGTTGCTTAATATTGCCCGAAATTGGAGATTATGTTGCTTACCTTTTCGATGGGAAAAAAAGATACTTAATATCAGTTCTAGAGAGAAAAAGCGCTGATCCCTTATCAATTGTTTCGCAGCAAGGAATAAGCATAGAGGCACCAGAAATCAAACTCACTGGGAAACAGAAGTTGCATTTCTCTGGCGCTATCGGAAGAGCAGCTTTTGGGAGTTTGCATGTGGCAAGTGTTAATATGGACCTTGATGTGGAAAAGGCAGAAACGCGCGTAAAAAGTTTAAGTCACTTTGGTAAGACCATTTCCGGAGTGTTTAATACGATACTGACCAGAGCATCTACTGCTTTAAGGGTTATTGACGGTAGCGATATACAAAAAGCTAAACAAACAACCATAGAGGCAGAAAATATTCTATCGATAAAAGGCGAATTTACTAGCATTACAGCAAAGGCAGATGTTAAAATAGATGGAGAGAGAGTGCACGTGGGATGAATATCAAATGTTAGTTACTACAAATTTAGTAGGTTCAAATGCTTCATTCACTAATGTTTGTCTAACGCCTAGTCCCGCCGGAAACGTCCCGATGCTTTATCCGAATAGCGTGATTACCACTACGTCAATTCCTGCAGCTACACATGTCTTTACGGGTTGCGGTATAGCCATGAATATGAATGGTCAGGCACCGGTAAGTATCGGCGATATGCCAGGGTTGGGAATGGGTGTTGTTTCGGGTACTATTGCAATGGCGCAACGGTATATAATGGGATGTGTTACGGTTTTACTCAGTGGAACACCTTTTGTAAATTGGACAAAAATGACATCCCATAATAATAACAATGCTATTGGTAATAATGTAGCGCCAAGTCCGGGCCGCTTTCTAATTCTACAGTGAATTTAAAGACAGTCCGTATTTATTTTTTAACAGATCTATCGCCGCCATTATCGGTCTTTGCCAGTCGTTAGCTTTCGATTGACGCAAAAGAATTGCGCTGGGATAATATGAGGAGCTGCGCGCCTTATACTCCCACAACCAGTGAGGAAGCAAAGGCAACAATACGATTACTGGTTTGTTAAGGGCGCCAGCCAAATGAGCCGTTAACGTATCTCCTGTTATGATAAGGTCAAGCTCTTCGACAGCGGCCAATAGATCTTCTTTATCTCTAATGAACTCTGATATGTCTACGGCATCCATATCCCTGAGATGGCCCCTCTGCAACTCATTGGTTGTATTACTCAACCCAATAAATGAGGCGCCTTGCATCTCTAACAATGGCTCAAATTCCCTGAATTTTAATTCCTGGTTAGGGCCTGTACGTAATCCACTATCAATCCAGCTCAGGCCTATATTAAATTGATTTCCTTTAACTAATTGAGTGTCCCATAGTCGTTTCCTTTCTCTGTCAGGCTTAATATAAGCAATGATTTCAGGAAGATTACCATTTTTTAGCCCAAGAAACGAAGGCAGGGCATATAAGTGCGTAACGTCAATGTCCGTTAAATTTTTGTCCTTAAAAGTATTCGAACAAATCGCATTATCTACACCATCGATACATTGTATTAATGTCAAAAGTGACTTGCGGATAACCAATGTTATTGTTTTACTTTCCGTATTTATTTGCTGTATGAGCCTGGATAACAGAATTATTTCTCCATCCGACATGTTGTCTGTTCGAATAAAAAGTTCTTTTGCCTTTTTTTGAGGTGTCCAATTAAAGTTTATGTCTTCATGCCTTGAGCGCAACGCTTCATACTCTTCCCTAAAAATAATCCAAGGGTCAACGTCTCGAGTAATTATATCTATAGCCTTTATGCGATGCCTCGCTGCTGGGTGACTTTTTGCGCGTTTGAACGCCTCTTTTGCTTTTGCAAGTTGTCCTGTTTCCGCAAGCACTGTCCCGAGGCCAAAATAGGCGGGTTCAAAGGTGGCTTGATTCGACACGGCGCTTACATAAAGGGCGGCCGCTGCTTTTAAATCCCCAAGTAGATATTGGGTTTGAGCGATCTCGTAATCAACATGATGTTTGTTTGGCGACAATGGTAGCGCTCCCTTAAAGCAGTCTAGCGCTTCGACCAGTAATTTTTTCTCCCTCAAGGCTATACCTTTATTTAAAAGAATATTGGGATCGGTGGGCCGTTGGAGAAGGGCCCTATCTAAATGATATATTGCCTTATCAAATTCCTTCAATCTTACCAGGGCATTCGCTGCATTAATGTGGGCGTCGGTGTAGTTAGGTTTTAACTCAATTGCCTTTAAGAAATAGTTCAACTGCTTTTGGTTATTTCGGGGTTCTGAATTTATCGTTAGGACACCAAGGTTGTACAGTGGAGTTGCATCGGAGGGCCACTTATCTGTTGCTGTCAGCAGAAACTCCTCTGCTTCGTCAAACCGTTTTTGTTGGATTAAATTTGTTCCCAGGTTATTTAAGCCATCGCGGTCATGTGGGTGATGCTTCAAAAGTTTTCTGAAAGATAATTCTGCGGCCTCAGGATCATCCAACCCCATGAGGATTGCGCCTCTATCATTAAGCGCATCCAAGTTTACCGGATCATGCTGGAGAATTTTAGCAAGAATTGGCAATGCTGCGTGCGGTGACTTTGATAAAGAAGCAACTTTTGCCATAAACTTGAGTGCCGATATATTATCCGGGTCAAGCGTAAGTATCTTGTTAAGTATTTTAGCTGCGGATTGCACTCTTCCTGATTCTAAGTGTAGCTCCACGGCCTCAAGTGCCTCGTCGAAAGCCTCTTCGGGTGAAAATTCATTGTTATTTTCAGCACTATTTGTGTTATTTAAATCGGTATCGCTCATCTAATTTAAATTATAGTTTTTATGATTTTATCTGTGGTTGGCAAATCTGACCCAAATCAATATCTCAGCTGCGGGTTACCATCTAAAGTTATCGCATATTAGACAGCCATTATACTACAGTAAACCTTTAGTAATATTTGTTTTAAGTGAGGTTCAAACTGAATTCATTTTTGATTTCGTTTGAAAAATATTTAATCATCTATCGACACCCTCAAGTCAATCAGATTGCAGTTTGCTCAATAAAGTAGGAATATATGTTCGTTGGATTAAGGCAATTGGTGGGTTATATCTAAAGAGGGTACATTGAGTATTATGGATGAGTATAAAATCGATAAAAGTCTTAATGGCCTAAAAAATCTGATAACAAAGATGCTTAAGGAAGAGGGATTGCGTTCAGTAGGTATGACCGATGTAGCAATCCGAGCTGGAGGTAATTCTCAGGAAACAAGAAAATGGCGTCCTCTCTTGCGACGCGTCAAGCTGGCTGCGGTTCATCTACAACGTCAAAATTTAGTGACGGGCACTCGCAAAGGAAAAGAGGTTGAGATAGAAACTAGTAAAGGTGTTGTAAGACTAGCATTACACTCTTCTCAAAGAGTTTAAAGATTTGGTAGATCCCAGCCGCGGCGTTGACATGCAGCCTGTATCGTATTTCTGAGTAAAACGGCAATAGTCATTGGCCCAACCCCACCGGGAACCGGTGTAATAGCCTTTGCGTTTTGTTTTACTTCTTCAAAATTGACATCCCCGACTAATCGCATTTTCCCCTCACCGCGTTCAGGTGCGGGAATACGGTTTATCCCAACATCTATCACCACTGTCTCATTATTGACCCAATCTCCCCGGACCATCTCTGCCTTTCCTACGGCAGCGATCAAAATATCGGCCGATTTGCAGACAGAAGGTAAATCCTTTGTGCGTGAGTGGGCTATTGTGACGGTGCAACTCTCCCGGGTTAACAAAGCAGCCATGGGTTTTCCGACAATATTCGATCTTCCAACAACAACGGCATTCTTCCCCGATAGATCACCAAAATAATCTTTTAACATTAATAAACATCCAAGTGGGGTACATGGGACTAACGCATCTCCGCCTGTTGCTAATTTCCCAGCATTAACCACATGGAACCCATCTACATCCTTTTCAGGGTTAATCGCATCTAAAACTGCTTGTGGGTCGATGTGCTCTGGAAGGGGTAACTGCACAAGAATTCCATCTACACGATCATCAGCATTAAGTTTTTGTATAAGGTCAAGTAACTCTGTTTGGGAGACTTCATTTGTCAGCTTGTGTTCAAATGAGGTCATGCCGCATTCAATGGTCTGCTTTTTCTTATTTCTAACGTAAACCTCACTCGCTGGGTCTTCGCCAACCAAAACAACTGCTAGGCCGGGGCTTTTGTTATATTGTTCTTTTATTATCTCAGTGGCGGTTGCGATCCTAAATCGCAGCTTCTCTGCAAATGCTTTCCCATCAATGATTTCTGCATCCGCCATCAAACAACCCTTTTTATACTGCAATTCGTTTGTTCTTTTTTAAATCATTCTATTAATCAAAACAAATCTAAGAGCATGCTCTTTAATTTACCATCAAAACATTTTTACCAAATCTACCATGATCAGATTTCTTACAAAAATTAACCCTAAAACTAATATAATTGGAGAGATATCAATACCGCCAAAATTTGGCACAAACCTCCGAATAGGACGAAGAGCTGGTTCCGTAATTTTATAAAGAAAGTCCATAACCAAATAAATGAAACGGTTCTGAGTATTCACAATGCCAAAATTTATCAGCCAACTTAATATTACAAAAATAAAAAGACACCAAAGATATAGGCTTATTAATGAGTCCAAAAGTTGAAAAATAGCATACATTTTTCGAATTGCTCCAGTAGGTTACCTACCTCTAACGTAGTGTCTGATTATCAAAGCATCAAGTGGCGTCAATATAATCAAGTATCGCCCTCTACTAATATAAAAATAAACTGGCCGCAGTATATGCAGGCAAAATTAAATCGCCACACAGATCATGTTGGCTGATTTGCTTGGTGTTTCAAATGGGGATCTCGATATCCATTAATGGGGCGTGCTGTTGCGCTCCATAGACGTCGGATTCGCCTGGTGACCCTGCAGGGATAGACCTGGGCAAAGTGATCTTAATGGCAAGCGCTACATCAAATGGTATGACCTCTATTTGATTATTACTAACATTATACAAAGGCGCCAGGGTTCTAGGGGACAACGCTCCAGAATTACAGACTTTTTTGTAGGTGGTTTCATCTTCAAACATGATGTCGAGCGTTAATAACAAGGCACCTGCATTTTTTGATCGTATAACTTTTGCCAGATCCCTTAACTTAGTCATTGTCAATTTACCCTTTTAATTGAAAAGATCTACTTTTTCGATGGTAACAGGCTCTAATGGGTTATCGCATTCCATAACGTGCCATATATTGAACTCATAAACATTTCCTGCAGAAAAGTCTGATGGGGAAAATGGAATTGCGAGATTACCGGAAATACACATCCTTCCCGGAAAGTCTGTATGAAGAAGACTATAGCGCGCCTTAGCACAAACAGCACGACTTATATCCTCTGTTGGAGCAATGACATCCACAAGGACCGCTAATTCATGAGCCTGGCTGTTTTTTACGGGTTCGTTAGAACCCATTACGGCATCTTGTCCATACACTTTAATTTCCAACGTGTACTCATTTTCTTCTACGCCTAGGGCCAAAACATCTTTTGAAATTCGGGAGCGGCAAGATTGTATAAAGTCGCTTATCGTTGAGACAAGGATTGGATCACGAATTCCAGCCATGAATATCGTCCGATAGCCAAGCTCTCTTACTCCTTCCAATTTTACGGTGTATTTATCGGATGGCTCCCAGAGACTGCCTGAAACCTTCACAGTTCGATCGTCTGTTTGCGTAAAAACTGCTGCTTTTGTATTTAACAAGCCATTCGGTTCTTTTAGGTGATAAGGGCTGGGGTTCTCATAAAGTGTGTGCGCTGCAACGCGCGTCCGCGTGCATCGTCTATCTGGATGTGCGGGCTCAATTGTAAAATGGTCCTCATAAATAGTTCCAATAACACAATCCTGACCTTCTCTTGGCTCAATTACTTGCGCACCACACTCTATTATCTTTCCCATATGCCACGATAGTCCAGGGTCGGCGCCGAGCCGCAGAGGAACAGAAGCATAAATGGCTGCGTCACTTGATCTGCCAGCGATTACAACTTGAGCACCTCTTTCAAGTGCTTCCTGAAAGGGCTCTATCCCCATCATGGCAACTACTCTATGACTGTTATCCGCGTCATCGATCGTCAGCGGAGCGATTGGTCCTAGCGGTGTTATCTTATCTTTTTCAATTTTTGATTTGAGTTTTTCTTTCGATATCTCACTCCTCAACACAACGACCTTTGGAGTGATATTCTGTTCTTCGCATATTTCCCGCAGAATATCCAATGTCCAGTCAACTTGTGGATTAGATCCACTGCCACCGGCTGAACCAATAAAAACAGGAACCCCGGCTTCTACTCCGCCCTTAACCATTAGTCCCAGGTCTCGCTTGACCGCTAATCGTGAAACAAACGCAGTGCCGCTTCCCAAATAATACGGGCCGGGATCAGCTGAGCCTGCGTCGCATGCTATTAAATCAAGGCCCATTGCTAGGCCATTTTTAAAAGCCTCTTCCGTGAATCCATATCCCAGCATCCCGGAGGCTGCCATAATTCTGATTGGTTTCATTAAGTTATATCCACCTTAATTTTATTGCACAAAGCTTTGCCTGTTTATATTGGACGATGAAAAACTTACCAGTTTAATCCTAAAACCCGTTTTACATCTATCTCGTCTTTGCATCGTGCCAGGTCTCGGCTTTTTCAGCGAACGCAGCCTCATCAAAGGAGCGCTCATTATCCCAAACATTTTTTGGCAAAGGTAAACCGCTTAAGTCCGAGTCGGTTATCGGCCCATTTGGCTCGATCCCTAATTTTTCACGAAGCATCAGTATTATTTGCCTTGTGTGCTGTCCTGAATGCCATCCGGTCCGCTCCAAAACCTCATGCAATGTAACATCACCGTAATATACTTTTCCCGGCTGTTCAAAGTCAGTGGAATGCCCTTCTCTTTCCCACCAGTCTTGGAGACGCGTTCTATTGTTAGCGCCATAGCTCATTAAGTCGTTTTTTGTTTTTATGGTGTCTGGCAAAATTGATTTTAGTGCTTCATATGTGTACGGTGAATCATATTCTACTCTGTCCAAAAAAACTTTGGGAATATCGAAAACGTGATAGACGAGTTGTCTATACGAACGAGGGCGTCCCGGTAAAACTTCATCAAGTTTAGAATCAGGAATTTGTTGCAGATATCTTTGTGCCGCATCGATAATCATTAAAATTTTATCTTTTATACTTTCTGGTGGGAGCATTTTATGTGCTCCATATTCGAAGCCAGCAACTTTAGCTACATCTCTAAAGACAGCGCCGTTTGCCCAAGAGCTGCCTCTTGCGACAATAGGTACCAACTTTATGCCTAAAGATTGTAATTCTGCGAACCCTTTTTCATCATCTAGAACATTAATGGATTCAAAAGAGATCCCGTTATCAATAAGAAACTCTTTTGTTTTTAAACAGCTCGAACAGCCCGGTTGCCAATACACTTTTACAGGCTGGGTCATATTCTCCGGTGATCCAGCCTCTTCTAAATTACTCATGTCAGCTCCTAGTATCGAAGGTTCTAATAACAGTTATTCATTAAAAATGCCTTAAAGATAAAATACAACTTATAGGTACGATAATATCTGAAACTAATAAGTATATGGTTGATACCAAATTATTGGTTTCCTCACGCCGTTTTTAGTTTTTCGAGGATATGGGACATTACGCCTCCTGATTGGTACCAAGAAAGTTCGCTGTTAGTATCCAATCTGCATAAAAGTTTTGCCGAAAAAACCTCGCCATTTGGTTTAGTGAATTCAATGTCAATTAGTTTTTTAACATCGATATCATGATGGGGTGTTAATATTTCGACACTCTCACTTCCATCTAATTTAAACCTGTTTCGGTTCTCTCCTGCTAGGAATTCTAATGGTAATATTCCCATCCCAATGAGATTACTTCTATGAATTCTCTCAAAACTTTCGGCTAGTATGGCTTTCACTCCCAGAAGATATGGACCTTTTGCTGCCCAATCTCGCGAGGAGCCGGTTCCGTATTCCTTGCCCGCTATAACTACTAAGGGTCGTTTTTCTGCTTCGTAGCGCAAGTGTGCTTCGTAAATGGTTATAAGCTCATTAGATGGTCTGTGTATCGTCCATCCGCCTTTAGACTGAGGGGTCATTTCGTTTTGGATATGCGCGTTATCGAATGTTCCACGCATCATAACCTCATGATTAACACGTCGCTGCAGGTAACTGCTGAAATCCTCAGGGCTTACACCCTTGGACAAAAGATGCCTTCCTGCCTGGCTATCTGCAGAAATTTGATTCCCCGGAGAAATGTGGTCAGTCGTTATATTATCACCAAAGATAGCCAAGATGGCAGCGTTATGGATAGTTTCTCTTGTATTGCCTTTTTTTATTTTCTCCAAGAATGGCGGTTTCAAAATATACGTGCTTTTTTTATCCCAATCATAAGTACTTTTTTCATTTGAAGAGACGTTATCCCAAAGTGTATCTTCTTGCGTTGAGGTGATTTGTGCGTTTTTAAATAATTCCGGCTTAAGATATTTAAAAACAACTTCATTAATTTCTTTCGAGCTAGGCCAGATGTCTCTAAGAAAAATGGGTTGGTTCTGTTCATCATATCCCAGTGGTTGTGAGGTGATGTCTTTAGTAATATTTCCAAGTATGGCATACGCCACGACAAGGGGAGGTGATCCGAGATATGCAAGTTTAACGTCTGGGTGTATCCTGCCTTCAAAATTCCGATTACCGGATAAAACAGCTGCGGCACTCAGATTTCGTTTTTGAATGTCGGTGCTGATGGAGTGGTCCAATTGTCCCGACCCGCCGCAACAAGTCATACACCCGAACCCGGCAACATGAAAACCCAACCATTCAAGTGGCTCCATTAGTTCAGCGCGCGAGAGATAATCAACAACCACGCGTGATCCGGGCGATAGGGAAGTTTTTACCCATGGCCTTGTCTTTAATCCTTTTTCTTGTGCTTTTTTTGCAAGAAGTCCGGCAGCTATCATGACCATTGGATTTGAGGTGTTAGTGCAAGAGGTGATGGCTGCTATCACAATATCCCCATCTTGAAGTATTCCTTCGTCCCTGTGCAGGGCGCAATTTTGACTTGCGGGGTCAATTTCTTTGACAGCATCTAATGCTGACAGGTAGGCTTTATCCAAAGGCACTTGCATTTGCGGTAGCTTGGGTCCCGATACAGAAGCGATTATATTTCCTAGATCGAATTCTAATATCTCCGAATAAACCCTTTCAACTGTATCGTCACGCCATAGTCCTTGGGTTTTACTGTAGTGTTCTACAAGCGGTATATTATCTTCTCTCCCCGTCAGTTTTAGAAAATTCAGCGTTTCCTCGTCTGTTGGAAAAAAACTTATACTTGCACCATACTCTGGCGCCATGTTTGCCAGTGTTGCACGCTCTGGGAGAGTCAGTGCGTCAAGTCCAGGACCAAAAAACTCAGTAAATTTTTGTACAACGCCGTATTCACGCAGGACGCGTGTCAATGATAATACGACATCTGTTGTGGTTATTCCCTCCTTTGGTTTTCCAACTAATCTTATTCCAATAACGTCAGGCATTATAAGATTTACAGGCTCTCCGAGTATAGCTGAAAGTGCTTCTATTCCTCCCACACCCCATCCTAACACTGACAAAGCATTGATCATCGGTGTATGACTGTCACATGCGATCAAACTATCGGGGAAAGCGATTAAGCCGTGATCACTATCTTCTTCAGACCAAACTACTCGGGCTAATGTTTCCAGATTTATTTGATGACAGATCCCTTGGCCGGGTTGTATCACCTGCATGTTTTTGAATGCTTTTTGCGCCCATTTAGCTACGCGATACCGTTCTTCATTTCGTTTATATTCTGCTAACATATTTTGTTTGGCGGCATTCTTCTGTCCCGAAAATTCTACAATGACCGAATGATCCATAATAAAATCTATAGGTCGAATGGGATTTAAAAGATCTGGGTTTTGATCTAATGCGATCATATTTTCCCGCATCGCTGCGAGATCCGCAAGTAGTGGGATCCCTGATACATCGTGAACCATAACCCGAGTAGGGAAAAAACTGATCTCTTCTGACCCATGTGCCGTCTTCACCCAAGATGAAAAAGTCCTAATACCCTCCTGCTTTATATTTGTTCCATCTTCTTTTCGGAGCATATTCTCTAAAAGTACTTTGAGGCAGTATGGCAGCCTGGTGATGCCCGCGAGACCATTTTTCTCTGCCTTTAATAAATTATAAAAAGTATATGACTTGGCCCCAACTGTTAGCTGATCTTTGGCTCTGAAACTGTTGTTTTTTTCTATCATTGCGTGCTCGGTATCAAATTTTATCATTCGTTTATCTTTTGGATAACATTTTCACTGAAAGATGTGAGTTGTTCTTCTATATTATCTGCAAAAGCATTGACTGGCAGCGCTATACGGTCAACACCTGCCGTGATTCTTTCTTCAACTGCAGATAATGGATCAACTTTTGACCCAGGAAGTGCGCCAGGGCAACCAGTTGTTAGTTCTATTGTTTTGGGGTCCCGATCAATTCTTTCGGCTTCCTCATGCATTATTTGTATAATCGGCGAGATATCTGTTTGCGTTCCTGTAGCCGGGAAAAAACCATCCCCAAGATGAGCCGCCCGCTGAGCAGCTTTAGGAGAATGTCCTCCTATTATGATTGGCACACGCCCGTTATATGGTTTTGGACTGCAATTCATTTGGCTAAAAGATACAAATTCACCATCGAAACTTGCATCCTGGTAGTCCCAAAGCGCTCGCATTGATTTTATATATTCATCCATTCTAGCTCCGCGTCGTTTAAACGGCACTCCGATAGCCTCGAATTCCTCTTTCAACCACCCGACTCCAATACCTAATTCTAAACGGCCTTCGGTTAAATGATCGATTGTGGCCAATTGTTTTGCCAAGACTACGGGATTTCGCTGCGGTAGAACCAATACGCCTGTTATTAAACGGAGTTTAGTCGTTATTCCGCCGATAAAGGTAAGCCAAGATAGTGGATCAGGCCAAGGCATATCCGCATTTCCCGGAAGACGTCCATTTTCATTATATGGATACCTAGTTTCATAGTCAGTTGGTATGACGATGTGTTCGACTGCGATGATTGATTCAAACCCGGCTGCTTCGGCGACCAAAGCAAGTTTTTTTGCTGCATTAGGCGAAGGAAAGATTAAATTTCCAAAATGTAGCGCGAATTTCATAATGCTGTTGTCCCCAGTACAATGAATTTAACATGAGTTTAGCAAATTGGATCTAGTAAAAAACTCTAAATGAACTTTTGATATCGCGATTAAATACAGTTGATTTAACGCAACGACTCAATTAATTTTGTACCCGTGCAATGGATAGAATTTTTAATTATTATAATAATTAAAACTAAAGGTTGGAAAAATGGCAATTACCCCTGTTAATCTAAGTGCTAGTCTATTTAAGTCGTTGCGCAGTGTAGACGCGGGGGAAAAAGCCACTGCTACAACGGCAGTAAAATTAGCTACTGGGCTAAAGGTAGACTCGTCATCGAATTCTGACAGCTTTGCGTTAGCTCAGCAATTGCGAGGAAAGATACAAGTCGCGTCAGCATTGAATCAAGGATTGAATAGTGCGAGCGGAGTTGTGTCGACCGGCTTGTCTGGGGTTAATGCTTTATCGGACCTGAATGTCGAAATTCAGGGCAAGTTATTTGAGTTGGCTAATGGTGCAAATAATGAAGCGCAAAAAGATATTTTAAAGTCTGAAGTTGGAAATTTACTCCAGCAAGCGCAAAGCTTTGTCTCTAACAGTTCGTTTAACGGAGTGAATTTAATAGACGCCGATGCATCAGATCTCTCGACCCTTTCTTCTGAAAATGGTGGCGAACTCGTTGTTGGATCTCAAAGCGGAGTTGGTACTGCTGTGAACACACTGCAGACCGCGATATCGGATGAAGCGAAAATTGGTAACCCGATATCCATAATTGAAAATGAATTTGCTGCGTTCCAGTCCACTTTGTCAGGTGCTACGTCTTCACTCGTATCCGCACAAAACGCAATTCAAGGACGCCAAGATGAATTAATAAATTTTGAACAACTTGCGGCGGAGGGGTTAGGAGGTATAGTGGATGCCAATATAGGTCGTGAAACCGTATCACTAGCATCTCAAAATGTTCAGTCTCAGTTGGCCATTCAGACAGCAAGTATTGCTAACAGCGCAAGCGGTAATATTCTTAGCCTCTTTAAATAGCCGATATAACAATAATATCTTCAGTCTATTCAGGTTTTTAACCGAATATTTGCAATAGAAGCAGATAGTCACATTATAATTCGTAAAAGTGGTTTAAGTTTTATTGGACTAAATTTGATTCTGAGACGTTTTGTTTTTGGTTAGAAAAAAAAGACCTATTAATTTCCCAGAATAATTGGATTTCGGAGTGTGCCGATTTCATTTATTTCAATTTCGCATATGTCTCCTGCTTTCATATTTTTAGAATGTCCTTCTGTTCCCATCCAGATCATATCTCCTGGAACTAAAGTCAAATACCGTGACATGGCACTGATGAAACGTGCTACGCCGAAGATCATCGAGTTTGTAGGAAATGAAATCGTCTCAATATTATTCAACCGCACCGTAGTGACTAACTTGTCAAGATTTACATCTGTTTCGATCCATGGGCCCATTGGTTTAAAAGTATCTGTATTTTTTGCTCTCCACATCGTTCGATCGTCACGCTGCCATTTACGCTCGCTTACGTCGTTTCCAATGGTATATCCGAATACAAAATCTAGCGCTTCGTCCTCGGATATATTCTTTGCTTCTTTTCCAATTATAGCTACCAATTCGCCCTCGTACTGAAATTCTTCAGATGAATCTGACGGTTTAATGATAGATTCATTATGTGCGATGAGAGCGTTATTCGCACGATAACCTATGTGAGGCTCATCGGGAATATTAGGTTCGCGATTATTAGCTAAAGCCTGTTCAATGACATGCTCTGCATAATTTAATCCAGCGGCATAGAATGTTTTTGGTTCAATTGGCGTAAGAAATTTAGCGTTCTTTATTGGGACTTTTTGACCAGTGAGGTTTATCTTTTCAAATATTCCACCCTCGACAAGACAAATTTGATCTTCTTCAACAATGCCGTGTGAAATCGTATGCTCAATTTGAATACGTGCCCATCTCATCTCTTATTTCCTAAATATTTTGTTTTGAAGAACATATAGAATATCCTATTCAGACGATGATGGGTCAAGCTATCCACCAAGACTAAATGGTGGATTGATTATATTGTGGTACTAAATTTCTTTGGATGATTGAAAGATGTATGAATTAGAAAAATTTGGAAGCTTTCACGTTGGAGGGCGGCTGGTTGAGGTGAAAGGGAAACCAAAACGGACAATTTGGTTCACTGAAACTAACTCGCATGAGCAAGATCCAAATGGAAAATTTTTAATAGAGCAACTTTATGTTCAATATTTTATTCCAAAAAACAAAAAGTTTGATTGCCCATTGGTGCTTCTGCACGGAGGAGGTTTGACAGGAGCTTGTTGGGAAACAACACCCGATGGACGTCCGGGATGGTTAAATGAATTTTTATTACAAGGATTTGCAGTTTACGTTATCGATAATGTTGAACGAGGTCGTTCCGGGTTTTGCGCCGTGGAAGGCATTTGGGAGGGAGATCCCATACCCAGAACATTGGATGAAGCATGGGATATTTTTCGTTTTGGTCCTCCCGATGGGTATAAAAGCGGTACCACTTTCCAAGGTCAACGCTTCCCGCTGAAAGCATTAGAGGTATTTCAAAAACAGTTCGTGCCAAGATGGACTTCAACATCCAACGCACAGATAAGAGGGATTGGTGAAGCATTGAGAAAAATAGGCCCTTGCGTTTTATTATGCCACAGTCAGGGTGGATTTCTTGGTTCTCGGGCAGCAATCGAGAATAGTGATTGTATTCGGGCTGTTATATGCGCCGAAGCCTCTGGATGGCCATTACTAGAAGATATAAAGTGTGAGACGATAGGAGGGAAGCCATGGTTACTCTTGCTGGGCGACTTCATAGAGCAATCGGAACGATGGCGTGATGCAAAAAAAGAAACTCAGACTGTTTGTGACAAGATCAATTCAGTGGGTGGGAAGGCAGAACTCATTTCGCTTCCGGAGATTGGATTTCAAGGGGCGACACATATGTTTATGATGGACGAGAATTCAGCTGATATCGCAAAATGGATCGGGGATTGGATTAAAAAAACGTGTTAGGTCATGCCTGTTTCATGGCCAACGTTTTATTCCAAAAACTCCCATTAAATATTCATTATTTTTCCAGGATTCATAATGTTTTCTGGGTCAAATGCGAGCTTTAAGGAGCGCATTAACGATATAGAATCCCCATGTTCTTCTTGAAGAAAGTGCATCTTTCCATAACCGACGCCGTGTTCTCCTGTGCAAGTGCCGCCCATTGCTAAGGCGCGCATAACCATTCTGTCCGAATGGGCCTGTGCTTCTGCCATCTCCTCGGCATTTTCTGGATCAACTATATAGAGTAGATGAAAATTTCCATCTCCAACATGACCGACAAGTGGGGATAATAAGTTCGTTCCTTCAAGGTCCGCCTTAGTCTCATTGATACATTCTGCGAGGCGAGAGACTGGCACACAAACGTCGGTCGCCCATCCCTGACAGCCTGAACGAAGCGCAATTGCAGCATAATATGCATCGTGTCGAGCTTGCCAAAGCTTATTTCTATCTTCCATTTGAGCCGTCCATTTAAAAGCAGATCCGCCAAACTCTTCTGCTATCTCCTGAACCGTTTCAGCCTGCTCCTTGGCGCTAGCTTCTGTGCCATGAAATTCAAAAAATATAGTAGGTTTTGGATCATAACCTTCAAGCTTTGAGTATTTTATGCAGGCATCCATTTGAACGTCATCTAGTAATTCCATTCTTGCAACAGGTATCCCGGCTTGGACTATTAGTATCGATGTGTTGATTGCATTTTCTAGGTCTTCAAATTGGCAGACAGCAGAAGTGATAGACTCTGGTATTCCGAATACTTTAAGGGTTATTTCAGTAATGACACCTAACGTGCCCTCTGATCCAACAAATAACCGCGTAAGATCATAGCCCGCAGAAGATTTTCTTGCTCTTCTTGCTGTCTTGATAATACGACCGTCTGCAGTAACGACAGTTAGAGATAAAACATTTTCTCGCATTGTGCCATATCTTACAGCGTTAGTTCCTGATGCTCGCGTTGCGGCCATTCCTCCAATCGTGGCGTCGGCGCCCGGGTCAATAGGAAAAAATAAGCCGGTATCACGAAGGTGCTCGTTTAACTGCTTGCGAGTAACTCCCGCTTGCACAGTTACATCCAGGTCTTCGGGGTTGACTTCCAGAACTGAATTCATCATTGACATGTCGATGCATAGGCCGCCGCGAAGGGCTGCAATATGCCCTTCCAAAGCTGTACCAACACCAAAAGGAATAACAGGAAATTTATGGTCTGCGCAGATCGATACTGCATCTGCTACTTCTTCGGTAGTATTTGGGAAAAAGACGCCGTCAGGCGCTGCAGTATCGTGGTAGCTCTCGCCTTTCCCATGCCGTTCTCGTATAGCATCAGATGTCGTAAATTGATCTCCAAATCGTTGCTTTAAGATGCCAATTACCGTATCACGCACATTTGGATCAGATGGGATTGCATCGATTTGCATATCTATTCCTCTCGGGCAACTTTATTTGAAGAAACAGTTGTTTCCCCATCTCATGCCAGTTTTTTGATAAATACAGAATATCTTCGCTATAGCTCGGGTGTCACTAAAAAAGTACTGATTAGATGACATGGTATAATAGTTTTCTTTAAACGGATATGGTAGATATCGGCGTTTAGTAATAATAGTCTTCTTTTCAAGTTAGGTTTTGATAGTGAGTATCTGGGGTAAAATAATAGGTGGTACTGCGGGGTTTGCTTTTGGTGGGCCAATTGGTGCATTGATTGGAACTGCGGCTGGGCATGCTATCGACAGAATGACTATTGATTCAGTTGATTCACCGATCGATGAAGAAAAATCCAAACAAAAAATCGCATTTACTATCGGTGTAATTGTCTTATCTGCTAAAATGGCAAAAGCAGATGGAGTGGTTACAAGGAATGAAATCTCAGCTTTCAAGTCAATGTTTCGTGTTCCGGATCATGAAGCTAAAAATGTTGCTAGGGTTTGGGATTTGGCACGAAAAGATTCATCTGGATTTGAAATTTATGCTCGCCAAATAGCTAAACTTTTTAACCCTTCCTCTCCAGTTTTAGAAGGGCTTTTGGGTAACTTGATCTGTATTGCGAAAGCAGACGGCGAAATACATCGGAATGAAAAGGAATATTTGGAACGGATAGCTGAAATTTTTGGGTTTGATGAACAAAAATTTCAAAATCTCCTTGGAGTTCATGGTGCATTGGAAGAAGACAGTCCGTTCAATGTACTTGGCATAGGATCAAGTGCTACAGATGTAGAAATAAAAACTGCTTATAGAGAATTAACATTAAAAAATCATCCGGATAAGTTAATAGCTGAAGGGATGCCAGAGGAGTTTATACTTCAGGCTAATGACAAAATGGCATCCATTAATAACGCATATAATGAATTAAAAAGAATAAGAAATCTCGCCTGATCAAGTGAGTACAGTAATTTTTTTAATTAAACAACATTCGATGTTCTAATTTATTCATAATGCTGTTATTTAATAATAATGAGAACAAAACAAGAACAATTTATTAATCGGCGTATTCTTTATCTTTGGTTGCCCAACATAGCTTTGGATCGGCTTAAGCGTATGACAAGAGGGCGAGACGCTGAAAAGTTATCTTCCAATGCTATGGTAATCGTGCGAACAGAATATGGACGTCGTACGATTGTTGCGACTTGTCCCATATCAGAAAAACTAGGTATTGTTGTTGGGTGGTCACTTAGTGACGCATTAGCGTTACATTCGAAGTTATTAGTGGCTGAAATAGATCTACTGACAGATAAAATGGAACTAGCCACATTAGCAAATTGGTGTGGTCGATATACGCCATTTGTCGCGTTTGATGAAAGTAGAAAAGAAATAGGGGAAAGAGGACTTTGGTTAGATATCACTGGATGTGCACATCTTTTTGGGGGTGAGGAAAAACTTCTTGATAATATCATTGACCGACTCTGCCACATTGGATTGACTGCGCGCGGGGTGATTGCCGATACACCAGGAGCTGCATGGGCTTTAGCACATTTTGGGGGGCTGTCATCTCAGATTATTAAGCCAGGAGCTCAACAAGCTGCTATTGCAGATTTACCATTGATTGGACTAAGGCTACCTATATCATTGGTAGAAGATTTGAGTAAGGTTGGGTTGCGTCAAATTAAATCATTATTCCCAATCGCTAGAGCGCCCTTGAGAGCAAGGTTTGGGGTCGAGGTTAGGAGGCGATTAGATCAGGCATTGGGATTGGAATCTGAACCTATATCAGCTCAGATAAGTCATTCACCAGATTTAGTCAGATTTGTTCTAGCTGATCCAATATCTACCATGGGTTCTATATTGGCAGTGCTTGGATGCTTACTTGAGCGCTTAATGAAGAAGTTAGAAATTAAGTCTTTAGGCGCACGTGAATTAAAGGTTTTACTTTATCGGGTTGATGGACAACTTGATAAATTAACAGTTAGCATTAGCCAGGACAGTCGTGATAAATCAATATTTTCCAAATTATTTTTCGAAAAATTTGATGATTTTATATTAGTTTCCGGAGTGGATGTAATCACACTTGAAGCGACCAAGGTTGATATATATCAGCCGCTTCAACCAGACTTGATATCTCAAAGTGATCGTATCAATTCTGAAATATCAGTACTCGTTGATAGGTTGGTAAACAGGTTTGGCTCTAGTTCTGTTATACGTAGATCTTTAAAGGAAAGTTATTCTCCAGAACGGTCTGAAACTGTTTTTCCAATCTCTTCAAATTTACATTATTCTAAAATAGCACAATCGATGGGCAGTTCATTTAAAAATACTTTAACTGTCCGTCCATTATATCTTTTGCAAAGGCCGGAGTATATAGAACCATTGACGGAGTATAACCGGTCTCTGCCATTTCAATTCCGTTGGCGGCATGCCTTAGTTAATGTCAGGCGTGCTAATGGACCTGAACGCATTGCCTCGGAATGGTGGCTCGTAGAAGACTATTATAAGACACGCGATTATTTCAGAATTGAAGATTCTGATGGCCGCCGTTATTGGTTGTTTAAAGAACGAATGAAACAAGGTAAGAAAAAACCATCTTGGTATTTACACGGACTATTCTCGTGACTGCCAGTTCTATGAGTGAGTTAAAAAATTTATACACTGAGCTCAGTGTCATTAGTAATTTCAGTTTCCTTGAAGGTGGATCTCATCCAGAAGAGTTAGTTGAAACAGCAATATCACTTGGTTATCAAACGATTTCACTTGCTGACAAGCATACTTTATCTGGAGTGGTGCGTTTCCACATTGCGGCAAAAAACTTAGGTATCAAAGGAATTATTGGTAGTCGTATAGAGACTGAAGATGGCGTTGATCTAATATGTTTTCCTACTAATACTCGTGCCTATAGCCGTTTGACTCGATTATTGAGCATTGGCAAGAGACGAACTAAGAAATCGAGATGTAAGTTATGGTTTAAGGATATCATTGAGCATGCATTAGACCAGATATTAATAGTTCTACCTCCCCGATTTTACAGTAATCCAAGATTATTGGAAAAGAACCGGGAAGCTGAGGCAAAGTTTTCTAGAAATTTAACTGAATGGAGAAGCTTATTTCCTGGGTCGTTATATCTTGGTGCGTCAGTTATTTATAAAGGGGACGATGAGTCTAGATTGAACACACTGTTTAATTTATCAAAAGTAACAGATGTTCCGATGGTTGCGTTGAACGACGTTCTTTACCATCATCCAGGACGCCGGCCTCTTCAGGATGTACTGACGTGTATACGAAAACAATGCAGTATTAATCAAGTTGGTTTTGACCTTGAGGCTAATTCAGAACGTTATCTGAAGTCGCCCGTTGAAATGGTTCGTTTATTCCAAGATTATCCTGAATCTATAGTAAATACTGCTAAAATAGCCCAAAGATGTAAGTTTACTTTAGACGAATTAAATTATGAATACCCAGATGTACTAACGCAATCTGGAAATACCGTAGAACAAGAGTTAGAGATTAAAACATGGCAAGGTGCAAATGAGCGTTATCCATTTAAAGATTACCCAAATGGGATTCCTTCTGTTGTTAAAAAGCAATTAAAATATGAATTGAATCTTATAAATAAATTAAAATATGCGGCCTATTTTTTGACTGTTTATGACATGGTTCGCTTCGCACGCAGCCGTGATATTTTATGTCAGGGACGCGGTTCTGCAGCTAATTCAGCTGTTTGTTACTGCCTTGGTATCACCGCGGTTGATCCTAGCCAGTCTGATATATTGTTCGAGCGTTTTATAAGTGAGGCTCGTGGCGAACCCCCAGATATCGATGTTGATTTTGAACATGAACGTCGTGAGGAAGTAATTCAACATATCTATAAAACGTATGGTAGGGAGCGTGCTGGGATAGCTGCAACAGTGGTGACATTTCGCTATAGAAGCGCGATAAGAGAAGTTGGAAAGGCGATGGGTCTTTCTGATAATGTTATCGTAGCTTTAACTGGACAAATACGCTCTAGTAGCTATGACGAAATTGAGGATGAAAGACTAAGAGAAATAGGGCTTGACCCACAAGACAGAACCCTCCGAATTGTCTTAAAACTTTCCTACCAACTAATAGGTTTTCCTAGACATCTATCGCAGCATGTTGGCGGTTTTGTAATAACACGTGATCGCCTTGATGAGTTGGTTCCAATCGAAAATGCCGCAATGCAAGGGCGTACAGTCATTGAGTGGGATAAAAATGACCTTGATACACTTGGAATTCTTAAAGTTGATGTGCTTGCACTCGGGATGTTGAGTTGTATTCATAAAGGGTTTGATTTAATTCATCGCCACTATGGTCGGCATTTAGACCTTGCCAGTGTCCCATCTGAGGACCCATCTGTTTACGATATGCTATCTAAGGGGGATTCTTTAGGTGTTTTTCAACTTGAAAGTCGTGCGCAAATGGCGATGTTGCCACGTTTGCGCCCACGGTGTTTTTATGACCTGGTTATTGAAGTTGCTATTGTGCGCCCTGGGCCAATCCAAGGAGATATGGTTCATCCATATATCAGGCGCCGTAATGGTGACGAAGCAGTAGAATTACCATCCGAAGAGTTACGCCAAGTGTTGGGAAAAACATTAGGAGTGCCGCTGTTTCAAGAACAGGCAATGAAAATTGCTATCATTGCAGCAGGATTCACGCCTTCTGAGGCAGATCAATTACGTCGAGCGATGGCAACGTTTAGGAAGACAGATAAGATCGGGGTTCTTGGCGCCAAGATGATCGAAGGTATGGTTAATCGCGGTTATGCACGCGAGTTTGCAGAGCGATGCTTTAGACAAATTGAGGGTTTTGGTAACTATGGTTTTCCTGAAAGTCATGCTGCCAGTTTTGCATTACTAGTTTATGTGTCCAGTTGGATGAAGTGTCATATGCCTGCCGCATTTGCTGCCGCATTACTGAATTCTCAACCTATGGGATTTTACGCTCCCGCCCAGATTGTAAGAGATGCTCGTGATCATGGAGTAAATGTTTTACATCCAGACGTAAATTATATCGGCTGGGACTGTGATTTAGAACCACAGAGTAATGGGGAATTAGCTCTTCGATTGGGATTAAGGCAAATTAAAGGGTTAAGAAAACAGGATGCAATGTTAATAGAACAGAATAGGAAGAGTGGTTATTCTCATCCACGAGAATTGATCAGCTGTGCTGGTGTTCAACCGTCAACTCTAGAACTGCTTGCACGTGGGGACGCTTTTCAGTCGATGAAGCTCTCAAGACGACAAGCTTTTTGGACTGTCAGAGGTGTTGCCAATTCTACTTTTGATTCTTTAACAGAAAAGGATAGTGGACTTCCATTATTCAGTCATAACAAAGAATCCTATAGTAATAAAATATCCAATTCTGAACCCAAAGTTTCATTGCCAATAGCAAGCATAGGTGAGGAAGTTATCGATGATTATAATACTCTTAAGCTATCTCTTAAATCACACCCACTTGCCCTTTTAAGAGAAGATTTATCGGGGAATTCTTATAAAGTAATCTCAATTCTTGAAAACTTAGCGGATGGTAGCCCAGTTCTTTTGGCTGGCTTAGTATTAGTGCGTCAGAGGCCAAGCACTGCAAAAGGTATAATATTTATAACGATAGAAGACGAGACTGGAGTTGCGAATCTTGTTGTTTGGTCTCGTCAATTTGAGCGATTTAGAAATATAATAATGAGTGCAAAATTTCTGGGGGTCGAGGGCAAATTACAGCGTGAGGGTGAAGTAATGCATGTAATAGTTAAACGACTTGAAGATTTGACCCACAAATTAAGTCAAATAACCAATTCTAATTTTATAGAGCCGATTGCTCATGCGGACGAACTAAAAAGTTTAGGGTATCTATCGGAAACCTCTGGACCACAAAAACCTGCGAAAAGAGTAGGCTTAGGTATTAACAGCCGGGATTTTCATTAACTGGAAATATCTTTTAAAAATACGAAATGATTTTTTCTGTAATTGATAACATGTATCGCAAATTCGATTAACAAAGACCTCAATTGCCTGTAGCATCATTGCTATGGATATTTATTAGGGGGATGAATATGGCCGTCGATACAGCTGATGATACACAAATCAAACAGAAGCAGAGAGCTATTTATAACAGTCCAGAAAATTTCTTCAATTGGTCTTGGCCCAGTGTGCCACGGCATCAATTTTTGGCGGAACGTGAAAAGGCCTATGATCCGGATGGGAAAACAGGGTTAATAGAACTCGATATCTCCGATGTATTAGAGACACCTTATCCTGCAACTATACCAGCTATCTTGGCGCGCTATGTTAAAGTACGCGCTGGTGATAGTTTGCTCCATTCTTTCAATGCATCTGGTGAAGTTTTCTATGTTTTACAAGGAACGGGCAGTAGTATTAATGCTGGAGACACAGTGACGTGGGGAAAGGGAGATGTGTTTTGTTTTCCAGGTGGTAATGAAACCGTCCATGAAGCGATAGATTCTGCCATTCTATTTTGTGTGACCAACGAACCTTTATTAGCTTTTGAAAATTTGAGGGCGCCATCTCAGGGGAAGTCGCGGAATGAAACTGTGCACTGGCCTCATGATGAAATTGAAAAGCATTTAGAGGAAATCTATGAGCGTCCGAAAACTTCGGAGACATCTGGTGTGTCAATCCAATTTTCAACCCCAGCAACCGCTCCTAGTCGTAATACAATACCGATGATTAATACCGCTATAAATACGTTGGAATCTGGCGGTGATCAACGCCCGCATCGTCATAACGGTGCTGCAATTACACTCGCTATTGAGGGAGAAGGCATCCATTCCATGATTGAGGACGAAAAGGTTCCTTGGGTTACTGGCGCTGCACAGATCACACCGGCAGCTGAGTTGCACTCTCACCATAATCAAGGTAATCGAAGGATGCGTAGCTTTGTTGTTCAAGATGAAGGATTGCATTTTTATCTACGTACGCCAGGTTTCAGTTGGGATTAATCAACTATCAGTAAAATTATAATTATTTTTTGAGCAAAAAGGGGGGGGTTATGTATAATCCACTTCGTGAACGTTTAAGCCAGGGTAAGGTTTGTGCGGGAATTCTAACCAGTATGCCCAGCGTTAATATGGCCCAGACACTCTCGAATTCTGGTTTTGACTGGCTCTTTATTGATATGGAGCATGGCGCAATTGATATAGCATCATGTCATCATATGATCACTGCCACAGCCGGAACTCAATGCACCCCGGTGGTGCGTGTGATGGAGCCATCTATCAGTTACACAAAACCAGTTTTAGATTCCGGTGCCATGGGAATAATTTTTCCCATGGTGACCTCAAAGGAGGCAGCCGAGTCAGCTGTAAAAGCTGTTCGGTATCCTCCCGAAGGAGAACGCGGATGGGGGCCTTTCTATGCGCCAATGCGTTGGGGCAATGGCAATTCCATGGAATATTATAAGGCTTCAAATGACGTCGTGATTATCGCCCTAATAGAACATATAGAGTCTATAGAGAATATCGATGCGATTTTAGGTGTTAATGGTATTGATGTGTTTTTTATAGCTCCAATGGACCTTGCAGCGAGTATGGGGCATGTGGGTAATCGTGACCATCCCGATGTACAGGCCGCGATTAAACGAGGGGAAAAGGCAATTAAAGATGCAGGGCGGGCGCTTGGTGGTCTTTGTCTATCCGCTGATGAAGGGAATACAAAAATTTCTGATGGTTATCAGGTTCTCTTGATGGGATTTGACCTTTTGCTATTAGAAATTGGGACGAAAACTATGCTAGATGGATTAAAACGCTAGGAAAAATCGAATGGATCTTACTGAAAAACAGATCTCTGAGTACGATGAAAATGGATGGATTCTTCTCCCTGAGCTATTCTCAAAAGGGGAAATATCTATTCTTGAGGCCGCCGCGATTGATGTTTTACAACGTCGGGGACCCGAAGTAGCTAGAGAATCAAACGGTGATCCACATGTATGCTGGGGGATGCACTTATTTGACGAACGTTTCGGGGCACTCACTAGGCATCCTCGACTTCTACTTCCGGTGGAGCAACTGATGCGTAACCAAGTCTTTGTTCATCAATCTCGGATTAATATCAAGCAACAAAATGGTTCAATAGTAGAATGGCATCAGGATTTTGGAACTTATCATCGGGTCGATGGCATTCCAGAAGCGAGAGGGATAATGATTGGAGTTTTTCTCGATGACGTTAATGCATGTAACGCGCCCGTATTGGCTGTGCCTGGATCTCACAAAGAAGGCGTCGTTTCGGAAGCTGTGATTGATGACACAGTCGTAGATCATGATGGAGCAGCAAAATATCGATATGATATTACCGAAACTACAATGAAGAGATTAGTGGAGAGGCGAGGTTTAGAAGCAATACAGGGTCCGGCAGGGTCTGTGCTTTTAATGAATATGACAGTTGTACATGGTTCCAGTGTAAATATCTCTCCGCTGAGAAGATTATTATTATACGTGAATGTAAGTGCTACTGACAATCGGGGTGAGAGTTTCGTAAGACCTGAATATTACGCCGCCAGAGATTTCTCACCACTACTTCCTTTGAGTGATGACTGTATCCTTAAATACCAGTAACTTTTTTGCTGTTAGCCTCCGGTCACACTCATATGTCTTGGGACTGAAGTGTTCTTTTGTCTCCTGTCTATGATAAAATCATGACCCTTGGGTTTCCTCGAAATAGCTTCTTGAATAGCTCTCGTTAACGCTTCATCGCCTTCTGAATTTCTTAATGGTGTTTTAAGATCAGCCGCATCTTCCTGCCCTAAGCACATGTATAGTGTTCCTGTGCAAGTTAACCTAACCCTGTTGCAGCTCTCACAAAAATTATGTGTGAGCGGCGTTATGAATCCGATTTTTGTTCCGGTCTCTTCAATCTCTACGTAACGCGCAGGACCACCTGTTTTATAATCTATATCTCTCAGTGAAAAATGTTCCGATAAATTGGATCTCACCATTGATAAGGGTAGATATTGGTTTACTCGGTTTTCCGCTCCGATATCACCCATTGGCATTACTTCGATGATCGTAATGTCAAAACCGCGCTCTCCGGCCCATTTGACCATGTTTGGCAATTCGTCTTCGTTAGTTCCCCGTAAGGCGACGGTATTTAGTTTTATTTTTAGTCCTGAATTAGCAGCGGCTTCAATTCCACGTAATACATTCTCAAGCTTTCCCCACCTCGTTATTTCAGTGAACTTCTTTGGATCTAATGTGTCTATTGATATGTTGACGCGTCTTACTCCACAATCGAATAATTCCATGGCATATCTATGAAGTTGAGTGCCGTTTGTCGTTAGCGTGAGTTCTTCCAGGTCGCCCGTATCTAAATGATGTCCCAAGTTTCGTATTAAGCTCATTATGTTTTTACGGACCAGGGGTTCTCCACCAGTTAAACGCAGTTTCTTTACTCCTAACTTCACAAAAACGTTACATAAACGTTCAAGCTCTTCTAGACTCAATAGATCTTTTTTGGGCAGAAATGTCATGTCTTCAGACATGCAATAGGTGCATCGAAAATCACATCGATCGGTTACGGAAACCCGTAAGTACGAGATGTCTCTACCAAAAGGATCTATCATAATAACATATTCTTCAGCGTTATGTACTTAAAAACATAACGCTTACTATATCCTTTTATTGTGACTGCCGCAAGAAATAGCGTTATTTTAATGTCAGTTTTGAACTAGTGATAGAAATCCTTCAGTTTATTTATGAGCATAGCTGCTATTAATAGTGGGTTCCTATACGGATGGAGCGGCATATCTCGATGATTAATACTTGCAAAAATGTCAAACCGCTCCGAGACACCATTAATTTTTTCCGTGATGAGAATGCCAGCTAATCCAGTTAACGCTAAACCGTGACCAGAAAAACCTTGCGCGATATATATATTGGGTTGAGCACATATAATTTCAGGCAGTTGATTTTTGGTTGCAGCAATAAAACCGTTCCAAACATATTCCAGATCAAATTCGTTAAGCTGCGGAAACAGATTTATTATGCGGTTTCGGATTAAACTCTTTTTATTTTTTGTTTCTCTGCCGAGATAATCTGCACCTGCTCCAAATAATAATCTCTTATCGTCTGTGATCCTGAAGTAATCCAATATGTTATTGCAATCGGCTACGGGGACGCCGCCGGGTAAAACACTGTTAATTTGCGTTGGTGACAGCGGCGTTGTGACGCCTACGGTACTGGTAACGCGTATAATTTTTCTTTGTAATGTGTCTTCTAAACCTCTCAAATAAGCATTTCCGGCTATAATCAACGTTTTGGCTTTTACAGAACCATGAGCAGTTTTTACTGTAATTGTATCTCCGCCTGATATTTGGATTGCTTTGCTGTCTTCGAAAAACTGAACGCCAGTATTCTTAGCTACCTCAGTTAATCCATGTAGATACTTTAAACTATGAAATTGGCCGCTACCATAGTCTAATAATCCACCCACGTAACTTTCTGTCTTAACCCATTTTTTTATAGTGTTTTGGTCAAGCACCGATGTTGCTTCGTAATTAAAAGTATTCTTAAGTTTCTGGTTAATACGCTTGAGAAGTTTAAACTGTGAATTATTTGTCGCCGCAAAAACATATCCAGATTGTCGTGCGCAAGATATTTCGTGCAAATTAATACGACGGTCTATTTCTTCAATCGCCTCTCGGGCCATTGACCAAAGTAACGCAGACTTTTCTTGCCCTACGGTTTTAATCATAGTTTCGATATCACAACTGTAGCCCTGAACAATCTGACCTCCATTTCGTCCAGATGCTCCTGAACCAATGCGCATTCCCTCGACAAGAGTTACTGCTTGACCAGTTTCTGCAAGGTTTAATGCGCTTGAAATACCCGTTAATCCTCCTCCAATAATACAAATATCCGTTTTTTCTTCACCTATTAATTTAGGAAAAATTGGAGACGAGTTCGAACTTGCATGATAATATGTTCCATTGAATTTTGGGTGTTTAAATTGATCAAAAATAATTGGATTCATTTATCAATTCTTCTAGGGTTTAGGCGGTTTCGTTATTTCGGTTTGTATTAGAGATGAGAAACATTTTTCAGTTTGTGGATTAAGAAATATCTTTATTCGTTTTCGAATATCATTTGTCTCTTATATAGATAACGCGTAATTTGAATAGGAAACACATAATTATGCTGCCTATTGTCACTATTATTTTGGAGGATGCGCTTTGAGCGATTTTGATATGGTTATCCGCGGGGGCACTGTTGTAAATGCTGCAGAAATTTCGAAATGCGATGTTGGTGTAAAAGGTGGCCGGATCGTTGCACTAGGCGAAAACCTTACTGCTGGTGCTCAAGAAATAGATGCAACCGGAAAATATGTTATGCCTGGAGGAATAGATAGTCATTGTCATATTGATCAAAGATCCAGTGGTGGTGGCCGCAATTCAGAAACCTTTGAAAGTGGAACAAGATCGGCAGCCTGCGGTGGTACAACGACTATTATTTGTTTTGCTGCTCAAGAAAAAGGGGAATTATTAACGCCCGTTGTTGAGGAATATCATGCTAAAGCAAAACAGTCCTGCATAGACTATTCTTTCCATTTAATAATAAGCGATCCGAGTGATGAGGTTATACATAAGGAGATCCCCAAACTCATAAAAGCTGGGCATAGATCGCTCAAATTATTTATGACTTACCCTCGAAACAGACTAAATGATGCGGAAATTCTTCGTGTCCTTGAGGTTGCTAAACTCAATCAGGCCTTGGTATGTGTGCATGCGGAAAATCATGACGCTATAATGTATATGACAGAGAAATTGTTAGCGGCAGACAAGAATAGTACGAAACACCACGCATGGGCGAAGCCACCATTGGTTGAACGTGAAGCCACTCATAGAATGATAATGTTAGCAGAACTACTAGATGTGCCAATTCAAATTTTTCACGTTAGCTGTGAGGAGGCAGCGGAAGAGATACGGAGAGCTCAAGAACGAGGTCTAAAAATATTTTCCGAGACATGTCCGCAATATTTTGTCCTTACAGCCCGAGATCTGGATCGTGACCAGCGTGAAGGCGCAAAATTCGTTTGTTCTCCCGCTCCAAGAACGGAGGGTGACCAAGAAGCAGTATGGAATCATGTAAGACTTGGAACGATTGGTAATGTGACATCTGATCATGCACCATATAATATTGACGAATTGGAAGGTAAGTTTTGGGCTGGGGATAATGCACCATTTAGTCAGATAGCTAATGGTGTTCCGGGCTTAGAGACCAGAATGCCGATTACGTTTTCAGAGGGCGTTTCAAAGGGGAGAATAGACCTTCAGACTTTTGTGGCGCAGACATCGACGAATGCTGCTCGATTATTTGGACTCTATCCGAAGAAAGGCACTATTTCTGTTGGTGCGGATGCTGACATTTGTATTTGGGATGCTGAAAAAGAAGTGACGATCACTCAGGATATTCTGCACCATGATACAGATTATACGCCATACGAAGGATTGCAGGTGCAGGGTTGGCCGGCAGCGACAATCACTAGAGGAAAACTAGTTTGGAATGACGGAGTGGAAACATGTGAGCCTGGGTGGGGAAAGTTCCTTGCTCGCGACCCTTATGATTATATAAAACCACGTGGTGTTCTTCCTACTCCCTTTGATCCAGTATTTATGACTACAGATGATGAAGTCTGATCATAAATAAAAATATTGATTTAGATTCTTAGAATAAAATGTTTAGGTAAAAGTTCACCGAATTAAACAGTGATAAAAGGAATTATTATGAGTCGCATCGTGAACCTAGGGGCTGCACAAATGGGTCCAATAGCACCTGATGAAACACGCGAGAGTTGTGTGAAACGGCTAATAGATATGATCAAACAAGCAAGCTCGCGGGGGTGCCAGTTTGTAGTTTTTCCAGAGTTGGCATTAACCACATTCTTTCCTCGCTACTATGAGGAAGATATCACGAAAATGGATCATTGGTATGAAACTGAAATGCCTAACAATGCTACAAGACCACTTTTTGAAGCAGCGGCTGAGGCGGGTATAGGTTTTTATCTAGGATACGCTGAGCTGACGCCTGAGGGTAGAAGATTTAATACAGCGATTTTAGTTGATGGAAATGGTAAAATTAACGGTAAGTACAGAAAGGTCCACCTCCCAGGGCATTCAGAGTATGAGCCCCAAAGACCATTTCAACATCTAGAAAAGCGTTACTTTGAACCTGGCGATCTGGGTTTTGGGGTCTGGAGACAGAATGAAAGCATTATTGGCATGGCTATTTGTAATGATCGCCGATGGCCCGAAACATATAGAGTTATGAGCTTAAAGGGCGCAGAAATTATTGTGTTAGGCTATAATACGCCTGATTTGAACACATCGGGGAAAGAACAAAACCACCTGAGAATGTTCCATAACCATCTTACCCTACAAAGCAACGCTTATATGAATGGTTGCTGGGTAATAGGAACAGCCAAAGCTGGAGTTGAAGATGGCTGTATGCTTATTGGAGGCTCCTGTATCGTACAACCATCTGGCGAAATAGTTGCGCAAGCAGCAACTTTGGAGGATGAGTTAGTGGCCTTCGCTGCCGATATAGATATTTGTAATATGCCCAAAGAAACTATTTTCAACTTCGCGCGACATAGAAGAGTCGAACATTATACTAATATAACGGGTCAGACAGGTGCCGAACTGCCTGACCATTTAAAATTATAAAAAAATTTATAAATGTAGAAGCTTAGGCAATATTGAATCAATCTGGTCTGTCCATTTGAAACAGTTCGGTGACAGCGGAATAGTCCATATATCCCAGCCGAGATACTGGTTGATATAGTGTGACGTCAACTAGACCGTCTTTAATTATTTTTGGGTCAACGTGAATACCAACAACTTCTCCAAAAATAACCCAGTTTTCCCGGCCCTCATGCCAACAAGGCATTTGAATGCTTTGCATATACTTGCACTCTAGATGGACGGGCGCATTTTTTACCCTTAAAGGTTTGACTAATTTTGAGGCCTCACCCTCGAGGCCAGCGTTTGGCATTTCATCCTCACCATATGGTAGATGGATTGATGTTTGGTTCATAGCTTCCCGTTGATCATGGCCGACTATAGAACATACAAACTCGCCGGTTTGTTCCGCGTTGATTTGACTGTCTTTTTTCCCTTTTCCATCCATTCTGCCACCTGAAGCAAACATAACGCATGGCGGGTCAGCCGACACTGCGTTAAAGAAACTATAGGGAGCGAGATTACTCTGGCCGTGTTCATTAATAGTGGATATCCATCCAATTGGCCTGGGCGAGACAAAAGCTTTAAATGGATCACGTTTGAATCCATTTTCTCTATGAGAACCAGGTTTATAAAACATCTTATACTTCCTCTATTTTCTGTGAACTTGAGTTCGGATTGTTGAGAAAAATCAATTTATATTTCATGATAATCATTCGGGGCTGCAAATTACATTCAGCTAAACTAGTTTTATAAATTAGAAGTCCATGGCAAGGTATGAATTTAAAGCACCCTCTATGATATCTCTATCTATATCCTTTACGATAAACACGAGGCGCGAGCGATGGTCGGAGGTTGGCCATGCATCTATTTTTGCGGGCGGATGAAACATATGTTGGACCGCGTGCACAACAACGGGTTGATCATCTATTTCTTCTACATTAATGAGCCCTTTAATTCTTAGAATATTAGCGCCGTGGGTTTGGGCCAGCATATCCAAAGAACCAGCAATTTTGCCCCACTTTAATGGTTCATCAAAGTAAATGGAAAAGCTCTTTATATGATCATCATGTCTATTAACGTCATGGCTATGGTGATGGTGGTGGTGATCATGATCATGTTTTGGGATATGTCCCTCCGTATCCATATACGCTTCTTCTTTTAACCACCGTGCAACATCTGCCGTTTTCGTGAGTGGGTTATATAATCCAGCGTCAAATAGTTTAAGCGGATCTATTTCGCCGTGTTCACATTCTATAATTGGGGCAGCTGGATTAATTGTTGTTAAACGTTCCTTAACCTTCACAATATCTTCTGGTTCTGTCACATCAACTTTTGATAGAACGATCCGGTCTGCGACTGCAGCTTGTTTTACAGATTCAAATTGTTGATCAAATTGGCTCATTCCGTGATGTGCATCAACCACAGTGACAACCCCATCAAGCCGATATCTTGATATCAGAAATTGATCGGACATCATTGTATGCAGTATTGGAGCTGGATCTGCCAGTCCGGTTGTTTCAACGATTAACCGATTGAACTCAGGTATTTGCCCGTCCTGTTGTTGAACATGTAAGCGATGCATTGTCTCCACAAGGTCGCCTCGGACCGTGCAACATAGGCATCCGTTATTTAACAATATTGTATCTTCGTTAGATTTAACCACAAGCGCATCATCAATACCTACTTCGCCAAATTCATTGATGATCACGGCGACTTTATCCATATTCTCGGCTTGCATTAATTTTGAAAGCAAGGTGGTTTTCCCACTACCCAGAAAACCTGTCAAAATCGAAACCGGCACCCGATCTTGTGTCGTGTTATCAGTCACCCTTTGCTACCTCACAATAAATTATCATTCAATGAGACGATCTCAAATGCAAATATAAACGTTTTGTGTCGGTCTTAATATCGTTTTATTGTAGAATTTTCTACCATCATGAAATGAGTGCGCTCTTGGGAAATTGTCGCACTTTAGACCCCAGCAGAAAAACTTTAAAGTCATCCCGAAAAAAACTCGATATAGCCTTATCCATAACATTCAGCCCGCCAGTAAAACTTCCAAAAGCAGGTAAGATTACTCTCGTCTCGTCACTTATAAAACACCGATCGGAAAAACTTTTCCTATTTAACTTTATTTTTGCTTTTGGATGGAAATGCCCACTTACTTCGCCATCTGCAGATTCCCTTTTTGCTTCGTGTCTAAAAGTTAGTGGAGGATCAAGATAATCACTAAGATTAATGCCGCCAAGCGAAGGCACTCCACACGGATCATGGTTGCCTTGGATCCAAAACCATTCATAATTATTTGTTAAATTTAAAATTTTAGCTATTTGTTCTTTGGAAATACGTTCCATCCAGGTGTCATCATGGAAGCTATCGCCAAGACTTATCACACGCGATGGTTTGAAATAGTTTACGACTTTTTCGACCCGATTTAATGTATCTAGAGTATCATATGGGGGAAGAAGAACATTTTGTTTGGCAAACCACGAACCCTTTTCTAGATGAAGGTCAGAAAATATCACTGTCTGTTTTTCTGGCCAAAATAATGCTCCGGATATATCAGCGACAAGTCTTGTATTACAGAGATAAAATTCAAACATCTATCAAAAGTATTTGAGGTTAAAAAAATTAGTCATTGTATTGCCATTCCCTCAGAAATAAGTGCTTCCTCTGCATCATCCAGTAGAGCTTCTATTGCGGATCCTTTAACATTTTCCCTGCCAATTTCTAACAAAATTGGAACGGCTAAGGGTGATACCTTTGTTAAATATTTAACATTTATATTAGTCTTTATTCTTTTCAAAAGTGCTCCAAGTCGATGAATATCTGTAAAACCTCTCGCCGCATCTGCTCTAGTGGCGCGCAATAAAATATGATTAGGGTCATATTTCCTAAGGACATCATAGATTAAATCAGAGCTGAAAGTTACCTGTTTTCCAGTTTTCTTATGTCCAGGCAACCGTCGATCAATTAACCCCGCAATTACCGCTACATCTCTGAATGTTCTTTTTAAAACCGTAGACTCGGCCATCCAATTTTCTAAGTCATCACCAAGCATATCCTCATCAAATAAATCCTCTATATTTGATGGTTGCTTTAAACTCCAAATAGCGATGGCGTAATCGGTTGCAACAAAACCAAGTGGCTGGGTACCCGACCTTTCCATGCGTCGTGTCAAAAGCATTCCTAGCGTTTGATGGGCATTTCGACCTTCAAAACTATATGCTACCATATAGAATAGTTTTCTTCGCTGAAATATCTCAACTAAGAGTTCATCGCTTTTAGGTAAAGTCGATAATTGCTCCTGTCTCTCGAGCCATTCTTTCACTGGTGCTGCCAGATTTCGCCAGCTAGATGGATTTTGGAGTAACGCCCTTACTCCTTCGGCCAGATTACTTGATAGCGGCAATCGACCCCCAATATATGATGGTACCTTTGGTGTCTCCCCGCGTCCAGGGGACACGTCGATCGTTGTTTCCCGAATACCTTCAAATGTCAACAGCCGTCCCGCAAACATGAAAGTATCACCGGGAACAAGTCCTTGTGCAAAATACTCTTCGACTTCTCCTAAAAATCGGCCTCTTCGCATTTTTACTTTTAAAGTCGTTGACTCTACAATCGTTCCCACATTCATTCGATATCGTCGCTCAGTTGAGGAATCTACTATTCTATAGAGATCATTATCATCCAGTTTGATGCGACGATAACGGTCATATGTCTTCAGAGCGTAACCCCCATCACATACAAAGCTAATGACTGAGTTAAAATCCTCTAGGCTGAGATCTTTGTACGCGGATGCCTTGCGAATTTCGTTGAAAAGGACCTGTTTGTCGAATGGTCCTGAGCATGCTACTCCCTGTATATGCTGCGCCAGAACGTCAAGGCCGCCTTGTCTTAAAATATCACCGTCCAAATTCTCATCTAGAACAGACTGGAATGCGGCTTCACACTCGAGCACTTCAAATCTGTTCGCCGGAACTAATATTGCCTTGCTTGGCTCATCAAGACGATGGTTTGAACGTCCAATTCGCTGCAACAGGCGCGAGACCCCCTTAGGTGCTCCTATCTGAATGACCAAATCTACAGCCGCCCAATCAATGCCAAGATCTAAGGAGGATGTCGCTACCACTGCTCTCAAAGCACCCTTCACCATGGCGCTTTCTACAATTCTTCTCTGCTCAACCGACAGGGATCCATGGTGTAAGGCAACCGCTAAATTCTTCTCATTTACTTTCCATAAAGCTTGAAAGACTAATTCGGCTTGTGCACGCGTGTTAACAAAAATTAGGCTTGTTTCATGATTTAAAATTGCACTATATATTTCATCTACAGCATAAGTTCCCATATGTCCGGACCACGGTAGTCGGGAGTTTCCAATTAATATTTCGACTGACGGTTTTTTCGTTGTTTTTGCTTCAATAATCTGGACTGGATTTATTGTTTGATCGCAGGATAGATATTCTGCCATCTCTGCTGGATATGGAATGGTCGCAGAAAGGCCTACTCGTCGGGCATTGGGTGCCCAGGTAATTAATCGCGCTAATGCAAGGGATAGCAAATCCCCTCTTTTAGTTGGAGCTAATGCGTGAAGTTCGTCGATCACTATACATTTTAACTCTTGAAAAATATTGGGGCTATCCGGATAGGATATCAACAAAGCTAAGCTTTCAGGTGTCGTTAGCAAAATATTCGGAGGTGATTTTCTTTGCCGTTGTCGTTTTGATTGAGGCGTGTCTCCCGTCCTTGTTTCCACAGTAATCTTCAGATTCATTTCGGAGAGTGGCTCTAGCAGATTTCGGGCAACATCAACTGTCAATGCTTTAAGTGGGGATATGTAAACGGTGTGAAGAGAATTTGTGGGATTTGCGTTTAATTCAATAATACTAGGTAAAAAACCCGCTAAAGTTTTGCCACCACCTGTTGGTGCTATTAACAGCGTTGATAGACCGAGTGCTCCACTCTCGATCATTTTGATTTGATGATCGTGAAGTTTCCAACTCTTTTTTTTAAACCAATTCTCTATAAAGTTTTTTGGCATAAAACAAAATGCTTCTTCGGGATCTCATCAAATACAAAGAAGAAGCCTGTCAATTTAAGAGGGGTACCAAGATGGATTACGTTTGTCAGAAAAACTTGCCAGCCCCTCCATGGCCTCGTCGGTTTGTCTCTTAGCCGCATGGGAGGAGACAAGTTCTTCAAAATACTCATCAGTTAAAAGCAAACCGGCATCTTTGAGTGTTGCCTTTTTCGTTTCAGAAGTAGCGATAGGAGCAGCAAGTAATAAGTTTTCTATTATTGGTGCTGCTGTCTCATCAAGTTTACCAGTTGGGCAAACTTGATGGACCAGGCCAATATCGAAAGCTGTTTGTGCATCGAACCTTTCACAGGTTAGAGCATAGCGTCGTGTGTTGCGAGGTCCTATTGCCGCATTAAGTTGCGGTACTATGATACTTGCGATTACACCCCACCGGGTTTCTGTAATGGAAAATAAAGCATCGTCGCTTGCCACCACAATATCACAGGATGCTGCTATGCCAGTACCTCCACCAAAACATCCACCATGCACTAAAGCGATCGTCGGCTTCATAACCTCAGTAAGACCGCGCATAGCGGATGCTGTTAAGCGGGACACATCTACATTTTCTTGTGGAGATAGTTTTCCTATTTCCTTAAGCCATTTTAAATCTGCGCCTGCCTGAAAATGTTTTCCGTTTCCTCTAATAACAATAACTCTAACCGTATCGTCATTAGAACATGAAACAACAGCCTCAATCATGGCTTTTACGAACTCACCATTATAAGCATTATTAACCTCAGGACGATTAAGAGTGATGGTTGCAACACCGCGTTTATCAACCTCTAAAAGAACGACGGGATCAGGCATAAAGAACTCCTCTTAAATGTATAAATAGCTTTCGATCGGTTTTTCTATTTAATCTTTTTAGTGTTTGTAGAGATAAAACTTAATTGTGCTGAAGTGAATAGATATTAAGTAAAAGAAAGCAATAAGTTTTATGTTTTTCGGCTGGCGTCCCAGTAAGTGAACCGATATTGTTCATATGATTTATTTTAAAACAGATGACTGAACAAAATGCAAATTGAACGCCGGGTCCGGGCAATTTTAGATTCTGAAGCTGAAGCCATAAAGGCGGTCTCTATAGACGCGTCATATGGTAAGGCGGTTGAACTTATTGAAACCTGCGCGGGCAAGATTATTACGACCGGTATGGGAAAAGCTGGTTTTGTAGCGCATAAATTCGCTGCCATTCTAAGTTCGACTGCAACACCGGCTGTTTTTATTCATCCTGCGGAGGCGGCGCACGGGGATCTTGGCATGCTTGCGCCAGGCGATTGTATTGTTGCTTTCTCAACGAGTGGGAAGACCCGTGAAGTATTAGAGTTTATCCAATTAAGTCGACGAATGAATATAGGTTCTGTTGTTGGAATAACTTCACATACAGATTCTGGATTAAGAGAATTATCGGACGTAACTATAAATATGGGCGTTATAAAAGAACCATGCCCATTAGGTATGACCCCAACAGCAAGTATGGCTGTAATGGCAGCAATAGGGGACGCCCTAGCTCTGGTTTTAATGGAGAAAAAATCGGTCACTCGGGAACAGTACGGAATGAGGCATCATGGGGGTTATCTCGGTAAAAAAGCCAGAATTGTTGAGTGAGTGGAAATAACTGATTGATTAAAAAAAAGCCGCAAGAGTGGTTAAAAGTAACAAAAAACGGTCTTTTTGTAGTCCCGGGAAATTTTTTTATAGATCCCAATATAGCTAGCGATATGGCAGTAGTGACCCATGCTCATGCAGACCACGCGCGTTCGGGGCATAAAAAAGTTATAGCTACGCCCGAAACATTAGAAATTATGAAAGTGCGTTTTGGCAATGGATTTAGTCAGTCTCCATATGGACTTGAATATGGGAGGAAATTAGCCGTAAATAATGTCACAATTTGGTTGGCTCCGGCAGGGCACGTTTTGGGTAGTTCCCAAATTGTCATTGAACATGAGGGTGCTCGGGTTGTGGTGTCTGGGGATTATAAAAGGCAGAGAGATCCTACGTGCAGCCCATTTGAAGCTGTGACTTGCGATGTTTTTATTACGGAGGCGACCTTTGGCCTACCGGTCTTCAAGCATCCAAAAGCGCAGTTAGAGATAAAAAAATTATTAAACTCGATAGATTTGTTTAAAGATCGTTATCATGTAGTTGGAGCCTATGCGTTGGGCAAAGCGCAACGAATAATTTCTCTCTTGAGGGAATCTGGTTACCAACAACCAATTTTCATTCACGGTGCTTTGAAAAAGCTTTGTGATTTATATGTTGAGCATGGGGTAGAATTGGGGGAAATTATTACTGTTCCCGAGTTGAGAAAAAAAACTGGAAAATTAGACTTGGATGGGCAGATTGTGATTGCCCCACCATCGGCTATTGCAGATCGTTGGGTTCGAAAATTTGGCGATCCAATTATCGTTATGGCATCAGGATGGATGCGAATCAAACAACGTGCCCGTCAACGCAACGTAGATTTACCATTGGTGATTTCTGATCATGCAGATTGGGATGAGCTTTTTCAAACCTTTCATGAAGTAGCAGCTCCAGAAATCTGGGTTACCCATGGAAGAGAGGAAGCTATCATTCATCAAGCGACCTTAGAAGGCTTCAAAGCTAAAGCCCTATCTTTAATTGGCTATGATGAAGAGGGCGCATGAAGTTATTTTCAGAACTACTTGAGAGCCTTATCTATACGTCGAGCCGCAACGCAAAAATGACGCTTCTGACAAACTATTTTGAGAAAGCAGCCAATCCGGATCGTGGGATTGCTTTGGCTGCTTTAACAGGAACTTTGCACCTCCCTAATGTCACGCCAACGATAGTTAGAAAACTTATGTCCGAAAGGGTCGATCCTGTTCTTTTTTCTTGGTCGTATGATTTCGTGGGAGATTTAGCTGAGACAACCGCACTAATGTGGCCATCTAATGCGAAAAGCTCAGCGTGGCCACAATTAAAGGATATTTATAGCACCCTGATGTCGGTAAAGAAAAAAGAAGTGCCGGGCATAATCTCCAGTTGGCTGGATGCTATGGATGAGACTGGTCGTT
>QCQB01000010.1 GCA_003212315.1 SAR116 cluster bacterium AG-447-C21 | reverse complement strand
TTATACCGGACGAGTAAAAATTCACCAATTGTTTCGGCGTTGATAGAAGCGGCTGAGTCAGGTAAGTCGGTGACTGCTATGGTAGAATTGAAGGCTCGTTTTGATGAGGCGGCGAATATTAATTTCGCTCGTGATTTGGAGAGAGCAGGGGTTCAAGTTGTTTATGGTTTTTTGGATTTAAAGACGCATGCGAAAGTATCGCTAATCGTTAGAAGGGAAGGAGAAACACTTAGAAATTATGCGCATTTTGGAACAGGAAATTACCATCCTATAACGGCTAAGGTTTACACGGATTTATCATTTTTTACCTGCGACCAAGCCATTTGTCGCGACGCGGCGCGTATGTTTAATTATATGACGGGGTATGCAAAACCATTAGAATTAGAAAAAATTTTCATCTCTCCTTTATCATCTAGAGAAAGAATTTCCTCGTTGATAAAATCAGAGATAGCCTTCGCAAAAGATGGTAAAAAAGCAGCTATATGGGCAAAAATGAACTCGCTTGTTGATCCAGAAATAATAGACCTATTTTATGAAGCATCTGCGGCAGGAGTAAAAATCAATTTAATCGTCAGAGGTATCTGTTGTCTTCGCCCTGGTATTTCAGGTTTATCTCAGAATATTGAAGTGAAAAGCATGGTGGGCCGGTTTTTGGAGCACTCTAGAATTATTTGTTTTGCTAATGGTGAAAGTTTACCCTCTAAACACTCGTTGATATATATTTCATCGGCAGATTTAATGCCTCGTAATTTAGATAGGAGGTTGGAGCATTTCATTCCTATTGAAAATTCAACAGTGCGAAGACAAGTCTTACAGGAGATAATGGTAAGTAATCTGAAAGATAATACGAACTCGTGGAGGCTTTGTGAAGATGGAACTTATTTGCGCTTGGTTGGGTCGCAAGAAGTTTTCTCCGCGCATAAATACTTTATGACAAACCCTAGTTTGTCTGGAATGGGAAGTGCGGTCATGAATCGAAATATCCATGGGCAGGAGAGATCCGAATGATGTCCAACCAGTGAAGAAAATTATCAAAAAACAACTATGCTCCAAAACACACTCTCAAAAGGTTGGCGTTTTGGATATCGGTTCCAACTCTATACGATTAGTTATTTATAAAGATATGAATAGGGTCCCTATACCAGTTTTCAACGAAAAGGTATTATGCAGGCTTGGTGAAGACCTAGAAAAAACGGGTCGTCTCTCAAAGGCTGGTTGCAGAATAGCTATTGATAATATCGCTCGGTTCACAAAGCTAGTAAAAAGAATCAAGCTATCGGAATGTCACGTTATTGCAACGGCTGCACTACGAGAGGCTATAAATGGGAGTGAATTTGCAGCGGAGCTGGAAAGGAGATTTGATTTCCGGGTTAATATCTTATCTGGTGAGTCAGAGGCGACCTTATCAGCTTTGGGGGTGTTAAGTGCGTTCCCAAACCTAGATGGTGTTATCGCTGATTTGGGAGGAGGTAGCCTAGAATTAATCAATATAGAAAATGGTAAAATCCATGATCGAATTAGTTTACCTTTGGGATCTCTGAGGTTACGAACTGTGCAAGATTGCAAGTCGTCGTCTTTAATGCTGATAATAAAGAACGAATTAAGTCGGGTATCGTGGATTTCCAAGTTTAATAAACGCCCAGTTTTTGCTGTTGGAGGTTCTTGGAGAAACTTAGCGCGTATGCACATGAGTGCCAATAAATATCCACTTCGCATCATTCACGGATACAAAATTGCATCGCCTTCATTTATATTATTTCTAGAAAAAATTACTCACTCAAGTCTAGAAGAATTAGAAACGATGGGTGGAGTGTCAAAAAAACGAATTAGAGAGACAACTATATCTGCTGGTATTTTGAAAAGCCTATTAGAACTTGGAAAAAATGACTCTATTATTTTTTCAGCTTTTGGTATCAGAGAAGGTTGTATTTTCAAAAATTTGAGCTCAGAAGAACAGAAAAAAGATCCATTATTACTCAACTGCGAAAAAATTGCGTCTAGCACTCGCCGTTTTACATTAACATCCAATGAGTTAGAAAATTGGGCGTTGCCATTATTTAAGGACTTGGATAAGCATAATAGAAGATTGCTGAAGGCGGCTTGTATATTATCTGATTTTGCTTGGGTAGATCACCCGAGCTATAGAGCCGAACAAGCGTTCCTCAGAATTTTGCGATTTCCCGCGATCGGACTAACCCACGATGACAGAGTATTTTTGGCTCTCGCAATTTGGGTGAGATATGGAGGCAATTTATGTGATTTAGAGCTAGAGAAGTGGAATGAGGTAATTTCTCGCGAACGTTTAGACATAGCTTTAAAAATAGGTTCAGCAATTAGATTAGGAATAACCCTTAGTGCTGGGTTAGACGGTCTTTTGCACCAGATCGAAATGGTCAAAAATAAGAAGATAATTACGATACGTTATGCTCCAGAAGTAATCTTAATAAGTAGAGAAGTTATTAAACAAAAGGTCGAAAATTTATCAAAACACTTCAATTGTAGTGTCGAACTTCAATCTTTAAGTTCCCAGTAAGTTAACTAATGTTAAATCCGTATGACTTTGATACGATCTCCGGCAGCAGATAAAGCAATTTTCCCAGATTTTAATAGTAAAGCGTCATCTCCAAAAACATCTTTTCTCCAGCCATTTAAGGCCAAAACATTCGCATTATCATTTTCGGCTATCGCTTCTAGGTCTGCAGTACTTGCTATTAACTTTTGGGCAACGTTATTGTCCTCTGATTTATGCTTCAACAAAACTTTCAGTAATTCTATTAACGCTGGTTTTTGTGGCTTTGTTTTATTTAGATTCTCGAGTTGAGGCGCGTCGGATTCAGGAATGTTAGAGGCTTCTGCTACCACTCTTAGAATACTTTTTCCTAATCTTCCCTCTGCAAATTGGGTGGATAAACTTCTGACTTTAGCTAGGTCAAGCGACGATGTTGGTGAACGGGCAGCTATATCTAAAAGAACATCATCTCGAATAACCCGATTTCTTGGTATATTTCTACTTTGTGCTTCTTTTTCTCTAAAAGCACACAGCTCTCTTACTAAAATTAAAAACTTAGGTCTACCGCTTTTAATTTTGAGTCTCTTCCAAATTTGATCCAATGGAATATCATAAGTTTTGGGATTTAGTACATTTTGGAATTCTTCGTTAAGCCAATTTATGCGGCCATTTTTTTCAAGTTGGTTTAGAAGCGACTCGTATACTGTTCTCAAATGTGTAACATCTGATAATGCGTAATTTAACTGTTGTTTTGATAAAGGTCGATGCGACCAGTCAGTAAACCGAGATGATTTATCTATTTGAACCCCGGTAATTTGACGAACAAGTTTATCATAACCTACCGATTCTCCATAACCACAAACCATCGCACCTATTTGTGTGTCAAACACAGGAAAAGGGATTCGGCGATTTAGATTAAAAAATATTTCCATATCTTGTCTACAGGCGTGGAAAACTTTTATGATCTTATGGTTCGCCATTAAGTCTAATATTGGATTAAGGTTTATTTCAGTAGCGAGTGCATCGACTGTGACAGCTTCATCCTTCCCAGCTATTTGTATTAGGCAAAGCTGTGGGTAGTACGTCCGCTCACGCATAAATTCGGTATCGATAGCCAAAAAACTGTCTCGCGAAAATCGCTCACACGCGTCAATAAGTTTACTTGTCTCGGTAATTAACGTCATGGGTAGCATATACACGTATAAACAACAGTAGAGAACATGAATTTTTGAAAATTAAAAAAATAATTTAAAAGGCCTAGTTTGCTTGAGTCGGGGCGAGAGTTAAACCACACAGTGTCGCAAAATTTATGAAGCTTTTTGTTTATACATACTGGTGTCGGCAAAATTCAAAATTTCTTGTTCGTTTTCGTGTCCTAGATAGTCACACCGGCCTATGCTGCCGTTAATGATAAGGTTTTTATGGTTCCAAGAAAATTCCACTTTACTTATAGCAGAGCGGATTTCTGAAATTCTTTTTGTTACGGTCACGGGACTTGCCCCTGGCATAAGTATCGAAAATTCGTCTCCCCCAATCCTACCTACGATATCGCTCTCTCTCACAACCGTTGATATAGCAATACCTACATTTTTTAGTACCTCATCACCTGCCAAGTGACCATAGGTATCATTTATCTGCTTAAATTTATCTAAATCTAAAATCATCAGTGAGCCACCGGTTTTATTACGTCGGGAAGTGGATAAAGAAAGCTGAAACTGCTGCAAGAAACCACGGCGATTAAGGAGTTGTGTGAGTTCATCAGTTACTGACAAACTCTCTAGTTGTTTTATTCTTGTCTCTTGACGTTTAATTCTTTTTTCGGCCTCTTCCATCGCTAAAAGAGCAAACTGAAGTGTAGTATTTATTTTGGGATCAGTTGACGGTTGATTTTCTGATTTAAGGTTCGGCGAAAGTTGGTTTGATAATTCTGTGATACGCGCGGATAATTCATATTGCGTACCATCTTTTTTCTTTTTAGGAAAATCATTAAGGTTCTGCAAATTTGTGTAATTTTGCATTTATTCAATCCTATTTAACATAACTCACAGAATACTAGCAAATGTCATGCCAAAAAAATGGTTTGATTTAAGTGATTGAATTACCTACTTGTAGCGGGCCGGTCTAGTGCGTTTTAGGGACAGGCAACAAATAGTTAGTATTCAATTCTAGGGTAAGGATCCAAAAAATAGAATGTCAAAATTTGCTGGGCATGAACCTAATTTGCAAAAACTAGTTTTTTTATTTGTTTTGATAATATTCTCTCAGAGCGTATCAGCAGGCACTGCATCTGAAAATTTCCAACCACATAGAGCTTTCTACAAAATGACTATGGGGTCTTCGAAGGTGAATTCTGGAATAATAGGTGTTGATGGTAGAATGATTTTTGAATGGAGGTCAACCTGCGATGCTTGGGTGGTAGAACAACGATATGTAATGCGTTATCAAGGGGAACAGGGAAATGAAACGCATACAGACACTGAATTTAGCGCTTGGGAAAATAAAGATGGAGAGCGGTATAAATTCTATGTGAAAAATAAATTATCAGATTCAAAATCTAAAATAGAAGGAGTGGCTAATTATTCTCCAAAGACGAGAAGTGGGGCAGTTCTTTTCCAAACCCCGAAAGAAATAAAATACAATTTACCAAGCAACACGATGTTCCCGTCGAATCATACTTTTTTTTTATTGGATGCGGCCAAAGCCCAAAAAAAACTTCTAGTTGTCCCCGTTTTCGACGGTAGTGAAATACAAACAGCGATATCTGTAAGCGCTGTTATTGGTAAGCAAAAGGTTCTAAGAAAACCAAAGCACGCTTTATTATCGGGAGAGTATTGGCCAATTAGAATGGCTTTCTTCTCCCCGGGGCATAAATCAATAAGGCCAACTCACGAAATGACCATTAATTTGCACGAAAATGGAGTAGCTGGTGATTTAGTATTAGATTATTCTGATTTCACGATAAATATGAAATTAGTGAAAGTCGAAAAGATAGCCCGTCCCTATTGCTAAAAAAAAAGGGATTTTCTCTAAACAACAGCAGTTTATCTGTCTAAACTTCTACCCTTTTTTATTATTTCGTCACCAAGTTTTGCGCGAAGATTGTCGATTGTTTTTTCAATCGACTTTGCTTTATTGAACTTCAAATCGAGAAAGTCGTTATGGTCTCCATCTTCGGCACCATATAAATCGCTGACACTGAGGCCAAGAAGTCGAAAGCTCTTTTCTGCTTCCTGTTCAATAACACCAAATGTTGTTTTATATAGTATCTCTGCTAACTGAGTAGGGTTATTTAATGTTCGTCTACGGGTAAAAGTTTTAAAATCGGATGTTTTGAATTTTACTGTTATAACCTTTCCACTTTTTGATTTATTTTTCATTCTTGTAGATAGCTTCTCGCATAGTGCCCAAAGTATTGGCTTTAAGTTTTTAAATCCCGTGATATTAATATCAAAAGTGGTTTCCGTTGATATACTCTTGACAATCGATGTTGGGTTAACCGGTCGCGGGTCTATCCCGTTAGAAAAGTTTGATAAGCGAACTCCTATTTTACCATATTTTTGGACTAATTCAGCTACGTCTTTATTCTGTAGATGCTTTATTTGAGAAATTCCATCACGTCTTAATCTTGTCTGAAGCTGTTTTCCTACACCTATGACATCGCTTATTGAACGTTCGGACAAAAAAGTTTTAGCCTCTTTTTTTCCTATTATACTAAAGCCTTTTGGCTTATTGAGATCAGATGCCACCTTTGCAAGAAATTTGTTATAACTAAGTCCAATCGATACAGTGATACCGAGTTCATTATGAATTTTTGAAGCAAGTCTAACCAAAGTTTCCGCAGGGGAGGATTGATGAAGTCGTTCCGTGCCAGATAAATCTAAAAATGCTTCATCTATTGAAATTGGTTCTACTAAAGGAGTGGCCTCCAACATGATTTGTCTTATAAGTTTACTTACGTGCAGGTATTTGGTCATATTCGGTTTAATCACCACAGCGTTTGGACATGCCTTAAGAGCTTTAAACATTGGCATGGCCGAGTGCACTCCGTATATACGTGCAATATAACATGCTGTTGCAACGACCCCTCTGGAACCACCTCCTATAATAAGAGGTTTATCCACTAAATTTTTATTGTCTCTTTTTTCAATACTTGCATAAAATGCATCACAGTCGATATGTGCGATATTAAGATGATTGATTTCATCGTGGTTAATTAGTTTGGGAGAACCGCAAAACCCACACGTTTTTTTTTCCTTTGTTATGTCCCACGACAAGCAATCTCTGCATAAAGGCATTAAATCAACCACCACATGCGTTGATAAAGTAAGTTTTAGTTCTATCGGCCTCAAAAATTTTTTTATTCATTCCAAAGCCAGGCAGCCCCTCTAACACCACTAGCGTCACCATGCCGTGCTGGTACAAGTTTAGTGTTGATGCGGTCAGAGAAAATGTACTCATCCCATATTTTGATAGTATTATCATATAATCTAGAGATATTTGACAAACCACCACCTATAACGATTATATCGGGATCTAGTATATTAATGATTTGTGCCAATCCCCTAGCGAGATGGATTTCAAATTCATTGAAAATGCCCTGTGCATTTAGATCACCAGCTTCCGATAAAGCTAGGATATTTTCGACATTCAAAACCTTTCCTGTTTTTTTATAGTAGTTTTTTGCAACAGCTGGACCCGACAAAAACGTCTCGATACATCCTTTCTTTCCGCAATAACACTTATTTTGATTTAATTCCTGTTCATTTGTCCATGGCAATGGATTATGACCCCATTCGCCGGTAATTGAATTTATCCCCCTCAACGGGTTTGCATTTATAGTAATGCCTCCGCCAACTCCAGTTCCAAGAATCACACCAAAGACAATTTGTGCTTGTGCACCCGCACCATCTACAGCCTCAGAAATAGTAAAGCAATTAGCGTCATTTTCAATTTTGATGCGGCGCTTTAAAGAATACTCTAAATCTGATTTTAAAGGTTTTCCAATCAACCACGTTGAATTAGCATTTTTCACAAGTCCAGTTGGTTCTGACAGAGCTCCAGGAATTCCAATCCCCACTTTTGTTATTTCGTGAACGTGGTTATCAGACTCTAATACCAATTCAGTTATGGCATTAACAGTATCTGTATAGCTGCCTTGTGGTGACGGAACTCTCTTCCGAAAAACCTGGCTCCCACTAGAGTCTAATACGATACTTTCTATTTTAGTCCCACCTAAATCAATTCCTGTTCTAAAGAAATTATTCATCTTATATCAAAGTATAATCAAATAACTGAATTAAGAAAAAGGCGAGTGAGTTTATAGACACTATTTCCAAATCAATAACCTAGCTTCCAGTCAATGATATTTTCTAATTCTTCTTTCCGGAGATACCGGTTCAAATTTTTTAAGAACAGTTCATTACCCTTATGGCTGTTTATATCGGATGCTGCCGAAATATGAGGAGTTATTAGAACTCGGCTATCATTCCATAAACGGAAATTGGGGGCATGGTCAAATTCACCTCTATAAACATCCAATACAACGCCTCTCAATTCTTTTTCATCCAATGCTTCTATTAACGCTGTTTCGTCTATAATTTCCCCACGGGCAATGTTAATGACAACAGCATCCGGTTTCATTGCCTTAAAAGCTTCCCTATTGATTAATTTTTCTGTCTCCGGTGTCCATTGACAACATATAGCAACATAGTCGCTTTCGGGTAAAATTTTCAGTAAGTCATGGGAGGGGTATATTTTTTCAAAATACGCATTCGCATCGTCACCACTGCGTCTGGTCCCTATAACCCGCATTCCAACCGCTGAACACACGCGTCCCACTTCTCGCCCAATGCCTCCAACGCCCACGACGCAAATAGTTTTACCCGATAGAAGCATTGGCTTATATTTTGGCGCTTCAAATTTTTTGTTTAACCGCTCTGTACTAGCAATATTTATACCTTTAGCAAAGTGCAGAATACCAGCTAGTGTGTATTCTGCGATTGGTAAGTTGTTTGCATAACCACGCGAGGATGTCACTAAAACATCTGAGTTCCAAAGGTCGCCCCGTAACATGTTTGAACTTCCAGCGGGTCTTTGGTGCACCCATTTCAAATTTGGTGATCTACTCTTTATGTCTAACGGAAAAGGAAAACCAACAATTATTATATTGGCCACACCAAGAAGTTTATCACGTTCTAATTTAGACGATTGGCTGTTGGAGTGAGGTGTTAAATATCTTTCGATAGTAAATTTGGGCCATGTATCTCGGATTTCGCCATCGAACCATCCTGGGGCCATTATTAATTCTATGGACGGGTCTGTTTTTGTGATCTCCTTTTGGATATCTTCGGGCAATGGTGTCAACGAAAGAATATTTAAACTCACGCCTTTGGCTCCCATGCTTTTGGGGCTACTATTTCAATATCTGTGGCTATATCGATAACCACAGGCTTATCGAGTTTTAGGGCCTTTTGAAATGCAGTTGCGATTTCGTTCGCTTTTTCAACTCTTATCCCAATAGCACCCATATTCTCTGCTATTTTTGCAAAATTTATTTTATTTTGTACCCAGATATCTTGTGATTCTTTTGTTGGTTGATCATCGTAGATTGCAGAGATACTGCCTTTTGCCATATTTCCAGAGTTGTTATTGTTAATAATTGTGATGGTATTTATACCGGCTCTTACAGCAGTTTCCACTTCAGCCATATGGTACCAAAATCCTAAATCCCCCATAAAACAAACTACTGGACGATGGGGGGCACCGCATTTAGCACCTAGTGCGGCAGGAAAAGCCCAGCCTAAATGTCCAGCACTTCTGATATAACTTTGACCCTCATGTCTTTTTTCAAACATCCCGCCCATCCACATTCCTGAATGGCCTGTATCTACGACTATAACGGCATTTTTGGGCATCCCATTGGATAGTTCATTGACTATTCTCTCTGGACGGATGGGGTAAGCATCGGATTCATAAACCTCTTTGAAGTCTATTCTATACGATGTGCAAATCGCTTTAACCTGCTTGAGCCATTCAACACGTTCTTTGGGGACCGGTATATTTAACTCATTCATTTTTTCAAGTGTTACTCTGGCGTCTCCAACTATTGAAACATCGGTTGGATAATTGCGTCCATTCACTAGAGGATCTATATCAATTTGAATAGTTGAGGTTCCCTTTGCTGGAATTGTCCAAAAATGAGTAGTCATTCCACCGGCTCGCGTTCCAACAAAAATTACAAGATCCGCTTCGGCCACTACTTGATTGGCGGATCGTCTCGAATATGTCCCAACTACTCCGACGGAAAGTGGATTATTATCTAAGATAGCGTCCTTTGCGTTAAGGGACGTTGCTACGGGGACGTGCATAGCTTCTGCGAGGTGATTTAAAGCTTCATATGCCCCAGAATATTTAACTCCTGCACCGGCTACAATCACTGGCCGTCGCGCCTCTGATATTCGCTGTGCAGCTTCTCTTACCTTATTTAAATCGGGTTGAGGGCGATCTGGTGGAACTTGACCGTATTGTGCCTCAACCACACCGTCAAAATCTATCTCAGCATTCTCTATTACTTGTCCAGTATTTCCCGCCAATTGCAAGTGAACGGGGCCTGGGCTTCCAGTAGTTGCTACTCTAAATGCTTGCCTTAGCATGTCGGGTAGTCGCTTTGGATCGTCAACTACTGAATTCATTTTAGTGTATGGAGTGAACGCTGGAACATCATCTACTTCCTGATATGCCCAACGGTCTCTATGATTAGCTTCTCGCCCTCCCGTTAGTGCTATTATAGGACTTTTTGCTAAATGAGCATCTCGCAGTCCTGCGCACAAGTTTAAGGCACCAATGATTTGTGCCATACAGATACCAGGCCGTCCAGTTACACGGGCGTAACCGTCGGCCATATATGCTGCGCCGGCCTCAGAATGTGCATGGATTCCTTTAATTGAAGTTCTTCTTTCTATCTCTCTCAACATCCTGCGCAAGACTGCGGGTAAGTAAAAAACATGAGTTACTCCATAACCCTTGAGCATATCTGCCATCGTGGCGGCTGCAGTTTGATGTTCCATTTTCTAATATCCCAAAAGTTATGTTTAATTAATAAAGATCAAAGAAGTTTTGAATGATCTCTGTATCGGTTGACTTAGTGAGTGCTAGCATCGCCAATACCCTAGCCTTTTGTGGATTAAGATTATCTGCGGCAATAATCCCAGAATCAATCATTGACTGTCGACGAAGGACCCTCCCACTTCCAGCTCTAGTGCTATAAATAACGATTATATTTTTTTCTAACGCTTTTTTTATTGCTTCCAATTGGGGTGATGCAGGCAGTCCAGGTGCAAGAGTGGATACGACTATTGCTTTTGCGCCCGCTGAAATAAATGCTTCAATCGCCGTTCCATCTGCGCCAGCGTAACTTGGTACGATGTCAACCCTTGGTAATTCAGCAATATGATTTGTATCAAAAACAGTATCTATTGTGTGAGGACGGCTAGGTCTTCTGTAAATAGCTATTTTGCCATCCGGGTCAGCATATCCGAGCATGCCTAAGTCTGGAGTTTGAAACGTCTCTAATCGCAGCGTAGAGGTTTTTGTGACTTCTCGAGCAGCTTGTATTTCTTCATTCAATAGCACCAGGACACCGAGGCCGATGGCTTCTTTTGATCCGGCTGCACGTATAGCCGATAAAAGATTGCTCCCAGCATCTGTTGCAAAACCTGATGATGGGCGTTGAGCTCCTATCATCACAATTGGAATTTTCGTTTTTGCTGTCAAATTGATAAAATAAGCCGTCTCCTCTAGGGTGGCGGTGCCGTGAGTAATTACAATCCCGTCAATATCATCGTGACTTTGATCGACTTCTTGAATTGTTTTGGAAAGTGCTAACCAGTCATCGGGGATGATGCCGGAGCTAGAAACTTGACGGACATTTATGGGAACAAAATCAGCTGCTTCTTCAACTTCAGGAAATTGATTCAATATATCCGATATATTTAATCGAGTGCCAAAGTCCATATATTCCCAAACGTCGAGACTATTGCGACCAGTATATGAGATTGTACCACCTGTTCCTAAGAATGCTATCTTGGGTTTTACATTGGACACGGATTACCCCTTTTTATAATTTGAATATCCATATTTACATATTAACTTGCTCATATGTAAATATTTCGGAATTCTCATCTTTTATGTGCTAATTTTGTTTTATGTTGAGAATAGCACTGTTTATTGATCGGATATCTACTTTAGTGGGTTCGACGGCTGCTATGTTGGTTCTCCCGCTAGGGCTGATAATGACGTATGAAGCTTTGGCTCGATTCATCCTAAATTGGCCTACTTTTTGGGCATATGAGTTAAGTTATATGCTTACGGGAGCTCATTTTGCATTGGGGATAGCTTTGGTGACACGCAATAACGCGCACATACGGATCGATTTTTTATATGCGCGGATGCCTGCTCGGATTAAGTATTTTTTGGATTTCACTATTTTGTTATTTTTTATGGTGCCTCTTATTATATGGGTTTCTGCAGGTTTGGTTGAATATGCATGGAGATCCTGGGTTATTGGTGAGACTTCTGGAGAATCTGGATGGAACCCACTCGTTTGGCCTTTACGTGCAGCTATAGCTACTGGTTTTGTGATCTTCTCAGCACAATTAATTTCTGAAGCTATAAAAACAGGTTATCTAGCTTTTTCTATAAATTCAAAAAACGATAGTAGATAGATCCATGGACATCGTCACCTGGATGTTTCCGGTTCTATTAACACTAATTTTTCTAGGTGTCCCTATTGCTTTTGCCCTGATGTCAACGGCATTCATTTTTGGCATCATGAGGTTTGGGGAAAATACTTTTTTTGTTTTCATGCACAAAGTAGATGATATTACTGGGGCATCGATCTTAGCCGCGGTTCCATTGTTTATCTTCATGGGAAATATGCTGGAAAAATCGGGTACAGCGGAACGTTTATTTGAAGCTATTCATTTATGGACCCAAAGGCTTCCTGGTGGGCTAGCTGTAGGTACCATAGCAATGTGCGTTATTTTTGCTGCTTGCAGTGGTGTAATAGGAGCAACAGAGACTGTTGTTGGATTGCTTGCAACGCCTGTTATGCTGCGACATGGATATGATAAAGGATTGATTTCAGGAACTGTAACGGCTGGTGGATCTTTGGGAGCTATAATTCCACCCTCTGTCGTTGTGATAATCTTGGCTGCTGTTTCCGAAATGTCGTTGGGAGATATGTTTATTGGGATGTTCATACCGGGTCTTCTAATGGCATTCCTCTATGTAATCTATATTATTACTAGATGTTATCTGGACCCTAGCGCCGGGCCTAGAATTCCATTGGCTAACAATACTATGACCTTCTCATCGAAATTAAAATTGACAAGTGTAGCCTTGCTTCCTCCATTAATTCTTATAGTTTCCGTTCTTGGAAGTATAATGATGGGAATAGCAGTTCCAACAGAAGCAGCAGCCGTCGGAGCAATAGGTACCGTTATATTAACCGTTTTTTATAGAACATTTACGATAGCTATAATGATGGAAGCAATGGTAAAAACTATAGAGGTTACAGCGATGATTTTGGTCATTGTTGTTGGTGGAACCATGTTTGCAAGCGTCTTCTTATCCTCTGGGGGCTTTGACGCAGTGCGAGCGGTCCTGAATTTCTGGGAGTTGGGCCCTTGGGGTACTTTAATACTTATTCTGGGTTTAGTTTTTTTGGCAGGTTTTGTGCTAGATGGATTGTCTATTATTTTGATAATAGTTCCCATAGGCTTCCCATTGGTAGAAAGTTTTGGTTTTGACCCAATATGGTTTGCCGTTCTTTTTCTAGTTGTGAAGCAAACCAGTTATTTAACCCCCCCTATGGCTGGGGCGATATTTTATTTTAGAGCTATAGCGCCTCCAGAAATTACTTTGGCGCATATGTATAAGGGTGTTATCCCCTTTATTCTATTAGACTTAGTAGTTTTGGTTTTAGTTATGGTTTTTCCTGAACTGGCATTATGGCTTCCAGAAAAGTTATTGGGTAGCTAGGCCAATTAATGATCAATAGGATTTAAAGAAGACTATAATATTAATAATTCCAGTTTTACATCATTCTACGCTTATTTTGAAATTTTAAAGAAGTATTTTATGAGAACTAATAATCCGCTTAGTCTGTTAAAAGACCCAGGATTCAAAAGGGTCTGGGCTGTGGGGCTGCTAGCCAATACTATGCGGTGGCTTGAAATGCTTGCTATCGGAATTTTTGTATATGAGATTACCGGATCAGCCCTACTTGTAGCTATTATGACAGTAGCACGCCAGCTTCCATTGGCTTTATTTGGAAGTTTTATAGGTCCTATTGCAGAAAAGACAAATAGAAAATATCTCTTAGTTATTGGTTTTACTACTATGGCTATTTCGAGTGCTGTTATGGCATTAATGGCGAATTGGGGGATCATCGAAATATGGAGTATTTTAATTTGCGTTTTTCTAAACGGTACCTGTTGGGCATTAGATTATCCAGTCAGAAGAACTCTAATAGGTGAGTTTTCTGGATTAGAAAATCTTGGGCGTGGTGTTTCCTTAGATTCAGCAACAAACAATATTACCAGGATGATTGGTCCTTTTGCCGGAGGTGTCGTTTATGGCCTTTTGGGACTAGAGGGGGCATTCATAATATCCGCAACAGTCCATTTTATCTGCGTTCTTATTGCAGCAAACTTAGTTCTTGAAAAAAAATACGTAAAAAGAGAAATAGAGCCGTATTTCAAAATGTTGAAAGAGGGTATTCGAATTGTTCGTAATTCTCCTGAGTTGATAGCTGTTTATCTTATAACAGTAATTTTAAATATTTGCGGATTTCCCTACGCTTCAATGGTGCCAGTTCTTGGAAGGTCTGTCTACGAAGTACCGCCAGCATTAATTGGTGTTCTCTCCGCAGCTGAGGGTGCGGGTGCTTTTATAGGCGCCTTGATAGTAGCATTTGTAATCAGACCGGCTGGTTTTAAGCGCACCTATCTATACGGTTCTCTGGTATTTTTATCTGGCATCTTTTGCTTGTCGTTTGCTACTTACTATGGCCTTGCGGTTACAATATTGTTGGTATCTGGCCTAGGAATGGCAGGTTTTGGAGCAATGCAGAGTACTTTGGTGCTTTTACTTGCTCCAGAAGAGGCTAGAAGTCGACTGATGGGACTCCTATCAGTGTGCATTGGATGCGCTCCGATTGGTCTAATAAGCCTGGGTTTAATGGCAGACAATTTTGGGGCACAGAACGCCTTAAAGATTATTTCTTTTATAGGTATCCTAGGAATTATGAGTGTAGTTGTTCTAATACCAAAAATTCGCTCTTAATTCATCTTTACTGAGTAAACGGCACCAGAGTTATCCACAGAAAAATTGCAAATAGTTTATTTTTTATTTTCCTGTATATTGCAACACCATACAACATTCAGTAGGGTGAGTGTTAATTATATACTCTATCTAGCGGTTAGGTCGCAACAAAGCCAGTAGCTACATCAAATGTTTGCAGAATAGGAGGCAGGTAATGACCGATGAAGTAGTCAGTGTTTGGAATGAGAAACGTTTAGGAGAGCTTACAAAGCTATGGGGTCAAGGCCTGTCAATTACACAAATAGGATTGAAGTTAGGTGTAACTAGAAATGCTGTTGTTGGTAAGGTGCATCGTATGGGACTACCTAAACGACAATCTCCAATAGTAAGATCAGATAAACCCTTTGAGCCTAAGCGAAGGAAATTATCGCCCTTGACCTTTGCAGATTGGGATCGACACAAATGTTGCTGGCCAATAGGTGACCCAAGATCACCAGATTTTAAGTTTTGCGGAGATAAGGTTGTCGAAGGGCGGCCTTATTGTGAAGAACATTGCAATCAAGCATATACGAGCAGCAATAAGGACGAGCGCGGCAATAAGGTCGCCTAAATGGGTGTTTATTTCCAACGTCGAAAAAGATTATTATGCGTTTAAAGGATCGAGTTGTAATAGTTACCGGTGGAGCTTCTGGTATTGGGAAATCAATTTCTATTAAAGCCGCTAATGAGGGAGCTAGGGTGGTGGTCGCAGATATCCGAGAGACCCCACTTGAGGGCGGCCAAAATACAGTAGATGCAATACTAATGGCTGGTGGCATTTCAACTTATATGAACACGGACGTTACTAACGATAATGATGTAAAAAAATTGATTTCCAATACCGTGAAAAAATATGGCTTTCTTGATGTTATCATAAATAATGCTGCGGCGCATGGCCGTGCTGCTTTACTGGAGACTACGGAAGACGAATGGGATAGAGTGATGGCCGTCGGGGCCAAAGGAATGTTTTTTGGGTGTAAATATGCGATTGAACAAATGCTGAAACAAAACTCTCGACAGGGGAGCGAGGTTAGAGGCCGCATAGTAAATATCTCTTCGCAGCACGGAATGATCCGTGCCCCCAATGATTTTGCATACGGGGTCAGTAAAGCGTGCGCTGTATATATGACCCGACAAATAGCGGGAGATTACGCTAAATTTGGAATTGTTTGTAACGCTGTGGCTCCGGGCAAAATTTTAACAGGAAAAACTGGAGCAGCGATTTCGCCTGAGGCTATTTCCTACAGTGAGGATAGAACTCCCTGGCCCAGATTAGGTCGATCAGAGGATGTTGCTTCTGCGGTAATTTTTTTCGCAAGCGATGAAGCTTCGTTTATAACAGGTGAAAACTTAATGGTGGACGGCGGGTGGATGGCTAATTAAACGTGATAACTGATGCCATTAATTAAACCTCAAACTACGTATCTTAAAGATTATCAACCTCCGAGCTTCTTAGTATCATCTATCGAACTTGAGGTTGATATTGAAGATAAGTGGACTGTTGTGACCTCAAAAGTAAAAGGTCATAGAAATCCCAAAAGTATCGTTGGCAACGAACCTTTAACTTTCAATGGTGAAGGTCAGACTTTGCTGGGTATTAAGTGTAATGGACGTGTGCTTAAAGATGATGAATATAAACTTACTGACGAAAAACTCATTATAACTGATATCGTCGATGAATTTTGCTTAGTTATAATTAGTAAAAATTATCCACAAAATAATAAATCACTAGAAGGACTTTATCTGTCGGAAGGAATGTATTGCACACAATGTGAGGCCGAGGGTTTTAGAAAGATTACATTTTTCCCCGACCGGCCCGATGTTATGTCTCTATTTAGAACCAGAATTATCGCGTGTAAAACTGCTTTCCCGGTATTATTATCCAATGGTCATCTAATCGACTCTGGTGATCTGCAATACGGTAGACATTATGCGGTATGGGAAGACCCTTTCCCAAAACCATCGTATTTATTTGCATTAGTAGCAGGAGATTTAGCCTGTGTGGAAGACAGTTTTACAACTATATCTGGTAGAATTATTTCATTAAAAATTTTTGTTGAGCATGGAGAAGAACAGCGGTGTCAGCATGCTATGATGTCTCTTAAAAATGCTATGGCTTGGGACGAACGAAAATTTGGCCTAGAATATGATCTAAATGTTTTCATGGTCGTTGCGGTTAGCCACTTTAATATGGGTGCAATGGAGAACAAGGGACTCAATATTTTTAATAGTCGATATATCTTAGCCGATACAGAGACTGCTACTGACGCGGACTTTCAAAGAATAGAATCTATTATTGCCCATGAATACTTTCACAACTGGACAGGTAACAGAGTGACTTGTCGTGATTGGTTTCAATTAAGTCTTAAGGAAGGTTTAACTGTTTTCAGAGACCAAGAATTCACAGCTGATATGCACTCACGAGGCGTTCAACGGATAAATGATGTGAGATTACTTCGGTCTCTTCAATTTGCGGAAGATGCTGGTCCTACGTCTCATCCAGTTCGTCCGGAGTCATATGTGGAAATAAATAATTTTTATACGGTAACTATTTATGAGAAGGGTGCAGAGCTAGTCCGTTTAATTCATAATTATATTGGTCTGGAAAATTTTAAAAATGGAATAAAATTATATTTTCAAAGACACGATGGACAAGCGGCTACTTGCGAGGATTTTTTATCGGCGATGCAAGATGCCTCTGGAAAGAACCTATCCTCGATGCTGTCATGGTATACTCAATCTGGCACCCCTGAATTGGAGTTCTCTATGGTATTCGACCCCCAAAATAATGAGTTAGAACTGAATATTAAACAATTTAATCCACCAACATCAGATGCGAAGAAAAAGAAGCCATTGCCTATCTTAATACAGCTTGGCATGCTTGATTATGATGGAAAAGAATATTTACTAAAGCAAAATAACAGTAATGAGGAAGGCGAATATAGTTCCTTATTAAAAATGGAAGTTAGAGAACAATCATATATATTTACTGACATAAATAATGCACCCGTGCCATCTTTACTGAGAGGTTTTTCATCTCCGGTTAAACTAAAAATAACGCTGGGCTACAAAGAATTGTTTGTTTTAATGACCCAGGAGAAAGATCCATTTGTCTGTTGGGATGCTGGACAACAGTATGCTATCAAAATTATTCTTGAAATAGTTGAGGCTCAAAAAAATGAACAACATTTTACGATTAATACAGATTATATAAAGGCCATTGAGGCAATTTTATTAAACGATACTTTGGAACCAGCATTAAGAGCAGAATTATTAAAATTGCCCTCAGAAAATGATTTGGCGCAAGCAATGGCTGTAATTGATGTAGATAATATTCATTTCGCACGATGTTATATACAGAAATATATTGGACAAGAAATAAGGGAGAAATTCCAAGAAATTCATTACAAGATGTTAGATGGTTTATCGCCGGTGGATTTATCAACGGAAGCTATGGGGCGTCGGGCACTAGCATCTGTATGTTTATTATATTTAACGGCCAAGGAAAACGTTGAGTCATTAAAACTTGCACTCAATCAGGTGATTTCAGCTAAATCAATGACCTTAACGGTGGCTGCCTTGACTGCATTAAATGATATACAATGTGAAGAGAGAGACGAGGCGCTCGATAATTTTTTCGTTAAGTGGAATAAACAGCCTCTCGAGTTAGATAAGTGGTTTAGTTTGCAGGCGTCTTCGGCATTAGAGACCAGTTTTCAAACGGTAAAAGACCTAACTTGCGCTAAAGAGTTTGATATACTGAATCCAAATAGGGTACGGTCTTTGCTGGGATCATTTGTAAATAATAACCCGGTAAACTTTCACCGTTTAGATGGAGAAGGGTACGAATTTTTAGCGGATAAAGTTATTCAATTAAACTGTATTAATCCCCAAGTCGGCGCCCGCTTGGCTATTCCTTTAACGAGATGGCATTCGCATATAGAAAGTCGAAAAAAGAATATGAAATATCAATTAGAGCGTATTATTAATACAGATAAACTATCTACCGATGTTTTTGAGATAGTTCAAAAGGGGTTAACCGAAGGTTAGGATCTTGAAAATGAAAAAGCACATCCTCGTGATTAACCCAAATAGTACTGTAGAAGTAACAAATGCAATGGATGCAGCTTTTGATCCACTTCGTGATTTAACTGGCCCTTCAATAACAAGTATCACTAACCCATATGGACCACCCGGGATTGAGACTCAGGAGCATGCAGATACAGTCGCAATACAGGTCTTAGATATAGTCAAGGAGAAAGAGACCTTAGCGGATGCCTTTGTTATTGCTTGCTTCTCCGACCCTGGGATAAATAGTACTCGAGAGTTTACAAGCAAACCAGTATTTGGTATTGCGGAAAGTGGTATTCTGTCGGCTTTATCCTTAGGAAATAAATTTGGAATTATAGCTATATTAGATAGATCCATCCCTCGCCATATTCGATATATTAGATCCTTGGGATTAGAACAAAGGTTGGCAGGCGATATTGCTATCGGCATAGGGGTAACTGGGCTGAGTAATGAAACAGAGACTTTTGGTCGTTTAGAAGAAGTCGGAAAAAAATTAATAAAAGACAAGGGGGCTGATACGTTGGTATTGGGTTGTGCAGGAATGGCTAGATATCGGACACGGCTTGAAGAATCTCTGGGAGTGGCCGTGGTTGATCCTGCTCAAGCGGCGGTATCCCAAGCCATAACGACCCTGCAACTATATTAAGAAAATAGTTGCAAAACTACGATCTGTAGCCAATCACTAACTTCTTATTATTTTAACGAAGCAGGAAAGCTGGTACGTGGTCTCCCATGCCTACTTTTGGCGACTTTGGACTAACTGGGGGAGGAATTTGTTCCCCATAATTGTTGGTTGATGCGTGCGGTTTTTTATCGAACTTTCGCTGCCTAAATTGTTTGGCTTTCCCTCGGATAGGTTTTGATTTGGCCTTTAAAGAATCATGGTCGGTCGAAGGTTGCCTTTTGCCATTAGATTGACTTTCAATATCTAAATGGACAACGTCTATAGTTTTTTTTGTTAGCTTTGTAATAGCCTGTATGTATTTTTCATCTTCAGGTACCGCAAGTGTGAATGCTCGCCCTTCATTCCCTGCTCGGCCCGTACGTCCGATCCGGTGAACATAATCTTCTGCATTAGTTGGCACATCAAAATTAAAAACATGACTTAAGCCCTCTATATCCAAGCCACGAGCGGCGACGTCGCTTGCAATTAAAAGTTTAAAATCACCATTTTTAAATTTTGAAAGGGTCTCCGTCCGTGCGGTTTGCGGAAGATCCCCGTGTAATTCAACAGCATCATAGCCATGTTTGAGAAGAGAACGGTGCAAGACACCTATATCTCTCTTTCTATTGCAAAAAATGACAGCATTATTTATCGACTCGTTATCTAATAATGCACGTAATAATTCTCTTTTTTGTTTTGTTTCTGTGTATATTAGTTTTTGGATTACCGTATCAGCGGTTGAGGCAGACGGGGCAACTGAAATTTCTTTGGGGTTCATAAGGAATGAATCGGCTAACTTTCGGATGCTCTTGTCTAGAGTGGCCGAGAAAAACAAGGTTTGTCGTATTTTTGGCAAAAGGGATACTATTCGCTCTACATCTGGAATGAATCCCATATCTAACATTCTATCTGCTTCATCGATTACAAGAATTTTTACATCATTTAGTAGAATTTTACCTCGTTCAAAATGATCCAATAGACGGCCTGGGGTTGCTATAAGTACGTCTACACCACGATCAAGTCGCTGTGTTTGGTCAGCTAAAGTCACTCCACCGATTAACAGTGCCTTAGTAAGATTTGTGTTTTTTCCGTAAGCCTCGAAATTATCTCCAACTTGAGCGGCTAGTTCTCTAGTTGGGCATAAGATCAGCGATCTTGGCATCCTCGCTTTTGCTCTGCCAGCCGCAAGTATATCTATCATTGGTAATGTAAAAGACGCTGTTTTGCCGGTACCCGTTTGAGCACAACCTAACACGTCTCTACCCGTCAAAACGATGGGGATCGATTGCTCTTGTATCGGCGTCGGTGTCGAGTATCCTGCATCAGTGACAGCAGTTACCAAACTTTTGCTTAGTCCTAAATGATTAAAGCTCAAAATTTTTTGACCAAACCGCTTATTATCCTCAATAATTTTGGTTGTGCTAAAGGGTTTGGCATCATATGTCAATGAACATCCGTCTATTGAAGATAGGGAAAGTTACTATGTGACATATTTACCGCGTTAAAACATCCTGCGTTAGAAAGTTTCAAAAGTTGGACTTGATGTTTTTGAAAATGACTATCGTTTGTTCAAGGGCATGTAATCCCTCGCAGTTGGGCCAGTATAAAGCTGCCTTGGCCTACCAATTTTTTGTGAGGGATCTTCAATCATTTCTTTCCATTGAGCTATCCAGCCAGTAGTTCGGGCGACAGCGAATAGAACCGTAAACATACTCGATGGAAAACCCATTGCTTTGAGTATTATTCCCGAGTAAAAATCTACGTTAGGGTATAAATTGCGTTCAATGAAATACTCATCTTCTCTCGCGATCCGTTCCAATTCCATTGCTAACTCTAGAAGAGGGTCATTAACACCTAACTCCTCCAAAACTTCATGGCAACTTTGCATCATCACTTTAGCTCTTGGATCGTAGTTTTTATAAACTCTATGACCAAAACCCATTAACCGGAAAGGGTCATCTTTATCTTTTGCTTTTTTCACATAGTCGCTTACACGATTTTTATGACCTATCTCAGTTAACATATTAAGAACTGCTTCATTCGCCCCCCCATGGGCCGGTCCCCACAATGAAGCTATACCAGCAGCTATACAAGCGAATGGATTCGCTCCTGATGATCCAGCTAAGCGAACAGTTGATGTAGAGGCGTTTTGTTCGTGGTCGGCATGTAGGATTAAAAGTCTATCCATCGCTCGAGCCAATACTGGATTCATTATGTATTCTTCTGATGGAACGGCAAAGAGCATTTGTAGAAAATTCTCCGCGTAAGTCAGATTATTTTGGGGGTAATTAAATGGTTGTCCCAAAGAATATTTATACGCCATCGCAGCTATAGTTGGCATTTTGGCAATAAGTCGATATGAAGCGACCATTCTCGCATGAGGGTCCGTTATGTCTGTAGAGTCATGGTAAAAAGAGGATAATGCCCCTACGACGCCACACATAATCGCCATTGGGTGCGCATCTCGTCTAAAACCACGGTAGAAGTTCATTAATTGTTCATGTAGCATCGTGTGGTAGGTAATATCATGAATAAATTTATCTGATTCTGTTGGATTAGGAAGTTCGCCAAACAAAAGCAGATGGGCGACTTCTAGAAAGTTACTTTGTTCTGCTAATTGTTCTATTGGGTAACCTCTGTGAAGAAGGATGCCTTTATCGCCGTCGATATATGTTAAGCCGGATTCACATGAACCAGTGGATGTGTAGCCAGGATCAAAAGTGAAGTGATCTGTTTCACCATATAAACGACGAACGTCAATAACACTGGGCCCGGTAGCTCCATCAATAACCGGCAACGTGTATTTATCGCCAGTTTTATCATTTATTAAAGTGAACGTTCCGGAGTTTTTCTCGTTCATTACTGGTATTCCTTTTTAAGCATATTCAGTTTTCGTTTTCTACTTCTACGAATTTAAACTAGTCTACAGACATATTTTATTTTCGGCAAACTGACTCGATGCGAAGATCGACTTCATCCCATCCTAGAACACTTGCAACCTCAAATATACTTGGGGATTTAGTTGTGCCAGTCAAAGCAACTCTTAAAGGCAATGCAACGTTTGCCAACTTTAAATTATATTTTTCTGCATAAAGTTTAATAGCTGCTTCAACAGCCGACTCTGACCAATTCTCGAGATCTTTCAATGACTCTCTAAGACCATTAATAATTTTGATGGCGTCTTCATTTAGGATATCTCTTGCCTTTTGATCTAATTGTAAAGGTATTTTTGCCATATAAAAAGTTGAGATCTCTGCAAGTTCTTTTATTGTTTTTACGCGTGTTTTTAGTCCTTTTATTCCTGCTTTAATACGTTGTATCGTTGTTGAGTTGATTATTAAATTTGGATGTTTCTCCAATTCCTTCATTAACAGTTTAATTAGATAATCGTCATCAAGATTTTTTATATAAATGCTATTTATATTATCCAGCTTAGTGATGTCAAATCGGGATGCAGATTGTCCAACCTTATCAAAATCAAACCATTTTAATGCATCCTCTCTACTAATAATTTCATCATCACCGTGGCTCCAGCCAAGTCTTAGAAGATAATTGCATAACGCATCGGGGAGATATCCAAGATCACGATAACTTTCTACTCCAATCGCTCCATGACGCTTCGACAATTTGGTGCCGTCTTGCCCATGTATTAGAGGCATATGAGCAAACACTGGTACTTCCCAACCCATTGCTTTGTACAATTGAATTTGTCGGAAAGCATTATTGAGGTGGTCGTCTCCTCTTATAACGTGGCTGACTTGCATATCGTGATCATCGACAACAACAGAATGCATGTAGGTTGGTGATCCATCGGCTCTAAGTAGAATAAAGTCATCGATGATTTCATTATCTACAGTTACTGGTCCTTGGACCAAGTCATTTATTGATGTCTTGCCTGTTAACTCTGTTTTTAGACGAACAACTGGCGAAATATCGCTTGGTGCATCGGATGGAGAGCGATCCCTCCAAGATCCATCATATAAATTCTTTCTTCCTTCTTTAAGTGCCTTATTACGCATTTGTTGAAGTTCTTCGGGAGTGCAATAACAGTGGTATGCCGATCCATTATCAAGAAGTATTTGGGCTATATCTTGATGTCGTTTTATATTTTTATGTTGAAAAACAGTTTCCTCCTGGCCCGATAAACCTAACCATTCCAAGCCGTTTAATATAGCTTCGGTTGCGGCTTTAGTAGATCTTTCTCTATCTGTGTCTTCTATTCTCAAGAGATATTTTCCTCCAAACCGTTGCGCGAATAGAAAGTTGAAAAGCGCTGTGCGAGCTCCCCCAATGTGTAAAAAACCAGTGGGTGACGGTGCAAAACGGGTTGTTATATCCATTACATATGATTTCTTCTAATAGTTTTATTTAGAGCTTGGAGTTTATAACAAAAGAGTGCATCTATTAAAATAACAATGGGTTATTTAACGTTATTTTCAACCAGCGAATCTAGGGGTTTAACACTAAGAATTATAAAACATGTAGGTCCTGTGATTAGCTCCTTAACAGCCCAAAAACAGAAAAAATTTAATATTTTCGGATTATTCCGACAAGTTTACCCTGAACTTGGACCTGGTCGGGTCCAAAGATTCTTGTTTTATAATCAGAATTGGCAGGTTCGAGTGCAATAGCGTGATGTTTTTTTCGAAGTCGTTTTAGCGTCACTTCTGTGTTATCGATTAATGCTACTATAATTTTCCCATTTTCAGCGGTCTCACATTTCTCTATAATCGCTGTATCTCCATCAAAGATCCCAGCATCAATCATGGATTCTCCCTCTACTTCAAGCGCATAATGCTCGCCCTTTCCAATCAACTGAGCTGGGACAGTTACTGTATTGGTGTGATCGGTTAAAGCTTCTATTGGCTGGCCGGCGGCTATTTTGCCATACAATGGTAGTTCTATAGCCATCTCGGCTTTTTTAGTTATTCTGTTTGATGACTGAGGGAAGTTTCCTGGTATGACATTGGGAATAAACCCTTTTGTCGTTATTCTATCGTTTGCTAGAGAATTATTCTTGTTTTCGGTCGTATCGGATGCTGATTTAATTACCTCTAGGGCTCTAGCTTTATTTACAAGTCGCCTAATGAATCCACGGTCTTCTAATGCGGACACCAAGCGATGTATCCCTGATTTAGATTTCAAATTTAATGCTGTTTTCATTTCCTCGAAAGATGGACAAACTTGATCATCTTGAAGTTTTCGCTCTATGAATAGTAGTAACTCGCGTTGCTTTCTTGTTAGCATAAAAGCGCCTTTCATTGAGAACAAAACAAAAACACTTACTTTGTTCTACTTTAGTTCTCTTCAATAGTCAATTGTTTGGGCATTTCCAAAATGAAATGGGGCGAGACGCGTTTTGATTTAATCTACATCACAAACAAATGGTACTGACAACAAGGCTATTTATTTATCAGACTTGGAGCCTGTAAAATCTTTTAGCTGTATCATGGAAGAGTTGCTGTTTTTCCCCAGTGCTAGCATTCTGGGCGATACGTTTAAAGCAGTTCCAGTAAACGGCATAAGTTGAGGTTACTTTATCTACTGGAAAGTTACTTTCGAACATGCACCGATTAGTGCCAAATGCTTCAATCGTGGTCTCAAAGTATGGTGACCATAATTCTGCTAATTCCAAGGATGATGGTGGAGTGGAGTTAGATTCAAATTGATACCCATTGAGAACCATTCCTAGGCCACCGAGTTTAACAAAGACATTGGGACATTTTGAAAGAGCTTGGATCGCTTGCTTCCATTCGGTGAAAATTTGATCCCTTTTATTCTTGTAAGGACCTATACCTATCGGTCCGCCAAAATGGTTGAGTACAATTGGTTGAGTGGGAAAGTCTCGGGCGAGGGAGATAACATCATCTATTTGAGGATGGTATAGCCAAGCCTCAAACGATAAGTCGAATTGTTTGAGTTTTGCAAATCCCTCCCTAAAATTTTTATTATTATATATCCCAGGTGGCGGGTTTGTATGACTATTGTTTATATGTGGACTTGGGTCATAACCGGCACCGTAACGAATACCCTTAAATCGACTGCCGCCAGCTAACGTTTGGAGATTGAGTACTTCTTCGACGGAAGCCCCCATGGTTAAATCAGCAAAGCCTACAATCCCAGCACATATTGCTGTATTACCATATTTGCCACTTGCACTCATTGCTGCGATGCCATTGACAAATTCTGTTTCACCAATCGGTTTTAAGTGTTCTGGGCCAATTTTTCGGTACATTGAAGCGCATTCAAGAAAAACAGTAGCGACTATATTGTGGCCACTATTCAAGTCTGAGAGTAAATCGTCAAGAAGGTATCGTTTACCTTTCATGTCCCAGAGATGATGGTGCGGATCTATTATAGGAAGATCGGGCTCCAAAATTTCTTCGGAAATCTGTGCTAACCATGAAGAATTTGGAGAGGGAATACGTGCTTCTAAGGTCAGCTCTCCTTCATTAGTCATTATCTTCATCCTTCCGAAAAATTAATCATTTTAAGATAACATTCTAATCTTGTTAAAATATCTGTTTAGCAGTCAATTGAACTAAATAGCTTATTAATTTAAATTATCAGTGTGATGAGCGAAAATGCCGGGATTTGTTTTAAAAACCGTCTTTAAATTCGATAAGCTTCACTTCATCACCGATGGTTCTCTTTGTATCAAATGGTGGACGAATTATAAGGCAATTTGCTTGCGCTAATACTTTCATCATGGAACTATCTTGATGTTCAAAGGCTTTTACTACCTTTATCCCCTCTTTATTGATGAAAGTAATGGCTCTGATATAATCTTCGCGTTCATCGTTTTCCGGCACTGGTTCAGCAAGTAAAGCTGTTGATTCTGATTTTTGATCAGAGTAAATACCCAGCATTTTATCGATTGCAGGTCTTACAAATACCGCGCCGCAGACCATCGTTGAAACAGGATTCCCAGGCAAACCTAACATTGGGGTATTATTTATTTGGCCAAAAATGAGCGGTTTCCCGGGACGCATCGCTATTCTCCAGAAATCCAAGTCTAATCCATCTTTGCCGAAAGATTCTTTTCCCAATGCTTTTTGTATTAGGTCATGTTGTCCAACGGACGCACCTCCGGTTGTAATTATTAAATCTGCACCCATCGTATTTTTAAAAAATGACTGTATGCCGTCGATAGTGTCAGGAGCTATTCCCAAAACTATGGGGTCGCCGCCTGCCGCTTTGACTAAAGCAGACAATGTATAACTATTAGAGCTAACAATCTGGTTTTTGTTGATACTTTCACCAGGACGTACAATCTCGTCCCCCGTTGCCAAAATTGCTATTTTAGGTCTGCGTCTAACAGACAACCACGGTATATTCATAGCCGCCGCCAGACCAATATCTCGGGAAGTTAGCTTTTTTCCCACCCTTATTCCGAGTTCTCCTTTTTTAAAATCAAGCCCCAAGGATCGTATATACCGGCCTTTTTGTGGCCTTTGCCTTATTATTATACGTGCGCCATCATTTTCATTTTCTGCATCGACATTTTCCTGAATAACGATTGTATCGGCTTCGGGTGGCACCGGTGCCCCAGTAAAGATCCTTACAGTTTCGTTCTGATTCAAAGTTCCTGGATAGGATCCACCAGCTTTGGCAGTCCCAACTCGTATAAATTCTGATGGTATATCTGTTACATCGGAAAAACGGATAGCATACCCGTCCATCGCAGAGAGGGCCGTTGGTGGTTGGGTTCGCCTAGAATAAATGTCACAAGAGGTGATCCGGCCCAATGCCTCGGTTATGGAAATTTCTTCCCCTGGCATAACTGGCATTGCCCTTAATACCCGCTCCTTTGCCTCATCAACTTTCATTAAGAGTTTAATCGGCACTCCAATCTCCTGACTTCCCTCCAGATTTGTTTTTAAGATGAATATCTGTGATATGCATCTCTCTATCTACCGCTTTACACATATCGTAAACAGTCAAGGCTGCAATAGATACGGCAGTTAAAGCCTCCATCTCCACGCCTGTAGGCCCATTTACCTTGCAGGTTGATACAATTTCAATTGCGTTCTTTCTGGTATCACAAGTTAATAAAAGCTCAACAGATGTAAGGGCTAGCGGATGACATAAAGGTATTAAATCAGGTGTTTTCTTGGCCCCCATAATTCCCGCTAATCGTGCCACTGATAACACATCTCCCTTTTTTACACCTTTATCTATTATAAGCTGCATAGTTGCCGGGTGCATAAGTACTAATGCGGAAGCCGATGCTTCTCGGGGGGAATCCGGTTTGTTTGATACATCTACCATGACAGCATTTCCTTTGCTATCAAAATGGGTCAATTCAGGCATTTTTGTCATTCCAGATGTTAAATTATAGGATTGCTTAGTATTGATCGAGTGGCATCTTCAAGATTTTCTTGTCGCATTAATGCTTCACCGATTAAAAAGCATCTTGCCCCTACGTTTGCCATTCTAGCCAAGTCACCCTCGGTATTTAAGCCACTTTCAGAGATTAGGATTCTATCCATTGGCACAAGATGGGCAAGTTGTTCGGTGGTAGCAAGATCGGTTTTCATTGTTTTCAGGTTTCTGTTATTCACGCCAATTAGCGGAGATTTCAACTGAAGAGCCCGCTCCATCTCTTGCTCGTCGTGGACTTCAATGAGTACCTCCATACCCAAATCAAATGCATAGTTTTCAAGTTCTATCGCTAAATCATCACTAAGCGCAGCCATAATTAGAAGAATACAGTCTGCTCCTAGGACACGTGATTCAGTAATCTGATAGTGGTCAATCATAAAGTCTTTGCGAAGAATAGGAAGTGATGAAATTTCGCGAACAGAAGTTAAAAAATCATTTCTACCCATAAAGAAGGGTTCGTCGGTCAATACGGAAAGGCAAGAGGCTCCCCCTCTTTGGTAGGACAAGGCTAACTCTTTTGGCGAAAAGTCTTCGCGTATCAGCCCTTTACTTGGAGATGCTTTTTTTATTTCTGCTATTAATCCATAGCCAGATTTCAAGCTATTTTTAAGCGCTGCGGAAAAACTCTTAACTGCAAAATCCTTGGGTAACCTTTTTTTTAACTCTGAATGCGGCACTGTACTTTTACACTGCTGTACATGGCCCCGTTTTACTGCGCAAATTTTAGCTAATATATCGGCCATTATATTTTAAACCTATCTGTTGGTAATTTCTTTTAATGCCTCAAGTTTTTCCATGGCCTTACCATTATCGATCATATTGGATGCTATTGAGGCCCCCTCGGTCAGGTTCTTAGCTTTTCCGGAAATTATTAGACATGCTGCTGAATTCAGGACAACAATATCTCTATAAGCATTTCGTTCACCATTAAAAATAGATAGCAGTGCATTTGCATTTTCTTCGGGTTCTCCTCCAACAAGCTGTTCAGGTTTCGCGAGCTTAATTCCTGCTTCGGATGGATGTATTTCAAATATGGTTACAGCGCCGTCTTCAAGTGAAGCAACTTTAGTTTTTCCTGTTGTAGTGATTTCATCGAGACCATCACTGCCGTGAACTACCCACGCTCTCTCTGACCCTAAACTTTTAAGTACCTTTGCGACAGGTTCAACCCAGTCTTGCGAAAACACACCAACTAATTGGCGGGTTACATCAGCTGGATTGGCGATTGGGCCTAATAAGTTAAAGATTGTACGTGTTGCTAATTGTATGCGAGTGTCAGCCACATGACGCATTGCCGTGTGATGACGCGGTGCCATTAGAAAGCAGATACCCGCTTCGTTCATGGATGATTGAACAAGCTCCATCTTACAATCTAGATTAACACCCAGCTGAGTAAGTACATCAGCTGCTCCAGTTTTCGAAGAAAGGGCCCGGTTGCCATGTTTGGCTATAGGTACACCTGCAGCGCTTACAACAAAGCTACTTGCAGTGCTAATATTGTAGGTTCCAGAAGAGTCTCCTCCTGTCCCCACGTTATCCATAGCACCCTTAGGAGACATAATCTTAGTAGCTTTGGCTCTCATACTCCTCGCAGCGCCGGTTATCTCTTCGACAGTTTCTCCACGAACCCTCAATGCCATTAAAAAACCCGCTATCTGAGATGGTGTTGCATCTCCAGACATAATTATATCGAAAGCCTGTTCAGCTTGATATTCGTTTAGTGTTGCTCCATCGGCTACAATACTAATGAGCGATTTTATATTTTCTACATCAGAGGTCATTTTGCATTCTTTCTCAACTCGTCTTGTAATATATTAATTTTTTCAACCGAGTGATCTTTAAGTCCTGCAATTCTCAAAAAGTTTGCTAGAATCTTATAACCGAAGTCTGTTGCAATACTTTCTGGGTGGAATTGAACTCCAAAGACAGGCCGTTCTATATGATTAAAACCCATTATCAAGCCATCTTTTGTCTCTGCTGTCACAATAAGGGTTTCCGGTAAGCTCTGTTTGTCGACCACAAGAGAATGATATCGGGTAGCAAGAAAATCCTGATCGATACCTTCAAATATATTGGTGTTATTGTGTTTTATTTTGCTAATTTTTCCATGCATTGGAATGTTGCTTTTGATTATTTTAGCGCCAAATGCTTGACCAATACACTGATGACCAAGGCAAACACCAAATATAGGCGTGGGAGCGGGAGCTGAAGTTATTAGATCCAGACAAATACCAGCTTTGTCGGGATCACATGGACCAGGTGAAATAATTATCCCTGCGGGGTTTAATGCGAGCACCTCCTTAACTGAGGCCTTATCATTCCGAACAACTTTAACTTCGGCACCTAGTTGTCCCAGGAAGTGCCATAAATTGTATGTAAAGCTATCATAATTATCTATCAAAAGGAACATGACGACCTATTTTATGAATTAAATATTGAATACCAGTTCATATTAAGTGGTATAGCATTTAGCTGGACTGGGGGAAAGAGAGGCTAATCCCAAGGTATCTTTTTTACTAGGGTAATGCATAAAATACATCATAAACGTAGTAGTGATCGAAAATGAATTTTGAAAATTAGAAAATAGAGTGACAAACTTTCCTTATATAAAAAAAATTACTTTGATAATCATGATTGCCAGTTTGATTTTTTGCTTAGGGCTGGGCATCGGTATTTTTTTCGCTGAAAATGAAGAGGCTGAAGAACAATCCAAAAAATCAGAAAAATTCAATAAGTTTGGTTCTTCCTTAATAAATGAAAAAACTCAGTATTCGAAAACATTTCAAAAAGTAATAGCCAAGGCTGAGCAAAATTATAATAAAAAAACTAATGCAGAATTGCGTCGTCAGAACCTTAACAATAACTTCGAAAAAAAGAACCACTTGCCCAAATGGATAGCTAATTCCGTTCCTGTTTTTAAACAGCCTGAATTCTCGTATATCGCTATTGTGCTTGATGATATGGGTTTAAATAGAAAAATATCGAACGAAGTTGTCGAATTCAGAAGGCCGCTGACATTATCTTTTTTAAGTTATGCTCCTAATTTAATCGAACAGACAACCATGGCATCTTCTAAAGGACATGAGCTCATGCTTCACTTGCCAATGGAGCCGTTGGGCGATGAGGACCCAGGTCCAGGAGCTCTTTTAGTCGATATGAAAAATATGGAGTTGAAGCAGAGGTTAAATCTAGCACTTGAAAAATTTCCTAACTTCATTGGTATCAATAACCATATGGGCAGTCGTTTTACCTCTAACTCAAAATTAATGGAATTTCTGCTGAGCAGTCTGAAAAAAAGAGGTTACTTATTTTTGGATTCTGTTACAACCAGCGGTTCTGTTGCGTTAAGAATAGGACGGCGGTTAGCGGCTCCCGTTGTTGCCCGAGATATTTTTTTAGATGATGTGGATAATGAGAAAGAGGTTAAGTTAAGATTAGCTCAGACAGAATTAATTGCGAAAAAGACAGGAACTGCCATAGCAATAGGTCATCCTAGAAAAATTACATTAAGGGTCTTGAAAGATTGGATGCATAATCTGGAACAGAAAAAAATACAATTAGTTCCTTTGAGTACCATAGCGCAAATAAGATTAGATAAAATAAATTGAAAGGTGACCCAAAACCAATGTCAGTTATTCAAGTCGATTGGGCCTGTTTGTGCTTGGGCGAAATGTCGAGTGATCAACTTTTTGAATTGCTCCGAATGAGACAAAATATCTTTATTATAGAACAATCCTGTATCTATCCAGATATAGATAAACATGATTTGTCTTGTTGGCATTTACTGGGTTATGGCCCTAATTCAGAGTTACATGCGTATTGTAGATTGCTAAAGCCCCAAAGTATTTATAATGAGGTAGCAATAGGACGGGTTCTAGTAAAGAGTGAGTTCAGGGGAAGGGGGCTAGCGAGGGAGTTAATGCTCGAGGCGCACCGAAGATGCGAGCTGATTTTTAAATCTAAAACAGTCAGATTAAATGCTCAGGTCTATCTGAAACAATTTTATGAAGATATTGGATACCGTTGCGTTTCTGCTCCATATAGTGAAGATGGAATTATGCATGTTGAAATGTTGCGGGTAGATTAAACCGATTAGTTTTAAATATGTAATGAAGGTAGAAATTTTTTAGTTATTCGGGTTGTTATTAATTTGTGGGATTTAAAATGGTTGGAACTAAATGGTTGAGGAGGGTCTTAGCATGAAATATTGTGTTGTCGGTGCTGGAGCTATGGGTGGAGTATATGGACTGGGGCTTGTCGCCGCTGGCCACTCTGTGACTTTCTTTGATGTAAATGAAGAGCACGTAAGTGCTATTAATAAACACGGCTATAGATTATCAGGCGTTACAGGCGATAACACCTTCACCGTCAGAGCTTTTTCAAATCCGGATGATTTGGCTAACAGCAGCGATGTAGTATTATTTCATACTCACACGAATGGAACAGTTGATGGCGCCAAGTCCGCAGCAACTATTTTAAAGGCGGATGGGTGGGCTGTATCCTTGCAAAATGGGATCGGTAACATAGAAGAATTGGGCCGGGTTTTGGGGGCTAGTCGAGTTGTAGGTGGAATAAGTTATCATAGTGCTGCTCTGGAAGCGCCAGGCCATGCCGTTCATACAAATCATGGAAAAACACTTCTCGGTGAGCTCGATGGGGAACCAAGTGGTCGAGTAGAAGCTTTAAGGGAAACATTGTTACATAGTGGTTTTACCCCAGAAATTTCGATGGATATAATGGGTGCTATTTGGAGTAAATTTGTACTCAATTGTGGGATAAATCCTGTATGCGCAATATCCGGGTTAAGAGCGGGAGAAGTCGCAAGAAACGTGTCTGCAGATGAGATGCAAACTCAAATACTTGAAGAAGTGATGTCTGTTGTTGAGGCCAAAGGAATTAATTTAGATAACGATGATATGGTTGGTTACGTCAAAAAGTTGACAAGGATGCGTTATAACAAACCCTCCATGCAACAACACATGGAGGCGGGACGACCAACCGAAATAGATTCTTTAAATGGAGCGCTAGTTCGTGAAGCAAAGAAGCTGGGCATATCTGTGCCCTTCAATGAAGCTCTTGTTTTCATGGTTAAAGCTAGAGAAACTGCTATGACGGAAACTGCAAAGGGTGTTGAAAAGGATTATGCCAAGTTAGAGGCTGAAGCGGAAGCCGAAGAAAAATAGGCTTAATTAATTTATAGAATTTATACGTCTAATTCAGATACAAATTTTGCATTTTGCTGAATATAAGCAAATCTCAATTCTGGTTTCTTTCCCATTAATGTCTCAACAGTGGATTTTAAGTGCTGTTTTTCTTCAGAATTATAGGCATATTCGAAGCTTTCGGGATTCTGAGAAGGTATCGTTATCTTTAAAAGATTCCTATTTTCTGGGTTCATTGTAGTTTCCTTTAGCTGGGATGCCGGCATTTCCCCCAGCCCCTTGAAGCGGCTTATTTCTATTTTTCCTCGATTGTTAAAGTGATTTTCAATTAATTCGGTCTTGTGATCTTCGTCTCGAGCATAAAACGTCATACCACCTTGTGTTAGTCTAAAAAGAGGAGGCATTGCGAGATATAAATGACCATTTTCAATGAGTTGTGGCGTTTCTTTATAAAAAAAAGTCATGAGCAGAGACGCTATATGAGCTCCATCGACGTCAGCGTCTGTCATAATTATAACTTTTTCGTATCTAAGGGCTTCATCATCGTATCGATCGCCGGAACCACAACCGAGAGCCTGAATTAGGTCTGTTAATTCTTGATTGCCTCTGAGTTTCTCTGCTGAGGCGCTCGCCACGTTTAAAATTTTTCCTCTTAGTGGGAGGATAGCTTGCGTCATCCTATTGCGAGCTTGTTTTGCTGACCCACCAGCAGAATCACCTTCAACAATAAATATTTCAGTATTCTCTGAACCACTTTTACTGCAATCTGTTAATTTCCCTGGTAACCGTAACTTCCTAGTGGCAGATTTTCTACTGACTTCTTTTTCTTGTTTTCGTCGAAGTCTGTAATCACTTCTCTCTAAAAAGCTATTTATTAATAGGTTTGTCGTTTCTGGCGAACCAGAAAGCCAGTGATCAAATCTATCCTTTATGGATTGTTCAACTAATTTTGATGCTTCAGGACTTACTAAACGTTCTTTTGTTTGTCCCTGAAACTGCGGATCTCGCATGAATATTGATAGTGAAACGCATGCGCCAGTCATAATGTCATCAGCAGTCAATTGACTGATACGTTTTGCAATTCCAGACAACTCGGCGTAAGCACGTATACTCTTCATTAACGCCGCCCTGAGGCCGGATTCATGCGAGCCCCCGCTGATCGTGGGTATTGTATTGCAATATGTGTTTGAAAAGCCATCATCATTGTCGGCGGGCCATGCTATAGCCCATTCAATTCTTTCATGCTCATTCGCTTTGACTTCGCCAGAAAAGATTTGCTCTCCTATTATTAATCTGTCGCCTAGTTCTTTTGACAAAAAGTCAACTAAGCCATTTGGATACTGCAGTATTTCTGATTCTGGTGTTTTTTCATCACTAATAACTAGTTCTGGGTCGCAGGACCATCGTATCTCTACACCTTTATAAAGGTAGGCCTTTGATCGAGCCATTCGGAAAAGCAGATTTGGTCTGAAACGCGCCTTCTTACCAAAAATCTCAGGATCTGGATGAAACTTGATAGAAGTTCCCCGTCTATTATTGATATCTCCTTTGTCAAGGAGCTTTGTTTCGGCTATTCCGCGGGAAAACATTTGCGAATATAGCTTCTTCTCTCGTGCTACTTCTACACATAAAAAATCTGATAAAGCATTAACGACAGATATTCCAACACCATGTAATCCGCCCGAGGTGCTATAGACATTTTCGGAAAATTTTCCGCCGGCATGCAGGGTTGTTAGTATAACTTCTAGCGCTGATTTATTTTTAAATTTTGGATGGGGATCAATAGGAATACCTCTTCCATTATCCGAAATTGTTATTGCCATGTCTTTAGATAACGAAATTTCTATCCGCGACGCGTGTCCTGCAACAGCCTCATCCATCGAATTGTCAAGCACTTCAGCTACTAAATGATGCATCGAGATCTCATCGGTGCCACCTATATACATACCGGGACGGCGTCGAACAGGCTCTAATCCCTCTAATACCTCTATATCTTTAGCGGAATAATTTGTCGTGGTAACGGCTGGGGCATTTTGGAAAAGATCTGCCATTTTGGAGTTCCAGTTTATGAATTCAGTTTTATGGTGTATACATCTATCAAGTGTGTGTTGGATATTATATGAATACAACATATGGTGTTTTGGTTTATTTACCAACTGTTAATTATCGATTAAGCGTCAGATAAAAACTGAATTTTGATAATGTATTTTTTTTAGCGGGGTAGGATGGTCGAACCTATTTTAATTGACGAGAAGGCGGGGGTTAAATACTCAATCGATGAGCCTCGGTGGTGTTCTGATGAAAGAAACCCCCTTTCAATATCGGGTTTGCAGGGTATTACGGAGTACCAAATAGACAAAAAAGAACGTTCAATCTGGCGTTATAGAAACGCGTTTCCAAAAAATATTTCCACTAAGGTGAGCTTAGGCGAAGGATGTACTCCTCTAATTAATATGGAGTTTGGTGGATATAATGCTTTGTTTAAACTGGAGTGGTTTGCGCCTACTGGATCTTTTAAAGATAGGGGAGCGTCAGTAATGATGTCTTTATTAAAGCATCAGAATATTAATGAGGTTGTTGAGGATAGTTCTGGAAATGGTGGTGCAGCAATTGCTGCGTATGGTGCTGCGGCAGAGATAAAAGTAAATATCGTTGCACCCGAGTCCACATCAGCGGCTAAAATAGCGCAAATTAAATCATACGGCGCCGAAATTCATTTAATTCCAGGAACGAGAGAAGACACGGAAAGTGCCGCTTTAAAAATGGCGGAAAATTGTTTTTATGCTAGCCACAATTGGCATCCTTTTTTTTTACAGGGGACAAAAACTCTTGGATACGAATTGTGGGAAGACCTAAATTTTACGGCGCCAGACAATGTAATTATTCCCACAGGTGCGGGAAGTAATGTCCTGGGGTGTGATATTGCTTTTCAGGAATTAAAGGCTATGAGATTAATTAGAAAACTGCCCCGTCTTTTTGCCGCCCAACCGCGAAATTGTTCGCCAATAAATACGGCATTTCGGGCGGGGGTGAATAGCCATATTGAAGATAGTTTTAGTTCAACAATAGCAGAGGGAACCGCCATAAAACGGCCGATAAGATTAAATTCAGTTTTGAATGCTCTCAGACGATCGTCTGGAGGTACTATAGCGTTGGAAGAAAATACAATTGCACAGGCAACACTCGATTTAGCCGCCAAAGGCCTTTATGCGGAGCCGACATGTGCCACAGCTGCCGCAGCGTTTTACGAGTTAGTTAATGATGGAACCATAAAACCGGAAGAAACTACTGTAGTTATCTTAACCGGCACCGGCTTGAAAGTGACCAATTTTTATCAGCAATCTCTGGGTATTTCTTGATATTTATTTTGTTTGAATTCTCTTAAAGAAAGGGGCTGCTCATATAGCAGCCCCTTTGAAAAGCATCTAATTCGCCCTTTGGCTCAAACAGAGTAATACATCTTGAATTCTATTGGATGTGGTGCTTGTTCAAATGCCAAGACTTCTTCCATTTTCAAATCAATATATGCATCTATTTGATCATCATCAAAAACGTCGCCTTGCGTTAGGAACTCCCTGTCTATATCCAGGGCGTTTAATGCTTCGCGTAACGAACCACATACAGTTGGTATATCTTTTAATTCATCCGGAGATAGCTCGTATAAATCTTGATCCATAGCTTCGCCGGGATGAATTTTATTTTTGATTCCATCTAGGCCTGCCATAAGCATCGCGGAAAATGCAAGATAGGGATTACTGGCTGCATCCGGGAACCGGACTTCAACTCTTTTGCCCTTAGGATTGTTTACAAAAGGAATTCGGCAAGAAGCAGATCTATTTCTAGCCGAATATGCAAGAAGCACTGGTGCCTCGAAACCAGGAACTAGCCGTTTGTAACTGTTTGTTATCGAGTTTGAAAATGCATTAATCGCCCGAGCATGCTTTATTATTCCACCAATATAGAAGAGGCAGGTTTCCGATAGATCGGCATACTCAGAGCCAGCGAACATTGGCTCGTTATCTTTCCATATCGATTGATGAACATGCATTCCTGAACCATTATCTCCAGCGACTGGCTTTGGCATAAAGGTTGCTGTTTTGCCATATGAAGATGCTACTTGGTGCACTACATATTTATATATCTGAAGTGAGTCTGCCGTATTAATAAGTGTACCAAATTTCATCCCTAGTTCGTGTTGTGATGGCGCTACCTCATGGTGGTGTTTTTCAACCTCAACACCCATTTCTTCCATTACAGCTAACATTTCGCTTCGTAAATCTTGCTCTGAGTCGACAGGGGGAACCGGGAAATAACCACCCTTTATACCCGGCCGGTGCCCTGGGTTGCCCTCCTCATAATCACGAGCCGTGTTATAAGGCCCTTCAGAACTATCAACTTCATAGTAACCGCGGTTCATCTGCACATCGAACTTTACGTCGTCGAAAACAAAGAATTCTGCTTCTGGGCCAAAGAAAGCAGTATCACCAATACCTTGGTTTGACATATATTCGATGGCAGCCTTCGCTGTGGATCTTGGGTCGCGGTTGTACGGCTTCCCTGTAGTTGGTTCCAGCACGTCGCAAACTAACACCAAGGTGGCTTGTGCAAAAAATGGGTCTATCGTTGCTGTTGTTAAGTCTGGCATTAGGCACATGTCTGATTCATTGATTGCTTTCCAGCCTGCGATTGACGAACCGTCAAACATGAAACCTTCTTTCAGTGATTCCTCATCTACCGTAACTATGGCTTGCGTTAGGTGCTGCCACTTACCACGAGGGTCTGTGAATCGGAGGTCAACAAAACGAATATCATTTTCTTTGATCATCTCCATAATTGAACTTGTATTTGACATAATTTTCCTTCCAATAATTATTTCTTTTCAATTAGCTATAATAATTTTCTATTTTTTTACTTTAAAGCGATCTCACAAAGCGTCGTGTCCCGTCTCTCCAGTTCTTATACGTATCGCCTCATCTATAGTTGAAATAAATATCTTTCCATCCCCTATACGTCCGGTATGGGCTGTCTGTTGTATTGCCTCCACTGCCGGTTCTAGTAATTCGTCTTCCATAACAACTTCGATTTTTACCTTTGGAAGAAAGTCGACAACATACTCAGCACCTCTATATAATTCTGTATGACCTTTCTGTCGCCCAAACCCTTTAGCCTCTATTACGGTGATGCCCTTTATACCAACCTCGTGCAGTTTTTCTTTCACTTCGTCTAATTTGAAAGGTTTGATAATAGCTTCAATTTTTTTCATATTTGTAGGCCAAAACATTAAATGGTTTAACGTATTTTGAGGCTCTTTTGCACAAGATATGCCAACAGCGAAGATAAGAAAATATCATTGAAATCATAGGGTTAAAAGAAGACGTTAATATTTCGTTATTGTAGACATGATTAAAAAATAGACGGATGACTAAAAAAAAGGCTGCAATTGATTAATTGTTAGGCAACGCATCTAGCAATTTTCTTTAACGCCTTCTGAATATTTTCAATCGAATTGGCGTATGAAAACCTCAGAAAACCCTCTCCGTGAACACCAAAGCTTGTTCCAGCTATAACGGCTACTCCCGCTTCTTCCAAAATCTTTTCCTGAAGCTTTTGAGAACTCATACCCGTTTTTGTAATATTTGGAAACGCATAAAAAGCTCCGCCTGGCTCAATGCAGCTAAATCCAGGGATTTGGTTTAGCTCATCAACTATTATCTTTCTTCTGGCATCAAACTCAGAGACCATAAATTTTACCGGGTCTTGATTACCTTCTAGAGCCGCTATTCCCGCAAACTGTGCGGAAGCGTTGACGCATGAATGAATGTTAACACAAAGTTTTTCAGCTTGATTGACAACGGTTTTGGGCCAAATACTGTACCCCAATCGCCAACCAGTCATAGCATATGTTTTAGACCACCCATCTAGCAAAATTAGACGATCGTGCAATTCAGGATACTGAAGGAGACTTACATGCTCTCGTCCATCGTAAAGCATCTGGCCATATATCTCATCGCTCATCACTGCCACGTTTGGCCAATTGGATAGGCCCTGAACTAGTGTATCAAATTCTTTTTTAGGAACAGCTCCTCCCGTTGGATTTGCAGGGCTGTTTAAAATTATCAATCGCGTATTATCATTAATCTGAGATAAAACCTCCTCTGCGGAGAAAGCAAATCCATTTTCCTCACGTAGCGCTATTGGAATCGGAGTAGCTCCAGAAAATCGGATGGTAGATTCGTAGATAGGAAAACCTGGATTCGGATAAAGAATTTCACAACCTGGCTCGCCATATATCATCATTGCCAGGAACATTGTAACTTTTCCGCCTGGAACTATGAGGATCTGTTGCTCTGGTATATTTATCGCGTAACGTTTATGCAGATCTGCAGAAACCGCTTCTCTCAAACGAGGGATACCGTTAGCTGGCGTGTAACCATGATGTCCATCGTGAAGTGCCTTAACAGCAGCCTCAACGATGTGTTCTGGCGTTTTGAAATCAGGTTGACCTATCCCTAAATTTATAATTTCTCTACCTTCCGCCTCAAGTGCATTGGCGCGCGCCATAACTTCAAATGCTGTTTCTGTGCCAAGATGGTTCATGCGGTCAGCTAATATAGCCATCTATTTCTTCCATTTATTAACAAGTTAGTTTTAAAAATAATATAGCACTCAGGTTTCTTGGTATATTGTTTTTTTGGAATTACTTGGTTTCTCTTCGGTTCACTGCAAGTTCTTAAAGAAAGCATTATTAAAGATTGCGCAGCTAAAAAAATACAGTGATGTAGTTTGAATAGTTTAATTGATTATTGGCCGAACTATTAATTAATTGCTGCCATTCCAAAAAAGATAAGTGCCGAAAGTATTGCTGCCGCGGGAACGGTAATTACCCATGCAGCGATAATGGTGAGAAAATGCGATCGTCTAACTAATCTTCGATATTTCATATCACTTGGTGTTGGTTGTTCTTTTTGTGTTGTGTTTGAAGCAGTTGTTTTGGAGACAATTTTCTTTCTGATTTTACTATTCCGTATAAAATATTCTCTGTAGAAACCAACTCCAAAGACGGCTCCTACGGCAATATGAGTGGAGCTAACGGGTAGCCCAAGCCAAGAGGCGATAATTACTGTGATTGCCGCTGAAAGGGCTACGCAGTAAGCCCGCATGGGATTCATTTTGGTGATCTGGTTGCCAACCATCCTGATTAGTTTGGGGCCGTATAAAAACAGGCCCAAGCTAATTCCAAAAGCTCCTATTATCATTACCCAATTCGGTATCAACGCTTTTGCCGTTATCGTGCCCATTTCAACACTATGTAGAATTGCTGCCAATGGACCAATGGCGTTGGCAACATCATTTGCTCCATGCGCAAATGACAACAATGCGGCAGAACAAATCAACGGTATTTTAAATAAGGTTCTTAAGGAACGATTTCTATTTTCCATTCCATCTGATTGTCGTTTTATGAGCGGGTTCATTATCAGCCAAACCACAACAAATGTAATGATGCCAACCAAGGCTACTATTTCTAATTCTGGCTTCCATATGCGCTTCAGTCCCTTGATGGAAAGGTAACAAGCAAATGCGGATGCCATTATTGCTACTAGCATTGGTATCCAGCGGTTTGCTGCAGCAATTTTGTCTTCTTTGTAAATAAGATTGATCTTTATAAATGCAAGAAATGAAGCTGCAATAATACCCCCCAAGACAGGGGATATGACCCAACTAGCCGCGATTGCTGCCATCGTGTTCCAGTTAACGAGTTGGAACCCAACCGCTGCAATTCCAGCCCCCATTACTCCTCCAACAACAGAATGGGTGGTAGAGACCGGCGCTCCAAGAATAGTGGCGAGATTTACCCAAATTGCCGCAGCTAAAAGTGCTGCCATCATAGCGTTTATAAAGATTTTGTTATCCGGAACTAGCTTTGGATCGATAATCCCCTTGGAAATTGTTGAAACAACATCTCCACCAGCTAACAATGCACCGGCGCTTTCGAAAACTGCAGCCATAAGTAGTGCCGCAAATATACTCATGGCTTTTGAGCCCACCGCTGGTCCTACATTGTTGGCTACATCGTTAGCGCCGATATTTAAAGCCATATAGCCACCGAGTACGGCAGCAAAAACAATTATTGTCGTCTCGGTTTCGATCCCTGCAAAAAATGCTCCTAAAAAACCAGCTGCAATTAAAAATATTAGGGCTGAAGTGTGGGCCATGAGGCCACTCGAAACTGTCTTGGTGGCTGTTTCCAGGCGAAATATCTTATCGAGATCTTTATCGAGTGTATTTTTGTTGGATTTCATAACTTTTGTAGCCTTTTCACTTCCCAATTAACCGCGTTAAAATTCCTGGGTCTTCAGAAATAATTCTTAACATTTTACTAAGGCCTCGATTACTCACTCTTTCCGCGGCCTTTGAAATTGAGCACCACCGTCTACTTCTCTCTTTTTGCTCTTCCCAATCTAAAAGCTGATCAGTAACAAGGAGGCTATAAGTTATGACTTTGCATGGAGTTTTCTGTCCTCTTGATATCGTCTTATTATGAATGAAGTCACCAATGGGTGCTTTTGAAATTAAACCACTCACTCCTGCCTCTTCCATTGCTTCTTTTTTCGCTGACTCATCAAAACTTAAGCCGTCAACAGGCCATCCTTTGGGTACAATCCACTTTCTTTTTTTGCGAGTGGTTAACAATAATATTTTCAGGCAATCATTTTCATACTTGAAAGGAATGGCCGCGACTTGCAATAAAGCTTTATTTTTTTCAAACAGTGTCTAACTTCTTTTCTCAAGTTATTTTCCTAAAAAGATCCGTTTACCTGATTCGTCACAAAGCGGTAACAATTTTAATTTTTTTTTTGGATAAGAGTCATGAACCTACAAAATAATATTCTGGGACAATTTGGGACGACCGTTTTTGAGGTCATGTCGCGTTTGGCAATAGAGCACAATTCTATAAATTTAGGGCAGGGATTTCCTGATGGGGTTGGACCAAAAGGTGTTTTAGAAAAGGCGGCAAATTCGCTTTATTCCCCACCAAACCAGTATCCTCCGATGATGGGAGTGCCAGAATTAAGGCAAGCAGTTGCCCGTCACAATAAGCGTTTTTATGGAATAGACGTCGACTGGGAAACCGAGACTATGATTTCCACAGGAGCAACAGAAGGCTTGGCGGCCTGTTTTTTTGGACTTCTTAACCCTGGTGATGAGGTGGTATTGATTGAGCCGCTTTACGATTGTTATTTGCCCATTATAAAGCGTGCAGGGGGTATTCCAAAGATGGTTACAATAAGGCCTCCCGACTGGAGCTTAGATCCTGAACAGCTTCGTGCTGCATTTTCTAAAAAAACTAAATTGCTTTTGCTTAATACGCCTCAAAACCCGGCTTCTAAGGTTTATAACTTTGACGAGTTGAAATTGATTGCTGGTTTGGTGCAAGAATTCAATGCAATCGCTATTTGTGACGAAGTTTATGAACATATGGTGTTTGACGGGAACGAACATATATCTCTCATGGCGCTTCCAGGGATGAGGGATAGAACAATACGAATAAGTTCAGCTGGAAAAACATTCTCTTTGACTGGATGGAAAGTAGGTTATCTAACAGGTAGCCATGAATTAATAAAAGCTATAGCAAAAGCGCATCAGTTTCTGGTGTTTACAACAGCCCCAAATTTACAAAGGGCAGTTGCTTTTGGCTTAAATCAAGATGACGACTATTTTGAAAATTTAAATGACGAAATGAAAGCCAAACGCGATAGATTAACAAATTCTCTGCATGAAATTGCCGGGTTCAAGCCCGTTACTTGCGAGGGCTCTTATTTTCTTTTTGTTGACATTGCCGACACGGGGTTCAAGGGTACGGACATAGATTTTTGCAAGTATATAACGACTGAAGCAGGTGTGACAGCTGTTCCAGTGAGCGCGTTCTTCCAGTCTAATGCTCCAAAAAATTTCATACGGTTTTGCTTTGCAAAAAAAGATTCTATTTTGGATGAGGCGGCTTCTAGGTTAGCCACCCATTTTGGTTGACTGAGGTAAGAAGGTCTATTAGTTAAAAGATTAAATTATGGCGGGTGTAGCTCAGGTGGTTAGAGCGCCAGATTGTGATTCTGGAAGCCGTGGGTTCAAGTCCCATCACTCGCCCCATTTTTTTGATCAAAAATTAAATGGATAGTTTTTTTATGCCTTTTGTAATTACTCTGACTTTCTAAGCAAGTATTCCTATTATATTCGGGCACTATGAAGGTTGTGATCATGTCTAGGGTTTTGATATCATGAAAGCTGGTATTTTAGATCGTACAATTAATAATTTGTGGCGCGTCTGGGGAGGGGTTTCAAACTCGACACTTAGCTATCTTCATTCTGGCCCGCGACCTGATTTGCCGCCGGAAGATTTGGAAAAGGTATTCGACAAAGTTGATAAATGTATTGATGGGATCGGTGACGAAGCCTCATTAAGAAGTCAAGCTGCCCAGATTGGCCAAGTTTATATCACGTTAAATAAGGATGGACGCCGTAACTTTCTAGTCGAGTTGGGCAAGAGGTATGGCGTAGATAGACAGAAGGTTGACGCGTCAATTGACTCTATCAAGCAAGCAGGTGGCTCAGAGCCGGAAAGATCATCAGCAGAGGAAAAACTGCGCAGAGCTCTAGAGCCCAGATGGCGCAGCTTAATAGGGAGACTCACCACACTTCCAGAGGGAGTTAAATTTTTAGTTGATATGCGAGCTGAAATACTCTCATTGCAACCGAAAGAAGAGGCGTTGACCTATTTATCAGGTGATTTAAGACTCATGCTATCGGCTTGGTTTGATATTGGTTTATTGGAATTAGCGCGTATCGACTGGGATTCCTCAGCGTCTCTTTTGGAAAAACTGATAGCCTACGAGTCTGTTCATGCTATAAAGTCGTGGGATGACATGAAGAATAGGCTCGACGTGGATCGTCGTTGTTATGGATTTTTTCATCCTAATATGCCCAATGAACCGTTGATTTTTGTTCAAGTGGCGCTCGTTGACGGAATTTCGCAGAACGTTTCGGAGTTGCTAGATGAAACTAAGCCTTCCGTAGACCCTACAGAGGCAAATACAGCAATTTTTTATTCTATATCAAATGCCCAACGAGGTTTAGATGGCATTAGCTTTGGTAATTTTTTGATAAAACAGGTGGTTGAAGAGCTCAGTAAAGAACTTCCTAATCTGAAAACTTTCTCTACACTTTCTCCAATACCAGGTTTTTCGAAATGGTTTTCCAGTCAAATAAAGGAAAATGCTAGTGGGTTGTTGACAAAGATTGATAAGAAAAAACTGATCCCGTACAGCGATGCCCAGACAGATGAAGAAATTCTGACTGATGTTTTTGCCCATATACAAGAAAAGACAAGCGATGGTTCTGACACAGATAAAGAGCTTAACGACTTTTTTACTAAATTAGCAGCGATTTATTTGGTCACTGCAAAGGGAAAGAATGGAAGGGTCCGTGATCCGGTGGGCCATTTTCATCTATCAAATGGCGCCCGAATAGAGAGAATTAATTGGGATGCGGACAATTCAGCAAGGGGAAGAGAGCAGTCTTTTGGTTTAATGGTAAATTATTTGTATAATTTGCGGGATATCAAAGACAATAGTGCTTCCTATGAGTCTGATAAAATGGTGGCTCAGTCGACGTCAGTGCGTTCGATTCTTCGCGGTTAGATTTTTTTTTTCAACAGTTATTGACGTATCAGTAAGCATCCGTTAGCCATGCCGGATATCTAACTAGTTGTCGTCAGGTGTTTTTGCAAGTAAAACAGGTGACAGTGTGTTATGTGCGGGTGTGGTGGAATTGGTAGACACGCCAGATTTAGGTTCTGGTGGCGAAAGCCGTGGGGGTTCAAGTCCCTTCACCCGCACCAAGATATATAGGTTAGTTTAATTCTGTGTTAATCGTGAAACAACACATGGAATATTAATTAACTGCATGGGTATGATAGCCTTTTCCATAGAGGTCAGTGTGAATAAGATCGGAATAAGAAAATGAATGTTACAGAGACGCTCACTGAGGGCTTAAAGCGCGAATTCAAAGTAGTTATATCGGCTAATGATATAGACACAAAAATAAATGAACGTTTAAGTGAGCTTGCTCCTACTCTAAGATTGCCAGGTTTCAGACCGGGAAAAGTTCCAACGCAGTTAGTGAAAAAGAGATTTGGGCAATCTGTATTAGGCGAGGTTTTGGAAAAATCAGTAAACGATTCGTCTCAAAAAGCTTTGGATGATAGGGGATTGCGGCCTGCGTTGCAGCCATCGATTGAGGTAACTTCTTTCGAAGAGGGTAAAGATCTTGAATTCAGTCTGACCGTGGAATTGATGCCAGAAATTGATCCTATTGATTTTTCAGCGATATCTTTAGAAAAGCTAGTGGCGACCCCGGGCGATAAAGAGATTAATGAAGCTTTGGAAAAATTAGCAGACCAGCACAAAGGGTCGGAGCCGATAAAAACCAAACGAGCGACTAAAGTTGGCGATATTGTAGTAATTGACTTCAAAGGCTCAGTCAAAGGAGAGCCTTTTGATGGTGGTAGCGCAGAAGGACACCAGCTAGAATTAGGTTCGAATCAATTTATCCCTGGTTTTGAAGAGCAATTGGTCGGAAAAAAGGCAGGTTCATCTATTAAAGTGAAAGTGACGTTTCCTGAACCATATAGTCAGCCAACCTTGGCGGGGCAGGATGCTGTTTTTGACACTAAGTTAATTGAGATCAGAGAACCATCACCCATTGAAATAAATGATGAATTCGCCAAACTTTTTGGCTTGGAAGACCTAGCAGCTTTAAAAGACGCCTTGAAGGGGCAATTAGAACAAGAACTAAGTCAGGCCTCTAGAGCTCAACTCAAACGGAAACTTCTCGATATACTAGAAGAAGGGAAAACCTTCGATGTGCCAAAGGGGATGGCTGATCAGGAGTACGAATCTATTTGTCGGGCCATAAATCAACCCCCAGCCGAACAAGCTCAAGAAGAAGCTCAAGAACAAACTGCACCGGATGCGAGCCTATCGGACGAAGATAAAGAGGAATATTGGAAAATTGCCGAACGGCGAGTTAGGTTAGGTTTGTTGCTGCAGGAAGTCGGTAGGCTGAATAACATAGAGGTCACTGAGGAAGAAGTTAAAGGCGCCTTATTTAAAGAAGTATCGCGCTACCCAGGACAAGAACAACAAATAATGGAACTATATCAGAAAAACCCTGAGGCCATGGCAAGTATTAGGGCTCCTATATTTGAGGATAAAATCGTCGATTTTATCACAGAAATGGCGACAGTAACAGAAAAGACAGTTTCTTCGGAACAATTAATGTCGCCACAAGAAGAAGCTGTTGATCAGCCGTTGGATAAGCCAAAGAAAAAACCAGTAAAAAAAGCAAAGCCTAAAAAAAAGGTAGCAGAAGCGAAAAAAGATAAGAAGTAATCATTGATTTTCTCTCAACCGAGAAGAACATGAACCGGTTAATTGATGAATGAGATTCGTTAGAATGTCCAATTCCCAGGAGTTACAGATGAGTAGTTTGATCCCTATGGTTGTTGAACAAACCAATCGCGGAGAGCGTGCATTTGATATATACTCGCGCCTATTAAAGGAGAGAATCATCTTTGTGATTGGTCCAATTGACGATTCTGTATCCAGCGTAGTTTGTGCCCAATTACTCTTTTTGGAGGCAGATAACCCTACAAAAGATATTTCTATGTATATAAATTCCCCAGGCGGTATCGTAACCTCGGGATTAGCCATGTATGACACTATGGAGTATATTCGGCCAGACATATCGACAGTATGTATCGGACAAGCGGCATCAATGGGTTCGCTACTGTTGACAGCAGGCGCTAAAGGGAAGAGATATTCTCTCCCTAATTCAAAGGTTATGATCCACCAACCATCAGGTGGTTTCCAAGGTCAAGCCACAGATATTGAAATACACGCTAAAGAAATACTCTCAACGCGTGCCCGGCTTAACGAGATTTACGTCAAGCATACCGGTCAAAAAATTAGTAAAATTGAAAGTGCGATGGAACGCGATAATTTTCTAACTCCAAAAGAGGCGCAATCATTTGGATTGATTGACGAGGTCGTTGAAAAACGACCAGTCGAAACGGGGGAGTAAATTTTAGTGATCTATTAAATGCGCACCTTGAATTATTTCTAATTGAGAAATAGCCGATTATTGGCTAATCAAATTAAAGGCCTTGTTTAAAATTAATTATCAGTTGATAATTGACTGATAAAGGAATTGTTGCGGATCTGGAAAATGGATAAGTCGAATACTACTAGCAATAACGGTGGGGACTCAAAAAATACACTGTATTGCTCGTTTTGTGGAAAAAGTCAGCATGAGGTTCGAAAGTTAATTGCTGGACCAACGGTCTTTATCTGCGATGAATGTGTTGAATTATGCATGGACATAATCCGCGAAGAAAATAAGTCGACATTGGTGAGAGAACAGGATGGGGTACCTGCTCCGCAAATTATATGCGATGTCCTGAATGATTATGTTATAGGACAACCCTTTGCGAAACGTATTTTATCGGTAGCAGTTCACAATCACTATAAAAGATTGGCCCATGATCAAAAAGCTGGCGATGTGGAATTGGCGAAGTCTAATATACTTTTAGTTGGGCCGACAGGCTGTGGAAAAACCCTTCTGGCACAGACTTTAGCAAGAATAATAGATGTTCCTTTTACTATGGCTGATGCAACAACTCTCACAGAAGCCGGGTATGTAGGTGAGGATGTTGAAAATATAATTCTTAAGCTTCTTCAGGCGGCAGATTATAATGTGGAAAGGGCGCAGAGAGGCATTGTGTATATTGATGAGGTTGATAAAATAAGTCGTAAGTCAGATAACCCATCGATTACAAGAGATGTTTCGGGGGAGGGCGTCCAGCAAGCATTACTGAAAATAATGGAGGGAACAATCGCTAGTGTGCCACCCCAAGGTGGACGCAAGCATCCTCAGCAAGAGTTCTTGCAGGTTGATACAACTAACATTCTATTCATATGTGGCGGTGCGTTTGCTGGTCTGGATAAGATTATCGCCGATCGTGGGCAAGGTTCGTCAATAGGGTTTAATGCAGATGTAAGTTCACCAGATGATAGAAAAACAGGCGAAATTTTACAGGATGTGGAACCAGAGGATCTTTTAAAATTTGGTTTGATACCAGAGTTCGTCGGAAGGCTGCCAGTTTTGGCAACCTTGGAAGATTTAGATGAAGATGCTCTGGTCGATATATTGAGCAAACCAAAAAATGCCTTGATAAAGCAATATCAACGTTTGTTTGAGATGGAAGAGGTGAAATTAGAGTTTAGAGATGATGCGTTGCGTAGCATAGCGGTTAAAGCTATTGAACGAAAAACTGGAGCACGCGGCCTGCGGTCTATCTTAGAGGCTATACTTCTCGATTCTATGTTTGAATTGCCCGAAAAGAGTGATGTTGAAGAGATTATTATTAACTCTGACGTAGTTGAACATGGTTCAAAACCAATCTCTGTTCACTCGGAACGCCGCGAAGAAATTGAGACAAGTGCATAGGCGCTAAATATTTTTTTACAGAAAGTTTTTCTAGATCTTGATTTTTTGCCAAGACGAGGCCAAATATCTAGTGTGATCAGGTTGCGAAACTTGAAATCACCTATTAGAAGCTAGAAAAAGGGCCGTTGATCCTATGACTGAAGAAATCTCGACTTATCCCGTTTTACCTTTACGCGATATCGTAGTATTCCCGCACATGATAGTTCCTTTATTTGTTGGCCGAGAGAAGTCAATAAATGCGCTGGAAGACGTGATGCAAGAGGACAAGCAGGTATTTTTGGCCACCCAAAAAAATGCTGGCGTTGACGATCCTAATTTTGACGATGTGTTCCAGATAGGAACAATCGGAACTATACTTCAATTGCTAAAGTTACCGGATGGTACAGTCAAAGTCTTGGTGGAGGGTACGCATCGAGCAAAGATCAAAAAATATCTAGATAACGACAAATTTTTCGAGGCTGAAGCGGAAAAAGTCGAGGAAAGCCATGACGATAGTCAGGAACAAAAGGCTTTATCACGAGCGGTTGTGACACAATTTGAGCAATATATAAAGTTGAATAAGAAAATCCCTCCAGAGGTATTAGTATCAGTTAACCAGATCGATGATGTTAGTAAATTGGCGGATACCATAGCTTCTCATATTGCAGTGAAGATTCAGGAGAAACAGGAACTTCTCGAATTGAGCTCAGTGTCAGCTCGATTAGAGAAAATTTTCAGTCACATGGAAGGTGAGATTGGCGTTTTGCAGGTTGAGAAGCGAATTCGAAACCGCGTCAAGAGACAAATGGAGAAAACTCAAAGGGAATACTATCTCAATGAGCAAATGAAAGCGATACAGAAAGAATTGGGTGATAATGAAGATGGTGGGGATGAATTAGCGGAACTATCAGAGAAAATCGCAAAAACAAAATTCTCTAAAGAAGCTCGAGAAAAGGCTATGGCTGAGTTGAAGAAACTTAGGAATATGAGCCAAATGTCAGCAGAGGCGACGGTCGTCCGTAATTATCTCGATTGGATGCTCAGTATCCCTTGGAAAAAACGGTCGAGGGTGAAAAAAGATCTTACGGTTGCTCAGAATATTCTAGATCGTGATCATCATGGTCTCGAAAAAGTGAAAGAGCGTATATTAGAATATCTTGCGGTCCAGCTTAGAACAGGTAAGGTTAAAGGCCCAATACTGTGCTTGGTTGGTCCCCCAGGTGTTGGTAAAACTTCACTTGGAAAATCTATTGCAGAATCAACAGGGCGTAGCTTTGTTAGAATGTCATTGGGCGGCGTTCGAGATGAGGCTGAAGTCCGAGGGCATAGACGAACTTACATTGGTTCGCTTCCCGGAAAAGTCATTCAAGGGATGAAAAAGGCTAAAACATCGAATCCGTTATTTTTATTAGATGAGATAGACAAGTTAGGAAATGATTACCGGGGCGATCCGTCCTCGGCGCTTTTAGAAGTTCTTGACCCAGAGCAGAATAGTAGTTTTCAGGATCACTATCTTGAAGTGGACTACGATCTCTCGGATGTTATGTTCGTAACAACAGCCAATACATTGCGGATGGCGCAGCCATTACTGGACCGTATGGAGATAATTCGGCTATCTGGTTATACCGAAGATGAGAAAGTTGAGATTGCGAAAAAACATCTGATAGGGAAACAAAGGCATCAGCACGGGTTGCTAGATACCGAATGGAGTATATCGGATGATGCCTTAAGAGACTTAATTCGCTATTATACTCGAGAGGCCGGAGTCCGCAATTTAGAGCGGGAAATTGCTAATCTAGCAAGGAAGTCAGTAAAAGAAATACTGATGACGGAAGTTAAGCAATTAAAAATTACCAAGAAAAATTTAGAGAAATTCTCGGGAGTGAAAAAGTTTAGATTTGGCGAAACAGAAGACAGTGATTTGGTTGGAGTCACTACTGGCCTAGCTTGGACAGAGGTGGGCGGTGAACTCCTGTCAATAGAGTCAGTTACAGTCCCGGGCAAGGGAAAAGTAACATCAACAGGGAAGCTTGGCGATGTAATGAAAGAGTCTGTGCAAGCGGCGGAGAGTTTTGTTAAATCGCGCGCTGCCTCATTCGGCATAAGCCCAAAAATCCTAGAGGATAAGGATATTCACGTGCACGTACCGGAAGGAGCAACACCTAAAGATGGTCCATCTGCGGGAGTTGCCATGGTTACGTCGATTGTCTCAGTTCTTACAGAAATACCCGTGAGACGCGACGTTGCTATGACCGGTGAGATAACTCTTAGAGGTAGGGTGTTGCCAATTGGGGGGCTAAAGGAAAAACTATTAGCTGCGCTGAGGGGAGGGCTAAAAACAGTTCTTATCCCAAAGGATAACGAGAAGGATCTCGCGGATATTCCGGATAACGTCAAGAAGGGCTTGACGATAATTCCTGTTACTGTTGCTGATGAGGTTATATCGCACGCTTTGGCCGCTGAGCCAGTCCCAGTTAGCCTGGGAGAAGGTGATCCTAGTGCTCCTATTAATAAGCCTGAAGATATCGTGCAGGAGGAGGTCGTCAAACATTAAAATCAGTTTTAGGGCTAAAGATTGGGCACTAAAGCCTATCTATTTTTAAAGACGCATTGTTTTTACACAGAGAAGGACAAAAAAATTAGAAATTCTTCTATACTTACATTGACGCAAGGCTACCCACCGATTTAGACTGACGTAGTTAGCCAGCTGAAAATTGTTTTAGTGGGCTCAATTACTTTAGGATACTGGAAGGGGCATAGCGTGAATAAAAACGAACTAATTACAAAAGTCGCCGATAGTTCGGGGCTCTCCAAAACTGATGCGGGAAGTGCCGTCGATTCAGTTATAGAATCAATAGTTGGCGCTCTAAAGGCAGGCGATGATGTGCGGTTAGTCGGATTTGGTACGTTTAGTGTATCTGACCGGGCGGCAAGCGAAGGCCGTAACCCCAGAACAGGCGAAAAAATTAATATTCCAGCCTCAAAGCAGCCGAAGTTTAAGGCAGGTAAAGGCTTGAAAGACTCATTGAATTAAAAGACTTAAATATTAAGAGTGCCGAATCAGTTTAAGGTTCGGTGCTTTTGATTTGAGTAGAGTATTTCATAAAGGGCGCTTAGCTCAGTTGGGAGAGCATCTCGTTTACACCGAGAGGGTCGGCGGTTCGAACCCGTCAGCGCCCACCACAGAAGTATATTTTTACCAGAACAGGTGGTTTTTTATTGCGTGTGTATTGCTAAGGGACTAATTAGGGACGGTAAATAATATAATGTGCCCCAAGATCAGGGGGTGTAGCTCAGTTGGTTAGAGCGCCGGCCTGTCACGCCGGAGGCCGCGGGTTCGAGTCCCGTCACTCCCGCCATGTTGGGATTTAGTTTTCGAAAGATCTTGAAAATAATAGTGCCGAAACTAAACTTTTATTAGTTAGCTCTTTTTGAGGTATATTGAGCAAAAAATCGGTCAATTTAATTTTGTCACATATGTTATATATATCATTGATATACTGATCGGAAGGCAGGTACATTTTGCTGGATCCTTTGCTGGCGGCGGTTTTATTGGTTGCCATGATTTATTGTGGAAAGGTCTTTCGTCAAAACTGGGTGAGTCAGGAAGCTGGCTGGGTTAAAAGAGCTTGGGTGTATGGTTCTCTGGCGTTTTTGTCCTTTGTTGTAGTCGCATTTGTCCCTTTAGATATGCCCAGTTAACAACCTATTTACGTTTCAAGTCAATCCTTCGGTAATTTACGGTTCTATAAAACGTATACACATAATGAAGGAATTGAGTATTAAAATTCGCGAACTATTTGCTGGGCCCGGTGACATCTCAATTTTTCATTAAGAGGGCTATTAGGATCTATATCTTTTTTGCAAACCACACATTTGTCTGCTCCAGTTATCGCGTTTAATCCCCCACAGCTTCCTTTTATATTCTTCCCCATTAATAACACACCTAATGACATAATGAGCATCAATATTAGAAGGATAAAGAAAGTAAAAACGAAAGTTTCCAATTAGATATTTCCGATCTTTTTGTAGTTATGATCTTTAATGTTTCCCTGCAACAATTTTTTTAAACTCGTCGCTACCTGAAGTTATAAACGTTTCTTCATGACTTGAAATAAAAAAAACGGGTATGTTAAGTTTGTTCGCTACAATCATCCCATCGTTGTTTCCTAATACCAACATAGCGGTTGCCCAGCCGTCAGCAAGTGCAGCGCTCTCAGCCAAAACGGTTACAGACAATGTTTTGTGTCGAATAGGATAACCGGTTTTAGGATCGATTATATGAGAGTATCGAATTCCATTTTTCTCAAAGAAATTTTTGTAATCTCCCGAAGTGGCCATGGCTTGATCTTTAATTTTTATTACAGACTGAACAATCTGACTTTCTATCTTGGGTGCTTCTATACCAATCGACCATGACTTTCCATTTTTGTTGGTGCCTGACGTTATTAGGTCACCGCCGATCTCCACCAGAAAATTTTGTATTTTTTGTTCTTTCAGAGTGCTGGCAACCCTATCAATACCATACCCTTTAGCTATTGCTGACAAATTTATCAAAACTTCTGGATTTCGTTTTTTTAATTGGTTTAAGCCTGGTATCAATTTCAACAGCTTGGTTTGTCCTACCAGTTCTAGAGCAGCTTTTACCTCTAACACGGATGGTATTTCCCTCTCAGAATTATTTGGCCCGAACCCCCAAAGGTTTATGAGCGGTGCCGCCGTTATGTCAAAAGCTCCGTTACTTCTGTTATGTATGTCTGTTGATATATTGATCACGTCGAAAAGTTCTTGGGATAAATCAATAGGTTTCCCTCTCTTATCATTGTTGATTGTACTTATTTCAGATTGTTCGTACCAGTTGGACATCTTTTCGTTTACGTCATTGAGTGTTTCTTCTATTCGTTTTTTCAGATCTTCTTTAGATAAGCTTAATGGATTATCAACCACGGTTACATTGTATGTAGTGCCCATGGTTTGGCCACTTATAGAAACAGGCGATGGTTCTTTCTGGTCTCCAAAGCATCCGATTAGAATAAACAACATCAAAATACTCAATGTGGATTTAAAATTGATAACCATGAAATTTTACCATTTCGGGTAGTGGGTTGACCGGTTGATATGCGTTAACTGTTGCCTTTACCAATAAGCCAAGCCCTAATTTATAAAAAAATAGCATGAACCTCAAAAGAATCATAAAAATATAGTAATTTTTCTTGGTTAAGAGATTGCTATAATGGTAAAAATTAATATGTTACTTGGTAAATAACGTAGAGTTTAAGACGGGAAATTTGTCTACCTGTAAATTACACATTTAAATAATTGTTCGCATCTGCTTTGCCTAAAATGTAACGCGCCAGGGGAATTGTTACTAATGTCAGAATTTCGGCTTAAAATAGGGCTGGATCTTCCAATAAACGGAATACCGCAACAAACGATTCACGAAAGCGCCACTCCCAAGAGCGTTGCCGTCGTAGGAAGTGACTATAATGGCCTGAAACCAAGAATGCTAGTTGCAGAGGGCGATGAAGTCGTCAGAGGAACGCCTCTTTTTTCTCATAAAGAAGCACCGAACATAATGTTTGTTTCTCCTTGCAAAGGAAGAGTTCGAGGGGTCATGCGTGGGGCACGACGAGTTTTGCAAAGTGTCATTATAGACGTTGATGATATTGACGATAAGGGAGTGAATTTTGGCGCCATCGGTTCAGACGGGTTTCAGAGGGATAAAGTAAAAAAAATCCTATTTGATTCAGGGCTCTGGACTTCGTTTCTAACCAGACCTTATTCCAAGATGCCCTTAGAAGAGGATGTGCCGTCTGCTATCTTTGTCACTGCGATGGAGACTGAACCTCTTGCTCCTGACGCATCTGTTGTCGTAAGTCAAGAACAGGAGGCGTTTAATCTTGGCGTAAGTTCGATTGCAACGTTGACGGATGGCAAAGTCTATATTTGTAAGGCTTCGAATGGGACTATTGGTGATGTAACCGGGGTTGCAAATGCAGAAAGTCATAAATTTGACGGGCCGCACCCTTCAGGATTGGCTGGAACGCATATGCATTTTCTTAACCCACCATCTGTTAATAATGTGGTTTGGTCGATTGGATATCAGGATGTCATAGCAATTGGCCATTTGATGCGTTCAGGATACATCAATCCTATACGTGTAATTTCTTTGGCAGGTCCATTAGCTCTCAACCCTAGGTTATTGAAAACTATCTCGGGAGCCTCTTTAGACGATTTAGTCGAAAATGAATTCGATCCACAAGCTCCTTGTCGGATAATTTCGGGCTCTATCCTGAGTGGGCGTGTGGCGGAAGGGGCTCTGGCATATTTGGGTAGATTTTCTAGACAAGTCACCCTAATAAAAGAAGATACCGAACAGATTCCTTTTGGATGGATTAGACCGCAACCTAATAAATTCGCCGCGATGCCAGTTTTGGCGTCAGCTTTCCGGCGTTCAAAACTATTTAATTTTACTTCAAATCTAAATGGTGGAAGGCGAGCAATGGTCCCAACGGGTGTTTTTGAAACCTTAATGCCCCAAGACTTCCTTCCAACTCAGCTACTGAGATCGTTATTGGTTATGGACACCGACGCTGCTCAATCCCTGGGAGCACTTGAGCTAGATGAAGAAGATCTTGCTCTTTGCACATTTTCGTGTCCGGCGAAGTATGAATATGGTCAGGCTTTGCGTGATAGCCTTCTAAAGATTGAAAAGGAGGGTTAAGAAGTGGGATTACGTAGTTTCTTCGATAACATTGAACCGAATTTTGAAAAGGGCGGAAGATACGAGAAGTACTATCCAATCTATGAAATGATAGAGACTATTTTATATACCGGTAAATCTGTAACCAAAGCAGCGCCCCATGCCAGAAGTTTTGTAGATATGAAGCGCATCATGACTTATGTCGTGATATCAACGATCCCGTGCATATTGTGGGCCTTTTATAATACTGGTTTGCAAACAAATATTGGATTAGCGGAACTAGGTGATACCAGCCACGTTGGCTGGAGAATCTTTGTAATAAAGATGTTAGGGGTCAGCCTTAATCCGGATAGCATACTGGGTAATATGTTACATGGAATGCTTTATTTCATGCCAATATATATAGTAACGCTGGTGGCAGGAGGAATTTGCGAAGTAGTTTTTGCCACAGTACGTGGTCATGAAGTTAACGAAGGGTTTTTGGTTAGCTCTATGCTCTTTGCTCTTACGATGCCGGCTTCAGCGCCACTATGGCAGGTGGCATTAGGAATAGCGTTTGGTGTAGTTATCGGAAAGGAAGTTTTCGGAGGAACAGGGAAAAACTTCCTAAACCCCGCTCTTACAGGCAGGGCTTTCCTATACTTTGCGTATCCTGCAAATATGTCGGGAGATGCGATATGGACGCCGGTGGATGGGTTCTCTGGGGCTACAGCTTTGGGTTTGTCAGCTGCCAGAGGGATTGAAAGCCTCGCGATAGAAGGCATAACGTGGTGGGATGCTTTCTATGGAACAATCCAAGGTTCGCTTGGTGAAACATCTACATTAGCTTGTTTTGTTGGTTTAGCATTCCTGTTGGTTACAAAAATAGCTAATTATCGGATGGTAGTTGGTTGCCTAGGTGGAATGATTGGGTTCTCTTTATTGCTTAATTGGATAGGGTCTGACACTAACCCTATGTTTGCTATGCCTTGGTACTGGCATTTAGTTTTAGGTAGCTATGCATTTGGACTTTGTTTTATGGTGACCGAGCCTGTATCTGCTAGTCATACTAATGTCGGACGTTACTTCTATGGCGCGTTGATTGGTTTTATGGTTGTCATGATAAGAGTGCTAAATCCGGCTTTCCCTGAGGGAATGATGTTAGCTATCCTATTCGCAAATATGTTCGCGCCATTAATCGATTATTTCGTGGTTCAAGCCAATATTAAACGGAGGATTGCGCGAAATGCCTGATAGAGAACCCAGTACTTTGTGGGGTAAATTAATTGCTTTGCCTGTTGACAGTACTCCTAAAACAATATTCGTAGCTGTTACACTCTGCCTTTTTTGTTCCATGATAGTTGCTTTCGCGGCGGTGAACCTGCGTCCTATTCAGGTATATAATAAAGCTCTAGATAAAAAAGTTAATATCCTGCAAGTAGCGGGCCTTTACAAAGAGGGCGTTGATGTGGGGGCGGTTTTTTCTTCATTTGAGCCTCGTATAGTTGACATGAGAACGGGCAAGTTCACCGACGCTATAGATATTGCAAGTTTTGATGAGCGTGCCGCAGCAAAAGACCCAAGCATGAGTTCGGAATTACAAGAAGACCCTGCATCAATAGGTCGTAAACCAAACTTCACCACTGTTTATCTCCTCAAAAATAAAGACGGATCTTTGGATAAAATAATATTGCCGATTTACGGATATGGACTTTGGTCTACGCTTTATGGATTCATAGCGTTAGAGGAAAATGGAAATGATATATTTGGCCTCCAATTTTATGATCATGCCGAGACACCCGGGTTGGGTGCCGAAGTCGACAATCCTAGATGGAAAGCCCAATGGCAAGGGAAAAAACTGCGAGACGAGGCGGGTAACCTAATGATACAGGTTGCAAAGGTGGCAAAGGTAAAAGAACATCACATAGACGCACTTGCTGGTGCTACATTGACTTCAGATGGGGTCGATAATTTAGTAAAATTTTGGATGGGTAAATCTGGTTTCGCGGCTTTCATATCTAATTTAAAGGCAGGAGCAGCCTGATGGCACAAACAAAAAAAGAACTATTGGTAGATCCACTAGTTGATAATAATCCAATAACCTTACAAGTTTTAGGGATTTGCTCAGCCTTGGCTGTGACGTCTTCTCTTCAGGTTGCATTAGTGATGTCAATAGCGGTGATTGCGGTATGTGGTTTTTCGTCAATGTCTATATCATTTCTTCGAAATTACATCCCTAGTTCCATTCGTATCATTGTGCAAATGGTCATAATTGCCTCGCTTGTAATACTTGTTGACCAGATACTTAAAGCTTTTGCTTTTGAGATTTCAAAAACCTTATCAGTATTCGTAGGATTAATTATTACTAATTGTATTGTAATGGGCAGGGCGGAAGCATTTGCGATGAAAAACCCTCCACTAGCTTCTTTTTTAGATGGTATAGGCAATGGGTTGGGTTATGGCTTGTTGTTGATGCTGGTTGGAGTTGTGCGCGAACTTTTTGGATCAGGCTCGCTGTTCGGGATAACAATTTTGGAGTCGGTAAATAATGGCGGCTGGTATGTGCCAAACGGGTTGCTTTTACTCCCCCCATCAGCGTTTTTCATCATTGGATTGCTAATCTGGGCGGCGCGAACATGGAAACCGGCCCAGGTTGAGGAAAGAGAGTTTAAGATCCAGGTGGTGGAGGAGCATTAATGGGCGATCTTGTTTCTCTGGCCGTTAAAGCGATCTTTGTTGAAAATCTAGCCCTATCCTTTTTTCTGGGTATGTGCACGTTCATAGCTGTTTCAAAGAAGATAGAGACGGCTATCGGTTTGGGATTGTCGGTTATGGTAGTGCAAGTTATTACAGTGCCGGCAAACAATTTAATTTTGACTTATCTTCTGAAGCCAGGGGCTTTATCTTGGGCAGGCTTTCCGGATGTTGATCTAACTTTTCTTGGGCTCATTTCGTATATAGGGGTTATAGCTGCTATGGTCCAAATTGTTGAGATGACTTTGGATAAATATTTCCCCCCACTGTATAACGCTTTGGGTATATTTCTACCACTTATCACAGTTAATTGTGCGATCCTTGGTGGTTCGTTATTTATGGTTGAGCGGGATTATAACTTTGCCGAGTCCACAACGTATGGGTTGGCATCCGGCTTTGGTTGGGCCTTAGCAATTGCAACAATGGCAGGAGTTAGGGAGAAATTGAAATACAGTGATATACCAGATGGCCTGCAAGGGCTCGGTATAACTTTCATCACAGCTGGCCTTATGGCTATGGGGTTTATGTGTTTTTCCGGTGTGAAATTATAGGAGAAAGTAAGATATGGAAACTTTTACACTAGGTATCGTTTTTTTTACGATGATAGTAATCACCCTGGTGACCGTTATAATGTTCGCTAAGAATAAACTAGTTTCTACCGGCGACGTAAATATTACCATTAATGGAGAAAAAACTGTTAGTGTTCCAGCTGGTGGCAAGTTGCTCCAAACTTTAGCTACAGAGAAACTGTTTGTTCCGTCTGCTTGCGGTGGCGGGGGAACATGTGCCCAGTGTAGAGTAAAAATACATTCTGGTGGCGGTTCCATTCTGCCTACTGAGGAGGGACATATCACAAAAAGGGATGCAGCATGCGGTGATCGCCTATCGTGTCAGGTTGCAGTTAAACAGGATATGGAGATTGAGGTTCCTGAGGAAGTTTTTGGGGTAAAGAAGTGGGTTTGCAGGGTTCGTAGTAACGAGAATGTCGCCACTTTTATAAAGGAACTTGTTCTAGAACTCCCTGAGGGAGAGGATGTTGATTTCAGGGCAGGCGGGTATATTCAAATAGAAGCACCAGCATATTCACTTTCTTACAGAGATTTTGATGTAGCCGAAGAATATCATGAGGATTGGGACCGGTTTAAAATTTGGGACTTTAATTCAGAGGTAACAGAACCAGTAGAAAGAGCTTATTCGATGGCCAACTACCCTGAAGAAAAGGGCATCATCATGTTAAATGTTCGCATAGCTTCACCGCCGCCAGGATCAACTGGTATTCCCTCTGGGCAGATGTCATCCTACATTTTTAATCTGAAGCCCGGTGATGAAGTTACTATTTCGGGACCGTTCGGCGAGTTTTTTGCCCGAGAAACTAAGAAAGAAATGGTTTTTATTGGCGGTGGGGCAGGGATGGCACCCATGCGTAGTCATCTTCTTGATCAGCTAGACCGGATCAAAACTGATAGAAAAATCACTTTTTGGTATGGAGCCCGCTCAAAGCGCGAAATGTTTTATGTTGATGATTTTGACAGATTACAAGCAGAAAATAAGAACTTTACCTGGCACGTAGCGTTATCGGATGCGGTGGAAGAGGATAAATGGACCGGACATACAGGATTTATCCATAATGTTCTGTTTGACGAGTATTTAAAAGATCATCCAGCTCCTGAGGACTGTGAGTTTTATATGTGTGGTCCACCGATGATGAATCAGTCGTGTATCAACATGTTATTAGATCTTGGAGTTGATGGTGAAGACATTATGTTAGATGACTTTGGTGGATAGTGTTTGTGCGCTTTTGATCAAGAATACATTACCTATCTATTCCATCAGTATTTATAGTATCACTCTCTTTTAAACCGGCAAGATCATCTCTTTTTGACGAACAAGAGATGATCTTGTATAAAACAAGTCAGAATGTCTCATAAAAAGAGATTTAGTAGCGAAAGTTAGTTGCCTATAATTGGAAGACTTAACTTCGTAATTAGTGAGTCTTAAGTTTGTTATTCCTGGTTCAGGGCTATGTACAATGACCAATGCACTCACTTTCTTTCTTTTAGCTTCTATTATTGTGGCATTTTCGGTTCTTTCAATAACGGCACGTGACCCCATTCGTTCTGTTATATTCTTATTCGCGATTATGTTTAATGTGGCGGCGCTTTTTGTTTTGCTTGATGCAATACTGATTTCGGTGACGTTACTAATACTGTATTTGACGATATCAACTGGCTTATTTTTTTGTGGCATATTAATTTTCGATTTGAATTTATATCAAATGCGCAAAGTTGTAGCGCAATATTCAAAACTTAGCGCAAGTGTTACTTTAATATTACTTATAGAATTATCTGTTTGGTTTGTTGCCTATTTATTTTCTCGATTATCGTCAATAGATTCAGCACTATTGAGTGCTAACGCTTTCTCTTTTTCATCATTACATACATTGGCAGAGAAATTATACGTGGATTATTTTTATATTTCACAAGGGACTATGTTGATCCTGTTAGTTACTGTTATTGGCTTTGTGGTGTTGACGATAAAGAAACGCGAAACTCTGCGAAGAGATAAAAATATCCTAAGCTTAGAGCAGAATCATAGTAACACCGATAGTAGTTGATGATGTTCGAAATATCCTTATTACATTACTTGTCGTTAGCATCTGGGATCTTCATATTAGGGGCTCTCGGTCTTATATTTAAACCGAAAAGTGTACCTAATATCTTTATTTCGGTTCAGTTGATGATAGTGGCGATATGCATAACTTTCATTGCGTTTTCCTTTTTCAATAAAAGTTTAGATGGACAAGCATTTACTTTTTATATCTTAATAATTACGGCTGTCAGCGCCGTTATTGGTTTGGCTCTGGTGATAGCAGCGTTTCGAAAAAAAGGTCTTCGAATTTTTGAAGACCAAAACTTAATTAACGACTGATTTAACCGATGTATGCATGCATTTTTGTTGCTCCATTATTAGCATCGATTTTTCTCTTGAGGTCACGATTTTTTACTCGACGAGTCATTCACGGCGTTAGCTGTGGACTCGCGGTGGCTATGCTTTCTTTAAGCCTTGGCGGCATGATTGAAATGATTTACAACCAAGGGTTCGAAAGCATCCAGATAATCACATGGATAAAAACAGGCTCTTTCGTTGCAAACTATTTATTAAGATTTGATAGTTTAACACTGTTGATGATATCGATTTTCTCATTAGCATTGATGTTTATTCACCTACATTTAATTTGGGAAAAAACTAGTGGATGCTATACCAAAAATTTGCTGTTTTATTTTCCGGTTCTTACTATCGCAGTATTTTTATTTTTATCTGCTAATAATTTCCTGCAATTATATTTGGGATGGGAGCTTATTGGAGTCATTTCCTCTCTTCTCTTAATATCGTCAAGGAAGGATTTATCCCGGGCAATGGCAATCAAAATGTTTGCTGTTGACCGAGTAGGCAACCTCGCTCTCCTGTTTGTTTTAGTGGCTGCGTACATATCATATGATACCATAATATTTGATGAAATCTTTTATGTCATCTCTATCACTCAGAATGTTAAATTAGAACTTTTAGGAAGTAGTCTAGATGCATTAACTGTTTTAAATATTTTGTTGATTTTTGCTGCCATTACAAAATGCGCCCAACTTAGTTTTCAAAGATGGTTTATAAAGGAACCTTTGATCAATCCTGCGTTAGTTACCTTCATCCATCTGGTGAGTATGGGCTTGGCGGGTGTTTTCATTCTGATACGTTTTTCTCCAATGATAGAGCGGACACCAAATATTTTAATCAGTCTCTCCATTGTTGGTCTACTTGTGTCTAGTCTGTTACTTGTTAGGGCTTTATTATGCCATGACTTGGGACGCATGATACTTTGTTTAATTTTTTCCCAATTAGGATACATTTTTGTGGCTTGCGGATCCTCTGCATACATTGGAGGAGTTTTTCATTTCTTAAACGTCATAGTTGTTGTGGCACTTTTACTTGTTTCAAGTGGCGCATTAAACCCGTGTATTTTTTCCAATATTGTTAAAGGACAACCGGTAGAGTACAAGAACTGGCCGCCTATTTTCTATATTTCAGCCAGTCTAGGGGTGTTGAGTTTAACCGGATTTCCATTTTTATCTGCATATTATTCAGGAATAATAATATTAGAAGCATCGCTGCGCCAAAATACCTCGATTGGTACTTTTGTGTTTTACGCCAGTTTACTAGTGATTGCTATGACAGCTTTCCTTGGGTTCAAGATTTTATTTATTATTTGGCGCAAGGCACATGGAAACAAAAAGGAGGTAAAGACAAAAATAAATAAAGTCTCTTGGGTATTTAAAGTTAAATTAATCTTCTTAAGCTTTCTTACTTTATTTGCAGGAATGATAGGGTTTAATACTGTATTTGGAGATATTTCTTCTACATTTTGGGGCAACGTTATCCCAAGTCCAATGAGACTAGAGACAGATTGGAAAAACATAGAAAAATTAACAAGATTTAATGTTCCTCTAGTCATCAGTTTTTTCTGTGGGGTAGTGATAGCTTATTTTTTATATGTTTTAAAACCGGAGTTACGGATTGGTTTACTTGACAATTGCCAAACGTTATTGGCGAGAAGTCGTGCTAAAAACCCTTATGACAAACTCTATAAGATGGTTATATCATATGCTGTCTCTCGTACTCATCTCCGATCTTATAATGAACTTTATTCCGTCATATCGGGTTTATTGTGCCAATGCAGTTTGCATAAAAATATCAAACAAATAAAAATCCTGTTTACTGGCACTAAACATCAGTTTATCAGCTATTACGGTACCGCGATGCTATTTGGGAGTATCGTATTCATTTTATATCATTGTTACTCTTTATAGGGCTAACGCTATGACAAATGATTGGCCAGTATTATCTATAGTGACATTTCTTCCACTGGCTGGATGCTTCTTCATCATGTTGACCCGTGGTGAAGATGAAGCTGTTGGCAGAAGCTGTCGGCATCTAGCATTATGGACCACTATCCCAACATTAATCGTATCCCTTCTTATTTGGGTGAATTTTGATCGCAGTCGTAGCGGTTTTCAAATGTTAGAAGAGGCGTCGTGGATTTCGAATATTGGTATTAAATATCAATTGGGCATAGATGGTATTTCAATGTTTTTGATAATTTGCGCAGCACTCTTAACGCCAATCTGTATTTTTGCTACCTGGAAAAGCATAAAAAGCCGTGTGCGAGAGCATATGATCGTATTGCTAGTTTTAGAAACTACATTAATAGGAAGTTTTTGTGCTTTAGATGTTTTTCTCTTTGCCTGTTTTGTGATCGCTGCATCTATACCTTTGCATCTGATGGTTGGTATGTGGAATAAAAATAGCAGACATCATGCGTTTTTCAATTTTGGTATTAATATTTTTCTCATGTTTATTCCACTCTTGGGGGCAGTTCTATTTATTTACGAATCAAAAAATACTACTGATTTAATAATTCTCAACAATGCCAATTTTTCGAGGAATAACCAGATCTGGCTTTTTATCGCTTTTTTTATACCGTTTATGACTATTATGACGTTGTTTCCTTTTCATAAAAGAATTCTGAGTCAACAGGAGGATGGTGAAATAGGAACACTTATTATGCTCACCTGTATTTCGACCAAGATAGGCGTGTATGGTTTTTTGCGTTTTTCCATTCCCCTTTTTCCAGTTGCGACCAATCTTTTCGCGCCCTACATGTTAGTTTTCGCAATAGTGATAGCTGTGTATGCCGTAATTATTTTGATGATTTATAAGAACTTTAAAAGTTTTGTCTTGTTAATACTAATTTTTCAAATGGGATTGATAACGATTGGAGTATTTAGTTTGAGTGAACACGGGATACGGGGTGGTGTTTTTGCGATGTTGAGTCATAGTTTTATAGGGGCTGGTCTAATAATTTGTATAAAAATTTTTAGCGATCGCCTCAAGGCGGAGCCCGGTCACTTGATGAATGGTATTCCAACGTTTTTGATAATACATGTGTTTATTTTATTGGCCGTTATAGGGGTTCCCGGAACTGCAAGTTTTATCGCAAACCTTTCAATAATTCTTGGAGTGATTGAACACAGTTTCCTTACTTTGATAACTGTTTTTGCGCTTTTTATGCTATTACTTACTTGCTTGCTATGCGTATACAAACGTGTTTTGTTTGGCAAAATTCTGAACCACAATACAATTAACATGAGAGATTTGTCCCTTCGGGATTTAGGGGTATTGTCACCTTTAATTGGCTTGATTCTTTTGATGGGAATCTATCCTATGCCTTTTTTAAATGTGATGTCGACTTCTGTTAGCAGTATTACCAATGATTTAAAAATGTTACCCATTAATTAAACGGATGACCTAAGGTATGCTCCAATGAGTACGATGGTAACGCCTGCATTTGTATCTGCGTCAGCGGAAATTTTTTTGAGTTTAGCAAGTGTATTTATTTTATTATTGGCGGTCTTTCGAAGAAAGGGAGCCACTTCTTTTGCGGCTTGGGCGGTCGTTGGAGCTTTTTCGATAGCCGCTATACTCATTTTATCAAATAGTAGCGACCAAATGAAAACAGCATTTTATGGGTTATTTATAACAAGTCCTCATACCGACTTCGTTAAAATATTGATATTGGTTTGTTCTGCTTTAACTATCATATTGTCCAATGACTATTTGAAGCGGGAAGAGATAAGCCGGTTTGAATTTCCAATCCTTATAGTATTTGCAACACTCGGCATGATGATAATTGTATCTGCCGGCGACTTGATCACACTTTATCTGGGCGTAGAGTTACAAAGCTTGGCGTGCTACGTTTTAGTATCGATCCGCAATGAATCTCTCAAATCTATCAAGTCTGGTTTTAAATACTTTGTAATTGGGCTACTTTCTTCAATTGTGCTTTTATACGGTTGCTCATTGATTTATGGATTTTCTGGAGCTACTGAATTTAGTAAAATATCACAATCAATAGATGCATTGGAAGAGGATCTTCCCATTGGTTTCTTTATTGGACTGATTTTTTTAGTTCTTGGCCTTGCTTCTAAGATTTCTATAATTCCTCTCCAGACCCGAGTTGAAGGTTGTGATAAACAAGCTCCTGTGCCAGTAACTATTTTTCTTTTGGTTGGACCAAAAATTGCTGTCTTGAGTTTATTGATTCAATTCTTGGCGGGGTACTTAGGATTTTTATTTGATCAGTGGCAATATATCATAATAGCTGTTGCCAGCATTTCTATGTTTGTCCCATCTTTAATGATGCTTTTTGAAGATAACTTAAAGCGATTATTTGTTTATGGAGCAACAGCTCAAACAGGTTTCGCATTGATGGGGTTGGCCGCCGGTTCTGATGACGGGTTTAGCAGTATTTTAATTTATTTCTGTATCTATTTAACAATGAACTTTGGAGTATTTGCAATTATTCTTTCAATGAGACAAAAGAAGCAAGCAGTGGATAGTGTAAGGCACTTGTCAGGGTTATCTATAAGTCATCCGTTTCTAGCTTTTTCTCTGCTCGTTACTATTTTCTCAATGGCAGGGATACCACCATTTGCAGGTTTTTTATCAAAATGGCTTATTTTAATATCCGTAGTGGACGAGAAGCTCTATTTACTGCTTTTCATCGGAATAACAACAAGTTGCCTTGCCGCCGTCAGCTATCTGCGCATACTCAAAATTATGTATTTAGATGAGTTGTCAGAGCCTCTTGACCCCGGCATTTCTAACGAGGCACAGTTCGTTATATTCACAACAATAGCTCTTCTGCTTTTGTTTTCGT
>QCQB01000009.1 GCA_003212315.1 SAR116 cluster bacterium AG-447-C21 | reverse complement strand
CCATTTTATCGCCGGCTCCCCCTTTTCCTCCTGCGATAATAGCTCCAGCATGTCCCATTCTTCGTCCGGGGGGAGCCGTAACTCCCGCTATAAACCCCACCATCGGTTTTTTAACTTTGCTCTTTCTGATGAAATCTGACGCTTCTTCTTCTGCGGAACCACCAATCTCGCCAATCATTATGATGGATTCGGTCTGTTTGTCTTTGAGAAACAAATCCAAACAGTCGATGAAATTAGTACCATTGACTGGGTCTCCCCCAATACCGATGCAAGTCGATTGCCCTATGCCTACCGTTGTTGTCTGAGCAACTGCCTCGTATGTGAGGGTTCCCGATCTTGAAACAATCCCAACAGAACCAGGCAAATGAATGTGGCCTGGCATTATACCAATTTTACATTTTCCAGGAGTAATAACTCCAGGACAATTTGGTCCTATTAGGCGGGTTTTTGAGTTTTGTAATCGTTTTTTTACAACTACCATATCTAGTACCGGTATCCCCTCGGTTATACAGACAACAAGAGGAATTTCCGCTTCAATCGCTTCTAGGATAGAGTCTGCCGCGAAAGGTGGCGGAACATAAATGACTGATACGTCTGGTTGAGTGGACTCTACTGCGGATTGAACTGTATCAAAAACTGGCAACCCCAAATGTACTTCGCCCCCTTTACCCGGTGTCACACCGCCTACCATTTTTGTCCCATAAGCGATAGCTTGTTCAGAATGAAACGTGCCCTGCCCGCCTGTAAAACCTTGGCATATGACACGGGTATTTTCATCTACAAGGACGGCCATCAGATATCTCCTCTAACAGCCGCAACAATTTTTTCTGCCGCTTCCCCAAGGTTATCTGCAGATATTATAGGCAAGCCACTCTCCGCCATAATTTTTTTTCCTAGCTCTACGTTTGTTCCTTCTAGTCGCACAACTAAGGGTATTTTTAAACCAAGTTCATTCGCGGCGGCCACTACTCCATCTGCTATGATATCGCATTTCATTATGCCACCAAAAATGTTGACCAATATCCCCTTTACATTAATGTCAGAAAGAATAATTTTGAAGGCAGCTGACACGCGTTCCTTTGTTGCACCCCCACCAACATCCAAGAAATTGGCAGGCTCCCCGCCATGGAGCTTGATTATATCCATTGTTGCCATAGCCAAGCCAGCTCCATTAACCATGCAACCGATATTACCATCAAGTTTCACATAGTTCAGCTCAGACTTGGCGGCTTCGACTTCTGCAGGCTCTTCTTCTGATAGGTCACGTAACTTTTCTATTTCTGGCTGACGATACAAAGCATTCGAGTCAAAATTCATTTTTGCATCCAGTGCAACCAGGCTCCCTGATTTATTTAAGACCAAAGGATTAATCTCTATAGTAGAAGCATCAAGCTCTATAAATGCTTTATAAATGGCTTGCAAAAAACTAACAGCTTCGCCGACCTGCTTATCCCTTAATCCAAGTTGAAAAGCTACTTTTCTTGCATGGTGCGATCGAAAACCTGTTGTTGCATCTATAGTTACATTGATTATTTTCTCGGGTGCATTTTCTGCAACTTCCTCTATTTCCATCCCTCCCTCAATGGATGCTATGAGGGTGACACAACTATTATTTCTATCAACAAGCAATGAAAGATAGAACTCCGATGCGATTTCACAGCCCTCCTCCACGTAGATGCGCTGAACTCGCCTTCCCTCTGGTCCTGTCTGCTTTGTTAGCAGCACCTTTCCCAACATCTCTTCGGCACTCGCTTTGACCTCTGACAGCGTTTTTACAACACGAACGCCACCCTTATCTGTTTCGCTGTCCAGGAATTGGCCAGCACCACGCCCTCCAGCATGGATCTGGGACTTCACTACATAAACTGAACATTCCAGGGTTTTAGCCGCAGAGACAGCCTCCTCTACTGAATAAGCCACTGCACCACGAGGGACAGTTACGCCAAACTTAGCCAGTAGACTTTTAGCCTGATGCTCGTGAATGTTCATTTTAAACCATTTTCAGTTTGATATGTATAATTAGCCAAACAATTTTAGACCTTCTACAAGCGCCACTCCGCCTAAATAACTGCTAAACGTACCATCTACTCTGATATGTTCCGAAATGGATAAATAGTCAACAGCAGATAGGAAGTGAGGAAATTACATAAAACAATTATTATTTTTCTAAGTTAGCTGCAGCGGCATTCAACTCCTTAACCGCTTCAACAGAATGATCAAACATAGATCGTTCATCTGCATTCATTTCTATTTCAACAATACGTTCCACACCGCCGGCTCCTAAGACTGCTGGAACGCCAACATAGAGCCCATCTAAATCATAAACCCCTTCACAATAGGCCGCACAGGGGAGCACACGTTTTTTATCCTTAATGTAGGCTTCTGCCATCTCTATCGCGGAGGATGCAGGTGCATAGAAAGCAGAACCAGTTTTTAAAAGTTTAACAATCTCAGCTCCACCGTCTCTAGTACGCTGGACTATTTCATCAAGTTTTTCTTGCGTGCTCCAACCCATTTTGATCAAATCGGGCACTGGGATCCCCGCTACCGCAGAATACCGTACTAATGGCACCATTGTATCGCCATGACCCCCAAGTACAAAAGCTGTAACATCTTCCACGGAGACCTCGAACTCTTCAGCTAAGAAATACCGAAATCGCGCGCTATCTAGGACCCCCGCCATTCCGACAACCTTGTTAGTTGGAAGTCCACACGCTTTTTGCAATACCCCAACCATAACATCGAGTGGGTTTGTTATGCAGATAACAAAAGCATCTGGGCAGTGATTTTTAATCCCTTTACCAACTGAATGCATCACCTTGGTATTAGTTCCAATTAAATCATCGCGGCTCATTCCTGGTTTACGAGCAATTCCCGCCGTAACGATTACTACGTCTGCGCCTGCTATATCACTATAATCGTTGGCACCGGATACAGCGGCATCAAATCCCTCTACCGGGGACGCTTCAGCGATATCTAATGCTTTGCCTTGAGGTATACCATCAACAATATCAAAAAGGACCACATCACCCAATTCTTTTAATCCCGCTAATAGGGCCAACGTTCCACCAATATTTCCAGCGCCGACGAGAGCGATTTTATTCCGGGCCATCCAATATCTCCAAAGCAAATTTAAGTCGAATGTACTGTTACAACTATTTGTTATAGCCGAACAGGGGTTTACCCCGAATCTTTCTACGGGGCAAGAAGAGCAATAATAAAAAGTATTCAGAAGTTTAATAAAGCCTCAGTTATTGTCTTGATGATTCTATATAATCGACAGACTGCATTTCTAACAGGCGCGATATCGTGCGATCAAATTCGAACCCCCAATCACCCCCTTTGTAAAGGTTTTTTGGGTCTGCAGCCGCTGACATAATTAAATAAGTCTTGCTTTCGTAAAGGGCATCAATCAATACCATAAATCGTCTTGCTAAATCTTGATTTTGACTTGTCATTACCGGCACATCCGAGATGATTATTGACCGAAAACGCTTTGCTAATAATAGATAATCTCCGGCACCTAAAGGAATAGAACAAAGATCGCCAAAACTAAAAAAGGCTACTGCTCCCGAGACCCTTGGGACATTGATCTGTCGTCCTTTGAATTCAATAACTTCCTGCTTCCCTAAATTACCATCAGTTAAATCGTGATATATTTGCTCTAATAGCAGCGTCGCCTTGTTGTCAGCTGGTTGGATATAGGTTTTTAATGCCTTTATACGATCGAGACGATAATCCTTACCGTCCTGCAGATGCAGAATATCCATTTTGGCTTTGATTAGTTTTATAAAGGGCAAAAATAAATCGCGCTGGAGTCCATCTTTATAAAGCTCGTCGGGATGTCGATTGGAAGTCGCCACCACTACAACACCGAGTTCTAATAGTGCTGTGAATAATCTGGATACGATCATAGCGTCGGCGATATCACGAACCTCAAATTCATCAAAGCAAAGTAAGGCTGTATTTTCTGCTATTTTTGCCGCCACGGGGCCTATTGGTTCGGCTTGTTGTTCGTTTTTATTGTTTTGACGCCAAATGTGAATAAGTTCGTGAGCTTCCTGCATAAATTCATGAAAGTGGATCCTTCTTTTATGTTTAACGGCGACACCATCAAAAAAAAGATCCATCAGCATAGATTTTCCTCGGCCGACCCCTCCATAAACGTATAATCCTTGGGGTGTTGCACGAGCAGCGTTCGGTTTAAATAATAGCTTTTTGATCCACGATCCAGAGGCATAACTTATTTCATAACCCTGAAGAAGGTCATGTAAACGTTCCAACTCGTTTACAGCAATCAGCTGAAAATGATCTTCAATAAGTTGGCCTTTTATTACTAGATCCCTGTAACCCGCAGATGGGCCTTCATTTAATTTCATGCTTTATTCTTTATCTTCCGCCGGTGACAGGTATGATCGCCCCAGCGCAGTAGCTGGCCCCCTTACTCAACAGCCAGACGATTGCCTCAGCAACCTCTTCCGGCTGCCCTACACGTCGGATCGGTATTCCAGGAACAGCTTCGACAGCCCTGTTTGGTAGTCCAGCCGAGGCATGAATTTCGGTGTCTATCATTCCTGGTGAAACAGCATTCACGATAACACCCTCCGCAGCGACTTCACGGGCCAGTCCCAGTGTAAATGAATCCACAGCACCCTTGGAGGTTGCGTAGTGAACAAATTCATTCGGCCCACCCAATCTTGAGGCAGCAGAGCCAAGGTTTACAATACTCCCGCCGCCACCACCATTTTTGGTCGACATTCGCCTCACAGCCTCTCGACAGCAAAGCATTAAGCCCACTACATTTAATTGCATAACTCTATTGATGGCTTCAACCGTTATGTCTTCTATCCTGACTGTTTTCCCAGTAGTCCCAGCGCTTGTAACTAATCCTTTCAATGGACCCAATTCTTTTTCTGAGTCATCGAATAATCTCTGAATATCCTCTTCATTACACATATCACCTTTTACGATGATAGCCCTTCTTCCAAGTGATCTCACCTGATCAGCTACTGAAATAGCTGCGTTTTCATCTTGTGCATAATTTATCGCAACATCCCATCCTTCTCGCGCAGCACATATAGCGGTTGCCGCACCAATTCCTCTGCTTCCTCCTGAAACAATCAACGCACCCATCATTCCAAGGTTTCCTTTCCAAGCTGCTAATAGTAACCTGACAATAAGACAAAGTAGATGCCATAAAATTACATGTAGAAATAGTTTATATGCAAAACTTCTCAAAAATTAAATAAAGTAAGAAATTTAAATTAAGTTTCTGTACAACAATACAGCCGCAGCAAAAGCACCAATCGTACTTCCCAGAAACATATATAAAAGTCGCTGTGGTTTAATGGTCCAAATTATTAACCCGTACCCTTGGGCTATCCATGACCCCTCTAAAGGCGGCTTAAAGAAAACAAACGCACAAAATAAAGCTGGCAATGCTGCCAAGGTAAAACCAATTCCATATGAGTCGGTGATGGCTAACAAGCCGCCATAAAACGCCGGATAGAGCATCATAGAAATAGATGTAAAGGCAAGCACTCCACCAGTAATACCACCCACGCTACCTTCTGGAGACAATCTTGCTGTTTCAGCCAGAAGAATACCGTGCCAACTTAATGAAGTAACGTTGTAAAGGATCGCAACACTCAATATTGCATTATAGCTCCAGGTGGCATCAAAGAGCCCTATTAAAACACCTCCAACGGCAGCAAAAAAACTTATAGCACCCATAACTAGACGAGCTGAAAAATAAGTACTTCCCAACCAACCCCATAAAATCCTTGCTCCAATTGCTGTTAAGCTTGCTATCGCGAATGCCGAACCCGCTTCCAATTCGCTGTAATTAAGACCGTCAATCATGAAAAGAATAAAGAAACCTGCGAAGATTGATTGCAGACCGCCCAACGCGAAAGCACATAATGCCAAATCCCGCAAACTCGCGTCAGAAATCACAATTTTCATTGTCTGAATAGCACCTGAGAATGAAAACTTTACGTCTGAACGCCTATCCGAATCAAAATGTTCTCTCAAGGGTTGGAGAAGCAGAACGATCATATAAACCATTATTCCTATTACAAAACACGTTCCATAAGCGTCCAGGTGGACTGAAATACCCAGACTTCCGATATAAATACCCATTCCCAGCAATATTGGTATCAAGACACCGGCGATAAGGCTGCCAACGGGCACGCCTGTTTGCTTGATTGAAAAGATAATTGGAGCAAGTCTTGGTGGGCAATATTTGGCCAATATATGGGAACTGGCCGGGGTAGAGACTGAGGCTGCCCCAAGTAATATCGCTGCAATAGGATATAACCAGAGTATTCCAGTTGCTATTACAAACAGGCTTCCCCCCATAAAGATCAAACAAGCTTGGCTAATACGAAGTGCCCCCATTCTTATTATAAATGCACCACAGCCCATAGCCGCAGCAATAGAGGCAACATTTTGAATAAATAGATACAGGCCCAACCACGCCCTAGAAATGCCAAAATCTTCTGCAATACGGTCTGCTAGAAAAGGTAAAACAATTTGGCAAACATAAGAGAACGCTTGTTGAATAAGCATAGACGACGTAGCTAATGCTAATATTATACGCCAATCTAATCGGGTTAAATTCACTGAAGTAGTGCCTTATCCTGAATTTGAATATTGACTTCCACCAACATACCGGGAGCAGTAATCTCAGGCTTGTCTATTAACTTAATCTTTACCGGGATCCGTTGAGTTAATTTTCGAACACGGTTATCGCTCAAATCTGATTTTGATATCGCTAAATCGGATAATGTAATACGGCCAATATGTGTTACTTCGCCTTTAAAAGAGTCGAAAGGATAGGCATTAAAATCTACTTTAACAGGCTGACCGATCTCCAGATGTCGGATCTGATCTTCTTCTATATTTGCCTCTACCCAAATATTTTCGGGATTATGCAAAATTAGTATCTCATTCGCATCCTCAACATATTCTCCGGGGTTTTTAAATATGATGTCTATAATGCCATCAACAGGGCTTAATATTTTACGCTCCTTCAATTCTACTTCTAAAGCTTTCAGATTTGCGGCTAATCTTCGAACAGTAATAGACGAAATAATTATATCTTGGTCTAAAACCTTGATTTGGCTTCTCTTTGCTCTGATTTCTTCTAATTCCATCCTCGCAACTTTGATCCTTGCCTTTGAGACAGAAACTTGGCCCGAAAGATTAAGCAGATGATCCTGATCAACATCCAAACTCTTTTTCGATGTCAAATTTTTACTGACAAGATATTTCGTTCTCTTTAGTTTTTTTCCCGCAAGCTGTTCCCTATTCATGAGTGCTTTCAGTTCAACTTTGAGTGAGTTTATTTCCTCATTTTTGGTAGAGACTTGAGCATTCAATTCAACCTCTAAGTTGCGCTTTTGCGCTGTCAGTTTTTCTGTTTGAGCTTTTTGTACCTTTAGCTCGGCATCTAATGCCTCCATTTGATGAATAATATGATCACTATTCATCACAACCAATAGATCCCCGCGGCCAACCTCATCGCCTTCTTTAAATAATATTTTTTCAATAGTACCATCTACCTTGCTCGATACTCTTGTGAGGTCAGATTTAATACGCGCGTCGAACTCATAGACATGCGTCATCCAATGAAAAAACTCGTAACAAGCAAACGCTACCCCCAAAAGAACAGCACCTATTGATACTACTTTCAAAATTATCCGCCTTGCTTGCATATTTCTTGATGTCCACAACAACTATATTTGGGTTTTGCCTGGGTGCGTTGTGCCGAAATTCAACCTATTTTGACAAAACGTCAAATAGAGACTTTCAAAAAGTCTACAAAACCCAGCTGGTGATAAAGTCGCACTAATACACAGAATATAGACTAGACGAGCCCAACGGAGCTTTTAAACACGATGTAACTGGTGTTACTTTATCTAAAAAAAGAGGCTAAAATGGAAAACTATATAACTGCGGACCTAACATATATCATTGATGATGGGCAACCCTCCATTCGCTATGTGGATTGGCCAGAAGAGGAACACAAAGCTCATATAGCTGCCTACGAAAAAAGAACCACAAAAATTTACAATGGAAGGAACGCAGGAGAAAAATTTCGTTTAAATCACCATGGTTTCCTATTAGCTAATAATCCAACAAAAATGTTAAATTTCTATGATGAGGATGAGATAAAGAACGTTTATTACCCTGAGACAGCCGAATTGATAAAAAGAGAAAGTGGCGGTAGACAAGTATATATTTTTGATCATACCGTTCGTACACCTCTTCCTGAAAAGCAAAGAAAAGGCTGGGTTAGAGAACCGGTTCGTTACGTCCATAACGACTATACTGAGTTATCTGCCCCACAGAGAGTCAGAGATTTTTTCCCTACAGAATCGCAAGCATTATTGGAAAGCCGATTTGCTATTATTCAAACTTGGCGCTCTATTGCCTCCGTTATAGAGTCGGAGCCGCTAGCGTTGTGTGATGGTAAAACTATACCTGAGACGGGATTCATTCGTAATCAAAGACGCTATAAAGATAGAACTGCTGAAACTTATCATATCAGCTATAACTCAGCGCACAGATGGTATTATTTCCCCAAAATGTGCCAAGACGAGGTATTGGTATTCAAGGTATTTGATACGGATAAAGATGTGAAAGTTAAGTTTACAGCGCATACCGCTTTTGATGATCCTGCAAGTGCAGACGACGCATTGCCTAGACAGAGCATAGAGATGCGCGCTTTGGTCTTTTTTTAAACGAAAAGACTTCAGAAAGTATTTTTAAAACCCAAAAATTAAATAATAAAAACTCACTTTAGTTGATAAAATTACATCGAAATGAAATAACTTTATTGACTCTCGAGCAAAGAGAATCAATTAATGCGATAACAGGGGTTTTCGCCAAACAAAAAATAGAAAAAATGGCGATTGGTTTACGTGGCTGGAAAAGCCGGTTAGTCGATATCTTCGACCGAGCGACTTTTGGAAGAGGCGAATGAAAAACGCATGAATAAAGTTGTATCTTCTCTTGAAAAAAAAGACACCTTTCCAAAGTTGCTTTTACATCATGCAAAGGCAAGTGGCAATGCGCCAGCCTACCGGCAGAAGAACCTGGGTATCTGGCAAACACTCACTTGGGCAAAGGCGGAGGAGACTGCAGAGCTCATCGCATTAGGTCTACAATCAATTGGTTTAAAACGAGATAACAAAGTAGCCATCATCGGACAGAACACTTCATCTCTCTACCTTTGTTTCGCAGCAGTTCAGGCAATTGGTGCCGTGCCGGTTCCGCTGTATCCCGATAGCAACGCCGGGGAACTGGCAGAGATTTTAAAGCAAAGCGAAATTAAAGGTGTAATCTGTCAGGACCAAGAACAAGTAGATAAAATTGAACAACTAAAAGATGAAATATCCTCGATCGAGTTTATTGCTCATGAGGAATTAAGAGGTATGCGAAACTATAATAGTGCTCACCTCTATTCACTAGAAACCCTTAAGGAAGCGGGACGAGATCAAAAGACCAAAAATCCTGATTCATTCAGCAAAAGTATTAGTGAAGGTAAAGGGAGCGATCTTGCTATAATTATCTATACTCCAGGCACTTCGGGAGCCCCAAAAGGGGTTATGCTTTCTCATGATGCCTTGCAAAAATCGGCTCGACTCGCAGCTGATCAAGATAATATAGGGTCTCACGAAAATGTTCTCGCTTATCTGCCATTGGCATGGATAGGCGATCATTTTTTATCTTATGCTCAACACTACGTGACCGGATACACTATAAATTGCCCAGAAAGTCCCGATACATTATTCTCTGACCTGAAGGATATAGGTCCAAACTACTTTATGGCCCCTCCTAGGATCTTTGAGCGATTAGTTACCGAAGTTAATAGTCGAGTTCAGAGTGCGTCTGGGGTGGTCAACTCATTTTACCATTATTTTATGACCTTGGCTGAGCGCGTAGGATCCCAAATACTAGAGGGAAAATCCGTCGGATTCATGGACAGGGTATTTTATGCACTGGGATCTTTGGTGATCTATGGTCCTATAAAAAACAACCTAGGCTTTAATCATATAAAAGTGGCCTACACCGGTGGAGCCCCAATAAGTGATGAAGTTTTTTCTTTCTATCGAAGCATTGGGGTAAATCTAAAACAGATCTATACCCAAACGGAGAGCTCAGGATATGCTTTTCTGCAACCAAATGAGAATGTTCTTCCAAATTCAGTTGGACCAGCCGGCCCCGAAGTAGAATTTAAGGTAGATAAAAAAGGAGAGATTATTTACCGAAGCCCCGGCAATTTCATGGGCTACTATAACAATAATAAAGAAACAAAAAAGATTTTAGATAAAGACGGCTGGATAAAGAGTGGCGATCTTGGAATTATAAATGATAATGGTCATTTGAGTGTTATCGATAGGCTCGTTGATATAGGAACAGTAAATGCTTCTTCGATTTTCACACCACTGACTATCGAGAATAGATTAAAACGTTCCCCATTTATCCAGGACGCTGTGGCGTCTGGTAGCGGGAAAGATTTTGTGGCGGCTATTGTAGTTGTGGACGCTGACTCAGTCGGAAGCCATTTGGAAAAAGCTGGTGTTGGTTTCTCGGGCTATATCGATCTATCTCAACAAGATATGGTTTCTGAACTGATAAAAAATGACATCGATAAACTCAATGAAGAGTTCGCAAAAGCCAAGAATCTCTGCGGTCTTCAAATCAAACGTTTTACCATATTACACAAACAACTCGATCCTATAGATGGCGAGTTGACACAAACTGGTAAACTGCGACGAAAAGAAGTGAATAAACGGCTTAAAAAAGTGATAGACGCGCTTCACTCTGATAAAAACAACGTAGAACTTCGTTCCAAAATGGAGGCCGGAAAAAGCAATCCGGTACTACTGAAAATCCGTGATGCAGAAGTTAATAAAAATGCCGGATTGGATGGTTGAAATGACTGTAAAAGAGCAAGGTTCATCCGAATCAATACTTTCTGTTGAAAATATTACGCTGTCTTTTGGTGCAGTCCGGGCCATACGTGATGTGAGCTTTGATATAAAAAGGGGAGAAATAAGGGCGATTATAGGTCCAAACGGGGCAGGAAAAACCTCCATGTTAAATGTGATTAATGGTTTTTATCACCCCCAGCAGGGGCAGATACTCTTTCGCGGTAAAGTCCGAAAACAAATGCGGCCGTACGAGGCAGCTGCTGGAGGAATAGCCCGAACGTTCCAAAACGTTGCTCTTTTCAAAGGAATGTCCACTCTAGATAATATTATGACCGGGCGTAATCTAAAAATGAATAAATGGAAGGTAAATCTCTTACCTGCAATGCTTTATTATGGGCCAACCCAGAAAGAAGAGATTTTACATCGCCAGTTTGTAGAGAGAATTATCAGCTTTTTGGAAATAGAATCTATTCGGAAAACACCTGTTGGGCGACTGCCCTATGGTCTTCAAAAGCGTGTGGAACTCGGGCGGGCACTTGCCGCAGAGCCTGATTTATTGCTTCTAGATGAACCGATGGCGGGCATGAATCTGGAAGAAAAAGAAGACATGTGTCGGTTTGTACTCGATGTAAACGATGAATTTGGAACAACGATTGCACTCATTGAGCACGATATGGGCGTTGTAATGGACTTATCGGATAGGGTGGTGGTTTTAGATCACGGCGAGAAGATAGCAGACGGTACACCCGATGAGGTTAAAGCCAACCAAAATGTAATTGACGCTTATCTTGGAGTAGCGCATTGAGAAATTGTTCTGAAAACTGCTCTCTTCAGACTAAGAAAGAGAAAACTTGATGGAATTTTTGAATCTTGTCCTGATCGCGCCAATAGCGGATATGATCGAGTACCCCTCATTTCTTGTTGAAGTGGTGTTTGGGGGCTTGATGTCCGGGGTAATGTATTCACTGGTAGCTCTCGGGTTTGTACTGATATTCAAGGCCTCAGGGGTTTTTAACTTTGCCCAGGGTGTTTTCGCCCTATTCGCAGCACTCACCTTAGTTGGCTTAATGAATGGGACAATGCCATTTACTCTTGAAAAATCATTACCCGAATTACCAGCATGGGCTGCGGTGATCGTTACCTTCATTGTGATGATAGGACTGGCCATTGCCGTGGAGAGAATTGTGCTACGCCCGCTGGTGAACCAAGATCATATAATCATGTTCATGTCGACTATTGGTCTGGCCTTTGTGCTCGAGGGATTAGGGGATACAATCTGGGGTAGTGAAGTCAAAGCGCTTGATGTTGGAATACCAACCGGTAACTTTTTGATTGGTGAGATTCAGATACAAATTTTTGATCTATGGGCAGCAGGAATTGCAGCCTTCCTAGTTGTGGTGCTGGCCTTATTTTTTCAATATACAAGAACAGGGCGTGCTCTTCGAGCCGTTGCAGATGACCACCAGGCCGCATTATCTGTCGGAATCCCACTGAAGAATATTTGGATAATTGTTTGGTCCGTAGCCGGGCTCGTAGCTCTAGTAGCTGGAATAATGTGGGGATCAAAATCAGGAGTACAGTTTAGCCTTTCACTTATTGCGTTAAAAGCGCTGCCAGTTCTGATTCTAGGTGGCTTCACCTCTGTTCCCGGCGCGATCGTTGGAGGTTTAATAATTGGCGTTGGTGAAAAAGTCGCTGAAGTTTATTGGGGCCCCCTCGTTGATGGGGCTATCGAGAACTGGTTTGCATATGTGGTTGCTTTAGTATTTTTGCTCTTTCGACCGCAAGGTCTTTTTGGCGATAAGATTATAGAGAGGGTCTGAAAACTATGTTTTATCGTGAATCAGGTCAATTCAAGACAAGCTACGCCGCTGATCAGGCAATTTTTCCAATAAAGCAAGATAATTGGGGCATGGTCTTACTGCTTCTGCTAGCGTTCTTTGCGGTTCCATATTTTGGCACCGAATATTTTTTCCAAGCCATAATGATACCAGTTCTCATATTCGCTTTGGCAGCAACCGGACTGAATATTCTAACTGGATATTGTGGTCAATTGTCTTTGGGAACGGGCGGGTTTATGGCGGTAGGGGCAGTAGCTTGCTACAAGTTAACAACTGGATTCCCTGAGATGAACTTTGTAGTTGTTTTATTACTCTCCGGGATTATTACAGCTGGGGTAGGTTTGCTCTTTGGAATTCCATCACTTAGAATTAAGGGTTTTTATTTAGCCGTTGCGACCCTAGCTGCTCAATTTTTTCTAAGCTGGTTATTTAATAAGGTTGCCTGGTTCCAGAACTATACCCCATCTGGGACAATCACCATGCCGCCAAGAGAGGTATTTGGGATCGCTGTCACAGGTGCAAATGCTGATGCTATGGACCGCTATCTGTTTTGTCTCGTTTTTGTTCTTATCCTGGCGATGGCTGCCAAAAATCTTGTTCGTGGGCCGATTGGCCGGTCTTGGATGGCAATCCGCGATATGGATATCGCTGCCGAATTAATCGGCTTCCGGCCTTTTCAAACAAAATTAATGGCTTTTTCAATTAGTTCTTTTTATGTCGGGGTGGCTGGCGCTATGGCCTTAAGTTTGTGGCTGGGCAGTGTAGAGACAGCGGAAGCTTTCGACATCAATGTGTCCTTTCAGGTTCTGTTTATGATTATAATTGGCGGCCTCGGAAGTATGATGGGCTCATTCGTTGGGGCAGCTTTCATCATATTAATGCCGATCGTATTAACCAATGTGATGGTAGGTTCATTAGGAATGCAAGCTGTTACAGCCAAGCATTTCGAATTTATGTTCTTTGGGGGATTGATTATTTTCTTTTTAATCGTTGAACCCCATGGAATAGCGCGTCTTTGGCAAATAGCAAAGGAGAAACTGAGAATGTGGCCGTTTCCCCATTGAGATAGTTGGGAGAACGGTAGTTTAAATCTGAATATATAATAAACAAAAATAATTATAAAAATTTAAACCAACAGGGAGAAGAGAATGAATATCAAGCGACTTGGTATCGGTGTCTTGACCGGGCTTGGCCTCACCACGATGGTGGCCACGGAAATAGCTATAGCCGCCGAACAAATCTTTGTGCCAGGGCTAGTATATAGAACCGGTCCCTATGCACCAAACGGAATCCCATTTGCTAACGGGATGAAAGACTATCTTACACTCATTAATGAGCGCGATGGCGGCATTAACGGTGTAAAGATTGTGCATGAGGAATGTGAAACTGGTTATAACACCAAAGTTGGTGTGGAGTGTTATGAGAAGTTAAAATCCAAGAAACCAGTCACCGTAATTCCAAATTCAACCGGAATTACATACCAATTGATTCCTAAGAGTTACAAAGACAACATTCCGCTTCTAACCATGGGGTATGGTAGAACTTCTGCCGCTGTAGGGTCCGTTTTTCCATGGGTTTTTAATTTTCCTGCTACCTACTGGTCGCAAGCTACTGCAGTTATTAGCTACATAGCGGGTAAAGAAGGCGGATTGAATTCACTAAAGGGCAAAAAGATTGTTCATATCTATCATAACTCTGCCTACGGAAAAGAAGCTAATCCAACTTTGAAAGTGATGGCTGAGAAGTTTGGATTTGATCTTACCCTTCTAGCTGTAGATCACCCAGGTCAAGAACAGAAGGCGACATGGCTTCAAATACGGCGCAAAAAGCCAGATTGGATTTTTATGTCTGGTTGGGGTGTTATGAATCAAGTGGCTGTAAAAGAAGCCGCCGCTCAAGGTTTCCCAATGGATAGATTTATTGGAAACTGGTGGTCGGGTTCGGAAAATGATGTGCTACCATCCGGCGCTAAAGCCAATGGTTATATCGCAGCAACGTTCCACACACCTGGTGGGGGAACACCGTTACATGCGGATATCAAAAAGCATGTATATGACAAAGGTCTCGGGGGTGGTGAGCTTAGCCGAACTGGAGAAGTGCTGTATATCCGTGGAATGTTAAACCATGTATTTGTTGTTGAAGCAGTAAGAAATGCTCAAAAACATTTCAATGTTAAGGTTCCAAATGGCGAACAGATGCAGTGGGGTTATGAGAATACTAATGTCACAGCAGCTGATTGGAAACGCATTGGCTTACCTGGGTATCCCCCAATTAAAGTAACCTGTAATGACCACGAGGGTGGGCACCCAGTTCTATTTCAACAATGGAATGCAAACACCAAGACCTGGAAGGTTGTAAGTGATTGGATCCCAGTTATGAAAGATCTGGTTCGTCCATTGATGGAAGCTGACGCAGCTAAGTTTGCGAAGGAAAATAACATCACTCCAAAGTCTTGCAGTTAATGATTATTGGGTTCACGGAGTCAATAATACTCAGTTTTAAACGATAAGCGAGGAACGAAGTGAACGACAAAATGAACCTATTATCTGTCAATAATATCGAGGTTATCTACAACCACGTTATCCTCGTATTAAAAGGCGTATCTCTAGAGGTACCGGAGGGGGGAATTGTAGCCCTCCTCGGTGCCAACGGAGCAGGTAAAACAACAACACTTAAATCAATATCAAATCTTTTGAGTTCGGAGCGTGGCGAGGTCACCAAAGGTTCCATACATTACGAAAATCAGGAAATACAGTCTCTAACACCAAGCGACTTAGTAAAGCGCGGGGTTATTCAGGTTATGGAGGGCCGGCACTGTTTCGAACATCTCACAGTTGAAGAGAACCTAATGACTGGCGCCTACACCAGAGGTGGGGATAGAAAAGGTATCTCAGAAGATCTAGAGATGGTGTACGGATACTTTCCTAGACTTAAGGAAAGATTTAAATCCTTAGCTGGATACATATCTGGCGGAGAACAACAAATGGTGGCTATTGGAAGAGCATTAATGGCAAGACCCAAATTAATGTTACTAGACGAACCGTCTATGGGACTAGCCCCACAGTTGGTTGAGGAAATTTTTGAGATCGTAGCCTTGTTAAATACAGAGAAACAGGTATCAATTCTGCTTGCCGAACAGAATGCTTCCATTGCTCTACGCTACGCCAAAACAGGTTATATACTAGAAAATGGACGTATAGTTATGGAAGGTGATGCGAAAGCACTCGCTGATAACGACGATGTTAAAGAGTTCTATTTGGGTATTTCGCAAGGCGATCAAAAGAGTTTTAAAGACGTTAAGCATTATCGTCGCAAAAAACGTTGGCTTAGTTGAAATAAACGACTCGTTTTTTTCGAATCACCCACAAATGTGAAGATAGCATCACTTTTTTCATTTTGGGAGTAAAAGGATGAGGATTGGCCTTGCACAAATCATTCAGGAGTCCAACACATTCGTTCCTTTTAAAACGACTCTCGATCATTTTTCAGCTCAATATATAAGACAAGGGAAAGATGTTCTAAAAGAGCTTGATTCAGTTAAAATTGAATTGACTGGCATGCTGAATGTTTTAGAAATAAACAACGCAACTCCCATTCCCTTGATAGCAACCCATGGATCATGCGGCGGACCGTTGACGCGTGAATGCTTCGATATCCTTTTAACGTTGCTCGTTCAAGAAATGAAATCTGCTGGTAAACTTGATGGATTATTATTAGCGCTGCACGGGAGTATGGCTGCCGAAGACCAAGAAGATTGTGAAAGTGAAATATTAAATACTGTTCGCCAACTCCTACCAGAGGAAACCCCAATCGGGGTTTCATTAGATTTGCACGCCCACATAACACCACAAATGCTTCAAAAAAATGTTTTTTTTGTGGGTTATGAGAGCTATCCGCATATTGATATGTTTACGACAGGTCAAAAAACAGCCCAAATCCTAATCGATACTATTTCAGGTAAAATAAAACCTGTTATGGCATTATCAAAAAAACCTATGATAATTAGCCCAGTAAGTGGTCGAACCACGGAAGGTCCCATGACTGAGGTTGTTGCAGAAGCAAGGCGGATGGAAAATGATAAAGAAGTCCTAGCAGCATCGTATTTCATGGTTCAGCCGTGGCTCGACTTTAAAGCTTTAGGATTTGCAACTTTAGTGTGTGCTGATGGTAATATTAATGCAGCTCAGTTTCACGCTGACACATTGAGCGATATCGCTTGGGAATTAAGAGATTCCCTGTTGCCGGATTTAGATAGCCTAGATGATGCAATAATGAGAGGCTTAAGCATACCAGGCACCGCCGTAGTTGCAGACTGCGGAGATGCGACAAGTGGCGGCGCGGCAGGCGATGGTATAACAGTATTAAAAACGCTCTTAAGATTGAACGCGGATAAAAACCCAGGATTAATATATATTACTTTAGTTGACGCACCAGCTGCCAGTTTAGCTGCAAAGCTCGGTATCGGATCTAAAATTAAAACCAGATTAGGACATAGCCTATCTCACAATGACGGAACCCCGTTGGAGATTGAAGCAATCGTTAAAACAATAACCAATGGTATATTCAAAATGTCGGCTGGATTAGAAGGCGCAGAAATGAACTTTGGCCTCACAGCTGTTTTGGAAATTGGCTCAATAAGAATTGCTGTTCGGTCTATCAGTGGTCTGGAATGGGATACGGGACAGTTTACCTCCGTAGGACTTGATTTAACGCAAGCAAAACTAGTTTTTGTAAAGTCACCATCCCATTTCCGAGCTACCTTCGGTCCATATGCCACTCAAATTTTTACAGCGGATACACCAGGGCCGACACGCGTCAATATTGCTAAAGTCAATTATGAAAAACTCGAGCGTCCCATTCATCCTTTAGATAAAATTTAGCCTCGATTTTAATTCCTGTTAACGTACTTATCCAACCCTAACGCTAGACAACTGACGGGATACAAGTTTTGCATAAAAACCGTCTAATTCAATAAGATCAGTATGTCTTCCGCTTTCCACTAAACTACCTTCTTCGAGCACGATAATTTGATCTGCTTCTTTGATAGTAGATAAACGATGCGCTATTATGATGGTTGTCCTATTTACCTTTAACCTATCAAGCTGCCGACGTATCTCAGATTCATTAACAGAGTCGAGATGACTGGTAGCTTCGTCTAGAATTAGGATAGGTGCATTCTTTAGAAACGCTCTCGCTATGGCAACGCGTTGTCTTTGTCCTCCCGATAGACTGGTACCTCTTTCTCCTACCTCGGTATTTAATCCGTCAGGTAATGTTGCAATCAAATCACCAAGAGCGGCACCCTCTATCGCATTTTTAAGTTCTGTCTCACTCGCGTCCGGCTTGGCTATTAGGATATTTGCTTGGAGCGTATCATTAAATAAATAGGTATCCTGAGCAACTAGAGCTATTCGGCTTCTCAAATCATCTAGGGTATAATCTCTTAAATCAGTCCCGTTTAGTTTTATAAGCCCCACGTCAGGATCCCAAAAGCGCATCAACATCTGTGCCGTTGTTGTTTTTCCTGCGCCAGAGGTGCCCACAAGGGCCACTGTCTCCCCAGATAATATTTTTAAATTAATATCCTTTAATGCATAACGCGTCTGGCCTGGGTAGGAAAAGGTCAATCCTTGCATTTCCAAACTCGCCTCAGATTTCTTTGTAGCAGGAGCACCCAGACCGTCCACAACGGATATGGGTTCATTTTCCAGTGCATAATACCGCCTTGTGGAACCTAGTGTGTCGGCTAGTTGCCTGCCTATTTGTGCTATCTCTGATACAGGCAAAAATGCAGACATCGCAAGTAGTGTTAAAAGGGGCAAGATTCCAGAGCTAACTTCTCCATGCTGAACCATCACGGTACCAGAAACCACAACTGCTAGTCCTCCAAAACCGGTCAAAACCTCTAGTAAGCTATGTTGAAAAGTCAGTTGTTTGAAGAAAGGTATTCGGAGTGCTATATGCATATCTGCGAGCCTATCAAAACCTTTGGCTCGGCGTTCTTCGCCTTGAAACGTTATTATCTCGCCTAACCCCTGAATTGAGTCTATCGCGTACGCGCCTAATTCGCCGGATGCTTCACGTGCTTTAGAGCCAAGTCTATCAACGCTTCCACGCATCAAAAATGGACTTAAACCAACCGCAATTAAAAACGGCAAAAGTGCTGCAGCAATCCATAAACTTTGGGCCCCAAGAACAATCAGTACTAGGCTGGGGATTAGGAAGGCCACGAATGCAGGAGCAACTGTATGAGCAAAAAAGTACTCTATAAGTTCAATATCGTGGGTAGCTAGGTTCATGAGATCCCCGGTCCGACGCCTCACTAAATAAGAGGGAGCTAGAGCATCAAGTTTTCTAAAAGCATCAATTCGCATCTCTGCTAACAATCTAAATGCCATATCGTGGGCGACCCAAGACTCAAGCCAGTGAGTAATACCTGCCAATGGTGCAAGTACCCAAAGCCAAATCAAGTACTGATCATAATCAGTACCATTTTTCAAACTCAAGACTATCAAAGCGCTCGCGACACCAACCCCTATGTAGGCAAGCACTCTTGCAACACCAAAAAAGAATGTCAGACCTAGCCGTCCTTTCCATGGCATTATTACACCCATTAGTGATTTGATTACCTGGTACCAGTTCAATCCTTCTGCTTTTATTACGCCTTCCGTTTCAGGGATTTTTGCCCCTCCAGAGATATTCTCGAGATTATCAATTTTTGAATTATCGACACTTGTAACAACCTCCTTTATTTCATGTGCGGAACCAGCTTGCATCGCTTGATCTCGCATCAAAGCAGAGTATGTGCTTTCTCTAGAAATTAAGTCTCTATGAATACCTGTTTCCACAACCTCGCCATCATCTAAAACAATTATTCGATCGCAATCTATTATACTGGATAATCGGTGCGCTAAAATAATAGTAGTTCGGCCGACCATTAGTTTATTTAAGGCATCTTGGATAATAGCCTCATTTTCTGCATCTACGGCCGACAACGCTTCATCTAGGATAAGAATTGGAGAATCACGAAGTATCGCCCGCGCGATAGCAACTCTCTGTCGTTGACCTCCAGATAACTTAATTCCCTTTTCTCCAATTATAGTATCATATTGCTGCGGTAACGATTTAATAAACTCGTCGATATTAGCTGACTTAGCGGCCAGGCGAAGTTCTTCATCACTCGCTTCTGGACGTCCCATTCTTATATTATCGCCGACAGTTCCATGAAATAAAAACGTATCCTGATTAACAACCGCTATGTTCTCCCTAATTTGCGAAAAGCTCATCTCCTTTAGATCAACCCCTCCGAGAGTTATTATACCGCCTTGTGGATCGAAAAAGCGCAAAATTAGTTTTACCAATGAAGACTTCCCGCACCCACTTGGCCCGACTACCCCCAAACATTCACCCGCAGCAACATCAAAACTCAAATCTTGATAAACTGACCTTAAAGACTTTTGATAACTGAATTGGACATTTCTGAATGAGATTGATGGCGTCAACTGCTCGGTAGTAGGTCTGAAACTTTTATTTTCCACCTGGGGTTTAGCATCTAATATATCGTATATGCCCTGCGCTGCTGACATCCCAACCATCCCTTGATGTAACACACTCCGCAAATCTCGCATTGGTCTAAAAATTTCAACACCCATTAATAGAATGATTAGTAATCCACTTAATTCCATGTGCCCATCTACAACCCTACTGGCCCCCAACGCCAATGCAGCGGCAGCTCCAATCGTAATTGAACAATCGGTTATGCCTCTTGAGAGCACATTGGTACCCAAAACCCACATGGTTTTCCTGAATAAATCTCGCGCTTTGAATTCTAGGGAATCTGCACGGTTTGAACTCTGTCCAAATGCCTTTAACGTTGCCAAGCCTTGAATTGAATCCAAGAACTCTGAAGCAAAGACAGCATAGGCATGTTGCCTGCCTTTTGAATTTTTAACATCAAAGCTGTGCCACAATGCTGGTAGGAATAAGGCAAGCAAGGCAAAACCAACTAGTACACCTGCTACCGGGAGATCTATAAAAGCCACAAAAATAAATATTAGAATAGGGGTAAAAAACGATATCAATAGCTGAGGTAAATATTGCCCAAAATACGTTTCTAATTGTTCAACACCCTCAACAACTGAAAGTGTCAATGCCCCAGAACGTTGACTTCCAGCATACGCCGGTCCGAGTGTCGTGATATGATCAAATAAGTTTTTACGCAGTTTTTTTTGAACTTGAGCGGCAGTTTTGTGAGCTATCATGGTGCGAAAATGTTCTAAAACGCCCCGCAAAACCATCACCACTATAATTGCTGCCGAGGGTATTAACAGATCTATTGCGGAAGCTCCATTAAACACCTTTCCTATTAACCAACCGAGTAAAGCTAAGCGCGCAACACCAAATCCAGAAGAGAGTAACCCAATGATCATAGAATAAAAAATTCGAGATCTGACACCTTTAGTGAATTGCCATAAACGAAGTTCTAAATGCATCGAACACTCTTTTTTCTAAAATGAGTTTTAAGGTAAAAGAAAAACGTTTGCTGTTAAAACTAAGACGTCTGATTAGTCTTCTTTTTCTTGGGCCCGTTCAGCTTCAAAGCAATTTTTATCTTTCGACTGGTTCATTCTTTTTTCTTCCATTCGACGTTTTTTCTTTTCGGCCTTCAGTCGATCGCGTTCCATTTTTTCAAACTTATAATTAGTTTTGATAGCCATAGTTATACCTTTTTTTCCAGAGTTTTAGCTATCATCGAGTTGAGCAACTCGCACCGATAGAATCTACATGAAGAGACCATTTAAAGGAACCCCAACAAAGTTGATATGTAAACCAAAAACAGAACGTTAAGCAGTTTTCATGCGGTTTATTCCTAATTCTTTAATCATTGTATCTCGCATGGCAAATTTTTGCACTTTACCTGTTATCGTCATGGGAAAAGCATCCACGAAACGTATATACCTTGGTATTTTATAATGTGCTATTTGTCCGTTACAGAACTCTCTAATATCATCTTCGGTTGCAGTTTCCTCCGGTTTTAATATTATCCAAGCGCACAGTTCTTCGACAAATTTTTCATCTGGAACCCCAAAAACCTGCACATCACTAATTTTTTCATGTCGGTACAGATACTCCTCTATTTCTCGAGGATAAATATTTTCCCCACCGCGGATCACCATATCTTTCACCCGGCCAACAATATTACAGAACCCTTCTTCATCCATAGTCGCCAGGTCTCCCGTATGCATCCAACCCGCTACATCAATGCTCTCTGCTGTAAGTTCGGGATCGTCCCAGTAACCCTGCATCACATTGTATCCTCGCGAGAGTAATTCACCTGTTTTTCCAGGCTCCACGATACAACCAGTATCATCTATAATTTTTACCTCTACATGAGGCGAAATACGCCCAACAGTTGTCACTTGTTTTTCAATTGGATCATCCGTTTCGGTCAGTGTGATAATGGGACTGGTTTCTGTCATACCATAAGCGATGATCATCTCTTTACAGTGCATTTCATCAACAACTCGACGCATGACTTCTATAGGACAAGGGGAACCCGCCATAATACCCGTTCGTAAAGAAGAGAGGTCAAACTCTTTAAAGTTTGGATGGCCTAATTCAGCAATAAACATCGTAGGAACGCCATGCAGTGCCGTACATCGCTCAGCCTCAACTGTCTCAAGAACTGTCAGCGGATCAAATGCCTCAGCTGGATAAACCAAAGCTGCGCCATGCGTTAGAGCAGCCACATTACTCAAAACCATACCAAAGCAATGATAAAGAGGCACGGGGACGCAAAGTTTGTCACTTGAAGTGAACTTCAAACCTTCGCCTGTAAAATATCCATTATTTAACACATTGAAATGTGTGAGAGTAGCTCCTTTTGGAAAACCCGTTGTTCCACTCGTAAATTGAATGTTTATAGGATCATCGAATTGTAATTCGTCTGATAGGACTTTTAATCGTTCAAAATCTTTATCTGAAGCAAGACCTGGTATTTGTCCAAAATCAAAATATCCATCATTCGTTTTGCCTCCTATCTGTATTAGAGTGTTCAAGCTTGGCAAACGACCACAGCTAATATTACCAGGTGTGCTTTTACTAATTTCAGGCGCCAACTCGCCTACCATTGCTACATAATCACTGGATTTGAAGCTTGAGGCTAAAATCAATGCCTTACACCCAACCTTGTTAATCGCATACTCCAGCTCTGCAACCCTGTAGGCAGGATTAATATTAACTAAAATTAATCCTGCCTTGGCAGTAGCATATTGAACAACGACCCATTCACTATTGTTGGGGGACCAAATTCCTACTCTATCTCCCGGTTCGAGGCCTAAATTTAATAAGCCTGCTGCAAATGCATTAACTTTTTCTTGTAATTCCAGATAACTCCATCGAACATTTTGATGACGGACGATGAGTGCGTCCCTTTCACCCCATTTTTTTACTGCTGCGTCAAAGTTAACACCTAATGTCTCACCAATTAAAGGTTTCGTGCTCGCCCCATGACTATAACTTTGAACCAGCATGATATCCCCCATGAGCTATTATAATGCGACCCCAGAACTGGAATAATAAAACCATATATCTTGAGACTCTACAAACTTTCATGCACCCCAACACGGAGATAAACCATTTTGACGGTTAATAGTAATTTACTCTCGCGAAAGTAAATAAAAATAGGTTAAGATATTCGGGTTCGGTAATTTATTTAAATTTTAAAATAACCCGTTAGGCCAGATTTCATATGAAAATAATTCCTATTGCCGGTGCTTTGGGCGCCGAAATATCCGGATTGGATCTCTCGGTTAAACCTTCCAACAGTCATACTAGCAGGCTCTATGAAGCCTTTCTAAAGCACAGAGTGCTGTTTTTTAGAGAACAAACCCTCTCTGCTACCGGCCTTTTAAAATTCTCAAAAACATTTGGGGAGCCCGCCGTTTATCCTTTTATCCAGGGACTGCCAGACGTGCCAGAAGTAATAGAAATAATAAAAACCGAGTCCGATGAAAAAAATTTTGGAGGGTCTTGGCACTCGGACACGAGTTATATGGAACGGCCGGCGAAAGCTACACTATTATATGCCAAAGAAGTGCCTGAATATGGCGGGGATACCCTCTTTTGCAATACAAATATGGCATACGAACAACTCTCAGAAGGCATGAAAAAATTATTGTGCAACTTGATCGGCATCAACTCTTCTGAAAAAGGTTATCAAGGCGGACGGGCTGCTGGCATGAGCAGGCTGAATGCAATGAAGGGTACCTATAATAAGAAATCTGAAAGTTTTGAGTCAGCGCATCCTGTAATAAGAACTCATCCTGATACTGGGAAAAAATCTATTTATATCAATAAATCCCATACATATAAGTTTAAGAATATGTCGGAAGAAGAGAGCAAGCCTCTAATTGATTATCTTTGTGAATATATGGTAAAGCCAGAGTTTACCTGTCGATTTAGATGGAGACCGGGATCAATTGCTGTTTGGGATAATAGAACAACACTTCATAATGCCATCAATGATTACCAGAAAAAACGACGACACATGCAACGCATCACGCTCGAGGGGTGTGAACCACGTTGATTGAACCGTTGAATAAACCAAAATCTCAAGACTTAAGTGATTTTCACTTGATAAACATCGTTTGTGGCGCGGTCATAATTAGTTTAATTACTTTAGTAACCTTGCAATATTTCCCTTCCGAATTAAGGCAACCGGGTAGTCCTTTACTTCAATCACTCGCCATAATCGGATCAGTACTACTCCTATTATCATTTCTAGCTATACTAGCTAAACGCTTTGGCAAATCTGGAAAAAAGGGATTTAAAGCGCACGTTTGGTTAGCAAATATAGGTTTTATTTTAATAATCGCGCATTCAGGTTTAGCTATACTGAGTATTCCAGGGATATTGATCATTCTACTACTCATAATAGCTGCCCTCGGCATCTATGCGCGTTTGGTTCTTTCTCGAAAAATGGGAAATGTTTTTGGAACTAAACGAACTGGATTTTCTAAACCCGACGAAACTATGCAAAATGAGCTCAACAAGTTAATTAACTATAAACAGCGTTTACTTAAAAAAATCGATCCTTCTGCTAACGAAGCCTTTTTCTCTATACAAGCTAAAAACTGGATAAAAACGCCCATTTTAGCCTTTCGATATTATCAGGCTGTCGAAAGAGAAACTATTCTTTTAAAAACCCGAAAATCTGTATCATTCGTACAAGCATATTATCGCAGTATTCATCGACTTTTATCCATAGCTTTTTTATTGGGCCTCATCATACACGTCATAACTACAATATTTTTTGCAGGATATGTTGCCGAAGATCGTCATATCTACTGGTGGCATATAACAAAGTGGGGATCATGACACGACTAGCCTTGATGATTGACCTTGAGCGATGCACTGGATGCAAGAGCTGTGAGGTTGCATGCAAAACAGAGAATGGCTTAGGGCCTGGGGAACGTCGTAACCGAGTGGTATGGTTCGCAGGTGAAGAGCAAAAACAAAATACTGACCTATCAACAACTTTAGATTTCCTAGCTTTATCGTGCCAGCAATGCGAAAGACCAGCCTGCATTCGAGCATGCCCGGTGAACCCCAAAGCTATTTCTAAAGATCCAAACACAGGAATTGTGCGAGTAAATGAGGACACTTGTGTTGGATGTGGCGAATGCGTCACAGCTTGTCCTTACGGCGCGATGGGTTACGATTCGGAGGGACATCATGCTGTGAAATGCGATTTGTGCTTTGAACATAGAGAAGAAGGAGGAAAAACTACCGCTTGTGCGTCAGTTTGCCCTACAAACGCTATAACATTTGGTAATCACGATGAGCTAAAGTTAAAAGCACAATCCATAGGCAGAAAGCAGATCGATAATGACCCTTTCCTATTAGGCCCGGCCACTATTTATTTAGACCGAGAACAAAACCGAAATGACCCTTTTGACGCGCACAAACGCACTGTTCCGAGCGTTTTGGATACAGGCTATAGAATTTCCTCAAATAAAGCTGACTTCCCCTATGGATTTCCGCGGGATGAAAGAAAAGTTGATCGAACGGAAGCTGGTGGCTGCAACATTTGCTTCAATAGTTGTACGGCTAAATTCCATTTTCATAAAAATAGGCTGGTGAAAGTAACGGGGAACGAAGAAGACCCCATACTAAAGGGAAAGGTTTGTCCCAAATCCCAACTATCACTGCAACTTTACTCGAGTGAAAAACGACTCACACAACCATTAAAAAGAATTGGTACCCGTGGAGAAAATAAATTTAAGCCTGTGAGTTGGAAGCAAGCACTAGATGAGATTTCAACAAAACTAGCTGCCATAAAATCAAATTTTGGCAGTGAATCCCTTGGGCTATTTTCCGGAACCAGAACCGGCACACTCACCAACCGGGGATATATAAGAATGTTCGCAAAATTGTGGGGAACTCCCAATTTCGTGACAACAGAACCTTTTTGTTCATCTGGGAAAAACTTAGCTTATTCAATGACCCAAGGGTACGGAGGACCTGGCAATACCTATACCGAGGAAGATATGGGTTCCGCTTCGCTTCATATTTATTGGGGCGACAATCAAGCAGAAACAAGACCCGTGCACTTTGGGATGATTAATGATTGGCGTCTCAAACGCGGTGCTGAAATGATTGTAATAGACCCAAGAAAAACAGTCACGGCATCAAAAGCAGATTGGCATATCCCAATACGTCCAGGGGGTGATATGGCGCTGAGTTTGTCAATCGCTTACCATATTCTATCAAACCATTTACATGATGAGAGTTTTTGTAATTCATGGGTCTTGGGTTGGCAAAAATGGCGGGATTTTATACTAAGGAGACAATATACACCCGAATGGGCAGCAGAGATTGCCGATTTAACACCACAAGCAATTCGAATTCTCGCTGAGAAGATAGCTAGCGCGGATGGCTGTATAATTTATGGAAGCCGGGGCATTAATCAACATATGAATTCAACTCAATCCAACCGTGTTTTGATGTTTTTAGCGGCTATCACGGGAAATTGGGGGCGTCCCGGTGGCGCCTATTTTAATATGTCTGCATCGCTTCCTATCGACTTAGACATTCCTGAAGATCGCCTAGCTTCAGTCAGCAAGCCGAAGCTACGAACGAGCCCCATAGGATGGACTAAAGCTATCTTGGAGGGTAAGCCTTATGACTTAAAAGCAATGATTGTTAATAACAATCCTATGGCTTTGTGGCCCGATCAGAATAAAACCCGCGAAGCACTAGCCGCTCTAGAACTTTTAATTCACATAGATATTTTTCCCAATGAAACTAGTGCATGGGCAGACTATGTATTACCAGCGGCCACTGGTATTGAAAAAGGTGAAGTTGGTAGAGCCTGCGAAGACCGCCGTATTGTATGGATTGATAAGATGATAGAGGCTCCTGGCGAGGCAAAACCTGACGGTTGGATATGGATCGAATTGGGAAAACGTTTTGGGTTCCAAGATGTACTTCTAGAAGATTGGAAGGACTCAAGAAAATTTTGGGATGAAGCGTTAATAAGCAATATACAATTGCGGGGTGTTACACAAAAACGGCTGCATTCAAACCCTTATCGTTGGGTGCGATTTCCCGTGCCGAGTGAAGACGCGCCAGAAATTCAAACCCTATACTTGGAAGGAACAACAGCAGCGGGGGCTCCGGAGGGTCATAGATTCCCAACCAAAAGCGGCAAGCTTGAATTCTGGACAGAAGAATTGAACGCGAAGTTTGAACCATATGGGCTGACTGCATATCCAGAATTTTATGGTGAACGCGAAAGTTTAATCGATATGGCTCACATGGAGATTATAGATGATGATGGATCGGACGGAATTTTAGGCCCCTTTGCATCTGGAGGAATGGCTGTGACTGGCAGGATAGTTCAACCCGAGGAGGCTCAACCCGGTCAACGGATTAGATCTGAAGGATTTTGGCTAGAATTATTAACTGGAAGACCTGCTGCTCCTCATTTCCATAGCTGGACACATTATTCCTGGCAGGCCCAAGAGATGTGGCCGGACTTGTATGCTCAAATTCACCCTATCACTGCTGAAGAACTTTCTATACAAGACGGTGATCTAATCGAGGTAGAAAGTAAACACGGCGCCATTCAAGCCAAGGCATGGGTGTTCCATGGAATTCGTAAACAAGCGGTTTTTTTGCCAATTGGCTGGGGTGAGCGGCAACCCTTCAACCCATGGCGACCGGTCAACTTCTTAACTGACAAAACACAAAGAGACCCTATTTCCGAGCAAACAAATTTGAAATCGTTACTCTGTAAAGTCACAAAAAAAGCAGCAAATTGATAGTGTTATCAATCATGATGGCGATCCCAACGTCCTGAAAAATTGTTTATTTGTGATATCAATCTCTGAATTTTAAACAACTTATTATTCGAATTGAGAAAACAGATGCAAATAACGGTGAAACCTTTCGAAAATTCTTTTGCCGCTGAAATAGATGGCATCGATATACAGAACGGCGTTAATAAGCAGCAATTCAAAATTATCCATGAAGCATTTTTAAAACATAAAGTATTAATATTTCGCAACCAACCCCTGGACGACGAAGCTCATCAAAAATTTGGAATGTTGTTTGGGGTGCTGGATGGACATATTAACAAATCAACTCGACATAAAGCATTACCATCTGTGCAAGTTTTTTCGAACGTAAAACCTAATGGTGAAACAACGGGGGTCCACCCCGAAAAAGGCACCCAAGTTTGGCACACGGATAAATCATATACAGCAACACCTTCTTTAACCACGATCTTGCGCTCACCCGCAATCGCCCGGGTCGGAGGTGATACGCTGTTTGCCGATATGACCCGCGCTTACGATAAGCTGTCGAATAATATGAAAACGGGTATCGACAATCTATTTGCAGTTCACGATTGGGTTCGGAGTAGAGAAAAGTCTAATGAAAGACCTGCTACACCAGACGAAATCAAGGCAGCTCCACCCGTCAAACACCCTATCGTCCGAACACATCCAGAAACAGGAAAAAAATCGCTGTATATAGGCAACCATTCTAGTCATATTGTTGATATGGCATTTGAAGAAGGGGAAGCTATACTTGCCGACCTAGAGACTCACGCCACGCAACAGGACTTGATATACCGTCACAAATGGCAAATAGATGATGTCCTAATGTGGGATAATCGATGTACGATGCACTGCGTCGAACCATACGATGCAGCTAAGGAGAAAAGATCGGTCCATCGCGTCGTTGTGAGAGGCGATGCTCCTGTATGAAACATGAAGACCCTTTGAAATGAGCTTTTTGAAGCACATCAATACCGGATAGTAATAGACACTTCAGATTGAATATTTGACAAATTACGTCACACAGACAAATATCGCGAAAACGGAAATAATAAATTAGGAATAAAAAATAATGAGTCCCTCGATAATGACGAAAGGCGCAATAGATTGTGATATTCATCCCTCTGTGCCAAATATCGAGGCCCTTCTGCCTTATTTTAATGATCATTGGCGGGATACCATATCACAACGTGGGGTTCACGATCTTCAAACTATTGCCTATCCAAAAAATGCACCTCTAACCGCCAGACCAGACTGGCGACCAAAATTGGGAATGCCTGCTGCGGATGCTAATACAATCTCAACCCAGGCGTTAGACACATTTCAAACCAGTATCGCTATATGCAACTGTTTGTACGGAGTTCAGCTACTGATGAGCGAAGATTTGGCCGCCGCTTTCGCTTCAGCCGTTAACGACTGGATGATTGCAGAATTACTGAATAAAGATCCAAGGTTACGAGCTTCAATTGTGATCCCAACCCAGAACTCTGAGATGGCTGTCGCTGAAATCGAGAGAGTAGCCTCTGACCCCCGTTTTGTATCCATTTTAATGCTGGTAATGGACGAAAAACCTTTGGGAAGGAGATCGTATTGGCCAATTTATGCAGCAGCTCAACGTCATAATATGCCAATTTGTGTGCATGCAGGCAGTGCCTATAAGCATCCCGTAACATCGGTTGGCTGGCCTTCTTACTATGCTGAAGATTATGCATCACAGGCACCCGCCTTTCACAATATGGTTTCAAGTTTCATCTGCGAAGGGGTTTTTTCGGAATATCCAGATTTAAAGGTAGTCCTCGCAGAGTCAGGCTTTTCGTGGTTACCAGCCCATTTATGGAGACTGACAAAATTTTGGCGAGGCTTGCGCGCAGAAATCCCATGGGTAGACCGAACTCCAACTGAGATAGCTCGAGATCATATTCGTTTAACACTGCAACCTGTTGATGCGCCACCTACCTCGGAACAGCTCGAGCGATTAATGGATCATATGGGCTCAGATGAGATGATTATTTTCTCAACCGACTATCCTCATTGGCAATTTGACGGCGTTGATGTTATTCCGGACGGGATTTCTAAGGAATTAGCGACAAAAATAATGGTAGAAAACCCCAAAAACACGTATCCTAGGTTACAATAATATCTCGATCTCGGGAGAGTAATATGAACATTCAGTTGATGGATCGCGTCGCCACAGACCAAAAGATCAAATTAGCTATAGCAGACTGCGATATACATCCAGCACCAAAGTCAGTGCCTGTTGAGATATATCCCTACCTATCAAAGCGATGGCAGGACTATATGGAGACCTATGGGATAATTTATCGCCAAGGATTTCCAACTGGCCCCGCCTTTCCAAAAGGGCAACCCAACGCAGCCCGACGGGACGCATATCCTCCGGGGGGGGGGAAGCCTGGCAGTGATCTGGACTTTATGCGCAGTCAGCATCTCGATGCTAACAATGTTCAATTGGGAATACTGAACCCATTAAGTTGTGGCCAGGGTGTTCAAAACCAGGACTTTTCTGCCGTCTACTGTAATGCTGTTAATCATTGGCAAATAGCTGAATGGACTTCAAAGGAATCACGATTAAAGGCGTCCTTGATGGTCCCTTATGAAGATCCCTCGGCATCAGTTAAAGAGATAGACTTATGGGGTGGAGATAGTAATTTTGCTCAAATTCTTTTATTGAGCCGAACAGCAGAGCCACTTGGACAAAGAAAATATTGGCCAATATTTGAAGCTGCATGCAGAGCCAACCTCCCCGTGGCTGTGCATGCGTTTGGTTATGGCGGAGCTCCTGTGACGGGCGGTGGGTGGCCATCCTTTTATATCGAGGAAATGGTTGGACATGCAGAAAATACTCAATCGTTGCTGACAAGTATGGTGTTTGAAGGAGTTTTTGAGCGCTTTCCAACACTGAAACTTATTTTAGTGGAAGCGGGTTTTGCGTGGTTACCCGCATTATCATGGCGTCTCGATAAACTCTGGAACAGAATGAGGGCCGAAATACCGCATGTAACTAGACCTCCTTCAGAATTAATTCGTCAGCACGTGTGGTTAACAACACAACCAATGGAAGAACCAGAACCGCGCGAGCATCTGCTCGATACGATAGAGTGGATTGGTTGGGAAAAATTACTCTTTGCTACCGATTATCCACACTGGGATTTTGATGAACCTAGTCGCGCATTGCCAATAAGGGTAGGCAAAGAGCAAAAAGAAGCATTTTTTCTTAAAAACGCACTGGAACTATATAATCTAAACTAAAACAGAAAAACTATGTCTAAATATGTTGTAGCCGCTGCCAACGAGATACTTCCTGGGCAACGAAAGTTAGTTAACGTCCGAGGAAGACCGATCCTAATATTCAATCTGGACGGTGACTATTTTGGCATCTTAGACCGTTGCCCGCACCAAGGCGCTAGTTTATGCAAGGGACAGCTTGTTGGGCTTGTCGAGTCCGATAGGCCTGGGCAATATAATTTTACTCGCAATAATGAAATCATTCGCTGTGCTTGGCACGGATGGGAGTTTGATATACGAACTGGGAAATCTAGATGTGAACCCGAGAAGATCAAAGCTACTCAATATAATATTAACACCAAAACAGGGTCTGAGATTATTGAGGAGGCCTACGAGGCAGAGACATTTGATGTCGCCGTCGAAGATAATTATGTCGTTGTACATTTATGATTAATACAAGAACTGCCTCTAATATACAAAGCGACATGGATTGGTTGCACCGAATACCAAAGGCCGAATTACATCTTCACTTGGAAGGAGCCATACCCCTAGATACTCTTTGGGAGTTGATAATCAAATATGGCGGTGACAAATCTGTGCCAGACCAAGCATCTTTAAAATCACGACTGACTTATTCAAATTTTCCAGCATTTATAGAGGCGTGGGTTTGGAAAAATAATTTTATAAGGGCGTATGACGACTTTTTGTTTATAGCCGAAGCCATAGCAAAAGACTTGGTTCGTCAAAATATAATATATGCTGAAGTATTTTTTTCCCCATCTCGCTTCACAGAAAATACCCCGATGACAACTGCAGGGATTGCTGAAGCTATTCGAGCGGGCCTCAATAAGGTAAGCGAATGTGAAATATGGTTAGTTCCCGACCTTGTTAGGGATCATGGTCCTGACAATGCAAGTCGCACTCTCGATGAAATTGCAGAACTAAAATCATTTGGAATTGTTGGGATTGGCGCTGGTGGCTCTGAACACCTTTACCCTCCAGAACCATTTTCTAGGGTATATGAAAAAGCAAGGAGACTAGGTTTTAAAACCAGTATCCATGCTGGTGAAGCCGCAGGAGCTGAAAGTGTTAGAGGGGCTGTAGAGTTTTTGCGCGTTGACCGTATTGGGCACGCGACTAGGGCCGAGGAAGACCCAGAGCTCTTAGACTTATTGTTTGAAACCGGAACAGCACTTGAGCTGTGCCCTCTCTCAAATATAGCAACCGGGTCAATTGACGATATTATGAACCATCCAGTGAGACGATATTTTAATAAGGGGCTAGATATCTCTATTAATACAGACGACCCAGGCATGTTTCATAATTCTATGGCAGAAGAGTATGCGCTACTAATTCATAAATTTGATTTTAAACGATCAGAGATAAAAAAATTAATTCTGAATGCGGTTCAGTCTTCATGGCGTCCAGATAAAATAGGCCCATCGCTAATTGAAAAGTTCACAAATAACAACAACTGGGCTTAGAAGTAATCTTAGTTAGAATTTTTTCAAAATTCTTAATTTTAGATTTTACGCACGACTAATAGTATTGTTAAATTTGGCGTCCATTATTTTAAGATGAAAGTGTAAATAATGAGTTGGTATATTCACCATGTAAATTTAGAAGCTCATAATGTCAGGCAGTCTGCCGACTTTTTTATCAATATAATTGGGTTACCAGAAGGCAAATGGATATACCCTGATCAGGTAGGAAAAGTTGGCCACAGCCCAGAAACAATTGCATATTTTGGAACTCAGAATCAAGGCTTGCATATTGTAAAGGCTATCACGAGTTTCGCTCGTGATAATAACTTTATCCATAACCCAACAATTGGTGGGCACTTCGCTATTTGCGTTCCTGACGTAAACGCTGTCAAAGCAAAGCTGGTTTCTGAAGGCATAGTGGTTTCTGACGCTGGCGTATATGCGATGGCGGGGATGCATCAAATTTATTGCTACGATCCATCGATGAATATCGTAGAAATAAACGAGGTCGTGGACCCTATCGGGGGTCAGGGACCTTTAGCTGATCAGGATCATCCAGTTCGAAATGAGCCCGGTAACTGGTACATTCATCACGTAAATCGTCAAGCTCACGACATAAAAAAAACAGCTTCCTTTTACGAAACTCTGATTGGCATGAAAAAGGACGTTTTTCATACACCGGGAGCCGACGAAGTTGGCGACTTTGATAGATCAGAAGACTCTCTCGTAGTCTTTGGCCCCGAAAATAGAGGTCTTCACCTAGTCCGTGGCATGCCTACTTTCCATACAGATAATGGTTTTATGCATAACCCAACTTTTGGAGGTCACGTCGCGATTACAGTTCCAGACGTCAAAGCAGTAATGGACAAAATGGACAAAGTCGGTCACTTATACTCTGACGCGGGCACCTACGCTATGGCTGGAATGCATCAAGTCTATACTTACGACCCATCAATGAACTTCATAGAAATAAACCAAGAAATAAGTTAATAAACTTTGTACATAATTGTTTTTGACGTTATGTCTTGGTTTATCTATTACCGCAAATTAAATACAAACAGTCCCTTTTAAACATCGAGTATTTTTTAAATACACTGATCTATCATATCTTTGCTATCATGATACTTGATATTTGGACAATCCCTTAGGACAAGTTAAATGATTAATCAATCAAATCGAAACACAAAAAAATTCGCTACTCGCGGATCCAAACACGATATTGAAAAAGGAAATATATTTTGTCCAAAGTTCGATGAAAACGGTTTAATACCATGCATCGTCTCTGAATATGAAACCGGTGTTACATTAATGTTTGCCTTTATGAATGCCACGGCACTTTCATTAACTATAGAAACAGGGGTAGCCCATTTTTGGAGCCGGTCGCGCAAAAAATTATGGAAGAAAGGCGAGACGAGCGGAAATATTCAAAGTGTCGTTGAAATACTCACCGACTGTGATCAGGATGTTATTTGCCTCACCGTACAACAAACTGGGGGAGCGTGCCATCTTGGATATCGCTCCTGTTTCTATCGATCTGTTCCTAAAGGACCAATAAAAGATCCAGAAAATATAACTTTAGATCAAAAAGAACTAACAAAAGCTTATGATCCCGATGAAGTCTATAAGGTTTAACTCCAAAAACTCATCTTTTATTTAGAGGTTTTGGACTGCACCCAGAACCTCTTCCACGTGCCCTTTAACCTTAACTTTCCGCCAAATTCCCTGAAGTACCCCCTCTTTATCTACTAAAAACGTCGCGCGCTCGATACCCATATATTGACGGCCATACATCGATTTTTCTACCCATGTACCATAAGCCTCACAAACATCACCTTCCAGGTCAGCTCCTAACGTAAATGGTAATTCATACTTCGACTTAAACTTATCATGTTTGGCCACTGTGTCTTTTGAAATTCCAATTATTTTTGAAGACGTTTTTGAGAAATCCGGGAGACTATCCCTGAATTCACACGCCTCTTTCGTACAACCAGGCGTATCATCTTTAGGATAAAAGTAAATGATTACATTATGTCCCATCATTTCCGATAAACAGAAAGTACCACCACCATCTGTGGCAACTGTAAAGTCTGGGGCCTTATCTCCAATTGTTAACGACATCATACACTCCTACAATACCGATTATGTTTTCTATAAACTGAAATTATTCGCAACCGCTTGGTAGATCAATGTAAAAATGATACTCGTTAATTTGTTTGTCGCGCTTTTGTTATCCATGTGGTAACCCCATAATAGAGATAATTGGAAACATCTGGATGATGCGTAGATTTGTCAAAATAGTTTTTGAAATATTTGGAATATTACTCTGCGGCATTCTAATTTTCTCCATTGCTTTAGCATGGCGTCTGAATTCTGGGCCAATTTCCTTGGGGTTTATCAAACCCCAACTTGTCAAAGCCCTGACCTCAGGCGATCAATCATACAAATTAAAAATAGGGGAACCAGTATTTCAGTGGAAAGGATGGAATACCAATATATTTGACGTGACATTAAAGGAAACACAACTAACATCCGACAGTTTAGGTTTATCTCTAAATTCTCCCCAAATAATAATGGGATTGCATGCCCCTGATTTGTTACGAATGAAGCTAACGGCCAATCACATTACCCTTATCAAAACAAAAATAGATGTTAATCATGACATCTCGCCAATTAAGTTCCACAAAAACGCCAACGCATTAATTACTGACGCGGTAAAAAGGGCCTTTTTCTCTAGTGAAAATATTCGGCATTTTCCCAAAATAAAATCCATCGAATTTAGAAATTCAGAAATTTCTTTATACGAAAAAACCTTCAATTCATTACTTGAATTAAAGGAATTCAATGCAAATTTCTCAAAAACAGACACGGGCATGGAAATCAATCTTAGGTCAAAACTCGACAGCACAACCAATGACTCCCATTTCAGCCTATCATTACAACGTCGAAAAACGCAGGATGAAATAACTGGAGAAGGGGAATTTAAAAACATCCCAACCACTGTAGTAAAAGAGTTTATTCCCGTTTTGAAACAAGGGATTGGCATCGAAACAAGCTTAACCGGAACACTAAAATTTAGTTGGGACCCTCATAATCACAGAACCCATTTTTCGACTTTGATAAATGCTCTTAACGGAAAAATATATCATAAAGATTTATTTTCTAATCCAGTAGTTTTTGAAAAACTTAATGCTGGAATAACTTATGACACGGATCAACCAACGCCAATTAATGGTAAATTGAATATTGAAGCGAACCAACTTAATTTTTCTGCAACCATAAACTACGATGTTCATACTGATAAGAATATTGGCACTTTGAAATTGTCTGCACCTGCATTAACAATTCGAGATTTAAAAAGTTTATGGCCTAAACCCTATGCACCAAAAGTACAGCAATGGATATCTAATAATATAACACATGGTACCCTATCTGATTTGACTTTAGATATTAAAGGCTCATCTGATTCAGACGATCTACTAGAATTTGATGTGTTGGAAAGCGTTGCTGATTTCAAATTTAATGATTTGAAGGTTCACTTTTTTAAACCATCAACGGCGGCCATAGAAATGTCTGGAAGCGCCCATTTTTCCAATAATAAACTCAGCATACAATTAAAAAACGGTGTTATGCATGATGTTAATTTGGGTGGATCAGCATTGAAAATTTACCCGGATGACACAAATGAGTTCCAGGCTGATGTTGACTTAATGGTAAAAGGCTCCGTCAAATCGCTCCGCCAAATACTGCAGGATAAAACCATTGCAGAGATAGAGAATATCGACTCAATACCACAAGGTTTAACAGGCACAACTACTTTGCGAGCCAAGTTTTCTTTTCCATTAGACATGGAGAATACAACTAAAGACATCCCATTTAACGCCTCAGCAAAAATAAAAAACGCAAATCTACCAGATATCCTTATCGGAAATGATTTTAATAACGGAGAACTAAAGATAAATGTAGATCAGGATAAAATAGTAATTTTGGGCACTAGCATCCTTAACGGAGATACTTTTACCTTTAAACAAAAAAAGCTCTTCAGTTCTCATGAAAAAAATTTAGGAACAAAAGAGTTCTCATTGAATTTAACGCCTTCGGATTTAAAAAAACTTGGGCTAACGATACCATTAGAACTTGATGGAATAATTTCAGTTGAGGCTAAAATTGAAAGCCTCTCCGAAGGGGTTTCAAAAGTAAATGCAGTGGTCGATTTAATCAATGCACAAATATCAATACCTCAACTTAATTGGAAAAAACCGAGCGGATCTGCAGGGCGACTGCATCTAGAAGCTGACATTCGGAACAATAAGCTCATACGAATGAATACTATCAATTTAGTCGCCGCCGACCTAAGCCTCGATGCTCAGGCATATTTTGATAAAAGGAGTAGCCGTTTAGATAAGATAATTATCGATAAACTCTCAATTGGAGAAAGTAAAATACGGGGGATTATCCAACCCAAAAATAAAGACCATTACCATGCTACCTTGCGCGGAAAGAATATTAATCTAAACCAATTCATTCCGAAAAATAACGCCTACCAAAACAGCGCTGAAACAATTGTTTCTGTAAGCGCAAATTTTGATCAAGTTTTTTTATGGGAGCTCCCTTCTATAAAAAATGTCACATTTGCGATGAAGTCAGATTCAAGTTCGACAATCCAGATGACAGGGTATGTCGATCAAAGACCTGTTAATATTAAATCTTGGAAACAGAATAAGATAAGAAAATTTACTTTCAAATCCGATAGTGCAGGTCGTATTCTCAAGGGCTTTGATATTACCGATTCCGTTATTGGAGGAGAAATGTTCATTACAGGGGAGATATTAGATAATAATAATGTAGAAAAAACATCTACCCAAATCTCCATAAAGGACTTTGGGCTAAAAGACGCCCCTTTATTTACGCAGATATTGAGTTCTGCATCCTTAATTGGTCTCTTAGATACACTTCGTGGAAAGGGTATTCAATTTGAACACCTAAATGCCGAAGCGACGTTTACAGACGAAAAAATCATTATAACCGACTCGCTTGCGTACGGCGCATCCTTGGGGGTCTCTGCTACGGGAACGATTATGAGGGAAGATAAGGAGGCTAGCATAACCGGTATGATGGTTCCTGCCTATGGATTAAATAGGCTGATAGATAAAATACCTATACTCGGAAGGATCTTAACCGGGGGAGAAAAGGAAGGGTTGCTTGCAGCTGAATATTTTATAAGTAAAAGCTTGGAAGACCCTTTAGTAACCGTGAATCCATTAACGGCTTTGACACCAGGGTTTTTACGAACATTTATAAAGGCAACAAGCAAGACTCTACAGTAAAGCTTATATCAATTTGCTTTTAATAGTGCATGACGCTTTTTGCCAGAAGATAACTTAATCACTCCGTCCGAGTTAGCGTCAGAAATCAGAATTTTTTGGTCTGGATCAACAACTACTACATCATTCAATCTGACCCCACCATTATTTATCAGGCGGCGGCCCTCACCGTTGGATTTAATGAATTCAGCTTGTTTCAATGCTTCAATTATCCAAAGACCTTGTTCAAGTTGTTTAGTGTCGATTAGGATGGTAGGCAAATCAGCGCCTAAAAGACCTTCCTCAAAGATCTTCTGAGCCGTACTTGCCGCAGATTCAGAGGCATTTAAACCATGACACAGTTTTGTGATTTCGGATGCTAAAATCTTTTTGGCCTCATTTAATTCACTTCCTTTTAGCATTTCTAATTTAGTTATCTCATCCAACGGTATTTCAGTAAATAATCTAAGGAATCGACCGACATCTCCATCTTCCGTATTTCTCCAAAATTGCCAAAACTCATACGGACTGAGCCTATCAGAATTAAGCCAAATCGCCCCACTTGCTGATTTCCCCATCTTTTCGCCAGATGCAGTTGTTACCAACGGGGTTGTTAAACCAAATATCGATTTTTGGTCTACTCGCCGGACCAATTCAACTCCGTTGATAATATTACCCCATTGATCGGAACCGCCCATCTGAAGAATACAATTATGCCGCCTTTGAAGCTCCAGAAAGTCATAGGCTTGCAGAATCATATAATTAAATTCCAAGAATGAAAGTGGTTGTTCTCTATCTAACCGAAGTTTAACACTATCAAAAGACAACATACGATTGACGGAAAAATGGCGTCCATATTCTCGCAGAAACCTAATGTACTCTAGATTGGAAAGCCATTCATCATTATCAACCATTAATGCATCCGTCGGACCGTCACCAAAAACCAAATACTTCTCAAATATTTTTCTGATGCCTTCTTTATTATGTTTGATATTTTCATCGCTTAATAGTTGTCGGGCATCATCTTTACCTGACGGGTCTCCAACTTTGGTTGTTCCCCCTCCCATTAAAACTATGGGCCGATGCCCACATTTTTGCAGATGGCGTAGCATCATAATCTGCACTAAGCTTCCCACATGAAGGCTATCAGCAGTACAATCAAAGCCAATATAAGCAGTTACTCGACCACGATCCATCATCGCATCAAGTTCAGTTTCATCGGTTACTTGATGTATAAAATTTCGGTCATGCATCAACTGCATAAACTGCGATTCATATTTTGGCATTTAGTTATTCTCTACGTTTTAGAATTTGATAAATTATTCAACTGTGGCTTTACCACACGCTTAAAAATGTCTCAATATCAGCATTTATTGACGAACCTCTATCCAAAGTCTATCAAAAACTATGCAATCAAGATTATGGAAAGCTATAGGACTGATGAGCGGCACATCTATGGACGGGGTTGATGCCGCGTTAATAGAAACCGATGGATCCTCTATATTTAACCCCGGCCCTCATCTTACTATGCCTTATGAGCCTGCATTTAGGAATGAACTTCAAAACCTAGTCCATGGCGACTATCGCAAGTCAAATCTTATTGAGGAGCAGCTCACGCTTAAACATGCCGACGCTGTGAATGAATTACTAAATGATTTATCAATCCCTCCTAATCAAATTGATTTGATAGGGTTTCATGGGCATACGATAATTCATAAACCTGAAGAGAAATTCACGTGGCAAATAGGCGATGGGGAATTGCTGGCCCAAACAACAGGCATCGACGTAATAAACGATTTTAGATCTGACGACGTAAAGGCTGGAGGACAAGGCGCGCCCCTGGTTCCCATTTTCCATCATCTCCTTACAAAAGATATGGAGTTGCCGATAGTAATTTTAAATATCGGGGGTGTAGCAAACATAACGTGGGTTGACGAACACGTGGATAAATTAATTGGCTTTGACACAGGTCCGGGCAATGCACTCATTGATGACTGGGTCTCGACCCATGGAAATTTTTTTTATGATGTCGATGGAAAGATCGCATTATCCGGATACGTCAATAAGAATAAATTGAAAGAGTTGATGTCGCACCCATTCTTCGATGCTCCAGCACCAAAATCACTTGACCGCGATACATTCAAATTATTTGTTACTTCGACTTTAGAGGGCGAAACACTCCAGAATGGAGCAGCTCTGCTAACAGCCTTTACAGTTTCGGCTATCATCAGGGGAATTGAAAATCTCCCTAAACCATCCAAGACTTGCATAGTAGTTGGAGGCGGACGTCACAACAACGCAATCATGTCTCAGCTTGACAGCAAGTTGTCTATAAACGTTGTATCGGGAGATTTAATTGGCTGGACGGGTGATGCCATTGAAGCGCAGGCTTTTGGATTTTTAGGGGTTCGATCAAAAGAGGGGCTGCCGATCAGTTTTCCCGGAACAACAGGAGTTCCTTTTCCAATGTCAGGAGGCAAATATTATCCCGTGTGCCATGAAAAAGGATAAATGTCGCCATTGCCTGTTCTAACCGTTAGGGATAGGTTTGTTACAGTTTGATTTCAATGGCCTGTGGAAGGGAAAAATAATGTCTGGTCATCCATTTGACACTGATCTTGATAAAAACTCTGCTAACTATATTCCATTGACACCCCTATCCTTCATTGGTCGATGCGCCAGGACGTTTCCGACTCGTCCTTCGGTAATTTACGGTGATAAGGTATTCACATGGGAGGAGACCTACCAAAGGTGCCTTAATCTAGCATCCGCTCTAAAAAAAAGAGGTATTGGTATAGGAGATACTGTTTCGATTATGGCTCCTAATGTCCCACCGTCATTCGAGGCGACTTTTGGTATTCCGATGACCGGTGCCGTTATAAATGCATTAAATACTCGTTTGGATGCACCTACTATAGCATTTATTCTAGAGCATGCAGAAACAAAGATATTAATTGTTGATACGGAATATTCGAGCGTCATAAGTGAAGTGTTAAAGATAATAAATACTGAAATTCTGATCGTCGACTATAATGACCCTAACACCACCAATCAAAAACTTTCTGGGTCTATAGAGTACGAAGACTTTATAAATGATACAGATAACGACTTTAAACCAGTGATGCCCAATGATGAATGGGACGCATTGGCCTTGAATTACACATCTGGAACCACTGGAAACCCAAAAGGTGTAGTCTATCATCATCGCGGAGCTTATTTGAACTCTATAGGAAATAGCCTTGTTTGGGGCATGAAGAAACACCCCATATATCTTTGGACGTTACCAATGTTTCATTGCAATGGCTGGTGTTTCCCATGGACGATTACTATGCTCGGAGGTACCCATGTATGTCTTAGAAAGATAGAAGCTAAGCCAATCTATGACGCAATAGCAGATCATAAAATCAGTCATATGTGCGGCGCGCCTATTGTTATGAACATGCTAATAAATGCAGATATTAAATCCACAAGAACTTGGGAACACGAACTGGCAATGATGACCGCAGGAGCCGCACCACCTGCGGCTGTGATAGAAAAAATGGAACACCAGAAGATAAATGTTACACACGTATATGGTTTAACCGAAGTCTACGGCCCTGTGACGGTTTGTGAGTGGCATGACGAATGGAATGAGCTATCAAAATCACAACAAGCATCACTCAAAGCACGACAGGGAGTGAGATACCCCGTACTTGAAGGATTAATGGTTGCTGATCCTGAAACTCTAGAAAAAGTGCCCGCTGATGGGAAAACTATCGGGGAAGTTTTTATGCGTGGAAATGTTGTAATGAAAGGTTATTTAAAAAACCCTACTGCGACCAAAGAGGCTTTCAAAGGAGACTGGTTTCATACCGGAGACCTTGGGGTTATCCATGATACCGGATATATTGAGCTTAAAGATAGGTCAAAAGACATCATAATATCCGGAGGTGAAAATATAAGCACTATAGAAGTGGAGGATGTATTGTTCAAACATCCAGCTGTTCTAGAAGCAGCTGTGGTTGCTAAACCGAGTGAAAAATGGGGAGAGACGCCCTGCGCATTTGTTTGCCTTAAGCCAGATGAAATTGAGACAGAAGAAAACCTAATTGCATTTTGCCGGCAGAATATGGCTCACTTTAAAGCGCCAACACGTGTTGTCTTTACAGAATTACCCAAAACTTCAACTGGTAAAATACAAAAGTTTATTCTAAGAGATCAAGCTAAGAGCTTGTAAAAACATCTATCTAATTTTAAGTAATCGGCGAGCCGCCAGATTTTGCATCAGGGCGCCGACCCCAAATGTCCATGGCTTCACTTTTTCCGAATGATTTACTCTGTTCACCAGCGCTCCAAGCTTTGGTGTCGAAATACGCACGACATCACCAACTTTATGTGTAAAACCCCCGCCAGATTTATCCCTATCTTCGCTAGGAGCAAATAATGTACCCGTCATCAGGCACAAACCATCTGGATATTGATGATGTTGGCCTATTGTTTCCGAAACTAGATCTTCAACATCTCTACTAATTTGAGACATGGAACTTCTTCCCCGCAAAGTGAATTGATCCAGTCCTGTCACAGTCAATGATAACTCGGCTAATCTAACGTCGCTTAAAGTAAATTTTTTATCAAAAAGGCGTATAAATGGCCCAATAGCGGCTGATGCATTATTATCTTTCGCTTTTCCTAACAACAATGCGCTACGACCCTCAATATCACGAAGATTTACATCATTACCCAGTGTAGCTCCAACGATTGTGGCATGACTATTTACGATTAAAGTTATTTCTGGCTCGGGGTTGTTCCACTCTGACTTAGATAAAAGACCAACCTCGGCGCCAATACCAACTGCAGACATCGGCTGGGCTTTAGTAAACACTTCTGCATCCGGCCCAATCCCAACTTCCAGATATTGCGACCACATACCTTTGCCAACAAGAACACTCTTTAACTGCGCAGCTTCAGCCGATCCTGGGATTATATCAGATAGATTTAATCCAATCATATTTCTAATTTCTTCTCTGATACGTTCGGCCGCTCCGGGGTCTCCATCGGCCCTCTCCTCTATAACCCTTTCTAACATGCTCTGCGCAAAGGTGACCCCGCAGGCTTTAATCGCTTGAAGGTCAACCGGAGCAAGGAAATAAGGAAGCTCTTCTTTTTGCTGACTATGATCTGTATTACTGAGAATTTCCCATAAACTTCCTATATCCTCTCCACTAATACCTTCAATGATGTCTAGATGAGCTTCTGCGTTTAAAAGTTCAGAGACGGTAGTAACTTCGTTAGATAAATCGAATACTCTTCCTTCACGAATAATAATTGGTGATGGCCCCGAAACATGCCCAGGCACCCACGCTCTCCCAAGTAAAATCGCATCATCTATATCGTCTGGCAGACAATCGTTTACATTTAAATTCAAACCCATCACCAACTCCTGGATTTCCTATCCGTCGCAAAAAAAGAACTTTACGGAAAAGTTAATCCCTTAGTCTGCTATACATTTCTGGCGTTGCTCCCCGAGACCTTCGATTGACAAATGCATTTCATCACCGGGTTTTAGAAATACAGGATTTGGCTTTACACCCAACCCAACACCCGGAGGGGTTCCTGTGGAAACGACATCACCAGGATGAAGGGTAAAAAACTGAGACAAGTAATGTACTAAAAATTTAACTCCAAAAATCATCGTGTTAGTACTGCCGTCCTGATACCGTTTGCCATTCACATCGAGAGTCATTTTTAGATTTTGAGGATCAGAGATCTCGTCTCGTGTTACCATCCACGGACCCGTTGGACCAAATGTGTCGCAACTTTTACCTTTCGTCCATTGCCCCGATCTTTCAGCTTGAAAGGAGCGTTCCGAAACATCGTTTACAATACAATAGCCGGCAACATGATCCATGGCTTCTGTCTCGGAAACATATTTAGCTTTTTTTCCAATCACAAATCCTAACTCTACTTCCCAATCTGTCTTTTCAGAAGTTTTTGGTATTCTGACATCATCGTTAGGCCCACAAATAGCAGAATTTACCTTCATAAAAATTATTGGTTCTGGCGGCGGCGTGGCCCCCGTTTCAGCGGCATGGTCAGAATAATTCAAACCAATGCATATCATTTTACCTATGTTACCCACACATGCACCAATTCGCGGGTTGCCTGATACAACCGGTAATTTGGAAAGGTCTGCATCGCGCAACTTCTGCAAAGCTTGATCACTTAAAACTGAAGCATCTATATCAGTAATAAGACCAGAGAGATCCCTGATTTCACCATCATTACCTAAAACACCTGGTTTTTCAGATCCTATCTGCCCATAACGAAGTAATTTCATGAACTTTCTCTCCCATTTTTTAATACTTCTGACTCTTCTATTTCTTCTCAAATCAGCTTAACTTTCCGACCAGCATCACTAGGCTTTCTGTTTATGTCAAGTCAGCCCGATAGTTCATAAAGTCAATTAAAATTGATTTTCGTTTTATCCTATAAGTAATTAGCGTTATACTGAAGATAAATATTATGGATAAAGAAAAGTACGATGAAGGACGATACCGTCGGCATTGCTTGCGATTGGGGAACAAGCAATCTGCGTGTTTATAGGCTAGGACCCAACGCCAAGATAATAGAAAAACGGGATTTTTCAGCAGGCATAACTGCCATAAAAAATAGAAAATTTGAAGATACGTTCATGAAGGCCACTCAGGATTGGCTTCACGAATATGCGGATGTACCAATCACAATTTCGGGTATGGCCGGCAGCAGACAAGGTTGGAAAGAAGCACCATATCTCCCTTGCCCAACAAATGTTCTAACAATCGCAAATAATTTAACACCTATAAGACTGCGGAGCGGCAGAATAGTTTGGTTAACGCCAGGGTTATCCTATACAAACAGCGCCGGTCTACCCGATGTGATGCGCGGCGAGGAAGTTCAAATTCTTGGCGCTTTATCCACTATCAACTCAGAAAAAATAACGATTTGCTTACCAGGTAGTCACAGCAAATGGGCAACAGTAGTGGGAGAGGATGTAACAGACTTCAGTACCTACATCACGGGCGAACTATTTGAAGCAATAAAATCGCATACTATTGTAGGGGCAATGATAGACCCCAATTCATGGGATGAAAAAGCATTTATAGAAGGCATCGAGTTCTCTGCATCAACCAACAATATTCTTAACCAATTATTCGCCGTCAGGGCAAAAGGCCTTTTCAATCAGCTAACAAGAGCTACCGCAGGTGCTTTCCTCTCTGGCTTACTCATTGGTCACGAGCTAGAGGCAGCATTAGCTGGTGCCCGTTTTAGGAAAGTATATCTTATTGGACATGGACAACTCACAAACCTCTATCATACAACATTACTCGAAAAAGGTTTTGATCCAAAGATACTTACACCAGATATTATTGCCAATGGACATTTCAAACTGATGAAAAAAATTGAAAGAAATGTATCATGACAACTTTCTTTTCAGCTATAGAAAAGCATCCTCTGATAGCGATATTAAGAGGGATCAAACCTACTGAAGTCGTTGATGTTGCCGAAATTCTAATTGAAAAAGACTTTAAGATAATTGAAATTCCCTTAAACTCTCCCGACCCAATTAGGAGCATAGAGTTATTAACCCACTATTTTGAAAATCATGCCATTATTGGAGCAGGAACAGTCCTTGACGAGGCATCTATTAGATCGATAGCAGAAGCGGGAGCAAAATTAGTCGTTATGCCGAATGGAAATGGTATAGTTGTCAAAGCAGCTAAAGATAGAGGCTTAATAGCTATTCCAGGTATTGCCACACCATCCGAAGCGTTCGCGATGATAGAGGCTGGAGCGGATGCCCTCAAATTATTTCCAGCAGAAGGAATCCCGCCAAGTGTTCTAAAAGCAATGAAAGCCGTGCTCCCCTCAACTGTCCCTATCTTGCCAGTTGGCGGCATCACACCAGAAAAAATGAATGATTATCTGAAAGCTGGGGCTATCGGTTTTGGACTAGGTTCCGCACTCTATAAACCCGGCATGACACTGAGAGACATAAGAAAAAATGCGGAGGCCTTCAATCAAGCTTTAACATTCTCATTACAGATAAATGAAATCTGATCCTGTTTCCTTCTAGATCCTCAGATCATATGATCCAGCATTTTTAATTATTTTTTCCAAATGTGCGATAAGGGGTACCAGGGTGTAAAGAGAAGTGGGTATGAACGCCCAGCCAGGGGGCATCGTTGCTAGTACGAGATAAAATGACCGTAGTTCTACCCGGTCTATCAAAAGAGTTCGCCTCTTCATCAAAACCTTTGGAAGTCCAAGTGGTAATCAGAAATGCCATCAATCTATCCGCGCTCACACCTATCTTGATATTATCAAAGTCCCATTCAAATTCTTCGATATTTGGCCAGACATTGCGCCATTGATTTTCTTCTAATGCATCTATCCCCTCTACAACATCCATATGTGTGCCAAACGAGGCTGTATTTTTTACAAAAAGAGATTGGGCTTTTTCAAAATCGAGTCCTTGAACACAAGGTTGCCAATCAGCTAGCCAAGCCTTAACTGTCGATAGATCAATCTCATCAGGTTGCCAGTTAAACTGCATAACAAATAACTCCACTAACGCTTTACTGCTCGAATTCACCACTATTTTATGAGTATATATCGAACTCAGTTTTGAAAATTACAGATAGGGTATCATGCCATACGCTTCATTGAGAGAATTTATTTCGTATCTGGAAAACAAATCCAGTCTTGTCCGTGTATCAGAACCGGTCTCACCCTATCTAGAGATGACAGAGATTCAAACTCGATTACTGTCTGAACAAGGACCTGCTGTATTATTTGAGAACGTTATCGGATCAAATGGACAATCATATGAGATGTCGGTTTTGGCAAATCTATTTGGAACAGTAGAACGCGTCGCGTGGGGAATGGACCGTGAACCCGCTGACCTGAGAAAAATCGGCGAAACGCTTGCTTTTTTGCGACAGCCAGAGCCACCAGGCGGATGGCGTGAAGCAATAGCAATGATGCCATTGCTGAAAACGGTCGTGGCGATGAAACCAAGAACAGTCACTTCCGCACCTTGCCAAGAAATCATTCTGCAAGGTGACGACATTGATCTCGCTAGCCTGCCGATCCAGACATGTTGGCCGGGTGAGCCAGCCCCTTTAATAACTTGGCCCTTGGTAGTGACGCAAGGACCAACAGAAAAGCGTGAAGATAACTTTAATCTTGGGATCTACCGTATGCAGGTTATAGGCGAAGATACTACTTTGATGAGATGGCTAAAGCATCGAGGTGGAGCTCAACACCATGCTAGATGGAAAGAGAAAAAGAGTGAGCCCCTTCCAGTAGCCGCGGTGCTAGGAGCAGACCCCGGCACCATCCTGGCTTCAGTTACGCCAGTGCCCGACACCCTTAGTGAATATCAATTTGCTGGTTTATTGCGCGGCAAAAGAGTGGAATTAGTCGATTGTAAAACCGTACCGTTAAAAGTACCCGCACAAGCAGAAATTGTTATTGAGGGTCACGTCTCTCTAGAACAATATGAAGACGAAGGCCCATATGGAGACCATACGGGCTATTATAACTCGATAGAACCCTTCCCAGTATTTAAAATCAGCGCAATCACTATGCGAAGAGAACCTATTTACCTAACAACTTTCACTGGAAGGCCTCCCGACGAACCATCTATACTTGGAGAGGCATTAAATGAAGTTTTTATCCCCCTTCTTCAACAACAATTTCCCGAAATTATCGATTTTTGGTTGCCGCCCGAGGGATGTTCTTACAGGGTCGCTGTAATTTCAATGCGAAAGGCTTATCCAGGGCATGCAAAAAGGGTAATGATGGGGGCTTGGTCATATCTAAGGCAATTTATGTATACAAAATGGATAATTGTCGTAGACGACGATATCAATGCTAGAGACTGGAAAGAGGTAGTATGGGCTATTTCCACAAAAATGGATCCTGCAAGAGACATTACTGTTATTGAAAATACCCCTATAGATTATTTGGATTTCGCCTCCACAGATGCCAGTCTCGGAAGTAAAATTGGATTAGATGCGACTAACAAATGGCCTCCTGAAACAAAAAGAGAATGGGGTAAAGAAATCTCTATGGATAAGGAGATCATCAATCTTGTCTCAGAGAAGTGGTCTAAATACGGATTGCCTGGGACAGGAAACCCTATTTGGAAGCGCAACAAAGATTGATAATCGGTGGTATAACGTCTAAAAAATCAAATATAAATATATGATCTTGCGAAGTTTTCTAATACAAAGGCCCAAATGCCCAATAGCGGATTTATCATCGCTAATAAGACACGGAGTTCTAATGATAAAAACGACACCATGTGACCTTCTGGAACAATTGATTAGTAAAGCAAAAAGTTCTGGTGCCGACTCAGCAGATGCTATGTTCGTTGAGAATCGCTCGCTTTCAGTTGCACAAAGGTTGGGTAAACCTGAGTCGATTGAGCGGTCCGAAGATAAAGATTTGGGTCTACGGGTATTTGTTGGAAAAAGAAATGCGACTGTCTCGACAACCGATATGAAACCTGAGTCGTTAGATATACTTATTGATCGGGTTGTATCTATGGCAAAAGTGGCGCCAGAAGATCCTTATGCGCGAATTGCTAATGCCTCAGAGATCACTACCTCCAATCCTAAAATAGAGTTATTTGATCCATCGGAACCTTCCGCCGAGAAATTAATAGAACGGGCTTCTTTAGCAGAGGAATCTGCTTTAGCCGTAACTGGAGTGACTAATTCAGAGGGTGGCGAAGCCGCCTGGTCCGATACCACCATAATGCTTGCGACGAGTAACGGTTTCAAAGGGACATATCGACGCTCAGGACACAGCTTAAGTGCTGTTGTTCTAGCAGGAGAAGGTCAAAATATGGAGAGAGACTACGAGTACTCGTCAACTGTTTTTGAGACTGATCTGACTAATCCAAAGACGGTTGGCCAAATAGCAGGAGAACGGGCGGTAAGAAGACTCAACCCCAAAAAGCCCGGAAGCGCCTCTATACCGGTCATATACGACCCAAGGGTCAGTGGCAGTTTAGTTGGACATGTAGCCAGTGCATTGAATGGTAGCTCAATCGCTCGAGGTACAAGCTTTCTTAAAGATGCAATGGGAAAACAGATTTTTCAATCGAGGGTTCGCATTTTAGACGATCCACACAGGGCACGGGGACTTAGATCAAAACCATTTGATGGCGAGGGTTTACCCAATCAAAAATATGCAATTATTGACGATGGCTATGTAAAATCCTGGTTCTTAGACTTAGCAACCGCAGACCAATTAGGATTAATTTCCACCGGACACGCAGCACGCTCGACAGGAGGAGCTCCCAGCCCGAGCCCAACTAATTTATATTTAGACGCAGGTGAAATTTCTCCAGTAAGTCTTATGCATAATATCAAAAGCGGACTATATGTAACTGAATTAATGGGAATGAGCGTAAACATGGTTACTGGTGATTATAGCCGAGGCGCTGGTGGATTCTGGATCGACAATGGCGAGATAACATATCCGGTCAGTGACATAACTGTAGCGGGAAACCTAAAGGATATGTTCTCCCAATTAATTCCTGCAAATGACCTCGAATTCAAACGGGGAACCGACGCACCAACGGTGCGTATTGACGGAATGACTGTCGCTGGTCCTGGAGACTAATTGTGTTTGTTGTGCTATATACACGACCGTTATCCAATCGTGTCATGCTGACATAAAAAATAAATGCTATTTTTGGGAGGCACTTTTTATTGAGTACCAATCCAAACAATATAAAGCCTGCGACAACAAAAATACTTATTAAACGGCTCTTTATAGAGCATGTTCGGAAGCATGTTAGTTGGCTAATCATTGCATTATCGCTGATGATGGTAGTAGCCGGGACAACTGCAGGCCTTGCTTTTCTGATGGAAACAATTCTCGACGACGTTTTTACTGCTAAAAGTAAACAAAGCCTTTATTTTGCAGCCTCTATAGTTATGAGTTTATTTGTCGCAAAAGGATTAGCTACCTATGGGCAAACCGTAATCATGAGTTTTGTTGGACAACGGATTTTGGCAGATCTTCAGAAAAGTATGTTCGGCCACCTTGTAAATGGAGATCTATCATTTTTTCACAATCATTCCAGTGGTGCATTAATAGCCCACTTTATTAACGATGTAGAAAAAATGCGCGGTACAGTTGCCGGCGTCATCACAGCAATCGGTCGAGATAGCCTAACTTTAATTTTTTTAATTGGGGTTATGTTTTATCAAGACTGGTTATTAACATTAGCATCATTTTTTGCATTCCCGACTGCCATTCTTCCACTAGTGAAGATAGGGAAAAAGATACGAAAAGTTTCTGCTAATACTCAAAATGAAATTGGACAGTTTACCACATTGTTAAATGAGACATTTACAGGAATTCGGCATGTTAAAGCTGCCGGAATGGAAGATTACGAAAAATCTCGGGCGAGTACTCTGATAGAAAAAGTTTTCAAACTAGTATTTCGGGCCGCTCGCACTAAAGCTGCCGCCTATCCAATAATGGAAACCCTTGGCGGAACAGCTATAGTTATAGTTATTTGCTACGGAGGCTGGCAGGTTATTGAGGGGACACGATCCACTGGTACTTTCTTCTCGTTTGTAACTGCTTTACTGCTAGCATATGACCCTGTGAAAAAGTTAGTGAATTTAAACGCACAGTTACAGGAGGGCCTAGCTGCAACTGAAAGAGTTTTTAAGATTTTAGATGTGCATCCAAAGATTGTGGACCAACCCAACGCGCTTAGGATCGACGAAGCAAAAGGGAATATAATTTTTGAAAATATAAGTTTTTCATACCTAGAAAATGTACCTTTAATAGACAAGATCTCGCTCACAATTAAAAAGGGACAAACCGTAGCTTTGGTTGGGCACTCCGGCGCGGGAAAGACGACGATATTAAATTTAATTTGCCGATTTTTTGATCCAGCTTCAGGAACAATTACCCTCGACGGCACTGATATAAGAAAAATAACAATGTCTTCTTTGAGATCAAACCTGGCTCTTGTGAGTCAGGACGTAACACTCTTCAATGATACTATCAAAGAAAACATAGCTTATGGAACCAAAGAAGCAGCTCTACCAGAGATACAAAAAGCCGCCAACCACGCGGCAGCTCATGATTTTATAATGGAACTGCCCGATGGATACTCCACTATGATTGGAGAGAATGGTGTCAAGCTATCAGGGGGGCAACGTCAGCGAATTGCAATCGCCAGAGCCATGTTAAAAAATGCGCCTATACTGCTTCTTGATGAGGCCACATCATCACTGGACACCAAGTCTGAAAGAGCAGTTCAAGAGGCTCTGTCAAACTTGATGCAAAACAGAACAACGATAGTAGTTGCTCACAGACTATCAACAATTCAATCGGCAGATTTAATACATGTTATTGACGAAGGGCGTATAGCTGAATCAGGGAACCATGAGGAATTACTTCAACTTAATGGCGCTTATGCTAAACTGTATGAAATACAATTTTCTAAAACTAATCATAAGATCCCTTTCGATAATCAGAACATGAAAAGTTAATGTTCTAAGATGTGGAAATTACTAAGGCAGAACAAATCAATCCAAAAAATAGGAAGCTGGTTAATAGCATTTCTAATTAGATTATTAGCCCACTCAATTCGTTGGGACAAAAAGATACCTTTTGCTACGAAAAGACTATTAGATGACAACAAGCCTATAATTTTAATTTTCTGGCATAACCGAATATTATCGATGACCGCAGGCTGGGACAACTCCCAGAACATAACTTTACTGCGATCATCACATAGAGACGGTTTATTGATTGGCCGTGCGATTGGCCACCTTGGATATAAAACGGTTGCCGGGTCATCGAATAAAGATGGTTCTGATGGCCTAAGAAAACTTTTAAGAGAGCTCCGTAATGGTCACTCAATCGGGATCACCCCAGACGGACCTAGAGGACCGCGAATGAGATTAGCGAAGGGTACTATAACAGCGGCTCGGCTCAGCACTACTCCTATTATTCCCGTCGCCTGGAATACAAAAAAAAGAGTATTGCTGAAAACATGGGACAGTATGATCCTAGCCCATCCCTTTACTAAAGGCGTTTTCATTTTTGGAAAACCTATCTTTATTTCAAAAACACTTTCCAAAAATCAGGAGGAGTATTGGCGCGCCAAGGTAGAGGAAGAGCTCAACAATGTCAGCGAGGAGAGTGAATTATATTTCAAACACAAACCAATCCAACCTGCCTCGGTAATACCGCCTGAGGAGAGCGAAGACGTTTCATGATCCAATTTCTCTACAGAATTGTAATGACTATCGGGACACCCGTGATAGAGCTGACACTTCTAATTCGTGGATGGTTAGGGAAAGAAGACCCTACTCGAGCAGACGAAAGAAGGGGCAAAACGCGGATTGCTCGACCTTCAGGAAAACTCATATGGCTCCATGCCTCGAGCGTAGGGGAGAGCATAGCCGCCCTCGTATTAGTCGAAAAACTAACGAAAATAAACTCGTCTATGACAATTCTTCTAACCACAGGCACCCTAACCTCCGCTAAGCTATTAAACTCTCGTTTACCTCAACGTGTTATTCATCAATTTGCACCTCTGGACCGACCTGCATGGGTTCAAACCTTTCTCAATCATTGGAGCCCAGATTTGGTTCTAATCATGGAATCCGAATTTTGGCCGACACAAATTCAACAAATTAAAAATCGTAATATCCCTATAATCATAGTTAATGCTAGACTTTCTAAGCGCTCATACGCTAGATGGCAGTGGACAGAAGAAATGTCCCGTTCAATATTTGGGAATTTAGATCTTGTGATTGCCACCAATTCTGAGCAAGCACACCGCTTCATAAATCTTGGGGCCCCTTGTGTCGAGGTTGGCGGAAACTTAAAACGGTCTGCAACCAAATTGGCTTTGAACAAAAAATCGGTCGTAGAAATATCCAAACAAGTCGGGACCAGAAAAATATGGCTTGCTGCAAGTACGCATGAAGGCGAAGATCTGACGGTAATTAGAACACAAAAGCTACTACAGACTCAATTTCCGGATTTGTTGACCATAATTATACCAAGACACCCAAAGCGAGGGTCCAGTATTCAGAGACTTGGGGAAGCAAATGGCCTTTGTGTATCTCGCAGGACCTTAAATGAAGAGATAACTCTAGAGACTAATCTTTACGTTGCCGATACTTTGGGAGAAATGTCTGTTTTTTTTGATATTGCTCCATATGTTTTTGTCGCAGGATCGTTAGTTCCCGTAGGAGGGCATAACCCCATAGAACCCGCTCACTTTAATTGTTCTATTTTTTTTGGCCCCTTAATGTCAAAGAACCAGGAAATAGCAGATGAGATGATACGTTCGAAAGCCGCTCTTCAAATCGATTCGAATGAAAATCTCGCTAAATTGTTAGAAGACCTTTTTAATGATAATGAACTCGCAACTATGTTGTCTAATAATGCTAAGGAATATGCAGAAAATGGTGACGCTATATTAGAGAGCGTCTTTGATTCAATAACGCCTTTTATCAAGAGCATAAGATAAGGGGTATAAAAATGAAGACACCCAGTTTCTGGCATTCCGATGGTTTCCTTCCAAAACTCCTCGAACCGCTTGCACAGCTGTATAAACACTTTAGTTTTTTGGAACGCTCCCTCAAATCTAAGACAAAAATCGATATACCAGTCTTATGTATAGGAAATATTGTAAGTGGTGGTGCCGGCAAGACACCAATTGCCTTATCCATAGGACGAAAATTAAGCGTTAAACATAATATTAGTTTCTTGACTCGCGGCTATGGTGGAAATACGGCAGGCCCCATTGAAGTCAACCCTGATGAACACAGTAGTTATGAAGTGGGCGATGAAGCCCTAATTTTATCTGAAGTAGGATCTACCTGGGTCTCCAGAAATAGAACCGCCGGCGCTATCGCGGCTAAAAAAGCAGGTTTCGAAATAGTTATTATGGATGATGGTTTTCAAAATACTAGTTTGGTTAAAACTCTGTCTTTCATAATAATCGACGGCCCCTATGGATTTGGAAATGGTCGCCTGATACCTGCGGGGCCTCTGCGGGAACCAATATATTCAGGATTGAAAAGAGCTGATATCATTGTATTAGTAGGTGAAGCTAATCCCTCAATAATAGAACTTTTACCAAATGATAAACCATTATTACGAGCGTCACTTGTTCCTGACGAAATAGGCACACAATTGTCAAACAACCATGTGATCGGATTTGCAGGTATCGGTAGACCAACTAAATTCCTTGAAACGCTTGAAAAAATGAACCTTAATATCGTAGACTTTTTTCCTTTCCCTGATCATTATCGCTTTAAAGAAAGTGAAATTCGTGGACTCTACGAAAAGGCCACTCAGGTTGATGCCATTTTAGTAACAACATACAAAGATATGAAAAGAATACCCAAAAGTGTGGCTCATCTATGCCAACCCATCGGAATAACTGTTATGTGGGAAGATGATGGTGAAATTCAGCAACTCTTAGATTCAGTTTTTGAAAATGGCCAATAAGAGTAAATCACAGTATTTAAACACGAAATGGTTCAAAAAGTTTTGCACTTGGCCACTCGAAGGGGTCGTCGCTTGGGTTATTATTAATACACTCAAATTATTACCAATCGACATTGCATCAGGGCTAATGGGTTTTATAGCACGAAATTTAGGACCACATCTATCAGTTAGTAATCGGGCGCGGATTAATATAAGGAATTGTTTTCCGGAGTGGACAGAAAGCAGGATTAAAATTGTTTTAAGAGATATGTGGGAAAACTGTGGTCGCATTATTGGCGAATATCCCCATATCCAAAACCTCGATGTCAGCGGTATTGACAAACGCGTAGAAGTCATTGGCGTTGAACATATCGAATCGATGCGGGACGATGAACTTCCTGGCATCGTTTTCTCGGCGCACCTTGGAAACTGGGAATTACTTCCGATGTTAGCTGAGCCAAATGGACTTAGTATGAATTTTGTTTACCGCGCACTCAATTCTCCACTAGCAGAAAAAGTTTTAAGGAAAGCCCATGGTAGGCTTAGTCCATATCTTATCCCAAAGAGCCGGGAAGGAGCTATTAAAATGGCTCGCGTGCTAAAAGATGGCGGTCACTTAGCAATTATGATCGATCAAAAATTGAATGAAGGTATAACTATACCTTTCTTTGGACGCCCAGCTAAAACGACAACAGCTCTTGCGGCATTTGCACTCAGACACAGATGTCCTATAATACCAGCACGAGTAGAACGTATTGCTGGTGCGACCTTTCGAGTTATATTTTACCCTCCTATTCAACTCCCCAACTCTGGAGATACTGTCAGGGACACTGAATTAATAATGCTGAACGCCAATCAAATCATTGAAAATTGGATACGGGATACGCCCAGTCAATGGCTTTGGTTACATAGACGGTGGGGAAAATAATACTATTCTTTAATAGGATGACTATTCAACTAATAGGCCAGGATCAATGCGTTTCTCAAACCAGTTAATCCTCCAATCAAGATGTGGGCCTGTCGATCTTCCCGTAGAACCAATTGTTCCAATTGGCTGGGATTGAGATACTACATCACCTACCGCAACAAATAACTTGTCCATATGCAGAAAAGCTGAAGTCAGCCCATGACCGTGATCTAAAATTATCGTACCTCCAGAATAGTATAAATCAGGTTCTGCCAAAGCAACAACGCCACCTGTCGGGGCTACCACCAAGCTTCCTTTTGGCGCTGCTATATCAATCCCGTAATGAGGTTGTTTGGGCCTACCATTTAATATCCTCTGCGAACCATAAACACCAGAAATCCGGCCTTTAGCTGGCCATACAAACCCTGATTTCCAAAAGGAAAAGTTGCTGTCGCGCATTCTAACTTTTTTGATTTTCTTATTTTCAATAATTATTCGCTCGAGAACCTTTTTCGGCGGACTGATCATATTTTTGGGCAGCCCATTTATACGCTGCATTCTATATTTTCGCGGCTCCACGTTAATAATACGCGTCTCAGATAATCCATTCGGCATATCAATCATTAATTGTAATCGTTTTTTGGTATCGCGAGAAAACCCAAAGACAAACGACCCGCTGGACGAGATCCGTAACTTACGTTTCTCTAATTTTATTACATTTCCAGGCTTAGTCTTGCCATAAACCAAACCACCCTGCGTGAAATTACCCTCTAGAATAGTTTCTGCAGCTAGTGGTGAAATAAAAAGAAGGCTAATAAAAATGACGAATATCTGCATCAAAAAAGAGACTCTTGCTGGGTACCTGACTGTTGCTTTCGTCGTGGCTTTTCTGCTACTTCCTTAATAACGCGGGCTTTGGATGAACCGTCTTGAAACGATAATTTAATTAACTGATCATTGTGCAAGCGACTGGATTCAAAAACTGGAATATCCTTCTCATCCCGAACTAATACAAATCCTCTATCAAGAGTTCTTTGAAATGAACTTGCTTCTAATAAACGATCTGTATTGGTAAGCTGTACAGTAAAGTTTTCCAGTAACCTTACTAAGGCTTGTTCTTTGCGCTTGATCAGACGGTCTAGGTCCGAGTGATATTTTTCAAGTTTTTGGCTGATATGTTTAACATGAAATTTATTCGAAATATTGTCATATTCAGTTTTAATTGTTTCAAATTGGCGACGACTAAAGTTTTCTAATCTTTCTTTTTGTATGCTTAAATGACTGACTTTTCTCTCTATTTGTATTTCAGGAGCAGGTAGTCTGTTGGCCACCTGACTAACTAAGTGTTCTTTTCCCTCCAGAAATATTTTAATCTGATAGAAGAGACGGCGCTCAGAATAGTCAAACCTCTGCGCTCTTTCCTCGATAATTCGATCTGGGTCGCCAAGCCCCCGCGAAAAACCTTCTAGTTTTAATTTAAAATCGTTCAATGATCTGTTGATAGAACTTAATAGACGTCTTTCATTTTCGATCACTCGAGACAAAAGATCCGATCTAACAGGTACCGCTAATTCTGCTGCCGCAGTCGGGGTAGGAGCTCTGACGTCCGCCACAAAATCAATTAACGTAGTGTCTGTCTCATGTCCTATGGCTGATATTAGTGGTATAGTACTATTGGAAACTGCACGAACAACATTCTCTTCATTAAATGGCCAAAGGTCCTCCAGGCTCCCTCCTCCACGTGCCACAATTAAAACATCTGGCCCCAACGATGGATCTATTTCCCCTAATTTTTCGAATCCTTCTATCCCTTTAGTAATCTGCTCCGCAGCTTTATTTCCTTGAACTAGAACAGGCCAAATAATCACACGCAATGGAAATCGATCTTCGATTCGGTGAATAATATCTCTTATTACGGAGCCTGTAGGCGAAGTCACTACACCTATTATTTTTGGAAACTTTGGAAGTGCTTGTTTTTTTTCTCTGTCAAACAAGCCCTCATCAGCCAATTTTTTCCGCCGCTCTTCCAAGAGCTTTAATAAGGCGCCCTCGCCAGCTAATTCTATTTTCTCAATTACCATCTGGTACTTAGACTGCATAGGGTAGGTGGTAATTTTCCCTGTGCAGATTACGTCCATGCCCTCTTCCGGTTGAACAGTTAGACGCTGCGCATTACCTTTCCAGCAAACACCGTCTATGACAGACCTATCGTCTTTAAGTGTAAGATAAAGATGCCCTGATGCAGCTTTCTTTGGACGGGAGATTTCGCCGCGCACCCTCACACGACCAAACGCCGTTTCAACAGTGAATTTAACTTGATTTGATAACTCACTAACAGATATCTCTGGTAAGTTATCGTTAAGTTGATCTAGTTTATCCTCCATAACAACAATCTAATCTAGAAAACATCAATTCGAAAGAACTTGGAGTAAAAAAATGAAAATTCTCGTGGTTGGATCAGGTGCGAGAGAGCACGCGCTTTGCTGGGCTATTTCGGCCTCGCCACTTTGTGATACCTTATACTGCGCTCCAGGAAATGCTGGCATCGAAGAAGATGCTATCTGCGTACCCTTGAATATTGACGATATTCAAGAAATTACCCAGTTCTCCGTCGACAAATCAATTGATCTTGTAGTGGTGGGTCCCGAAGGACCACTTGTTAGCGGTTTAGTCGATGATTTGAGCTCAGCTGGGATAAAAGCTTTTGGGCCTTCAGCTGCAGCCGCGCAATTGGAAGGGTCTAAAAGTTTTACAAAAGAATTCTGCACGCGTCACAATATTCCTACGGCAGCCTACGCCAGATTTACTTCCTGCGATGAAGCCATTTCGTATATTCGACACCAGGGAGCTCCAATAGTGATCAAGGCTGACGGATTAGCCGCCGGCAAAGGGGTGACTGTCGCACATACTGAAGCCGAGGCCGAAAAAGCTGTTATCGCCGCTCTGAGAGATAAAGCCTTTGGGGAAGCTGGAAATGAGGTGGTAATTGAAGAATTTCTAATCGGAGAAGAGGCCAGCTTTCATGTGTTAGTTGACGGAAAAACGGCAGTGCCACTTGCCACAGCTCAAGATCATAAAGCCGTTGGTGAAGGCGATATAGGACCAAATACAGGCGGAATGGGGACATACTCGCCCGCTCCGGTAATTGACCAGAATTTGACTGAAATTATTATGGAGCAATTTATCCAACCAACCATAAAAGGCATGGCCGAGGAAGGAAATCCATATAAGGGAGTTTTATACGCCGGTTTAATGATTACCCCAAACGGGCCAAAATTAATTGAATATAACGCCCGTTTTGGAGATCCCGAAACACAGGTTCTCATTCTAAGGCTTAAAAGTGATTTACTGCCCGCTTTGGTTGCGTGTGTAGATGGCCAGCTTTCTAGTTTCGATCTAAGATGGGATAGCGCGTCGGCCGTTTGTGTCGTAATGGCGACAAAAGGGTATCCCGGCAACTACACCAAGGGATCAGTAATTAGGGGTATTGATACATTAAAAGACAATGACAATATGAAAATATTCCATGCAGGAACAACGCGCTCAAGTGAAGGTCAAATTATAGCAGATGGGGGACGCGTTTTGGGTGTCACAGCACTCGGAGCGGACATATCATTAGCACAACGCAATGCTTATCTCGCCGTCGATAAAGTGCATTGGCCTGAGGGCTTTTTCCGTCGGGATATTGGTTGGAGGGCTATAAAAAAATAAACTATGCAATCATACTCTGAAATAATGCGAAGCTTAATGTAATTACCACAACTAATGTTAAGCTCTTTCTAAGTTTTAGATACCAAAATGGAATCTCCTTCCTCTTCTCTGACCAAAGATCGAAAATAAATGCAAAAACAAACCCTAGTATGAGTACTAAAAGCGCAGCCGATAAAACCATCTGAGTGGCTATCCATGCTATAAGAGCAGGTATTATACTCCAGCCAAACATAATCCATATTTGTTTTTCAGCCTTGGGTTTGTTATTGAAATTACCTAATGCAAGTCCCCAATAAACAGCACCAACAAAACTCAGGATAACCGCAGCATAGTGAACCAGTATATCAAACACTAACAATTTATACGGGTCCGGCAATATCCAAGCAGAAAGAGCCAAAATTAAAAAAGGAGCTAAACCACCAAAACCAAATATTTTTGCAGGTAACGGTATAGAACCACTAAGCATTTCAATCCTCAGTAAACTCAATTACATTTCTTTTCAAAATCTTTTTTAAACTTTTAAGACTTCTATTAGAAATTTGAAAGGAATCCAATGAAACTGTATAAAAATTTCTAAATGGAGATTTTCAATGAAAATTAAAGGACAAGCTGTTTTAATTACCGGTGGAGGCGGCGGCTTGGGAGCCGGAACAGCGCGGGCTTTAGCGTCCGCAGGGGCGAAAGTTGCTTTGCTGGATAGTAATATAGGAAATGCTACTTCTATCGCACAAGAAATTGGTGGTATCGCCATAGAATGTGATGTTTCCGACGAAGCCTCTGGTGAAAATGCACTAGAAAAAGCGCGATCAAAACATGGCCCCGCACGTATACTCGTAAATTGCGCTGGCATCGCCCCTGCAGAGAAGATTGTTGGTAAAAATGGTGCGATGCCCCTGGATAACTTTCGTCATGTTATCGAAGTAAACTTAATCGGGACGTTTAATTTAATAAGATTGGCAGCCGCCGATATTATGGAACTTCACACTTTAGAGGATAATGAACGAGGGGTAATAATTTCAACTGCTTCGGTAGCTGCTTTTGAAGGACAACTTGGTCAGGCAGCATATGGTGCATCTAAAGGAGGTGTTCATTCCTTGACAATCATATGCGCTCGCGAATTTGCTCGATATGGGATTAGGGTCAATACCATAGCACCCGGTTTATTCGCAACGCCTATGTTACTCGGTATGCCACAAGATGTTCAGGACAGTTTAGCCGCGACTATCCCATTCCCATCGCGTTTCGGCACCCCAGCGGAATATGCGAAATTGGCAATGAGTATTATCGAAAACGTTATGATAAATGGTGAAACCATACGATTAGACGGTGGAATTCGTTTGCAACCCCGATAGCAAGAAGCAAAGGTTTTTATATACAAGACTTTTAAAATGAAGCAATTCTAGTGTCCTTTAATACATTCTATGAAATTGTGCTATCACCCTACCTATCTGCGCTAAAGAAACCATGGGAACAGTTTTATAAAAATACTATCTATCCAAATGCCAAATTGTTTTTTCCAGACCGGTCAATGCCACGCATGTGAAAAATCTTACGTTCCGAATGATCTGGCACATGCATATTTTTATATTGCTCTCTCGCAAGTTGATGATCAAATATACTGGTCATCGGCATAAAGCGCATAGTCATCCCCCTCCTAGACTTACTGGATGTGTTAGGCTCAGAACCATGCGCAAGGAATACGTCATGAAGTGATATTTGCCCTCTTTCTAAAACGAGGTCTACGGCCTTACTCTCATCAAACTCAGTAGTAAGTAATTCTTGGTTTAGCGTCAGATCGGTACTAGGGTTTGTTTTATGTTCAAATAGCCTTTTCTCTTTATGTGAGCCTTTAATAATTCTGAGACAGCCATTTTCCCTAGTAGCATCATCCACAGCCACCCAGACTGTGCAAGTTGCAAGTGGTCGTATTGGCCAATATTCGCCGTCCTGATGCCATGGAGTTGCTTTCCCGTTACCTGCAGGTTTGGCAAAAAAACTTGAATTCCAAAGCGCTATATCTGGCCCGATTAATTGTTCTACCATATCAAGAATTTCTTTATTACGGCAAAAATCAGCAAAGCCTTCATCATATTGTAAAATGGCCGGACAGTAATCTCTGAACTCTGGATGCGAGACTAATAGCTCATTGTGCCGGTCCTGTATGGCTATTATAGTTTCTTCAGGGATCCTATAATCTGGTATTACGTAACCATCTTCAAAGTATTGTTCGATTTGGGTCTCGCTAAGCATAGTCAGCCTCCGTTAAACTTTTTCTAACAAAAACCAAGTTATATCGTCTAATGGTTCTTGTGGGTCTCGATGGTAACAAAACCCATAATCTATTAGCTTCAAGTCGACATATTTATCAAGTAATTCTCCAGCAAAATCTCTTTTAAATAGTTTGTTTTCATAACCGCGATAAGGAACACTTGTCGGCTTAGGACTATAATATTCAGCAATAAGGATATACTGGCTGCTTGAAAAGTATATATTCTGATAAACGTTTTCTAAATCATTTGGATTAATATGGATCAGTACGCCAACACTGAATACCAAGTCATATAATTTTCTCGTATGAATATCTAATACAGACCCTTGGTGGACTATCAAATCATCAATTTCCAATAACCGGTCTACAGCCTTTTTATTAATTTCAATAGCCGATAAATTAATTTCCGGGTACAGATCCTTCAACGCGTGAATGTTCAAGCCAATATTTGCACCAAACTCGATAGCATTTTTGATACCGCCAACAGTTCTTAAAGCAGATCTAAAAAGGTGCTTTCTGCCTTTTATTAGATCGTTACCTATATTGCGATCATTATATTGACCGCCAAAATCACCCATCCAAAACTTTTCCTGTTCGGAAATGACTCTTTTTGTCATTTTTGTATAGCTCCAAAAACACGATCTTCGATAATACGAGGAGTTTCTTGAATGAAATTGTTTAAGTCACGCAACTCAGGATTAGAGTCTAAGTAATCCAGTATATCTTTCATGCGGAAAAAGGGATCTACTGAGTAAAGGTCCTCTATAATTTTTTTTATGAGATCGAAATCACTTGCTTCATCTAAAGTCCATCGCTCAGCAGACAAATTGTTATCGCAGACGACACTCACAACACAAAAACGGTTTGGGTTTTTATAAAAATAAGGTGTCACATGCTCACGGTCATAAGGATCAATCGTTTCAGCAACTGCTAGCTCTAGCGCCTCTCTATCAAAGCACTCCGTATCAAGCCCAGCCGGATAACTTCTAGGAATGGCATTTGTCACAACTCGCAATCTCGAATCCTTTTTTTTAAAAATACTGATGGTATGATCAACAATTTCTGGGTCAATTAACGGGCAATCTCCGGTTAATCTGACGATCGCATCTGCATCAAATTTTTTGGCTGCTCCTTGAAACCGTCCTAGGACGTCGTGTTCATCCCCTCTAAAAACTGGTATATTCTCAACAACACCTAACTCCTCTATTGGGTCATCGATAGAGTTTGTTGTTGTCGCAATAACGATCTTCTCAATCTGACGAACTTGCCGGATACGTTGTAATTGGATTGATAAAATTGGTCTATTTAACACTTTCAAAAGGACTTTACCAGGCAAACGGGTGGATGCCATCCGAGCCTGTACGATGGCTATTGTATTCAAAACCTTACTCCCAAAACCACAACACGGTTAGGTGATTAGGAAAAACTTGGCATCACTTCATTACCAAAAAGACGCATTGACGTAAGATTACTATCATTGTCCATAGCGCCAAACCCGGTCTGACATAGTAAATGGTTTACTCCCGCATCGCGAAGTTCTGCAACTTGTTCCTTAACTTTTTTGGGGGAACCAAAAATGGACCCTGTTTCAATTGCCATTGCCGCACCTTGTTGATGACTGACTTTGGGATCCGTCCAATCGTTAAGCGTTTCGGGATTAATAATAAAATCTTCCGGGTTTAATTCTTCACGAACTTCCATCATATGTTGGCGGGTTTTAATAAGCATTTCATTTAACTCGTCTTCTGCCTGGTTATCAGAATCTGATACATATACGTTTCTCCAAAGCGCATTTTTTTCGCAAAGTTGCTTCTGAACATTTTCATCATGTCCGCCTTCATTCAATCCTTCTTTATAAAGTTTCCATCTAGAAGCAATAGAACTCACAGGGAGACGGGAGGTAAGTATTGGAATTCCTAAACGGCCGCATTCCCTGAAAGAATCGGCTGAAATAACGCTTCGCCAAATCGGAGGTCCTGGCTGCTGAACTGGCGCTGGCCTGATCGCAGGCACATCAATATCATAAAATTCACCCCGATAACGAAGAGGTTTATTGGCCCATGCCTTCTCGAGGATTTCTAGACTTTCTTGCGTCCGTTTTCTGCTATCGGAGCTCCGAAGTCCATATCCTATGAATTCATATTCATTAAATACTGTACCCTTTCCAACACCTACATCAATCCTGCCATTAGATAAATTATCCAGTAATGCTAATTGTGTTGCTAATCGCACTGGGTGGTGAAATGGCATCTGAACGACCGCAAACCCTAACCGGATTGTTTCTGTCCTCATAGCTAACGCAGACGCAAACACAATAGCATCATTATAAACGCTTTCGCCTGTAAAATAGTGCTCAGTCAACCAAACATCTTTGAACCCCAGTGCTTCTGCTTCTTGCACCTGTTGAATAGTTTGATGTATTCGAGAATTATCTTCCTGTAATGACGGTGATAATGATAGACTTAGCCAACCAAAACGCATTGAAACTCCATACTTTCATTTGATAACCACGTACTCAGACTGGCCATCTTTAAATTAATGGTCAACCACTTATTTACTTAAATTTAACATCTCGTCTATTACTCTACTGGTTCCATTGCCATCGACAAGCCGACCTGCCGCTTTACCGAGTTGCTTTCGTTTGTCGCCATCTTTTAAAAGCTTGTAGATTAAATTGACGATTAAATGACAATTTGGCTCTTGCAGGTCCATAAAAACAATACTGGCACCAATCTCATTCATTTTGGACGCCAACTGTTTTTCATTATTTGAATTAGGGATTAGGATCATAGGTGTCTGGTATAACGACGCCTCGAGAACGGTGTAGCCCGCACTCGATACAGCGATGTCACACCACCTAATGTGATCTGTCATATTTTGCACATCACTGAAAACTTGGATATTCTCTAAATATTTAACCAAATTTTCAATAGAAGGCTTTTGTTTGTTCGTGCCTGCTATAATTATCCGTGTATCCATTTCAGATAACAATCCGGGGCAATTCTCGATAATACTATTTATAATGCCCATAGTATTATTATTAGGATCAGCACCTCCAAATGTTATCAATAGTTTACTGCCTATATTTGGGAAGTCCCTACGCCAGCTTCTCGTGCGAAAAAATTCTTCTTGCACCGCGGCGTAGCGGGTACCAATCAATAATTTAGCGTCAGTTTTATCAGCATAAATACTCTCATCGACATATTGATTTTGATTTAAAATAATATCGACAGGGTAATAAGGAAGCGGAACCCCATCATCTATTAGTAGTATCTTCCAACTTCTTTGCTTAAGCGCTTGTATATACTCAGCACCAAATTGATATCCATCAATAATTAACCATTCAGCCGAATTCTGGTCCCCGATTTTATTTATATAACCAATCTCATCTACGGGACTATCCAACAACTCGACTTGAATATCTTCACTCACTAGCCTTTTTAAGATAATTTGACTTGCGCCAGCCATCACGAAAATAGAATTCCCACCTCGACGGGCCCAGGCTTGAGCAAACGCGCGACATCGCATGAGATGGCCGAGACCAATTTTACTGTTGCTATCTACTCTTATTACCAAGGTATTCAGTCTCATCATTTTAAAAATACCAATCACTTTCTCTTTATAATGTGTATGCTATAACATTATCAATTCAACCGAGAACATTTCCGTATCATGAATATCCAGATGATAATTTCGAGTTAGGATGATTTTTGGAACATTCGTTTAATATTAATGGCAGAAACATCAGTCCAGATCAGCCACCGTATATTGTCGCAGAGATCTCGGGAAACCATGGAGGAGAGTTGGCCAGGGCGATCAAATTAATAAGTGAAGCAAAATCGGCGGGTGCAGATGCGGTAAAAATACAAAGTTATACCCCAGACTCAATTACCATTGATCATGATGGTCCAGAATTCATTCTAGAAGACGGGTTATGGCGGGGACAGAAGCTCTACGATCTGTATCAAAAAGCTCATACGCCTATCGAATGGCATAAACCATTATTCGAACACGCAAACAAAATTGGCATAACAATATTCTCCAGTCCATTTGACCAGGATGCAGTACAATTATTGGAGGAGTTGGGAGCACCTGCTTATAAGATAGCCTCACCGGAGATAGTAGAAATTAACCTCATAGAAACATGTGCAGCGACAGGTAAACCAATAATAATTTCAACGGGGATGGCATCGGTAGAAGAAATTGAGCACGCTGTAAGCGCTGCTAGCGACGCTGGAGCCACAAATATCTTATTGTTACATTGTATTAGTGCGTATCCCACTCCTATTGAAGAATCAAATCTTACGACTATCAGAGATTTATCAGAACGATACCGAACATCCGTTGGTCTTTCTGACCATACAAGTGGGAGTTTAGCTGCCAGTCTTGCAGTGGCTCAAGGAGCTGTGCTCATAGAAAAACATTTCACATTATCAAGGTATAATGGAGCCATTGACAATGCTTTCTCGCTAGAACCAAATGAGTTAAAGCAACTCATTAAAGATACCAACACAGCGTATTTTGCAATGGGAGAACCAACCTATCGGCCAACTAAATCCGAAAAATCCACTCTCATACTACGAAGAAGCCTATATGCCGTATCTGACATCAAAGTTGGAGACACCCTGACTTCCGGAAATATACGTTCCATCCGACCGAACCTCGGCTTAGACCCAAAGTTTTATAAAGATATATTAGGAAAATCCGCGGCAAAAAATATTAAACGGGGCCAACCCCTCGACTTTTCGATGATAGACGGCTTAGAGGATTAACTATTGAGTACACTAATCACAGATACGGGACACTTTCTTGAGTTAGCGCAAAATTATCTTCAGCAAAACCATTTTGACGAGACAATAAAAATATGCGTGGAGATATTAAAAACAGAGCCCAAAAATCAATACGCTTTCTATTATATGGGCCTGGCGAACTTCAAGTCAGGCAAACTAAAAATGGCAATCCAACAGGTGCAGACGGCAATAGATCTTGATGCAAAAAGACCAGAATTTCTGTGTGATCTGGGAGAAATATTTGAAGCTTTAGGTGCAAAAAAAGAAGCGGAGTCATACTACAGAAAGGCTTTAGTAATAGATCGTATTAACGCTAAAGCATTGATAAAACTAGGCTCCATCCTCGTCGATAGAGATCAATTTAAATCAGGCATCATGGCTTTAGAAAAAGCATGCGAATTAGAACCAAAGAATATTACTTCAGTAATGCTTCTGGCAGATGCTAAATATAAAATTGGCCAGATTATTGATGCCCTTGAATTATACCTGCTAGCAACCTCTATCGGACCTTTTGAGGAGTCGGCGCGGAACAAATTAGCTGCAATACATATGACATTAGAAGATTGGGAAAAAGCACGTACCGAATTTAAGAAAACACTCATTTTGGCTCCGCACCACAACGGCCCATATAGTAATATTGGTTTTGTCTATATGAATTACGGGGACTTTGTATCTGCGAGACGGTTTTTTAAGTTATCAATAACAATTCGGTCCGATGTCGGGAATGCATTTTGTGGATTAGCTGAATTGTCATTTCTAGAGAATAATCTGAGCGCCTCTCTTGAATATTCTAAAACTGCTATCGAATTAGAACCCAACAATTATCATTTTCAGAGCCGTAGAGCCCTTCAATTACTGGCAAAAGGTAATATCACTGAGGGTTGGATAATGAGAGATGCACGGCTGATGCTCGATGATCGTATTGATCATAGGCAGCGTCCTCCTCGGTGGGACGGATCTTCTTTGGAAGGTAAAAGTCTTCTGATCACTGCCGAAGAGGGTATCGGAGATGAATTATTTTTTGCCGGTTGTTTCAATGATATAATAGCAGAATGTGACAGATGCTTTATCGAATGCGATCCAAGGCTGGTAGAGTTATATAAGCGGTCATTCCCAACCGCTACTATCGGAGCTACAGAGAGAACTGGGAGTAGATTTAAACCGACCCAATCATATAACTGGGTGCCTAAAACACCTCCAGTTGATTTCTCAATAGAAGCAGGTAGTCTCTTTCAGTTCGTTCGATCCGATTGGAAAAAATTTTCTGGAAAAAAACCATATCTGGTCCCTGACAAAAAACTCCAAGCATCATGGAAAGAATATATCAAAAAAATAGGTTTAGGGTTGAAAATTGGCTTTTGTTGGCGAAGCAAATACCACGATGGCTTCCGAAAATATCACTATGCAGAACTTGAAGATTGGATAAAAGTATTATCAACGCCAAATTGTAATTTTATTCCCCTTCAGTACGGTGAAGGTTGGGAAAAAGAGCTTTACCAGTTGCCAAACACGATTAGATCTAAAATTACCATTATAGAAAGCGTTGATATGTCAAATGATTTTGAAAGTATTTGCGCCGTTGCGTCGTCCCTTGATTTAATTATTTGTCCCAGCAGCACGGTTAGTTGGATTGGTGGTGGATTAGGGGTGCCCACATGGGTTGCCCATCTTCAACCAAACTGGACCAGGTTAGGAACAAATGAATTCCCAAGTTTTCCAGCCATGCAAAGTTTTCCCAAGAATATTTTTGAACCGTGGAGCGAATGCTTCGATCCCATAAAAACTAAACTGGATAATTTGGCAAAATAATTTAAACAAATTTTCAATCGCTATCTTTCTTGTGCCCTAATTTTTGGAAAGCAAGTGACGGGAGAACGTCAGTTGAACCAAGTTAAATCCAGG
>QCQB01000008.1 GCA_003212315.1 SAR116 cluster bacterium AG-447-C21 | reverse complement strand
TTTTCAGGTTTCCGAGGGACGCAGGCCAAGAATTCTTATAGCAAAAATGGGACAAGATGGTCACGATCGAGGACAAAAAGTAATTGCCAGTGCGTTTGCTGATCTTGGTTTTGACGTCGACATAGGACCGTTATTCCAAACCCCAGAGGAAGTGGCCAAGCAGGCAGTAGAAAACGATGTCCATATCATTGGTGCCAGTTCGTTAGCAGCTGGCCATCTGACACTTGTTCCTGAGTTGAAAGCATCTCTGGTAGCTCTGGGGCGTGGAGATATCATGATTGTTGTGGGCGGAGTTATCCCTGCTCAGGATTTTGAAGCGTTATATAAAGCTGGGGCAACAGCGATCTTTCCTCCTGGCACAGTTATATCAGAAGCTGCGGATGATCTAATAATGAAATTGAGTATTCAATTAGGACACTCAAATGGACCGCACTAATTCGCTTTCCAAGAGTAATGGGAGAGGTAAGGATTGTTTCAAATAATGGTTACTATTAAACAACTTACCGAGACTGACTATGTGGAAGGGGTTATTAATCAGGATCGGTCTGTTTTAGCGCGTGCAATAACTCTCATAGAGAGTACTCATGCAGATCATCGTGCTCTGGCAGATTCGGTTCTAACAAAGCTTTTACCGCACGCTGGGAGGGCTCGCCGGGTTGGTATAACAGGTGTGCCAGGTGTTGGGAAAAGTACTTTCATTGAGACATTTGGTAAACAACTGACGTCGACAGGAGCCCGTGTCGCTGTTTTGGCAGTTGATCCCACTAGCGCGAGAACGGGTGGTTCGATTCTTGGTGATAAGACAAGAATGCAGGAATTAGCCCGCGATCCATCAGCATTCATTCGACCTTCGCCAACCTCAGGAACATTAGGAGGAGTGGCAAGAGCAACAAGAGAAAGTATGATTTTATGTGAAGCCGGTGGCTATGATATTATATTAGTTGAAACCGTTGGTGTGGGGCAATCAGAGACTACGGTTGCGGAAATGGTCGATTTTTTTTTGGCATTAATGCTTCCAGGAGCTGGTGATGAGCTACAGGGCATTAAAAAAGGGCTGCTAGAAATAGCCGATATGATCGTGGTAAATAAGGCAGATGGAAACACTAAAAATGAGGCGGAGAGAGCAGCGTCAGAGTATAGAAGAGCGTTACATATATTAAAACCTGTAAGTCCGAATTGGATGCCTCCGGCTCATACCTGCAGCGCTATCCATGGTGATGGCCTGAAAGATATTTGGAGAGATATAGAAAACCATAGAGAGTTACTTTCGATATCGGGAGAATTTGACGAAAAACGCAAACAACAGCGAGTTCGCTGGATGTGGTCGATGATACAAGATAGACTTCTTCTTGAGCTTGAAAAAAACGACTCATTACAACAAATAGCCCGTACTTTAGAGTATCGAGTAATGGAGAATCAAATAACGCCTGGGCTGGCAGCATCAGAGGTTGTCGCTGCGATTAACGCGAATTGATAGGGGAATAAATTTGAATAAATATAGACCCGCGGAAATAGGCATGTCTCTAGAGGACGTCGACACGCCAGCGCTACTTTTGGATTTAGATGCATTTGAATTTAATATTCAATTAATGGCTAGTTTCGCAGAAAAATTTAAAATTAATCATAGACCGCATGCCAAAACACATAAATCCCCGGTGGTGGCCCAAAAGCAAATCGTTGCTGGAGCTGTGGGGCAATGTTGTCAAAAAGTGGCTGAAGCAGAAATATTAGTGGCTGGAGGTATTAGTGACGTTTTAGTGTCAAACCAAATTGTTGGACGCAGAAAACTCGATCGTTTAGCAGGTTTAGCCCGTAACGCAAACATAAGTGTATGCGTGGATGATCAAGATAACATTAATGAAATCAATGCGGCCGCTCAGCGATTTAATGCAAATATAGAAGTACTTGTAGAAATAGATATTGGCGCTGGGCGGTGCGGTGTTGCCCCCGGAAAAGCCGCAGTTGAATTAGCGAAGAGTATTAGAAAAAACTCTAATTTAACCTTTGGAGGCTTACAAGCCTATCAGGGGAAGGCTCAGCATATTCGGGGTTTTGGCGAAAGAAAAATAGCAATTAAAAAAGCCGGAAAACTCGTTAAGGAAACAGTACATTTATTATCTGAAGCAGATTTTGAATGTCGACTCGTAACAGGAGCCGGAACAGGAACCTTCCAATTTGAAGCAGATTCGGGAATTTGGAACGAGCTACAGGCAGGTTCGTACTGCTTCATGGATGCAGACTATGGTTTGAATTTGAACGAAAGTGGAGAATTTATAGATACTTTTAAAAATAGCCTTTTCATTTGGTCGACTGTCATGAGCCACCCAACAAAAGACAGGGCTGTTATCGATGCTGGACATAAGGCGGCCTCAATAGACTCGGGTTTGCCACATGTAGCTGACGTAAAAGATGTAACATATGTCAGTGCTTCCGACGAGCATGGCTCGCTGGTGCTAGGTCCTGATGCAGTTGATATCAAAATAGGGCAAAAACTAAGGTTAATACCCGGGCACTGTGATCCAACGGTCAATTTGCATGATTGGTATATTGGAATTCGTGATGGGATTGTGGAGTCAATTTGGTCAGTAGAGGCGCGTGGTGCAGCATTTTAATTTTTGACAAAGATAATTTGAGTACCAACTTATTTCAGGTACATGAAAGTTTATTTTAAGGAGAGCTAACGGTGGGCGATGAACTATCGATCCCTAGAACTACCATTTCTGAAGAACAAGAAAACATTATTGAAGAGTTTAGCTTTTTTGAAGACTGGATGGATAAATATCAATATTTGATCGATATTGGAAGAAAGCTTCCAAAGATGCCAGAAGAGTACTTGCGCGATGAGTTCAAGTTAAAAGGCTGCCAAAGTCAGGTTTGGTTCGTGGGAGAAGCTGTCGATGATAGATTGGTTTTTCGTGCGTCGAGTGATGCGGCTATCGTTTCGGGGCTCATAGCTATTTTATTAAGGATTTATTCTAATAGAACACCCTTGGAAATACTGAGTGTAAAGCCAAACTTTATTGCAGATATAGGTTTAGAGGAACATTTAAGTCCCACTAGAAAAAATGGTCTTGGGGCAATGTTACAGTCAATAATGAAAAGAGCAGAAAGTGGTTCTAACAAAACTACATAGGTATTAACCTTTCATGAAAACACCTATTTCCAGTTTATATCAAGACAAACTGATAGATTTGGCAAGCGAGGCGGTTAATCTTGAGCGTCTCAAACGCTGGGATGCGACGGCCACAGCTGTGTCTAAAGCTTGTGGAAGTTCAGTGACTGTCGATCTTTTATTGAGTGGTCAGGTGATATCTGCTGTTGGTCAGAAAGTAGATGCATGTGCATTAGGGAGTGCATCATCTGTTATTGCTTCTTCCAAACTTGTTGGAAAGTCGTACAAAGAAATATATGAAATTCGACAAGAGTTGGTTAACATGTTGCAAAACGGTGGTTCAGTTCCGAGGGGAGAGTGGTCTGAATTAGGTTTATTTGAGTCGGCTAAGGATCTGAAAAATAGACATCAGTCAATACTTTTGGTTTTTGATGCTGTATTGAGTGCACTGGAAAAAAAACCTATTTAAGAATTATGGGGCTTTTGATCTCTGACTGATTGTGTAAACTAATCATCAAAAGCAGTACTCATAGAGGCCATTCAGGTTCGTGGGATGTGAACGATATGAATAACAACGATAATGTTGATAAATCACAAGCCCAGCCAGTGATAGATATGAGAGATGCCGACCGTCGCGCCGCTCTTTTCAAACGGATACGCCGAGATCATAGTCTGGAAATAGCTGAAGATTATATAGAGTTAATATCGGATTTAATTGAAACAACAGGCGAGGCGCGTGCAGTAGATCTGGCTTCTAACTTAGGAGTTAGTAAGCCGACTGTTAACGCAACTATCCAAAGACTTCAGAAAGATGGTTATGTAGATTCTAAGCCTTACAGGGCTATTTTTTTAACACAAAAAGGAAAAGAGTTAGCTGAGTGGTCGCGGGCTCGCCATAAAATCGTATTGGATTTTCTCCATGCTATTGGGGTCCCGCCAGCAACAGCAGAGGCTGACGCCGAAGGTATCGAGCATCATGTAAGTACAGACACATTGAACGCGTTTAAAAAGGCGACCAAATTGCTAGAAGAAAAAACGATCTGAACCGGCATTTATTATCATTGCTCTTTTCGAACTTTGGCCAAAAACAGAAATGGACATATTGCGAAGGCGGTCATGCAGAAAGCATAAAATGCGTTTAGATAACCAATCATCATCGCTTGCCTTGTGATTTCATCGCTGAGACTTGCTAGCCTTTGTACTCCGCTTACTGACCAGGTTGCAAAAAGCGAATCTTGAAAAATAAAGGCCTCATTCAGTGGATTAACATTTTGTGATAAAGTTGAATAATTCATGCTACCCGTCCTGATCATGATAGCGATAGTGATTGATATAAAAACGCTGCTGCCAAAATTTCTAATTAAATGAAAAATAGAGGCACCTTCTGCTGTTTCAGTTTCATCTAGTTGACTGAACGTCACAATGGTCAGAGGAACCCAAATCATGCCAACCCCTAGTCCCTGAAGCCAAGATGTCCACAAGACGTCGAACATCGTTAAATTGATACTGAATTGTGCCATATACCATCCAGAAATTCCCTGTAGTAGAAACCCAGCAAACATGGTGTATCGTGGGTCGATCTTACTGCCGCCAAGAAACATAAAAGTAAACCCTAGCAGGGTTCCGGTTCCTCTTATACCCAATATTTCCCCAACCACAGAGTCGGGATATCCGTGCAAGGTTTGGAGTAGCGCTGGGAGCAATGTAATAGGCGTGAAATTTAAAAGCCCAAAAATAAAAGCAAAAATTAGACCAAGCAAGTAATTGCGTTTTAATAATAATTTGGGGTTGAGAAAAGGTGTTTCAGACGTCAACGAGTGAGTTATAAAAATATATAATCCAACTATTGCCGCAATTGCACAACCCATAATTACCCAGCTGTCAAACCAATCGAGTCGTTCGCCGCGATCAAGCATAAATTGGAATGCGGCTACTGCTATAACGAGAGATAAGAAACCAGTCCAATCGAGATGTAATTTCGAAAATGCTCCTTTTTGACGTATAAAAAGTAATACACCTATCAGTGAGAAAATCCCGCATGGAACCATCATAAAGAAAACCCACCGCCAACTATATGTTTCGCTTAAATATCCTCCTATAGTTGGCGCAAGAATTGGGCCGAGAACCACACCCATGCCGAAGATAGCATTCGCAGAGCCTATCTTTTCCTTAGGATAAGTATCTACAACAATTGCTTGTGATAAAGGTGGTAATGGCGCACCACAAACACCCTGTATAATTCGATATAACACTAACTCCTCCAATGAAGAGGCAGTGCCGCAAAGAAAGGACGAAATAGTAAACCCTGTCACTGACCAAATCAGAACATTTCTTCTCCCAAAACGAGCTGTTAACCACCCGGTCATTGGGGTGCCTACCGCCGTTGCTATAATGCTGAAAGTGACTATTAGTGCTATCTCGTCAGTGGTGGCTGATAGCGCACCTTTAATTTGAGGAAGTGATACGTTAGCAATAGTAACGGACATCGCATAAAGCATCGTTACTAATGTAAGTGTGATCAGAACAGCAGCGTTTGCTAAAGCCGTACTTCTATAATCTGGTATTGGTTTTTCAAATGAGGACATTGTGCTGGTTTTTATCCAGCTTTTAACGAAGTTGAAACTGTTATTATTAAAAAATTACAATTATTATAAATATAACCGTCAATTTTGCGCATAAGCAGAGTTTAGTCGTGATTCGAGGGTCTAAAAAGTTTAATGTTGTAAGATTATTTTCCCAATATGAATTCTTGAATTAAGTTGCCTTGCAAGCACGCCCTTTTTTCGCAATGGACGTTAACATACGATCAACAACTTTTCTGAAATTGGCTTTTAATTTGGGGATTTTCATGACCTCAGAAATTCGACGGTCCAAAAATTCCCACGTCTTGGCGTGATTTTCAGATTTATCATCGAGCCAATATAAAGTTGTAGAGGAGAGGACTGTGGCTAACAGTGCGCGTTTTGAATAAAAGTTAAAATCAACCGCTTTGTCACCCGCTCTTCGCCATATTAGGTCAACTGTTTTGTAAAGACACCTCGGCGAAGATTTAAAAATAGAACGCCTCAACGCTTCTTCGTGGCCAGATAACCCCTCTAACCTCATTCGCACCGCTATTGTAATCCGTTCTCGGATTTTCATTGATTCAAGGTCTATTTTATCCAGGCGAGCAATCATTCTGCGGTCGGCCCAATCCGAAAAATGCTCTACCAACTCACTTTCGGGATCAACAAATACCGTATAAATCATACCCTCTTTTATACCCAAATCTGAAGTTGCTGCTTGGAGTGATTTCATACTCCAACCATCAAAAATAATATGGGGCAGGGATGCCTCCAAGAGTTTATCTTTTAACTCTTGTCTTTTTTTGTCCATGTTATCCATTGGCTCTACCGTCTTTATTGTCTGTATCGGGTGAAAAATTTTGTTCCTGTATTTTAGCGAATTCATCGACATAACCAAAACGTGTCAAATCTGTCATTCTATCCGGGTACAAAATCCCATCGAGATGATCCATTTCATGCTGCACTACTCGGGCGTGAAAACCAGCCGCAAAAGCCTCTATGGGCCTGCCTTCTCCATTAAATCCGGTATAGTTTATTTGTTTATACCGTGGCACTTCTCCGCGCAACTCAGGAATCGAGAGACATCCCTCCCACCCTAATTCTTTCTCCGAAGTTGCGGGGGTGACATCAGGATTTATTAAAACCTGAACGCCGCTAGGCTTATCGCCATTCAGATTTGTGGCGCGACTTGCAGGTACCTCAAAAACCATCAGACGAAGACTGATCCCAATCTGCGGCGCCGCCAATCCAACGCCGCCGGCATCGCGCATGGTCGCGATCATATCTGGTATTATTGAGACTAACGAATCAGCATGCTCAGGCTTTACAGCATCAGCCTTCAGTCTAAGAATTGGATTTCCCATCCTAATTATTGGTCTAATAGCCATTCATTTGATATAAGGCCTCACCGTTAATTGGTAAAGTAGTGAAATAAGTAGCTTGGCATTATAACTAAAACTGTGCTATTTAACGCGTCCGCGGTTAAAACTGGTTAAAATCGTACGAGTACATAGAAAAATAATTGGTGGAGGTGGTTTTCAGTGCAAGTTTCCGTTCGAGATAATAATGTTGATCAAGCTCTCAGAGCATTAAAGAAGAAAATGCAACGTGAGGGTATTTTCAGGGAAATGAAACTTCGCAGAAACTACGAAAAACCCTCAGAAAGGCGCGTGCGCGAGGAAGCTGAGGCGACACGCCGACATAGAAAACTGATGCGTAAAAGACTCGAGAGAGAAGGCTACTAGGCTAGCTACGTCCGGTTCTCACAAAAAAGGAGAATAAGTCGCTTTTAATAATAAAGCGGCTTTTTTAACAGAGACAGCAGTCAATACCCTCGAACTTGGCTATAGTTTTGGAACTATTTCTTCGGCAAACCGTTCCATTTGGGTTCGTTGTTCTTTGGCATTATCTCCACGGTAGCGGACCACTACATTATTGAAGCCCGATTCAAGTATACTTTTTAAGTCATCTATTATTTGAGCCTCGGAGCCACTTCCTATCTCGCGTTCTCCAAACGGGCCCTTTTTAGGCTCTCCCGGATTGATAAATATCTTATAAACGAGATCTAAGTCTTCAAACCGCCGGCCACTATTTACACACAGTTTTTTCAGGGTTTCGATGCGTTCTTTCATCCGAATAGGATCTAAAGCAACGGCTAGCCAGCCATCCCCATATTTTATTACGCGTCTTAAGGCAGGATTAGCAATGCCACCTATTAAAATAGGTGGATTGGGTTTTTGAATTGATCCTGGGACTGAATAAACCGTATCAAATTGGTATGTTTCTCCGTGATAGGATACTTCCTGTCCACTGCATAAACTTTTGAAAATCTCCAAATACTCGTCGGTAACTCTGCCCCGTAGGGCAAAATCAGCTGTGTTTAAAGTTTCGAATTCTTCTTTTAACCAGCCTACGCCTGCTCCTAGTGTGATACGTCCACCTGAAAATTGGTCTATTGTAATTAACATGCGCGCAAGCAAAACTGGATTTCGATAGGGGATTATCAAAACTGCCGTTCCAATTCGAATATCCGTTGTCGATCCAGCTAAAACGGCCATTGTTGCAATAGGTTCTAGTAATGGATCTTCGATCGGTGCAGGGAACCCGCCAGTGGCGCTATAAGGGTATTTAGAATCAAAGTGTTTGGGAAATACTACATGATCGGCAAGCCAAATAGAGCTGAAACCCGCGGTCTCCGCATATTTAGCTAGATTAATTACTATTTCTGGCTCTGCCAGTGGTCCATATATCCCCAAGTCCAAACCGAACTGTTTGATGTCTGCCATAGTTTGTAATCCTATTTTGCATATTTCCCGGTTAATTGTGGTGTGGGTGTTTCGTAGCCGGCATTCTTTCTATCTAGTCTCGTTTCTCTCCCCCAGGTTCGCCTTAAATCATCTTGAACATTGATCGATAGGCGACCAAGCATTTCTACCTCTAGCTCAATTTTGTCTCCATGCTGAAAAGAGCTCAGGCCTCTGTGGTTCGTGCCAGTCGCTATTAGATCTCCTGGTTCTAGGGCATGTATTGAACTTAGCCATGATATGGCTTTAGGAATTTTATGGGCCATATCGTTTGTATTAAAATCCTGTTTGAGTTCTCCATTTACCCAGAGCTTTACAGAAAGGTTCTGAGGGTCCGGGATCTCGTCTGCAGTAACTATAAAAGGACCGATCGGAGCAAACGTTGCTCGCGATTTTACTTGGAAGAAAACATTACGGTCTGGTGGCAGGCCACGCGCGGAGCCATCAATGAAATTTAGATAACCAAAAACGTGGTCCATAGCATCAGACTCGCTGACATTACTCGCCCTTTTACCAATGATAAGTCCTAACTCTGCCTCCCCCTCAAAGATTGTGGCAGGCACATCGGGTAAAATCATAGTATCCCCGTTACCAATGATTGCTGATGGAGATTTATGAAAGCCATTTATCTGCGGTTTTTCTTTTAATGTACCATTTTCCATATAGTTAACGGCCATACAATCTATGGCGCCCGGCTTTGGTAATGGGGGTTGTATCTTTATCGAATCCAACGGGAAAGCGACACCTTTTTCTGCAGCGGTCTCAAGTTTTGATCTATAGTTTTCGAAATCTTCTATAAGACCATTCATTAGATTTCCCGGGTTCGTATGCGGAATATCCATGATGATGTGTGAAACATCAACAAGTCCTTCATCAGTCAGTACACCGAGTTGAAAATTATCAAAATATGCTAGCTTCATATTATTGTCCTTTTTGTCTTAATATTACGGACCTAATGGGTAGTATTATTGGTTAAGAAGGTATTCAACCCCAGCATTCTGGGTAATTTCCTTAATTAAGTTTCGTAAATTTCTATTAACAGGAATACCATTTTTCTGACGGTCTTTCCGGCTGATTTGTTCTGGTTCACCCGGAACCAAAACGGGTTTATCTGGATCGCTCGGTCTTACTGATCGAAGGGTTTCTATCACGACCTCGATATCATTTTCATACTCTTCCTTTGTTCTGAAACTTTCAGGATTAATTGCTTGAAAGTAATGTCCTAAATCATCTGGTGTATCAGCATTACTATTCTTTACTCGCACGGGAGAGAATGACGCTCCAGGCATAGCTCCACTAAGGATGTGGGAAAATATCGCAAGCCCGTAGCCTTTATGTCCGCCTAAAGTCTCTCCAATTCCTCCAACTGGATTTAGCCCCCCAAAACTTTTATTTTCGAAAATACGTATGGCCTCATTTGGGTCAAAGATGGTACGACCATCGCCGTCATTGACCCAGCCGTCGGGCAATTGTAATTCTCTAAGTTTACGCACTTTTACCTTATTCACGGCAGCCACCGTCGTGGCGAAGTCTAACACTAACGGATCGTATTTTCCGGCTGGTGCTGCAAACGCGAACGGATTAGTACCCAATACAGGTTGCGTTCCCCGAGTTGGAACCATTGAAATACCGCGAGTTGATGTTGTTACTATTCCAATGAAACCTTGACGTGCGGCTATTTCGGCATAGTACCCCGCCGCACCAAAATGATGCGAATTTCTAACGCAAACTATACCCACATCATAACTTTCTGCTTTTTTTATGGCCATTTCCATTGCCTGAACCGAAACGGGATGGCCTAACCCTCTGTCAGCATCAAGTAGCGCTGTAGTCGATCGATCGCGAATGATCTTTGTTTGGGCTTTAATATTTAATGCTCCACGTTTAAACGTTTCTTCATATTGGCGAAGCATATTAATGCCATGAGAATCTACACCACGTAAGTCAGTCTCTATCATCACAGTTGACGCGATATCGGCTTCTTCCAAAGCCATGCCCCAGGCAGTTAATATTGAAATAATCTGCTTTTTTAAAAGTTGGGCTTCAAAGCGCGGTGGGTTTAGAAGATCTTCATCGCTCATGTTAGAGTTTCCGAACGTTCATATTTCCTCCATGCGCTCATTTGAACAGCTGAAGTGTGGCAGTGAACTACCACAGGTTTTACTCGTATGCTAAAAGCTTTGTCGATGGCGACAGATACATCAGCTTCAGTTTGGATAGTGATTCCTTCGGCTCCAAAAGATCTTGCCCAGGCTGCAAAATCCGGATTAGTAAGCTTAGTTCCTTGCATAAATGGTTTGTCAGGATATCTAACATAAGAATGCATTCCTATAGTTCCATACATTGAATTATCGGCTATAATTATAATTGGGTTCACGCCATATTGGACGGCCGTTGCTATTTCATTTCCCATCATCAAAATACCGCCGTCGCCAATAAAACAAACAGTCTGTGTGCCGGGTCGACGCAACCCAGCCGCGACGGCCATCGGCATTCCTGATCCCATAGCGCCAACAACCGATGATAAAAAAACATGTTTTTGCCCAAAACTAATATAGCGATGAATAAAACTCCCGAAGTTACCCGCATCAGAAGTAATTGTTGCATCTTTCTCTAGATATTTATCAACTTCACATACTACTGCTGCGAAATTTACGCCGTCGGTTGTCGGGTTCCATTCTTTGGATAATAATTTTTTGTGCTCTTTATTTAGCGTTTCAACCCAGTTTTTTCTTTTGTCGATATCTTTTGGAATGCTTTTGTGGAGTAACCCTTTTATTACGTTATGTGGACTAGCTGGAATACCTAGATTTGGATGCCATACCCGACCAATTTCATCAGCATCAGGCCAAATATGGACCATAAAGAATTGAGGTGTGGGAGCCAAAGGAAATTTATAGGACTGGCTGACTGTATCTGTCATACGCTCCCCCAAAACTACCATTAGATCCGTTGTTTTCATATGGTCAAGTAAAGACGAGGGGACTCTAATGCCCATATAACCGCCATAGTTAGGGTGCTTTGAATCAAAGAGTTGAGGCCGACGGTGTGTTGGGCTTATAGGCAATACCCAGCTTTCTGACAGCGTGTTGAGATCGCTTAAAACATCTGCATTGTCCAATGACTCTGCCAGAAGAGCACCGCCAACCAATATCAATGGACGTTCAGCTCGAGAAATCATCTTGGCTAGTTTATCAAGGTCCTCTTGTCTTGGAGACGATGATAATTTGGGCGCCGGCATAATCACAGGAGCATGCGTTTCCTCATCAAAAAGATCTTCTGGAATAACTACCGCCACCGGTCCCTGTGTACTGCTTTCCGCCATATGAAATGCTCTAGCAATAGCTTCTGAAGCCATTTCAGGTTGGTTCACCTCTATGACGGATTTAGTGATGTCCGCCAAAAGTAAAGAGTAATTCTGTTCTTGCAGTGCAAGCCTTCCAAAATCGGCTCTCTCTACCTGTCCTATAATGACAACTAATGGTGTCGCGTCATGATATGCGGAGTGTATCGCAACCAAACCATTTGCTAATCCGGGACCCCTGCTAACTAAAACGACGCCAGCCCTATTTTGAAGTCTTCCATCTGCTGTTGCCATGAATGCAGCACCAGCTTCGTGGCGGCATACAATGATGCGGACTTTTTCTCTCTCAACCAAAGCACTAGTTAGCCCAATATAACTTTCTCCAGGAACACAAAACACCTGATCTATACTGTGTGCTTCCAAACTATCCGCTAAAAGTTGAGCCACTGAACCCATTATTATTGGCGCCTTAAAATAGAAACTAAATAGTTTTCTTTGTAGACTTTGGATTGATAGAAATACATCTCATCTCTCAAAATTAGCCATTGTTTGCCAAGTCTTCTTGGGCGTTTGCGTTGTAATTTTTGTCGTACCACCAACTAATATAATCATTATATGATATCGGCGGATATTGAGGTGGGTTCTGTGCAGAGTGACAAGATCGCAAACACTCAATTTCTGTGTTTAGGTGAGGCCCAAAGAAAAAGGGTATGGCGTATCTTGCTTCTTTTTGTGGTGGCATTGCTCGATGCGGCGTAGATTTATAATACCCGTTGGTCCAACGGTGTAGCATGTCTCCGCTATTGACGACAAATGATTGAGGCACAAAAGGCACATCTATCCATTGTTTGTTTTGTGCTTGTATCTGTAATCCGGGAATACTTGTCTGCGCTAGGAATGTTAAAAAATTTGAGTCAGTGTGAGGTGCTATGCCATATTGTTTGGCGGTTAACTTTGAGACTTTTGGATAGTGAGAGAGACGAAATGAAAATTGACTTTCAGAAAACGCTTCCATGAAGGTGTCGGCCGGCATGTCTAGAGAGATTGCGAGAGGTCCAAGTAAGGTTTGAGCCAACTGATCCACAGCTTTGGTATATTGAAGAAGATTGTCTTTAAAGCCAGGTAGATCTTTTGGCCACTCATTAGGACCCGCGAATCTTCGTCCCTCTAGCACCAGCGGATCATCTGGTTTTCTCTCTCTTTTTATGAAAAATGCTTCATTAAGATCTGGTTCTGCGCCATCCTCGCTTGCCCTGGAAGTTGTTATCTTATAACGGCCCATTGCCATGTAACCATTATTGTGTTCATTCATTAGTACCGCTTTTTTGGCCTCCATTGACTGGTCATGAAAACGTTTAGCCTCTGAAAAAGTTTGATCGATGAGCTCCTGAGGAATACCGTGATTGATAATTATAAAGAAACCATTTTTACGAAGTGCTTGTCGCAAATCGTTTGCGATCAGTTTTTGGCTAGAGGGATTGGCATCTCCTAAAGTGGAGAGGTCTATGATAGGTATATCCGTCATGTTCCGACTTTGCCTGCTAGTAGATGTTGCTCTATTAATTTTTTCAACTCTTTCTCTTTATATCAATATTCTTCTAATAGCGATCGGTATACCGTTTTCTCGAACGTCATATATAAGGGGAAAGCTTTTTTATCGATAAACGGTAAAATTTGAGTACCAAAAACTCCCGCTATTTTATTTTTTGGATCCAACCAGAAGTAACAGTTGGACAATCCCGCCCATCCCAGGGAATTGGCTGCCCTCCCAGTTTCCGCCTTCTCCTGATTGATCATAAAAGATAATCCCCAGGATTTTGGTGTCCCGGGGAAAAAGTTTACATCTCTAGATATTGCTTTATTCGTAGAGTACATTTTCATATCAACATTGCTTCCGATATGATGAGAAAACATCACTTCTATAGTTTCAGGGCGCAGAATTTGTAAGTTATCGGCTCTTCCATCATTCAATAACATCCTTAAAAACAGGATGTAGTCATTCAATGTGGAGTATAGTCCACCACCACCTGCCTCAACTTCAGGATTTTGTTTTATTTTAAATTTGAGATCTGGTGTTAAGGTATTATTTTCCCGCCTATACATGGTTGCGAGACAATTGCTCATATTTTTGTCGATGAAGAAACCCGTCGATTTCATTCCTAGGGGCTCAAAAATATTAGTTTTTAGAAATTCTCCAAGTTTTTGTTTTGTGGCCTCTTCTATCATTAAACCCACCCAATCAATAGAGATGCTATAAGCCCAGTCGGTACCTGGATCGAACATTAAAGGTGTCATTAGTGCCGCGCGCGAACCAGAAGATCGTGAAATAATATTCTTTGCTTCAACGAAGTCTTTTATTTGTTGATGCCAGACATCATATCCAAAGCCAGCAGTATGAGTCATCAAGTTCCTTAGTGTAATATTAGATTTAGGGGGGCGTAGCCTGGGAGCCCCGGTTTCATCAAATCCTTGCAATACCTGAATATTCTTAAGTTCAGGTAACAAAGTAAAAGCAGGTTCATCTAGCTTAAGAAGCCCGCGTTCTACAAGTTGCATGGCGGCCACTGCAGTAACAGCTTTTGTCATGGAAGCGATCCATAATACTGTATCAGTAGTCATGGTTTGAGATCTGCCGGGACCGCTTATCCCAAATCCTGCTGCGTAGAGATGTTGATTTTCATTTGAAATTATAGCAGCAACACCCTGCAGATCGCCTTTTTCAACCGAGGATTTAAGTAACTTATCTAAGACGTGCATTTTCATACAAAGCACCATAATCACTTTTAATATTCAAATCATTAAAATTTAGTGCTGCAATACAAGCATAAAGATGCCGGACGCTATTATTTTAACATCTGTTGGATGGACATGTTGGCAAGTGTCTTGTCTAATACAACATTAGTTAAAAATGGTTAATGGATAAGTGGGTTTTGGCATGGATATAGGTGTTTTCATTTTCGATACAGATTATAGCATTAATATAAGCGAACTAGCTCGGGAACTCGAGGAACGTGGCTATGAGTCACTCTTTGTACCAGAGCATACTCATATTCCTACAAGCAGACGGTCGCCATTTCCCGGTGGAGGTGAATTGCCGAAGCAATATTCTCATACGCTGGATCCATTTGTTTCGCTGGGTTTTGCTGCAGCAAGTACAAGAAATTTAAAAATAGGCACTGGTATATGTTTGCTGCCACAGCGCGATCCTATTGTGACGGCTAAATCAATTGCTAGCCTGGATTTAATGTCTAAAGGCCGTTTTGTTTTGGGTCTGGGTGGTGGCTGGAACGTGGATGAGATGGAGAACCATGGAGTCACTTATAAAACGCGATTTGCAATGATGAAAGAACATGTTCTAGCTATGAAATCTCTCTGGGTCGATGAGGAAGCAGAATTTCATGGGGAGTATATAAATTTTGATAAAAGTTGGGCATATCCTAAGCCGGTTCAGAAACCATATCCCCCGATATTGATGGGAGGAGAAACGGATTATACATTAAAACGGGTCGTAGATTATTGTGATGGATGGTTTCCAAGGGGACGAGGTGGCTTCGACGCAGGTGAGAGCATGCAAAGGCTAAAAAATATGGCGGCGGAAAGCGGCAGAGACATGAACACCCTCTCTGTAAGTGTTTTTGGTGCCCCGCCAAACGAGGAAACGATTAATTCTTACAGAAAAGCAGGAATTGACAGGGCTCTGTTTGCGTTGCCGTCTGAAAATAAGGATCATATTCTTAAGTTGTTGGATACTTATCAATATCTATTAAAGTAGAGATTATGGTTTGAAAACGACCAAAATCTGGTGGTATTTTGGATTTTTCTCTATTTTGTAATAAATTAGTATTTAGATAACGGCATAGAGATGTCCCCCAGCGTGATCTTATAACGTGTTATGACAGGTAAACGAATGCGTAGGTATCGAAACACAAAAATTGTTGCAACGCTTGGTCCCTCTTCTCGGACGAAGCGACAGATACGTTCCATGATCAAAGCTGGAGTGGATGTGTTCCGGTTAAATTTCAGTCATGGAAGTCACGAAGACCACAGATCGCGGTTCAATGCCATAAGACAATTAGAAAAAGAATTAGATTGGCCTGTGGCCATCATGGCGGATTTGCAGGGGCCAAAACTTCGAATAGGCGTATTTGAAAATGATGAGATAGAACTCAACGTAGGGTCTTCGTTTGTTTTGGATTTAGAGGAGGCAGCTGGATCGGGTCGACGCGTACAACTACCGCATCAGGAAATCTTTGATGCGGCTGTCGTTGGTATGGACCTTCTTCTTGACGACGGAAAAATAAGACTTCGTGTACAAAATGCGACAGAAAGTTCGATAGAGACAAAGGTTATAACTGGAGGCACCCTATCAAACCGAAAAGGAGTAAATGTTCCAGGGGTTACATTGGGTCTTTCTTCACTTAGTGAAAAGGACAGAGGGGATTTAGAATTTGCCCTCAGCCTCGGGTTTGATTGGATAGCTTTATCATTTGTACAGCGACCTAAGGATGTTGCTGAGGCAAGAGAATTAATTAATGGGCGTGCATCCGTTTTGATAAAACTAGAGAAACCCGCGGCAATTGAACATTTGGATGAGTTGGTCAAAATGTCGGATGCTGTTATGGTGGCCCGCGGAGACCTAGGTGTAGAACTTCCTCCAGAAAAAGTTCCTGGCATACAAAAAAGAATTGTTAAATTGTGTAGACATTGGGGTAAGCCTGTTGTTGTAGCGACTCAAATGCTGGATTCAATGGTCCATGCTCCGGCACCAACTCGAGCCGAAGCTTCCGATGTGGCTACTGCCGTCTACGATTCAGCCGATGCTGTAATGCTATCAGCGGAAACAGCGGCTGGAGAATTTCCTCTCGAATCTGTTGATATGATGAACCGTATCATTTTAGAGGTGGAGGGAGACGAAGCTCATCAGGTTTTGATTGAAGAAAGTCAAGAAACACCCGAGCCAACGGTTTCAGATGCAATAACACTTGCGGCCCGCCAGGTTGCCCAAACTGTAAGCGCTTCTTGTATTATTACTTATACTACTTCTGGTTCCACAACACTCAGAGCAGCTCGAGAAAGGCCTTCTGTTCCGATATTATGTGTCACATCTAGCATAGCGACCGCCAGAAGGTTAGGTATGGCTTGGGGGGTGCATTCTGTACATATCGATGAAGAGGAAAGGTTTTCAGCGGTTGTTAAGCGGGCATTAGATGTATCAAAATCGCAAGGATTTGCGGAACAAGGTGATCAGATCGTGATTACAGCGGGAGTGCCGATGGGAAAGCCAGGATCAACAAATGTATTACGAATAGAGAGAGTTCCCTGACACGATTTGTTTTTTCTGGATCATTGTGCCGATATGCACGGCTCACAATAAATATAAAAGCTAGAAATACCGTTCATAAATAGGTCTATTGTCGCATGGCTGGGTCTTACAAAAAAGCTAAATCGAGTGATGTGGAATTAACAGAAATTACTAAACAAGTTGAAAGAAGAACAGATTTGGTATCATCTATACCGATTAAGGACTTTGAGATGCGCATAGCAAAAGATGGTGTGTGGTATCATCAGGGAGCACCTATCAAGCGTCTTCCACTAGTAAAGTTGTTCGCCAGTGTATTACGCAAAGAAGAAGATGAGAGCTACTGGTTGGTTACGCCAGTGGAAAAAGGTATGATTGAAGTCGAAGATGCCCCATTTTTAGCGGTTGAGGTGCAGCGTGTTATTTCTAACGAGAATAAGCCTTTTAATACTGATTTCTCATTTAGAACGAACTTAGACGAAATTGTTACATGTGGATTGGAACATCCACTCAGAGTCGATGTAGACCCTGAGACGGAAGAACCCAATCCGTATATTGTTGTCAGAGATGGGCTGGAGGCTAAAATCACACGGTCAGTATTTTATGAACTAATTGATGTAGCGGATGAACGTATTATAGACGGTAAAAGGTTTTTGGGTATATGGAGCAAGGGAATATTCTTCCAGTTGGGGCAAATAGATTCGGATTAACTACGTTATCTGACTTTAAAGACTTATTTGTCGAGGCTAAGAGAAAATCTAACCGTCTCAAAGCGAGCCAAGATAATGGTGACCACAGCTTGAACCCTGGCATGGATACCCCTATTCGACAAAACCCAGCTTCGGTTTTAGTTCCAGTGATTGGCCGGCCGGGGCATCCAACGGTGCTATTAACTAGACGTTCTGATGCCCTTTCTCATCATGCAGGTCAGGTTAGCTTTCCAGGAGGGCGAGTGGAAGAGACTGATATTGATATTGTTGATACTGCTTTAAGGGAAACAGAAGAAGAAATTGGCCTCAATAGACGGCACGTTGAGATAATAGGTAAATTGGATAATTATGTAACCCGAACAGGTTTTGTCGTAACGCCGGTCGTTGGGCTTGTATCCCCACCATTTGATTTAAATATAAATTCTGTCGAAGTAGCTGATGTATTTGAGGTTCCAATATCGTTCGTATTGGACCGAAGAAACCATGAGCGCCAAAGTAAAGAATGGCAGAATAAGATGAGACATTTTTATGTACTTCCCCATCCCGATTTTTATATCTGGGGTGCTACAGCAGGAATGCTTGTGCATTTTGCAAACATGATGCTGGACGTTCTGGAATCTAAATGAGAGTAGCATCAAATCATGATTGGCTAAATAAAGCCTCGGTCAAGTCTCTGATACAGATCATTGATGCTGGTAATAATCAATCTCGTTTTGTTGGTGGCTGCGTTAGAGACTCTATTCTAGGCCGTCCTGTTTTAGATATTGATATTGCAACTCGCCATAGCCCGGACAAGATCATTCAACTTCTTTCGTCCTCAAATATCATGGTCCGTCCCACAGGGATCAAACATGGCACAGTATCTGCGTTTTTGGATGATCAGGTTTTTGAAATTACAAGTTTAAGACGTGACTTAAAAACCGATGGGCGCCACGCTGAAATTTCATTCACGGATAGTTGGGCTGAGGATGCCGCTCGGCGTGACTTTACGATGAATGCTTTATTTATGGATAAACATGGGAATATTTTCGATCCTGTTGGTGGTTATAAGGATGTGATTAGAGGACGGGTTTGTTTTGTTGGTGACGCGTCGCGCCGTATTCAAGAAGATTTTCTAAGGATTCTCAGATTTTTTAGGTTCTACGCATATTTTGGACAAGAACAAATTGATCGTGACGGCTTAGCGGCATGTAAGAAATTTGCAGGTGAACTTAAGGCCTTATCGGGCGAACGTATACAGAGCGAGCTATTTAAAATAATGCTTTCGACTAATGCTTTCACTGCACTCAGTAAAATGTCAGAAAATAAAATAATGAGTAAAATTTTTCCAGGAAGGCTGAGAATGTCCGAGTTTAGTCGTCTTGTAGTTTTAGAAGGCGCAGATTCAGATCCAATTAGAAGGCTCGCTATTTTACTTACTACACCTACAGAAAAAGTGATTGAGACATTGAAGTTATCAAATAGGATGGCGGATCATCTTACCTTTTATTGTGAAAAGGAAATAGATGTTTCAGAGGAACCAAAAGAAATAAAAAGGCTTTTTTACGAAATGCGAAAAATGGATCTTTTAGGTCTACTTTTAATTAAAACTGCCTTAAATCCAAAATATAAAAAGATGCGAGACGTGGCGAACACGATAGCACAGAACTGGTCGGTTCCAACATTTCCGTTAAGAGGATTAGACCTTTTGAAATTAGGTATGAAGCCGGGTATTGAAGTAGGTAACCTTCTTAAGAAAGTGGAGCGTTGGTGGATACTTAGTGGCTTCAAATATAATAAGGAAGATTGTTTGAAGTGGGTTAGAGACCATTATATAAATGAAAGGTAGGAGCCTATGGAAAAAGTAAAATTAGCGGCTGAGGCGCTCATTAATGCGAGAGAGACAAACCAACCCTTAGTTGATTTTCCTGACGATTCTGCACCAAAGAGTATTGCAGAAGCTTTCGCTATTCAGGATGAAATATTGATATCGAGGGGTGCAGAAATTGTCGCTTGGAAAGTGGGCCCAAGTTCAAAAGAATTTCCACCAACATGTGCCGCTATAACCAGAGAAAATCTATATACATCGCCAACACAGTTATCAAAATCATTAAGGTTAAAAGCTGTGGAGTGTGAAGTAGCGTTTCGTTTAGCGGTAGATTTACCAGCAGATGAAGGGCCTTACAATTCATCTGAGGTGAAAGCTGCAATTGGCACTGCCATGGTTGCGATAGAAGCCGTCGAAACACGGTATCACGAATGGCCTGTGAAAGATCCCATCTGGGCTCTTGCGGATAGTCAATCTAACGAGGCATTGATTGTCGGTGGTGAGATTGAACTGGATAAGCTTGAACATTTTCCAGATTTCCATGCAAGTTTAACAATAGGAAAAAAGGTAAAGGCGGCAGATAAAGGTTTTCCTGGGGGTGACCCCTTTGCGTTAATTGCGTGGCTAGGTGGTCACCTTAGTGAGAGGTATCCATTACTTTCGAAGAGAGGTCTTAAGAAAGGAGATATCATTACAACTGGATCATGGAATGGTGTTGACTTCGCGAATAGCCAAGAGAAAATAAGCGCAGTTTTTGAAGGACTGGGATGTGCTGAATTAGAATATAGCTAATCTAAAAAAGGAAATTTTCAGTATTGCCGATAAGGGTAGTTAAAAAACGAAATCATTACACTTTTTTCACGGCCAGAGCATCATTAGGCCATTTATAGTGATGGAGCGGGCCAGGCAACCTGGGGCGGTAAGCTCATTAAAATCGCCTCAACATTGCCGCCCGTCTTTAGTCCAAAAAGCGTGCCGCGATCATGTAGTAAATTAAATTCAACGTAGCGTCCTCTTTTTATTAATTGCATTTCTCTTTGTTTCTCTGTCCATGTATCATCCATATGACGTTGTACAATTTTAGGGAAGACTGTGTTGAATGTTGATCCTATATCTTTGGTGAAGAGAAAATCAGACTCGAAGTTATCATCTAACTGATCATAAAAGATACCGCCTATGCCTCTGGGTTCATTTCGGTGTGCGAGGTAAAAATACTCATCGCACCACTTCTTAAATCTAGGATAATATGTCAGATCATATCTATTACAGGTGGCCTCAAATGCGCTATGGAATATTTCTTTATCATCATCATTGCGAACCATAGGCGTTAAATCACTGCCCCCGCCAAACCATGATTTTGTGGTTGTAATATGCCGCGTATTCATGTGTACGGCGGGGACATGAGGGGACCACATATGTGCGACAACAGAAATTCCGGATGCCCAAAATCGTGGGTCGTCTTGTGCCCCGGTGATCTCTTTACTAAATTCTTGGGAAAATGTACCCATAACTGTTGATACATTCACTCCTACCTTTTCAAATAAACGTCCTTCCATTATTGACATTACGCCACCGCCACCGCCATCCCTATCCCAGTGCTTGCGAGCGAACTTTCCTGGCGCCATCGATTTGTTGGGGCCATTATAATCCTCCTCCAACTTCTCGAAAGCTGAACATATTTGGTCCCTTAAAGAGATAAACCATTCGGTTGCCTCTTTTTTCTGATCGCTGGTGGAAAGGTACATTATATGCTCCAAAATCTTTTTTCAGATGGCAGTTATTATCATATTTATATAGGTTGACTGTAGTTTTTTTACTGACCACTGGTGAAAATAACCTTTAAAAATAAAAACAGAACTCTGTAGAGTTTGATGAATTAGTTTGTCGGTTATATTAAATTTAAATCAAATTGAGTGTTAAATTTAATAGAATAATATCTTGATGACATTCTGATCATTTAATTTTAAGTTCGATATTGATGGTTTGTGAGTTGAGATGAAAAAAACAAAGTTCTTATTTTGCCTTTTTGATGGATTGCGCCGAGACTTTGTTAAATCAAATATTATGCCTAATCTTAATGAATTTCGAAATGAATGGGTCGATTATCCTAATAGTTCGTCGACCTTTCCATCAGAGACGCGGGTTCAAGTCTCAAGTTTTGTAACGGGAGCCTACTGCGGAGGTTCGGTATCTGACGCATCAAAGGAAGGAAATTTTGGCCACGGTATTATGGCGAATAGTTTTTATGACCCAATACTTGGTTTTGATGGTCCACTCGATACTTCTGATATGGCAAAGATGGAGGAAGCAAAAAGAATTTATGGAAGCCTCCAGAAAACTCCATCACTTGGAGAATTATTAGCAAAAGAAAATAAGAATTATTCCGTCATTACCACAGGGAAAATTGGTAATGCTAGATTGCTTAATTTAAATGCTGATGATCTCCAACAACGATTATTCTCTATTTGGGGAGCCGATATCTCGAGTGAACTCGCTGACTATGATGGTATCATAGAAAAATTTGGAAAAGTTCCAAAACAGAGTTTTCCTAACAATAAAGTTAGTCAATATGCAACGCAAATTTTATTAGAGCATTTTCTATTGGATCGATCAGTAGATGTTCAAGTAATCTGGTACAATGAACCGGACTTGTCATTTCACTATGAGGGCATTGGTTCCAAGGCTAGTCTATCTAGCCTTGAGTGTTTAGATCAATGCTTTGGAAAAATCATGAAATGGTGGAATGCCGAAGGGCGGTCTGACGGGTGGAACGTAATCGTATGCTCAGACCATGCCCAAATTTCTAAGCAAAAACAGGTGAGTGTTATCGATGAGTTAAAGTGCGCAGGCTTTAAAGCAGGAGTATCGATTATCGATGATATTGACGTTGCGGTAAAAGCCAGTTACAGCGGCCAAATTACAGTAAGAGATCGTGATCCAAAGTTAGTAAAAAAAATAATCGAGTTTTTGCATGCACAGGACTGGTGCGGCCTTACCTTTACACGTGATGGAAGTCACGGGACATTTTCTATGGCTGAAATCAATGCGCTAAGTGAAAGATCGCCAGATATCAATTATATGTTACGGACAACAGAAAAAGTTAATCAATACGGTTATGCTGGATCATGTTATGCGGATAATCCCGATATTCCAAACGGCGGTGGAATTCATGGTGGATTAAGTAGGATTGAAATAAATAACTTTATGACCTTGGGTGGAGATCAAATGAACCGACAGAAGATATTTGATATCCCAACTGGGATTGTGGATATCTTGCCAACTATTTTTCATGGATTAGGCATTAAAATACCAAAAACTGCTATGGGCCGCCCGCTCAAAGAAGCATTTTTAAATGGTGAATTTGAACCAACTTGGAGCGAAACTAATTTGATGGCGAGTTCAGGTCACTATAGTCAGGAGATGTGCATTGCAAATGTGGAGGGCATAAAGGCCCCTTACTTGAGGGGCGGAAGAAGAGTTAGTTAAAAAATAGTAGAGAAAGATCTATCAAGATCTCAGTCATTTAAGTTTTTTATTGGATAAAAAGGCTTTATTAGATCGGAAGGTTGTTTCGCACTTTCCTCATAAATTCTCCGCCGGATTTGATTAAGAAATTTTGCAAAATACTTTAGATCACCATCAAGCATTTCTTGACTCCGGCTCTCCATTTCCTTCCAGGTATTGTGAATTTTTTTTACGGCTGTTGGAGATACGGATAGAGATTGAAGCTCTTTCTTGGTCTTTTCCATCCACTTTATGGTATTATCTCTCGTTTCTTTAGCTTCTGATATTTTTTGTTTTAATTTATCAAAAATCATAACCGCTATTTCCTCTGAAGACCCATCACAGTTTGGTTTAAGTGTCTTCAATTCGTTGAAGTCTTGGTCGGTTAGATTGAACAAAAATTTATCAAAATATTTGAATTCTAGGTTCCGTACAGACATTGCACCCTCTAATCGCGATAGTTTTTCGATTGTGGGGCCTCCTTCAGCGATTGCCCCACATTTATCGGTATCATTATTTTGTTCTGTTCCACTTTCCGCCGACGGGGCTGCCTTTGTATTTTGCCCCTGAGCTGTCAAAGGAAAAAGTACTATAAGCGTTAATATGATATAAATAGTCTTCTTCATAATCTGTATTAATATCCCTAGTACAGTAGTCTGCGCCTACTCTAACAAGATAAAGTGGGAAACAAATATAATAAAGAGTTTATATATTTAAAAGAAAGGCCACGATAAAATGCAAAAGATGTCATACCCTTATGAGACATGGACAGTATGTAAGCCAAAAGTGACCGGTTCGAAGGGAGTCGTTGTTGCTCAAGAGATTGAAGCGGCTTCGATAGGAGCTAGGATAATCGAAAGTGGAGGGAATGCTATAGATGGTGCAATTGCAACAGCATTTGCACTTTCAGTAACTGAGCCGTGGATGAGTGGTCTAGGTGGTGGCGGTTTTATGATGCTCTATCTTGCGAATGAAAATAGGGTTCGTGTTATTGACTTTGGAATGATATCTCCGAAAATGACTGATTTGGCTGACTACCCCCTAAGTGGCGACATTGGCGCAGATCTTTTTGGTTGGCCTGCGGTCGCGGGGGACACAAATCTTCATGGAGCTAAATCGGTAGCTGTTCCTGGGGCTGTCGCCGGTTATGGCCTTGCAGTGGAGCAATTCGCAACAAAAAGCTGGGGTGAACTTATTGCTCCTGCCTTGGACTTAGCAAAAAGGGGGCACCGGAAGACTTGGTGGACGACATTGAATGTCGCGGCAGAAGCAAAGCTATTAAATCTATATAGTCAGTCGAGAGACGATTGGTTGCCGGACGGTTTTGTTCCTACTGTGTCAGCTGACAATGAATACACATATTTGAAATTGGAAAAGCTGGCGCGCACATTAAAGACGCTAAAAGAAAATGGTCCTGAATATTTTTATCAAGGGGAACTTGCAGAAAGTTTAGTCGCGGATGTACAAAATGCGGGTGGTAAATTATCAAAGCAAGATTTAATAGATTACTCGGCTAAGGTTGTTGATCCAATTACGGCAATTAGAGGAAGTCTAGTCTATAATTTATTACCTGGCATGTCGGCGGGACCCACGTTTCTAGATGCTCTAGAAAATATTCCAGAATTCGATATGGACAAACCATCTCCAGATAGTCATGCATTCACTGCTAAAGCTTTGATTGAGGCGTATCGAAAAAGATTTGAAACAATGGGACATTCCGGCGATGTGGGAGACCGAAGTTGTACGACTAATATCAGTGCAGTCGATCACTATGGTAATATGGTGATAATGACTACAACCCTTTTATCTAGGTTCGGCTCGAGGTACGTAGCTCCAACGAGTGGAATACTTCTGAATAATGGAATTAATTGGTTTGATCCCAGGCCGGATAGACCTAATTCTATCGCAGCTGGTAAAAAGCCACTTTCTAACATGTGCCCAATGATTGCAACAAAACAAGGACGCCCGGTTTTTGGTTTGGGTGCTTCAGGCGGAAGGAAAATTCTTCCAGCTGTATTTCAACTTGCTTCGTATATTAACGATTTTAATATGGATCTAGATACAGCGCTAGATGAGCCAAGGTTCGACGTAAGCGGAATAAACAAGATTATTTATGACCCCCGTTTTGATATGAAGGTACAAAAATCATTGGAAAAGGTATCCTCAGCAGAGCCTTGGTTCCCGAGTGCATTCCCATCCATGTATGCCGTACCTTCTGGAGTTCAGATCCTTGGAAAGGATACTCTCATTGGTGGAGCACATACCCATTCCCCGCTATCAGGAGCGGTTGGGGTTGGATAGGTTCCATTGGAGGACATCAGATTGGAAAAACGAACTGCCGATCGTCTTTGGTCACTCGTTTAGGGGTATTCACACGGAAACATAATAACGGTTTGCGAGCAAAATTATGGGAAGATAATCTTATCAGAAATCGGTGCAACGGCCCTTGTGTTCCCAATCTCCGAAGCGTGTAGGTTCGGGGCCATCGTATCCCCCGAACTCCTTTTCAACGTTACTTGAGTTAGCCTTGGGACTAAGATCGGCGGGCTTCACCACTTTGATGGGGCGATTGGTTTTCTGAGACTCAGGTGTTACTTTTTCAGTGAATGTTCGTGTAGTCGGTGTCATAACACGAATTTAGTTTAATGTGAGATAAATTCAAGACCAATTGTGGTCGAACCCAAGCTATGGATGGCATAATTTAAAGCGATGGTTAATCGATGATCATAAAACGCGAAATTTCAGCGTCACGAAGTGTAGCATTTGACCTTCTGAGGTCAGTTACGGCGAAAAAAAAGTCTTTTGATGACGCTATGAGCCTTCATGATGGATTTCAAAAATTATCTGGCCGGGATAGAAGATTTGTAAGAAAAATTGTAACAACAGCCCTTCGTCGATTAGGGCAAATCGATCTGCTTTTAGAAGGTTTTTTGAACAAGCCATTGCCAAAAAATGCTACGGTTGTTCACGATATTTTAAGGGTAGCAGTTACCGAAATTCTGTTTTTAAAGTTCCCGCCTCATGCGGCGGTTGATAGCGCTGTAACATTGGTTGGATCTAGGCGTTTCCCAAAGCTAAAGGGTTTAACTAACGCTATTTTACGGAAAATTGTTACTGAAGGAGAAAGTGCACTCGAGCAAATCCCGGAAAAAAATAACGTGCCAACCTGGATGACACAGAGTTGGGAAGATGCATATGGGAGAGTTACAACAGAAAAGATAATAGAAGCAATCTTACAGGAACCGATGCTAGACATCACAATTAAAAGTAATCACCAGAAATGGGCATCTAAATTAGATGCCAGCGTTCTTTCTTTGGGATCCTTGCGCCGAAGGTTTGATGGACGTGTCGAAGAAATGGCGGGCTTTTCTGAAGGAGAGTGGTGGGTTCAAGATGCGGCAGCAGCTATCCCGGTTTTCCTTCTGGGCGATGTGGCGGGGTTGCAAGTGGCAGATATCTGTGCTGCACCAGGTGGGAAGACTGCTCAGCTAGCCAATGCGGGTGCTGATGTAATAGCCGTTGACCGCTCCACTAGTAGAACGAAGCGCCTTGAACAAAATCTCAATCGGCTCAATTTGAAAGCTGATATAGTAGTCGCCGATGCTGCAGAATGGGAGCCAAAGAAAAAGTTTGATGCGGTACTTATAGACTCGCCTTGCTCTGCTACGGGAACAATTCGAAGGCATCCGGATATCTTACATTCGAAGACTACCAATGATTTAGCAAAACTATTGAAATTACAATGGAAGCTTTTACTAGCGGGTGCTCAATTGCTGAAACCGGGCGGCAAACTTATTTTTTGCACATGTTCTATACAAACTGAGGAAGGCGAGCAACAAATCGAGAAATTTTTAAAGCTTAATCGGTCATTTGAGCGTCAATCCATCAGTAAAGAGGAAGTGGGCGGGTATAGTTGTTTTATTAATGAAAAGGGAGACCTCAGAATATTGCCATTTTTTCTTAAAGAATTAGGTGGAATCGACGGGTTTTTTGCGTCGCGTTTAATATGTAAATGATTTTTCTTAAACCTAACATCGCACTCTTGCGAATTATCCTGCAACCTGTTACCTCATAAACCTATGGTAGATAAACCTCGTATAGCGCCCTCACTTTTAGCTGCCGATTTTTCGAAGTTGGGTGAGGAGGTTGTAGCGGTTTCGCAAATGGGGGCAGATCTCATTCATCTTGATGTGATGGATGGCCATTTCGTTCCAAATATCTCATTCGGTCCAGATATTATTGCTTCGATACGAAAATTTAGTTCCTTACCATTTGATGTGCATCTAATGATAGAGCCGGTTGATAGTTACATAGAGGCTTTCGTTGCAGCTGGGTCAGATATGTTGACGGTTCATGTTGAAGCTGGGCCCCATATTCATAATACTCTCCAAAAAATCCAAGGGTTTGGTATCAAAGCTGGCGTTGCATTGAATCCGGGCACGCCAATAGAGATGCTTGATAATTTGTGGGATCTTCTCGATTTGGTTCTTGTTATGACCGTAAACCCTGGATTTGGAGGACAAAGATTTTTAGAAAGCCAATTAAGTAAAATTTCATCTATTAGGGATAAAATTGATCAACTTGAGCGTCCGGTTGGCCTTTCCGTTGATGGAGGCATTAACGAAAAAACAGGTAAAATGTCGATAGAGGCTGGAGCGGATATATTAGTAGCTGGGTCTTCTGTTTTTCGATTGGAAGGAGTGCCTTACTCCAAGGCTATCGAGCAATTAAGAAATCGGTAAGCCTGATAATGTCAAAATTACTAAGACCCTTAAGGGAATTTTACTTTAACACTCCTTTTTACGGTTGGCGTTTACGGAAATTCGCTTCAAGAGAAATTAACATTGCCATTAACGATCTATGGCCGGGGGAACCTGAAGTGGGTCGAGAAATTATTGATGGCAAAATAGTAGGCGTGGTTGCTAGCTCGCATAAACAGCTTTGGAAAATAATGCCAGATGATCCTCTAAGTTTAGAGTCTCTTCATGGGTTTTCGTGGCTTCGTCACTTGCGCGCACAAGGCGGGGAAGCTGCCAGGTTAACTGCACGACAAATGGTGGGGAGTTGGTTAGATGAGTGTGAAAAATGGCATTCGTTATATTGGAGAGGTGATGTCTTAGGGGAACGCATATCAGCTTGGATTGGTATGTATGATTTTTTTTGTGGGTCTGCGAATGAAGAATTTCGTTCTAGGGTTTTGGAAAGTGTTCATCGTCAATTAGAACATGGAATATCCGATTTTCATTACACAGATATTGGCATAAAACGTATACGAGCAATAAAAGGCCTGATTACGGCGCTTGTTGCTTTTAATCTGAGCCTTGATCGTATCGCTTTATTAGAACGGTGGTTGTTAAAAGAATTAATTGTTCAAATCAATCCAGATGGTGGGCATATATCTCGTTCTCCAGCCATACAAATTGAGTTTGTTATGGCATTGATAGATATCCGAAATTGCTTCAGAGCATCTAATCGAGATATACCAAATGAATTAACGGAAAAAATCGCTAGTATGGCAGCGATGCTGCGGTTGTGGAGACATGGGGATGGTAAACTGGCACTGTTTCATGGCTCTAAGGAAGGTGGAGTGTCTTTGTTCGAAGCTGTGATAGCCTTATCGGAATCGCGGAGGAAAACAGTAACGGATGCCCCGGCTACCGGTTTTCAAAGGCTTAGCGCCGGGAAGTCTATTTTAATAGTTGACACTGGGACAACGGAAGATAACGGCCTCAGTTCCCATGCAAGTCCCCTTTCATTCGAACTCAGCATTGGAAAACAGAGGCTCGTGGTAAATTGTGGCACTAGCCCGGGAGACACAGCGTTAAAAGAACCTTTGAAGTCGTCTGTAGCTCACTCCATGCTTACGATTGATAATATCAATGCCTCTCATATTGCCAAAACGACCGCTAGAGTTCCCCAGGCTATTACCGTTTCATTCAATAGAGAAACAGTCGATGGTGATATATTACTGGATGGAAGCCATAATGGGTATCTGCCAAATATGGGAATTATGCATCATAGAAGTTTCTATTTAGCGTCATCGGGCAATGACATTCGTGGTGAAGATCAGTTGATTTACACTGGAGAACCAGGTGATCTACCATTGAACGCAATTATAAGATTTCACCTTCATCCTAGGGTAAGAACGTCACTTATTCAGAGAGGGTCGTCCGCACTATTGCGTCCTCACTCTGGGAATGTGTGGAGTTTTAGGACAGATGGTAACTTAAAATTGGAGGATAGTATTTATTTTGGTTCTGCGTTGCGCCAAAAATCCGAACAGCTTGTTGTGAATAAGTGTTTAGAAGGGATCCGCGATGAGGGGAAAATTATTGTCAAATGGGCGTTTCGCCGCGAAGATTAGAACCTGTAAATAAAATTACTGATTAGTTTAATTTAATATGTGGTGGGAGGTTTATATTTATGGAAGTAGAGTGGTCACGCTTAAAAGCTCATCAAATCAGGGAGTTAGCAGAACAGCAGACTGTCGTTATATTACCAATAGCCGCTATTGAGCAACATGGTCCGCATCTTCCAGTAATGGTCGATAGTCGTTTGGTGGCGGAGGTGGGCCGTCTATCTGCCATTGAGAGTAGTAAGTCAGGTCAACCAACTTTGGTTCTTCCGACTATATGGCATGGATTATCAGAGCATCATATGGAATTTGGTGGGACCGTAACGTTAGATACCACAACATTCCATATGGTGATACGAGGAGTTATAGAGAGTGTATCGCGGAATGGGTTTACAAAATTTTTAATTTTAAATGGTCACGGTGGAAATATAAGCGCCAGTGAGATCATAGCTCAAGATATTACTTTGGAACTGGGGCTTCCTATTGTTGCGGCTACGTACTGGTTAGAGGCTGAGGAAAGGTTTTCTAAAATCTTGACGGCCCAGCATAACGTGTTGCATGCCTGTGAGGCAGAAACATCAATGATGATGTCGTTAGAACCAGAATTAGTTGACACTGCGGATCTTGCTAGTTGCAAGGGGTCATCTGATTTATCGTTTATAAAAGCAGGCCGCAGCGCTTATAGGTGGCGGTCGTTAAGTCATGTTACGAGTAATGGAGTTATTGGTGACCCAACCTATGCCTCGAAAGAGAAAGGCAACGAGCTTTTAAAAGCAGCGAGCCTCTCCGTAAGTGAATTGATAATTAATCCAGATACTTTCGATTTTCAACAAGATCTCAGAACTAATGCAGAGACTAAGTAAATTGATTTACATAAATATAGTCGTTGTGCGAACAAACTATGACGGATGATACGGTACGGCTAATCGCAGTCGCTGTTGTAGTTTTTGGCTGTAGTGTCATTCTAACTGGGTTTTTAGTCAAATTATTAAAAAAAAATAATATTTTGGATATTCCAAATGAAAGAAGTAGCCATATTATATCTACCCCAAGAGGGGGCGGGATAGGTATCGTCAGTTCTATTATAATTGGATGGATAGTTGATCGTACTTTCACTCAAACTCTAAACTCCCATGATGTAATTATTCTTGGCAGTTCTTTCGGCTTAGCCATAGTCTGTTTTATAGACGATATTCGAGGTTTGCCTGCAGCCTCAAAATTGATCTTCCAGATTGTTTTTATGTTCCCGGGGTTTTGGATTATTTCCGAAACAGGAGGAATATTTAGAAACTGGTTGGATATAGAACTAGATATATTACTTACAGGACTTTTATGGCTGTGGTTCATAAATTTATTTAATTTTATGGACGGAATTGATGGTTTAACAGGTGTTGAAGTTTTTGTGTTAGGTCTCGGGTTAGCTGTTTTTTCAGTGACCGGGATTATCAATGAGCAAGTGCTTGGACCATCAATAGTATTCATGGCGTCTGCCTTGGGTTTTCTTGTCTGGAATTGGGCTCCCGCTAAAGTTTTTCTGGGTGACGTTGGCAGTATCCCACTAGGATATTTGATTGGATGGTGTCTCATCTCGATTACACCGGAGACTATATCTCATCATAGCTTGCTAGTTATAATTTTGATTTTGCCAGGGTATTATTTAGCTGATGCCTCGATAACATTAGGGGGGCGAATACTTAAAAGAAAAAATATATTTGAAGCACATAGGGATCATTTTTATCAAAAAGCAGTTCAAAATGGTGCTTCCCATTCAACCGTATGTCTAGCGGTATTGGTGGTAAATATATTATTGTTATTGATAGCTTTGATGTTAGCTGGGTCTAAGCCAATCTTTGCTTTAATTGCCAGTGGGATCGTAATAGGAATTCTTTTTCTTTGGATGTTAAGAAAACAAAAAGTTAGCTGATTTTGGGAACTAGGGTATGCGTGTTGCAATCATAGGCGCAAATGGTTTCGTGGGGAGGGCTGTAAGCAGAGTGCTCTCGAAGAAGGGATATTATGTTCATGGTTTTATTCGCGATGCCGGGATAAATGAATTACCTTTCATTGATAAAATCACACACGTTTCTAGTGCGGATGCGGAACAGGATTGGCGGATGTTACTTGCTGATATTGATGTGGTTCTGCATTTAGCGTCACCTATCGCAACCGATAAAGCTAATAAACAACAAATTAGGGAATATGAAGAAGTGATAGTTGATGGCAGCTTATCAATAGCTGAAGCTGCGGCAAAAAATGCTGTCCGAAGAATGATTTTCATCAGTTCAACTAAAGTTAATGGAGAATTTACACAGGATGAAGTTTTTAAAACTGATAGTATTCCTTCTCCAAAAACTTCTTACGGCAAAAGTAAATTGCAAGCAGAGCTTGGTCTCTTCCAAATAAGTAGAAAAAAGGATCTACCGTTAACTGTTATTCGACCACCAATTGTCTATGGCCCAGGAAATTCTGGGAATATCTATTCGATGATAAAGTTTTTGGATTGGTTGCCGGTTGGGTTTTTGCCCCTGGGTGGTTTAAAAAACAAGAGGTCTTTAATTTTTATTGAAAATCTTGCATCAGCTATAAGCTACTGTGTGGATGATCTTACTACAGAATCCCATATTTTCTTTGTTCGAGATCCACTGATGCCGTCTACCACTACGTTATGCTCGGTAATATTGGCGAACCTGAATAAAAACGTGCATTTATCAAGTTGTAACAGACATATCATTCAGAAAATTTTGACATTCTTTCTACCAAAACATGCCAACCGAATTTTTGGATCTTTAGAAATTGACAATAGTGAAATATTAAACACTCTTGGTTGGAACCCTCCATTCAATACTGAAGAAGGTTTAAGGAAGACCGTGTTTCATATAAAACAAAAATTAATGTAACAAATCACTTTATTTCACTCGCTTTCAGTTAATTTAACGTGAGGAAGAATATCTTGACTATAGATAGGTTAAGACGGGTCTTGTTTAGCTATGCACACGATGTAGCTATGTCTGCTATATCGTTTATTGTTGCACTGTATTTAAGATTGGGTTCCGACATTATTTCTTGGCCACGGGACACAATTTTCAGTGGTATTACAATTTTTACTATTGTTTCTGCTGTTGTATTCTTGTGGATGCGTTTAGATAGGATTATCTGGCGTTATGCATCGATTGGAGATCTTGGCCGAATATTTCGTGCGGTAATCTTAACTGTAATAGTTTTTGTAGCCTGCCAATTCATTTACAATCGATTGGATGAATTACCCAGATCGTTTCTTTTTATCCAGATATTCGTATTAACGGTAATGATTGCTGCGCCGAGGTTTGTCTACCGGTTCTGTAAAGATGGTGAGTTGAGCGTCCTACTTGAGAAGAATGGTCATAAACGAACCCCCGTTTTACTTATTGGCGCGGGCGATGGAACCGACGTATTTATTCGAGAAATGACAAGAGGAAATCAAATTCCGTATAGGGTGGTAGGAATTATTGACGAAGAAGGTGGTCGTATTGGAAGAAATATTCGTGGTGTTCCGATTCTTGGGAATATTGATGAAATATCCAGAGTTTTTAAAGATCTATGTAATAGGGGGATTGGTCCACAAAGGATAGTGATAACAAATTCAAAAATAAAGGGAGAGGCGGTGAGACAAATCACCTTAGCTGCAGAGGAGATTGGGGTCCCAGTTTCCCGGGTTCCAGATCTAACGGAGTTGGGAAAAATAGTCACCGATAGTAACAGCTTTTCTATAAAACCGATTGAGGTGGAAGATGTGCTTGGAAGACCACAAAAAATCCTAGATATGACAAATGTAGAAGCACTTTTTAATGGCAGTAAGGTCCTAATAACAGGGGCGGGAGGGACCATTGGCAGCGAGTTGGCGCGGCAAATAGCCAGCTTAGAGCCAAGTGAAATTATTATTTTGGATAATTCGGAATTTCTAATCTATCAGATAGAGCTTACCCTAAGTGAGTTATACCCTCACCTTAAACCTCAAGTTATTTTAGGAGATGTTCGTGATGAAGTAAAAATCCAAAAAGTAATGAATGAATTTTCTCCTGATATTGTTATTCATTCAGCAGCATTAAAACATGTGCCATTGGTCGAAAGTAATCCAATTGAGGGGATCAATACCAATGTCATAGGTACGTGGAATGTAGCGAGGGCTGCTTTAAAAAATAGTGTAAAAACTATGGTGCTTATTTCCACGGATAAAGCCGTCGATCCTACAAATATTATGGGGGCGACTAAACGGGCTGCAGAGTCTATTTGCCAAAGCTTCGATACTGCTGAAAAACATAAGACGCGTTTTCTAACGGTTCGTTTTGGTAATGTGCTGGGGTCAACAGGTTCGGTAATTCCATTGTTCGAAAGACAGATTGCCGCCGGTGGGCCAGTCACCGTTACTCATCCAGAAATGACCCGTTATTTTATGACGGTAAGGGAAGCTGTTTCGCTGGTCCTCCAAGCTGCGGCTCTTCCGAAATCCCAAAATTCTAGCGAAAAAGGAGGGATAAGTGTTCTCGAAATGGGGCAGCCTCTCAAAATATTAGATTTAGCCGAGCAACTTATAAGGTTATCTGGGCTCAAGCCTCATGAAGACATCAAAATAGACTTTACGGGCATTCGGTCAGGAGAGAAATTGCATGAAGAATTATTCCATCCTGAAGAACCGTTAACTCCCACCTCCGTAACAGGTATTAACGCAGCCGCCCCACGGTTCCAAGAAATGACAACATTGGAAGCAGAACTTAGACAACTGAAAGAGGCCGTTTATGCTGATGATAAAAAAACTTCTATAGGACTTCTAAAGAAAATAATTCCAGAATTCAAATCGGAAAATTATTAAGATAGACTAATCCTATGGTTCCAAGATATTCACATGCCCCATTTTCCTTCCGGGACGTACCTCTTTTTTTCCATAAAGGTGAATTTTAGCTTTAGGATTAGTAAAGAAACTTGGTAATTGCTTAACTGCATCTCCGATAAGGTTTTGCATTTTTACTGGCCGAGTCATTTTTGTTTCACCAAGTGGTTGTCCAGTGATAGCCCTAACAAATTGCTCGAATTGGCTGGTTTGCGCCCCATCTTGTGTCCAATGCCCAGAATTATGGGGGCGCGGGGCGATTTCATTCATAACGACTGTTCCATCTCCCATGACAAACATTTCCACGGCTAGAAGACCAATTAAATCCAGAGATTCAGCTAGTTTTAAACCAATATCGGCAGCCATAGATGCAGTTTTATCTGTAATATCAGCAGGCACCGTAGTTGCATCTAAAATATGATCAACATGATTATTTTCAGCCGCTTGATAAGCTTTTGTTTTGTGGTTTGTATCTCTTGCTATAATGATAGATATCTCTTTTTCAAACTCTACAAATTGTTCCAAGACTAGGTCGTCACTCGATAACTGGTTCCATGCGGAATGCATTTCCTCAGGCTCATTGATAACAATTTGACCTTTGCCATCATAACCAAAACGGCATGTTTTAAGTACGCTTGGCGTTCCTATCGTTTTTATAGCCGATTCTAAATCAGATATTTTCTCGATAATTTTATACGGCGCTACGTTTACCCCATGCTGTACCGCAAATTCTTTCTCTTTTCCCCTGTGTTGAGATATCTCTAAAATGGAAGGTGACGGTCTTATAGACCTTATGTTATTTAAAAGAGTAATTGAAGACATGGGAATATTTTCAAATTCGTAAGTAATTAGATCGACCGATTTAGCAAACTGGGTCAGCGCGTCGTGATCTTTATAGGAGGCAACCGTTGTCGTTGCTGAGACCTGGGCTGCGGGACTATCAGTCTCCTCTGTATAAATGTGACACCTGTAGCCGAGATTAGCAGCCGCTAATGCAGTCATTCTGCCTAATTGTCCTCCGCCCATTATACCGATAATGGAACCGGGAGGGAAAATATCTAAAGAATTATTTTTCATATATTTTCGCTTGGTACATCGTCGACAGCCTCGGTTTGAGCATTTCGCCACTCCTTGAGAGATTTGGCTATTATTGTGTCGTTTATGGATAAGATAGACGCAGCCAATAAAGCTGCATTAGCGGCCCCTGCCATTCCTATAGCTAAAGCACCGACTGGAACTCCCTTGGGCATCTGGACAATGGAAAGTAGGCTATCCATTCCACTCAAAGCTTTACTTTCAACCGGAACCCCAAGGACAGGTAATGTCGTCTGGGCCGCTACCATTCCTGGCAAATGTGCTGCGCCTCCTGCTCCTGCTACTATAATTTTAAGGCCTCGTTCTCGCGCATTTTCTGCGTAATCGGTCATTCGTTTGGGAGTTCTATGAGCCGAAATTATGCGTTTTTCATAGGGAATGCCAAGCTCATCTAATATAAGCGCCGCATTTTTCATTGTGGGCCAGTCAGACTGGCTCCCCATTATAATTCCAACTATTGGGGTAGACCTATCGTCATCGGCGTAAACCATGAATATAACCTTGCGAAAAAGGAGGAGTATAAGACAAAATATTGAGGTTTTTTCAAGTTAAAAAATTTATAATTCCTAAATTCCAATGTTTTATCATATCAGATGACTTAAAATGTTCTATAAATAGTTAACCGATTTGTGGATTCAATTCCTTGTCACAAGCAATTATTAAAATAGTATTTGGGGGTAGTTTAATACGGCCGTTTTGACCATAGTATTTTCGAAAACCATACTAAATACTCATCTAGGATTTATCGATCAGAATGGACATGAAGAAAGCAGAGCAGTTTTGGAATTATTCCAAAAAAATTTATGAACCATTAACAGCCACGTTTCTCTTTTTGCAGGACCGTTTTGGGTTAGACGTTAACCTTCTTTTGCTCTGCTTTTGGCTTAGTAAGCATCAATGGTTTTTAACGGATAGGGAGTTTTTTGTGCTTATCCAGAAGGTAATGCCGTGTCGTGATCATTTGATAGGTCCTTTGCGTCAGGCACGGAGGTTTGCGAAGAAAAACGTCGACATCCCAAACTCAGAGAATTTGGCACCTAAAATATTATTAATTGAATTAGAAGCCGAAGGTCTGGAACAAGTGATTTTGATAGATGCTTTGAGTAAGTTCTGCAATAAACATTCTGATAACGCTCATAATGAAGCCGAGTTAACGGCGTTAAATATGAAATCATATCTCAAAGCCGCAAGCCTATCCATGAATCAAGAGATAGAGTCAGCTTTCGAAATATTGATAGATACCACCTTTGTAAAAGAATAGTATAGATGTCAAATTAGAATGCCTCTGGACCCGTAAAGTAAATTAAAAGTGAAGAATATGGTGAGAGTAAAATTATGAATGGAACCATCGAAGAAATAGGTAAATTACTTGATCTAGGTAAAGTAACTAGTTTGGAGTTAGTAACTTCTGCTTTAAAAGAAATTGATAACGATGAAGGTCAGGGGCAAACCACTTTTACTAAAACGTATGCGGATCAAGCAAAAGCTCAGGCGATCGGAATAGATAAGTTGAGAGCAGAAGGGCTCGTTCTGTCGCCAATAGCTGGTATGCCTATATCCATCAAAGATTTGTTTGATGTTGCTGGCGAAACTACCATGGCTGGTTCTCGAGTTCGTAAAAACAGTGCTCCAGCCGCAAGAGACGCAGATATCATAAAAAAATTACGTTCAGCTGGTGCAATTTTGATAGGCCGCACCAACATGACGGAATTTGCTTTTTCTGGTCTTGGTATAAACCCACATTATGGCACCCCTTTAAACCCTTGGAATAGAGATGAGGCACGGATACCCGGTGGTTCTTCAAGTGGCGCGGCTGTTTCGGTGAGTGATAACATGGCTGTTGCAGGTATAGGAACCGATACAGGGGGGTCTGTCCGAATACCTTCGGCACTGTGTGGCCTTACAGGATTTAAACCTACAGCCGCTCGGGTTTCCACGTCGGGTGCCTTTCCTTTGTCCACAACTTTGGATTCTATAGGGCCGCTCGCAAGAAGCGTAAACTGTTGTGCCATACTCGATCAAGTTATGCGTGGCGAGATAACGGGTAACATTGCAGATAGGCCAATAGAAACATTAACTTTAGCGGTTCCTCAAACTCTGGTTTTTGATGATATTGAGGATAAGGTAGCGAACGATTTTCAGAGAGTTACGAGCCTGCTCTCTAATTTGGGTGCAAAAATAATTGATATTCCATTTGACGTTTTATTGGAGATCCCGAAAGCTAATTCAAAAGGAGGTTATGCCGCAATTGAAGCATTTGTCGCATTGCATGATTTATTAAAAAGAGATGAGAACAGCTTTGACCCCAGGGTAGCTGTTAGGATTAAGCGAGGCGAACAAATGACGGCCCATGAGTATATAGAGCTTATGAATGCCAGGAGAACAATTTGCGAAACGAGCAATAAAATTACGAGAAATTTTGACGCGCTATTGATGCCGACGGTACCAGTAATAGCCCCGATTTTAAAAGATCTAGAGAACTCCGATGATTTTTATCATCAAATGAACTTATTAATGTTGCGGAATTGCTCATTTGGTAATTTCTTGGATAGATGTGCTGTTTCATTACCAATCCACGAGCCAGAGACCGCCCCAGTTGGTCTTATGGTGATGGGTGAAAGTGATGGAGATGATAGACTTTTGGAAATAGCAAAAACTATAGAAACAGCAATTAAAAGGTGAGATTTAGTCGGTTTGCATTTATTACTTAGCGCTTTATAACTTGACTTTATCGTCTTTCCATCGCCTCACGGTGTTAGTTTCTATTTCAAAAAGATCAAATACTCGACCTATTGTATGGTCAATCATCTCATCAAGTGATTTAGGCTTTGCATAAAAAGCTGGCACGGGCGGGGCGATGATGGCTCCCATTTCTGTTAAAGCAAGCATATTTTTTAAATGTCCGGAGTGCAATGGCGTTTCTCGCACCATACAAACGAGCCGGCGGCGTTCTTTTAGAATGACATCGGCGGCCCTTGAAATTAAGGTGTCAGTCACTCCAGTTGCAATTTCAGCCAGAGTTTTTACCGAGCACGGAGCAATGATCATCCCCATCGTTTTGAATGAACCAGAAGCTAGTGATGCTCCTATATCCTTATTCGCGTAGACAACATCGGCTAATCGATGAACATCCGTTACCTTCATTTTGGTTTCATAAGCTAACGTTATTTCAGCAGATCTTGACATTACCAAATGAGACTCGGGGCGAAATTCATCAGGCATATTGCGTATAAGGTCTAACAGACGAATACCATAAATAATTCCAGATGCTCCACTTATTCCAATGATTAGGCGTCTTTTTGCGGTATCACTCATGTCTATTCTCAAACTCAAAATTACATTATGCCTTGTTTAATTCATATCTTCAGATAACTAAACGTATTGCATTACCTCTTTATTAAAAACTCGCATTCGTTGGAGACAAGCTTCTAAATTATCGCTCTCTCCCCCAATCACTAAGTGTTGAAGTCCAATTTTTTCATACGCGGCGATATCCCTTAATATATCCTGCGCAGATCCTGTGAAGCTGCGTCTTTTACCGAGAGAGTCATGTTCTGTTTGGCCCAAATTATACCAAATAATATAAATCCCACAGGCAATTTTTGCCGGATTGCGGTCGCTGGCAATAGCTGTCTCGTGAACATCTTTTAATCCATTGGCGTAACGTTCTGGCGTGTCGAATAGTGCATTTGGATTATTGCCAACTGGGTACCAACCATCGCCCAGCCGTCCAGCTCTTTCACGGGCTAACCGCGCTTCACCCCCAACCCACAATGGAGGGTGAGGGGCTTGAGTAGGTTTGGGAAAAAACTTCATATCTGAAAAACTGACATGGTTTCCATTATAGGTGGGTGTATCATCGGTCCAAAGTATCTTAAATGCTTCAATATATTCATTAGCAGCACTGCCTCTTTTTTTGAAATCGGGGCCATTTAAAAGTGCTATTTCTTCCTCCATCCAGCCAACACCTAATCCAACGGTGAGACGTCCCTTAGATAACACGTCTATTGTATTGAGCATTTTGGCTGTAAGAATTGGTGGTCGGTGAGGAAGAACCATTACCGATGTAAGTAACCGTAGATGGCTTGTCGCGGCCGCTATGAAACTAAGAGTAGTAAGTTGCTCTAGGCATTCACCATTATCCTCCGCAAACCACTTACCTGTTTTTGTATAAGGATATGGAGAATTAACCATGTTGGCGATAACAATATGGTCACTCAGTCCTAAATGGGTAAAGCCTAATAGTTCGGCTTCCTCTGCGATAATACGAAGTGAGTCAGGTTGAGCCGCAGGTCCTCTAACGCCGAGGTGTAATCCAAAATCCATTTATACCTCCACTTACATAGGTATTTCACCAGCAATTGTAATTCTATGTGTTCTTCGTTTTTCATCGTAGTCTGCAAGTGCTTTATGTTGAACACAACGATTATCCCATAGAGCTATTGAACCAGCTTCCCAGCGAAAACGACAAGTGAATTCATGGCGCTGTGAATGATTCCTCAGAAAGTCTATGATCGAGTCAGCTTCCTCTGCATCAAAACCATCTAATGTTTGTGTGTGACTTCCAATATAAAGAGATTTCCTTTTTGTTTCGGGATGAGTTCGAATTAAGGGATGAACTGCTTCTGTAGGTATATTACCGGGATCTCGTATTTTGGCTTGCATTGTCGGGTTTTTGGCGTATCGGTCAATCCGTTTAGCTTTGCCTATTCCTCTCCGAAATCCATCTCCAACATTGAACGTTTTTACGTTATTAAGCATGTCTCTCATGGGCTCTGATAAGGTCTCATAGGCAAGATATTGATTGGAAAACATAGTATCACCTCCCGTTTTTGGGACTTCATGGGCGTAAAGCATGGTAGCTTTTGCAGGCTGCGGGTTGAACATCTGATCAGTGTGCCAGACTGAGCCAAAAGTATACCCATCTCCCGGTTCTTTAATGATTTCCAAGATTTCCGGGTGGTCATCAAGGCCTTTCATGTATGGATGAAAGTGAATTTCACCAAAACGTTGTGCAAAATCAATTTGTTCTCGTGGTGTGATCTTTTGATCGCGGAAGAAGATAACGCAATGATCCAACCATGCCTGATAGACTTCTTCAAATGTCTCATCATTCAGTGCATTTATTTGTGCCCCGTTTATCAATGCCCCTATATTACCTGAGATAGGTAATACCTCGATTTTTCTAAACTCCATATTGTAACATCCATTAATAATTTACTGTTCGAGCTTATCCGGATCTTTTAAATGTCGCCATAAAATCATCTGGTTTCTTTGGGAAAAGCACAAACAAGATTTTCGCTAGCTGGAGGTCCGACCAATGATTTATGAAATGGAGCTTAAATATCGAAAAAAACAGTTTCGTTCTCTCCTTGGAGAAATACATCGAAAACATAAGTAGCGGGTATTACCCCAGCCACCTTTCTCGCTATCAAAGTTTTTTGTCTTGCAACAGGAACGGCGGAGAGCACTGTGTCAGTGGAGTTAGATCTAATTTCATCAGAAAAGTAAATTCGCGTAAAAAGATGAAGGAGTAGTCCTCGCATGAAAATCGTAACATTAATATGCGGTGCTGTCTCAGTGTCTATTTGGCCAGGTTTAATTGTCTCGAAAATATATTTGTTTTGTCTATCCACGCCGGTATCGCATCTGCCAAAACCTGCAAAACTAGAATTAGATTTACCGGAACTTTGTTGATCTGGGTAACAACCTTCAGCATCTGCTTGCCAAATTTCAATCATCGCATCTGAGACAATATCTCCCGCTCCATCAAATATCTTACCTTCCAATCTAATTTTCTCACCAATGGTGGAGTCCGTCAGCAAAGAATTTGAAGATAAACTTGAAAGATTAGGATAGTTGGACTGTTCTGGGGTTAGTCCATAAGAGAAAAATGGACCAATAGTTTGCGACGGCGTTTGTTTTAAAGACATTGATCAGTTTTCCATAGGTGTCGCATTGGGGCCACGCAGAATGAAGTCGAAATTATAGCCAAGTGCAAATCCCTCTTCTGTTGTGTCTATAGAAAACTGTTTTATTAAAAGGTTTCTGCTTGATTTTGGGGTTGCCATAAATATCGGATCTAATTCGAGAAGAGGGTCACCAGGGAAATAGGATTGCGTAATTAAACGCGTAACATAGGCCGGGCCGAATAATGAGAAATGAATATGCGCTGGCCGCCAAGCATTCGTATGATTACCCCATGGGTATGCAGCAGGTTTGATGGTGTAAAATTTATAGTAACCGTTCTCATCAGTCATGCATCTCCCGCCTCCAAAAAAATTGGGATCGAGTGGCGCATTGTGTTGATCATTTAAGTGAATATATCTACCTGCACTATTGCATTGCCAAATTTCAATTAGTGTACCGCGTTGTGGACTTCCTTTCTCATCAATAACTTTTCCGGACACAATTATGCGTTCTCCCAATGGTTCTCCGCCATCAGTGACCCCATTCTGGGTAAGATCATTATCAAGAGGTTTTATTGAGTGATGTCCAAAAACCGGTCCAGTTATCTCTGATAGGGTTTGTTTTAATGGAATTAGAGGTTTGTTTGGACTTCGTAAAATAGTAGATTTATATGAGGGGGATAAATATTTGGCGTTTGATCCCCAGTCTCTCGCAGTGAATTGTGATTTTAGCAATGTGGTCCCCAGACATCTCTAATTCTGTGTAATATGAAGTCCAGTATACAGCACGAAATTATAAAACCAAAATAGCACGAAAATCATTCACATTAGTCAAGGTTGGTCCTGTTTCGACAAGGTCTCCAAGTTTCTCAAAAAATGTATAACCATCATTATTGTTGAGATAGTCTTCTGGTGACAGATCAGCTGCATATGCTCTTTCGATGGTATCGGGCAAGTATAAAGCACCAGCATTTTTTTCTGTACCATCAATCCCGTCGGTGTCACAGGCAATTGCAGACACCCTGTTCAATTGAGTTTTAGAGCGCTCTTTAAGTTTTGTGGCTAATGCAAGAAGGAATTCGACATTCCTGCCTCCCCGGCCCGACCCTCTAACAGTGACTGTGGTTTCACCTCCAGATAATAGTACTAACGGTGCTGTTGCTGGTTGGTTATGGCGCAAGATTTGGCTGATAATACCGGCATGGACACTCGCTACATCGCGAGCTTCCCCCTCTATAGAGTCGCCAATGATTAGAGGTGTAACTCCAGAAGAAATAGCAACCTTCGATGCCGCCTCTAAGGCCATTTGAGGTGTGGCCACTAGTATGTTTTGGCAATTATTAAAAATTTCACTATTAGGTTTTGGTGTTTCATCACTAGCTGTATGCAGATGATTTAGTATATTAGCGGATGCTTGGATATTATATTTGTTTAAAACGTGAAGGGCATCGGCGAAAAAAGTTGGGTCCCCTACCGTTGGTCCCGAACCAATCACATCTAATTCATCGCCCGGAACATCAGATATGCAGAATGTCATTATTTTAGCTGGAGCAATTGCCTTTGCAAGACGACCACCTTTTATTGCGGAGAGGTGTTTTCGTACTGCATTTATTTCATGGATTGTAGCCCCTGATCGAAGTAATTGAGTAGTTAAATCTTGCTTTTCTGAAGCTGTTATCCCTTTAGCTGGTAAAGACAAGAGGGCCGACGCGCCTCCTGATATTAGACAAATAACAAGGTCATCCTTTGTTAAATTGTAAGTTAGAGAGAATAATCGTTCGGCCCCCCTTACCCCGGCTTCGTCCGGTACAGGATGCGATGCCTCAATAATATCGATATATTTGCAATCTACACTATGCCCATAACGCGTTATAACGAGCCCTTCAATTGGTTTTTCCGGAAAGTATTTGACCCAAAAATCTTCCAAAGCTTTTGCCATAGAGCCGCCAGCTTTCCCTGCCCCAAGAACTATAGTTTTTCCTTTTGGAGGACTGTTCTGTAAGTTAATAAGGTGTGCTGAAAGCGAGTTGATAGGATCCGCAGCAGCAACAGCCGCGTCAAACAATGACCTAAGAAAGCCTGCAGCATTTTTCACAATAATCTCCACATTTCTTAGAGTATTCCAATAAAAGTAACTTGTGGTTGTTACTCTATTAAACACTTTTTTAGATTTTCAAACTTTATTCATATCTTCGATCAGACATGCATCTCCATAGGAAAGAAATCGATACCCTTTATTTTTTGCATATTCGTAAGCCTCTAAAATCCGATCTGTTCCGGCAAAAGCCGCTACTAACATTATCAGAGTAGATCGTGGTTGATGGAAATTTGTCAAAAGTAGATCAACAACATTGAACGTAAAACCTGGTGTTATAAAAAGATCGGTTTCACCGGAAAATGCTCGCAACTCTCCATTCAATGCAGCCGTTTCTAAAACTCTTAAAACTGTTGTTCCTAGGGCGATTACCCTGCCTCCACTTTTTTTAGTTTCTTTTATCAAAGAGATAGCATCGTTAGTTAATTCAGCCCATTCCGAATGCATTCTATGGTCATCAGAGTCGGAAGCCGTTATGGGCAAAAATGTTCCCGCTCCCACATGCAGTGTAATATTAACTTGTTTGACGCCCTGCAACTTTATCTCGTTGAGAAGGGCGGGTGTAAAATGAAGACTGGCAGTTGGCGCTGCAACTGCTCCTAGCCGCTCTGCAAAAATCGATTGATAGTCTTGTTGATCTAATTCTGATTTAGAGAGCTCTGATCGTTTGATGTAGGGAGGGAGTGGCATTCTTCCAATTTTTTGTAATTCGTCTAAAATTGTCTGATCATCGCTTTGGAAGTCCAAGATCACTTCCCCGGCATTGCGTGATCGCACGGTAGCTTTAAACGTGTTGGTGAATACGATTTTATCACCTTGTTTTAGGCGCTTTGCCGGCCGTGCAAAGGCAGCCCAAATTCCGTTTTCGATCTGTTTATGTAAAGTAATTTCAATTTTAACACTGTCTCTAAGACCTTTTAGTCGAGAGGGAATAACGCGGGTATCGTTTATCACTAAAAGGTCATTGGGCTGAAGAATACCGGGGAGATCTAGGATGGTTTTATCTGCTAATCTGCCCCCGGTTAAGTCTAGTAACCTTGATGCGTCGCGAGGTCTCACCGGTGACGTTGCTATTTTCTCAACGGGCAAATCATAGTCAAAAATATCTACCCTCATGAAAATTTATACCTGATCAAAACTCTTATTAGAACTCGTAGGCACAAGTGATACGAAAAATCGAAATGGCATCAGCAAGATCGCTGCCATTGCGAGTTTAGCTCCATAGTCGCCAATCGCCCAGGTAACCCATGGTAATCCAGTAGCCATGAAAGCTATTGAGAAAAACAAAAGTGTGTCGACGGCGGATGAAATTATCGTTGATATCAGTGGTGCTTTCCACCAAGTTTTTTGCCTTAATTTGTCAAAAATAGTTATATCTAAAAGCTGGGCTATCAAAAAAGCAGATCCCGATGCTAATGCGATACGCATGTCAGCTGCCCATAATGACAAAATAACTCCTATTAAAAATCCCGCGTAGACAACCGTCCGGGCTCTCGATACGCCAAATAATCGATTAGTCATATCAGTCACAAGGAAAGCGATGGGGTATGTAAGTGCCCCCCAAGTCAACCAGTCATTAATAGGAAAACTCACTGCTATATTGGAGATTACGACTACTAAAGCCATTCCTATTATAAGAGCTATTAAGCCTTTTTGATTTAGTATCATTATAATTTACACATCGTAAAAGTTAAGGATACCGTTTAATAAGTGCTTGTTGTTATTCTGTCCAATAAATTTGTTTGAGATTAGGCCTTTACTGATGCCTATTAGGGGAGCTAATGGTGTTAAGGTATGATGTAATAGCGAAGGAGATTTTTTTGTCTTCAAGTATTCCTTTAAATTTAGATATTGAGCGATATTTCAACCATCATAAAATGATGAACAGAATCCGGGCGTTCGAAGAGACTGCTGCTACTGCAAATGCTGATGGTTTGGTTTTAGGTGCTATTCATTTATCAATAGGACAAGAAGCTATAGCCTCGGGCGTTTGCCAAAACCTAGAAAAAGACGACTTTTTATTGAGTACACATCGGGGCCATGGACATACGCTGGCAAAAGGCGCAAATCCTCAATCAATGATGCTTGAGTTGCTTGGTAGAAGAGGGGGCATATGTAAGGGTAAAGGCGGCTCAATGCATATTGCTGATTTTAGTGTAGGCATGCTTGGTGCCAACGGCGTAGTTTCCGCTAACATCAATATAGCCTCTGGGGCGGCCCATGCTATCAAATTAAAAGGAGGAAATAATATATCATGTTGTATATTCGGGGACGGAGCAATCAATAGAGGCCCATTTTTGGAAGGGTTGAATTGGGCTGGTGTTTTCAAGTTACCAGTGCTTTTTGTATGTGAAAAAAATGGTTTTGCCTCTACAACAGTAACAGAAGCTATGACCTCTGGAGAGGGTGGTAAACAGCGAGCGCAATCATTAGGCATTCCCGCCGAAGAAGTCGATGGTAACGACATCGTTGAAGTCGATGAATGTGTTAGACAAAATATTGAAGAAATTAGATCTGGTGGTGGACCTCGCTTTATTCTTTGCAACACTTATCGATTACATGGACATACAGCATCAGATCCTGCTCTGTATAGAGAGCAAAAAGATGTTGATGAAGCTTGGAGAAATGACCCTATCTCTAAGTGCAGAGATTTACTCAAAAATGCGGGAGTCCTAGATGAGGATTTAGAAGGACACCAGACGGATGCTCTTAGTGAAATGCGAGCGATCTATGATGAGGCAAAGCAAGCGCCATGGCCAGAGTTGCAACTTGCATATGAGGATGTTCAGGATAGTGGTGATCCCAGAGAGGAGGCCTTTTAATGACGGTTATGACTTACGCCGATGCAGCGAAGGCGGCACTAGCAGAAGAGATGCGCAGAGACCCTTTAGTGTGGGCAGTAGGAGAGGACCTGGGAAGAGGGGGTGTCTTTGGGCAATATAAAGGTCTTGTTGAAGAATTTGGGTCGGAGCGAATTTCTGATGCACCGATTTCCGAGGCCGCCATAATGGGGGCGAGTGTCGGTGCTGCAATGGCTGGCACGCGCCCAGTGGTTGAGATGCGCTTCGCTGACTTTGCCCTTTGTGCAGTTGATGAACTCGTCAATCAGGCTGCAAAAGCGCGCTATATGCTTGGTGGGCAGACCAATGTGCCGATGGTTATAAGAGAACCTATGGGTATATGGAGGTCTTCGGCAGCACAGCATAGTCAGTCATTAGAGAGTTGGTATACACATATTCCTGGTCTCGTGGTTGTTGTACCTTCAACGCCGGCCGATAATAAAGGTTTATTGAAATCAGCAATTCGGTCTGATGATCCGGTCGTATATCTTGAACATAAAAATATTTGGGGTATAAAAGGCGAGGTGCCAGATGAAGACATTTTGTTGCCATTTGGAAAAGCCAGAATTGAGCGGGAAGGTGCCGATATCTCAATTGTGTCTTGGTCGGCACAGTTGCACGTTGCTTCTGAGGCAGCCGAAAATTTGCAGACAAAAGGGATTTCAGCCGAGGTTATTGATTTGAGAACCTTATGGCCTTGGGATAAGGAGGCTGTTTTTTCTTCTGTAGAAAAAACAGGAAGGTTACTAGTAACTCATGAAAGTGTTTCTGTAGGAGGTTTTGGAGCGGAAATTGCGGCAACTGTTTCAGAGCATATGTTTAAAGCCTTGAAACATCCGGTTCGTCGTTGTGCAGCACCACGTGTACCCATTTCGTATGCGCCACCTTTAGAAGATATGATACGAGTGACCGCCACTAACATTGTTGATGTAGCTACCATCATGATGGATAGCGGAAACTGAAAAGGATTTAATTTTATTTTGATTTTCAGGATGTTGTTAAATGCAGAACCGAATAATCGATGATAAGATTGTTGTTGCTAATTCCGTCACCAAAATAGGCTCTGAATGTGTGAACAGAGTCATAATAGGGGGATCACACGGCGGGATATACGCAACATACTTAGCGGTAAAAGAGGAGGTCCGCGGTGTTATCCTGAACGACGCAGGTTTTGCAAAAAATAATTCTGGCGTAGCCGGTGGTGATTATTGCCAAGAATTGGGGATTCCATATGCAGCGATTGACACTTTGTCGTGCTGCATTGGAAATGCAGAAAGTCATGTTAACGATGGTATTGTCTCTTTTATCAATTTAGAGGCCAAGAATTTAGGCGTCACAGTAGGGATGACTGCTCTTGAGGCGGCTTATAAATTATGCAAAGCGAGGATAATCAAACGAAGTACGCCTGAGTATTCTGAGGCTCGAATAGAACTTGCCGTTGACGGAGGTAAAAGGCGAGTGGTTCTTATGGATTCTGCCTCCCTTGTTAAAGAAAGAGATAAAGGCTCTATCGTTGTCACAGGTAGCCACGGTGGGATTCCCGCCCCAGACTCCGAAAGTGCTCTGAGATGTCAAGCATTTGCAGCTTTCTTCCATGATGCAGGCAGAGGTAAAGAAGATGCCGGGCTGACCAGATTAGAGCCACTGAATAACAGAGGGATTATTGCCGGCACCGTTAGTGGTATGTCAGCGTGTATTGGAGATGGCTCGTCTGTCTATAACGATGGTATTTTGTCAAATCTAAATAATATAGCCTCCAAAGCTGGAGGTGAGATCGGGATGTCTCTCAAAACATTTATCGATACCCTAGTCTTGAAATAAGTGGAGAAAATTTATGTCGCTTTATGGTAAAGGAATGCTGATTACTTTTAGTGAGACCCCGCCTGAGGTAGAGGAGGATTTCAATGAATGGTATAATCGAGAGCATATAGATGAACGGGTTTGGATGCCGGGTTTTCATAGGGCGCGGCGTTATGTTGATGCAAATAGCAATGCGGATATAAAATATTTTGCGACTTATGAGACTGATAAGGTCGAGGACCTCGCCGATCCTGAATATATGGAATTATTAAAAGATCAGTCTGATTGGTCCAAGAAGGTCATGTCTACCTTCACGAAATTTGATCGTATCACTGCTAGCGTTACTATCGATTTATCACATGGTTTTGGAGGCGCCTGTTTGGCAGCTCGATTTTTTCCAGGAATAGAAATTATGTCACAACTTAGAGATAACTTGGGAGATAATCTTTTACCAAATATTGTTTCGACACCTGGAATAATTGGCGCTGTTTTAGTTGAGAATAATTTATCTGTTGTCAACGAGGGGCGAAGGGCTCAGGGCATGGAAATTCCCGAGAATGAAACACCTGAATGGATTATCCTTATTGAAGCGCAAGATAACAAAGTCTTATCACATCACGCAAACAAATTGATTGAGGCAGGGTTATCTGAGTTTGAATTAGAACCTTCCGATATCAATATAGGCGTTTATAATTTGATGTTTGGAAATAATCGATAGGATTTTGAAAGAATATAAGCAGCATTACAATTTTCAAATTAGGCATAAAACCAAATGACACTTCGCTTTTCTTTGAGCTCGATAGATGGCGCCGCTAGATGTGGAAAATTAGAAACCGCTCATGGCGTAATAAATACCCCTGCCTTCATGCCTGTTGGAACGGCAGCCACTGTAAAAGCAATGTTACCAGAATCTGTAAAGGCTACTGGGGCAGAAATTGTACTTGGAAATACATATCACTTGATGTTGAGGCCTGGTGCAAAGCGAATTGAGGAGTTTGGGGGTTTACATGATTTTATGGGTTGGCCGGGACCAATCCTGACCGACTCTGGCGGTTATCAGGTGATGTCGTTAGCGACGTTAAGGAAAATTGATGAAGATGGTGTTAGGTTTAGAAGCCACATCGACGGGTCTTATCATAAGCTCACTCCCGAAAGCTCGATTGAAATACAAAGAAGTTTGGATGCGGATATTACAATGGCTTTTGATGAATGCACGCCGTACCCCGTTGCAGAGACGATAGCAGAGGAATCCATGTTAATGTCAATGCGTTGGGCGGAGCGTTCTAAAAAAGCATTTAAACAAAAAAAAGGATATGGTCTTTTTGGAATTGTTCAAGGAAGCACTTTTGAAAAACTTCGATTAAATTCGGTGGATGCTCTTACAGAAATTGGATTTGATGGTTACGCTATCGGGGGGTTGGCGGTTGGCGAAGGACATCAGGAAATGACCCGAATTCTTGATATAACAGCATCAGTTCTGCCGGAAAACAAACCACGATACCTAATGGGCGTGGGAAAACCAATAGATTTAGTGGCGGGTGTTATTAGGGGGGTGGATATGTTTGATTGTGTGCTTCCAACTCGATCGGGCAGGACAGGGCAGGCATTTACAAGAAATGGCCAGGTTAATATAAGAAATGCTCGGCACTCTGCCGATCCAAGGCCGTTAGATGAGCTGTGTGAGTGTCCTGCTTGTAATGGTTTTAGCCGTGGGTACTTACATCACTTGGTGAGGTCGGGTGAAATCCTTGGAGCGATGTTATTAACTTGGCATAATTTACATTACTATCAGGAATTGATGAACGGTTTAAGGCAGGCAATATCCATAAACAAATTGGACAATTTTGTTCAATCTTTCATGGAGATGCAAACAAAAGGAGATATAAAAGCAATCGAGAGACTATAAGGCTCTTTGCTTTACTTAAGCATCAACTGAAGGGGATAAATGAAAGAGCGTATAAGAACGAGAGCCAAAGAAGAGGGATTCGACGCCATAGGTTTTGCTCAAGCTAAGATGGGTTTTCGGGAAAAAGCACGGCTCGAAGCATTCGTCTCCTTGGGACAGCACGGGGATATGACATGGATGTCAGATCACCTCGAAAGAAGACAAGACCCCCGTACATTGTGGCCAGATGTTCGTTCCGTTATTGCTGTTGCTATGAACTATGGGCCTAAAGTCAATCCTTTAGATGACTTGAGATCTATCAATAGAGCGAATATCTCCGTCTACGCCAGAAATAAGGACTATCACAACGTTATAAAAAAACGATTAAAAAAACTGGGAAGATGGTTAGGCAAAGAGTTCAACTGTGATTTAAAGGTTTTTGTTGATACTGCTCCCATATTAGAAAAGCCACTTGGTCAGGCTGCCGGAATAGGTTGGCAAGGCAAGCACTCCAATCTTGTTAATCAAAGCTTTGGTTCCTGGTTATTTCTGGGTGAAATTTTTACTACTTTAAAATTAGATCCAGATGAAATGGAAGTAGATCACTGCGGATCTTGTACGAAATGTCTTGATATCTGTCCAACTAACGCTTTTCCAGAACCGTATATGCTTGATGCTAGTCGCTGTATTTCCTATCTTACAATAGAGCACAAGGGTCACATACCCCTCGAATATCGGGAGAAAATGGGTAATCGTATTTATGGCTGTGATGATTGTTTAGCGGTTTGTCCGTGGAACAAATTTTCAAAGATGGCTAGGGAAGCTGCATTCATCCCTAGAGAGGATCTAAATTTACCGCTTTTAGAAGATTTCCTTAGCCTCGATGATTCCTTATTCAGAGAAAAATTTAGTGGTTCCCCTATCAAGCGCATTGGCCGGGATAGATTTATTCGAAATGTTTTAATTGCGTTAGGTAATTCTTCTATTAGAGCCCCGTCAATTGATTTGTTAAATTTATTGAATGATCCATCTAGTATCGTTCGCGCAATGTGCGTCTGGGTATTAGGAAGAATTTTACCCATTAACAAAATGAAAGAATTATCAGTCCAACATCTCAAATCAGAAATGGATAAAACTGTTCGTGAAGAGTGGTATATGGCTTTAAATATTGATTATAATTCAGAAAGTTCGATGAATTCTGGATCAAGAGGTTCTATATGAAGTCTGAAGAATTCCGCAAAAATGGACATGCTTTGATTGACTGGATGGCCGATTATATGGACTCTGTTGAAAATTTTGACGTGCGATCCCAGGTCAACCCTGGAGATATTTTGTCACTCCTCGATGACGAGCCTCCACTTGATGGTGAGCCCATGGAAAATATTTTCGAGGATTTTAAGAAAAAAATTATCCCGGGAATGACACACTGGCAGCACCCAAGTTTTTTTGCTTACTTTCCTGCCAATTCCAGTCCTCCATCAGTACTTGCTGAGATGTTAACTTCGACGTTGGGAGCGCAATGTATGTTGTGGCAGACTAGCCCTGCTGCTACTGAAATGGAAACGCGAATAACGGGCTGGTTGCAAAAGATGACAGGTTTACCAACTGATTTGCACGGCGTGATTCAGGACTCTGCTTCAAGTGCTACATTATGTGCTCTCTTGACCGCACGGGAAAAAGCTACTGACTGGCGAACTAATAAAGAGGGGATGAACTCGTTGTCGTCATCACTGATAGTGTATACTTCGGAAGAGGCACACTCTTCCACAGAAAAGGGTGCAAAGATCGCAGGCTTTGGCAAAGATAGCGTCCGACTTATCCGCACGGGTAATAGCTTTGAGATGTGTCCTGAAGCACTAAGGCGCAACGTTCTAGAGGATATATCGAATGGACATATCCCTGCATGTGTAGTTGCATCAATGGGTACCACGGGCGTCGGTGCTACCGATCCGCTGAAGGCTATTGGCCAACTCTGCAAAGAATATGAAATTTTTTTGCATGTTGATGCTGCGTGGGCTGGCTCTGCTTTAATCTTGCCTGAAGAACGATGGATGGCAGAGGGAATTGAAATGGCAGATAGTATTGTTTTCAATCCACATAAATGGCTATTAACGAATTTTGATTGTTCAGCGCATTATGTAAAACAACCGGAATTGCTTATTCGTACTCTATCAATCCTTCCGGAATATCTAAAAAGTAGAGAACAAGATCAGGTGATTGACTATCGCGATTGGAGCGTTCCTCTGGGGCGGCGGTTTAGGGCCTTAAAACTCTGGTTTGTGATACGCTCTTATGGTGTTAAAGGTCTTCAGAAGATCATCCGAAATCATATTAAATTGGCCGAATACGCTGCTACTTGGATAGATGAGGATCCTGAGTTTGAATTGGTATCACCGAGGTCTTTATCCTTATTAAATTTTAGGTTTCGACCGAAAAATATTACAAAATCAGCGGATATTGATCTTTTAAATGAAGATCTATTGAATCGATTAAACGATAGCGGCCGCGTCTACTTTACTCAAAATCGAGTTCGTGGGAAATTTACTATTCGTTGGTCGATTGGACAGACTAATACCCAGCTTAAACACGTAGAAAACGCATGGTCACTTATAAAAAGAATATCAAGTAATCTTAATCAAATCGATTCTGCCAGAATTAATAGTGACTAACTCGTGGGAACAGTTCCTTCGGGTAAGTTCTCTATATGTTGGCAAATATCCCCTGGTCTTGTGAGCCAAATACGATCTTTATATTTTAAAATATGTTCCAAAGCTCGTCGAAGTTGTCTTATTCTGTAAGGTCGTCCAACCACAAAAGGATGCAATGATATTGGGCACACCAAAGGATGCCCGTCACGCTGAGTCTGTTCCAACATTTCATCGAAATTATCAATCAGCATGTCAGTGAATTCAGAAGAAGTGTATCTATACCAAACGATACCACGATTATCGTTTGCCTCGACTGGATAAGGCATGGATAATATTTTCCCTCCTCTGGTTTTAATCCAAATCGGCTGATCATCCATGGTCCAATCCATCACGTAGCGATAGCCTGCTTCTTGCAAAAGGTCCATAGTGGTCTCACTATTGGATAACCATGGGCTCATCCAGCCGGTAGGAGCTTTTCCTTCATGTTTTGTTATAGTGGCGGTGCATTCAGTTATAAGATCTTTTTCTTTCTGTTCGGATAAACCTCCTTGCTCTTCCGAGTTCGTGTAACCATGGCCTAAGAACTCATCATTTCGGCTGCGAATACGTTCTGGGATATCTGGGCATTCATCGTATATTGCAGTATTAATTTGATGCTGCACGGGGATTTGCAAATCATCAAACATATCCATTAAGCGCCAAAACCCTACTCTATTACCGTAGTCTCTCCATGAGTATATGCTATGGCTCATGGCTTGCTCCGGCGGTGCTATTGCTGCTCCTTTCCCCTCTCCATAACTGAAGGCTTCGATATTCATAGCTACATAAACTGCCAATTTTGTGCCGTTTGGCCATTCGTATTGAACTCTATTGGGTAAGCTTGAATAATCATATCTACCGTGAGTTTTTAACATCAGTGCCTCCTAAATTACTGATTTGGGTATTATTGCATGAATTCCCTTATTACCATTCACGATTTGGGTAACGCGTAAATCTGCTGTTAACGAACACAATGAATAAGCTTGAGCTTTGGATAAATTAGTGCGTTGGGTTATTAACCCTATCATTTGGCGAAGTGCTTCCTTTGCGGCGTCATCTAAATCTTCGTCAAAGGCCATGGTGATTATATGTGTCTCGTTCTCCGCATATGGCAAAGTAATGCTCATATCGTCTCGCACAGTTAGTCGAAAAGTACCTTCTAATGCCGTTTCAATTGCGGTGACGCACACTTCTCCATCACCTTGACAACCGTGACCATCGCCAGCTGAGAAATTTGCGCCATCAACAAAAATAGGCAGATAAAGAGTGGTTCCTGCTATCAATTCTTTATTATCCATATTGCCGCCATGAGCTCTAGGTTGAATGGAACTTATCATTCCCCACTGCGGTGGTGGTGCACACCCCATCACTCCAAAAAAAGGCCTTAAAGGCAAGCGAGTTCCCCACGGTAGTTCGCCTTCTTGCGCGTCATTATCTAACCTGATTGTCATTTTAGTGGTTTCATGAAACTCGCCGGGTAAGCCCCCTGAAAGTGGTCGAATAAAATTATATCCCCAATCCTGACGCAACTTAATATCAATAATATCAATCTGAAGTACCTGATTAATTTTGGCAGTGTTTACCCTGATGGGGCCGGTTAAAATATGACCAAGCATTTTTCGTGGCACGTTATCGTGAATTTCTAATAGCTCTGGCGGCACATAATATCCCGGACCCGGCAAAACGTCGGCGCCGCCGGATACTGTCTCGATAGTCACGATATCGCCGGAATCAACTTCTAACGCAGGTTTAAGTTCTGATTCAAAGTAACCCCAATGTACTGTTGAGGTGGATGCAATAAGACGATGAGCCTTTGCCAAAGAGTATCTCCTTTAATCAAAAATTAAACACGGCAACAAGTTGTAATCCCACTCTAGTTTGTATAGTTTTCGTCTAGTTTTCCATCTAATTTTTTACATAAATCGCGAGCGCTTCTGAATAATTTCTCCTCCTCACCTCTTTTCCCAACCAATTGAACTCCTTGGGGTAAGCCGTCAACGGTTAATAATGGTATAGAAAGGCATGGAACTCCCAAAAACGTCCAAAGTCCATTGAAAACAGCGGAACCAGTCGTCTCAAATCCATGTGGTGCCGGGCCTGGAGCGGCCAAGCACAGTATTGAATCATAATTTTCAAGAAGAGCTTCGACTGACTGATAAATTAATTCGCGAGCCTCTAAAGCCGCCAAATATGCTCTTGCCGTAATGTCTTTGTTTGATTCTAGTCGGGTGCGTAACTTTTCACTTAGTAAACGAGGATGAGTATCTAGGTATTTTCCATAGTAATGGGCATTTTCTGATGCGAATATTGCCGCGTGAAAATCGATGATATTTTCAAAGGGGCTTGGTAATATTTCCTTCTTGCAGCTTCGTCCTAATATCTCAGTCATTTTGATGATAGCGCTCTTTGAGGCTGGATAGGCTTCAGCCCAGGCCGGTGTTTCCAAAAAAGCAAATTTTGGGAAGTGTCCTGAATATTTTAAATATTCCTTTTGGTAAGACGGAACACTTCCCGTGTAACTATGCCTATCACTTGGGTCAGGTATTGAAATGCTATCTAAAATCAAAACTAAATCTTCAAGTGTTCTTCCGTAAACGCCTATCGTATCTAACGTATGGGATTGCAAAAATAAACCATTTCTGGGGATAAGCCCAAGTGTGGGTTTTAAACCAAAAACCCCATTGAAAGATGCAGGGCGAATAACAGAGCCACCGGTTTGGGTTCCAAGCGCAAGAGGTATATGAAAATCAGCGACACTTGCTCCGGATCCAGCCGATGAACCGCCTGGTGAATGCTCTATGTTATGGGGGTTCCGGGTTTTGCTAGGATTTATATTGGCAAATTCAGTGGTCACTGTTTTACCCATTACCACAGCGCCTGCGCGTCGAAGCGCAGCGACACATAAGGCATCATGTTGTGGACGCCTTCCCTCAAAAATAGGTGACCCATTTTCGGTTGGCATATCTTTAGTATCTATTACATCTTTAATGCCAATTGGTATACCATGTAGAGCCCCTAAACTTCCTCCTTCACTTTGATGCCTGTCGGCTTTTTGAGCCTGCCGTATAGCAAGCTCCGTATTTACGTATGACCAGGCTTGAATATCGTTTTCACGTTCGTTGATGTGAGAAAGGCAATCCCTTATAAGTTCCTCGCTTGTGAATTTTTTAGTCCTTATTCCTTCAGCGGCTTCAACCGCGGATAGTCTATTTAAATCTTTCAAAAATCTACCTTTCCTGCGTTATCCAAGAACTTTTTGTTTCATTAATTTTGCTGCAGTATCTGGTGCTGTCAATATAGGTATATCGAGTTGTTCTGATACAGCGCTCCAAGCATTTGCCATCGAAAATTGTGCGAGCATTAGCACGTCACAGTCCTTTAGTTCTTGTGCAGTTTGAGCAATTAATCGATTGTGCTCGTCTACAAGTCCCTGTTTTAAGGAAGAAATGGCATCTTCCACTAATGTCACATTTAGTGTTGCGGTATTGTTTATAGCTTTTGCCATTTCATAAAATTCCTGTCTCATGACTTTTATACTATTTTCGAAAGTAACCAACATCCCGATATTTTTGCCTTGTTTCAAGGCCATCGAAAACATGGCTTCATTAGGTTTTAAAACCGGTATTTCGTGCTGTTTTGCCACGGCTTCTATTGCAGGTCCAAATGCTGAACAAGTGAACAATATTCCGTCAGCATCTATGGATAGGGCATAATCACCAAGTTTAAGAAATCGGTCCATCATTTTGCAATCTAAGGCATCTGACTTGGCTCTGTCCCTGCTCAAAGAGTCGTCTAATATATTTATTATTTCTACTTCTGGCCAATGGACCTCAAATGCCCTCATAATTGGGTTTATAGCCATCTCGATAGCATGGATTAAAACAATTCGAGGGGACACGTTCATTCTCCAGTTTGATCAAAAATGATAGTTTGCTAAGAATGCAACTGGACAAAATAAAATGCTATAAAATAATATCAGATATTAACGTTTGGAGCGTGGTTTGACTAAAATCCTAAATAACCTTGATTTGCTTAAAGATAGAGTCAACCAAGACCTTTACATGCTTCAGTATCCCCCCAAGGACTGGGTGAAACCGCGTGTTGCGCCCGGTGGTGAGCCTATTAAGGATGTCGTTGTTATTGGAGGTGGAATGTGCGGTCTTGTAGCAAATTTTGCGTTACTTAGGGCTGGTATCAAAAATATAAGAACCTTCGATCTCCAGAAGGAAGGAAGAGAAGGACCCTGGATCAACTATGCTCGGATGGAAACTTTGAGATCCCCCAAAACTCTTGCAGGACCTGCTTTGGGTATACCCAGTCTTACTTTCCAATCTTGGTATGAGGCTCAATGGGGTAAAGCTTCATGGGACGCTTTGGGAAAAATACCCACTTTGATGTGGATGGATTATTTGATTTGGTATCGCAAGGTTTTAAATCTGAGTATCGAAAATGAGACGGAAGTCATTAACATTACTCCCCTGACGCATTCATTTGAAATTACGATCAAGCATAAAGGAACCACCCAATTAGTTTATGCTCGTAAAATAGTCCTTGCCACTGGACGCGAAGGAATGGCTGAACCTCGCGTTCCAAAATCACTAGAACCGTTCCGAGGAGATTGTTGTAAACATAGCTCTGAGAAAATTGATTTCCAATCAATGGCAGGCAAGGATATTGGTGTCATTGGTATCAGCGCATCTGCTGTTGATAATGCTGCTTCAGCACTCGAGGCAGGAGCCAGTAATGTCTTTTTATTCGTACGCTCCCCTACAATACCTCGGATTAATAAAATGAAAAGCGCTGGATATCCAGGGTTCACACATGGATTCCCGGCACTACCAATTACGGATAGGTTAAGTTTGCTGTCCTACGTTTTTAAATATCGAATTGCGCCTCCCAGAGATTCTGTTTTGCGTGTTTGGCAACATCCGAATGTGCATCTATGCCTTGGCTCGGAAATCATTAAAGCTGAAAAGCAGGGGGAGAAAATTCATATTTCTACCAACGCTAAAGAATATATTTTGGACAATATTATATTGGGTACCGGATTTAAAATTAATGTTACATCTCCCAAATATTTAAAAGAGTTTTCAGAGAAAATACGGACATTCAGAGATACTATTCCAGCTCAAGAACAATATTTTGACGAGTTTTTAGATTTCCCAGATCTTGGCAGCAGTTTCGAATTACAAGAAAAAACCGTTGGTGAAGCAGAATATTTAAAGGACTTACATGAATTTACATTTGCGGCTACGGTCAGTCATGGAAATGTGAGTGGTGATATACCAGCGGTTACTGACGGAGCGGAGCGTTTAGCCCGTTCAATCGCCTCTGATATCTTTGTAGAAGATTATACACATCATTTTTCCGAACTTTGCGACTACGAGGAACCAGAGTTATTCGGTGATGAGATTCCTCAGAATAAATATTGGATGCCAGATGTCTAAGATACTGGAAGGTTATTTTTAGGAAACTTTTTTGGATTAAAACATGGATACATATAAGGACGCAATTTTCATAGATGGTTTGGTGATATCCAAGTTTTCGAGAGCTGTTTTTGAAGATATGAAAAAGGGTGGGATAACAGCAGCCAATTGTACCTGCAGCGTTTGGCATAATTTCCAAGATACGATGTCTAACATAGCGCAATGGAAATATTGGTTTCGGGAGTGGGATGACATTCTCATCCAGGTTCATGATGTCAAAGATATTGAGCAGGCCAAAGTAGATGGAAAAGTAGGAATTATTCTTGGCTGGCAGAATACAAGTGGGATTGATAATGATCTCGATAATTTGATCCTTTTTCGAGACCTTGGAGTAAGGATTATTCAGTTGACTTATAATTCTCAGAATCTAGTTGGCGCGGGGTGCTGGGAAACTAACGATAGTGGTTTAACAGACTTTGGGCACGAGGTTGTCAGTGCAATGAATGATTTGGGAATATTGATTGATCTATCCCATGTTGGGCCCAAGACTAGCGATGACGCAATTAAGTATTCAAAAAGCCCTGTTGCTTATACGCATTGCTGTCCAATGCTTAAACAACATGCCAGGAATAAGACAGACGAGCAATTGCGTGCCATAGGCAAATCAGATGGATTTGTAGGGTTCGCTAGTTATACCCCATTTCTTCCAAAGGGTGAGGACAGCACGTTGGCAGATTGTGTGTCTGCAATTGATTATGTGATCAATATAGTAGGTGAGAACCGCGTTGGTATTGGAACGGATTGGGTTCAAGATCAAGACATCGATTTCTTCACTTACTTGTCATCTGACAAAGGTAAGGGTAAACCAACGTCGACACCACACAAGAGAGTTCCAAGTATGCCAAAAGGTCTAGAGAGTTTAGGCAGCTTTGGAAATTTTATTCCTGTAATGGAAGAAGCGGGTTGGTCAGAAAATAGGATCCGAAAAGTATTGGGTGAAAATTGGTTCAAATTTTTAGATGAAGTTTGGTCCTAACTTGAAACTTATTTTACCCAGAGTTCGACTGATGCCAGATATATTAGACGAGCGGATAGTAGAGTAAGAATAGATTTGAAAAGGATGACGAAAACCTTTTCAGGAATTTTGTCTAATATAAAACGACCAGTGAAAGTACCCAAAAAACCAGTCCCTACCATCGCTAAAATCAGGAGGAGCCATTCTGAAAAAGCGAAGCCAAGTAAACCAAAAACCACAATTTTGAGACCGTGTTGCAGCATTCCACAAATAGCATGAGTGCTGACCGCGGTCATCTTTCCTAGTATTTTTGGGGCCATAAATGCGCCTATCAATAATCCAGTTGCCCCTACGAACATGCTGGCAAATGTTGTCCCAATCCCAATTGGAATAAATGATTTCGGGTTTACATTCCTCTTCTCGGGTTTTGGACCCCAAACAATCCAAATTACAAAAACTCCCAATACTAATCGTAATATATCTTTTGGGAGTGCTATCACGACTTGTGAGGCGATCGCCGCACCAACTAAAGATCCAATAAAGAAATATAAAAATATGTTCCAATTAAGGTGATCGCGCATTAACCAGGCCCGACCACCGTTTGAACCCATTTGAACAGCTCCATGGACAGGTATTACTGAAATTATAGGCATTATAGAAGCCATTGCCATTAGCATCATAACACCACCACCGATACCAACCGTAGCGGTGACTGCAGACGTAAAATAACTAAAGATAATTAACCCCACCACTTCTATAGGCGTAAGGTCGGCAGGAAAATAGTCTAGTATTATTTCCATTTTTTAATTCTGCATACAGGTTAACGATATCGAACTAAACAGCCAGTAGAAAGGACTGTTTAAATTATGATGAGTTTTATATACTGCTCACATGTCTTTAACAAAGGAATACAAAATGACAAAAGACTCGTCCTGCAAAGAAATCAACAGTCTAGGACCTGCAGGTTTGAACTTACTATTTGATAATGCCCGCACTCATAATGTTTGGCAAGACCGTGCAGTATCCGAAACCGTTTTGAGGCGGTTATTTGATTTGATGAAAATGGCTCCAACAAGTATGAATATTTCCCCAGCGCGTATTATTTTTGTCATGACTGAACAGGGTAAAGAGAGGTTAAAACCTGCCTTGGTTTCGGGAAACGTAGAGAAGACTATGACAGCTCCTGTATGTGCGATTATTGGCCATGATCTTGATTGTTGGAGGCAACTGCCAAAATTATTTCCCTTTAAAGATATGAGTGGCCTATTTAATAATAATCCTGATTTTGTGCTGAGTACTGCATTTAGGAATTGCTCGATGCAAGGCGCATATCTGATCATGGCTGCAAGGGCACTTGGCCTTGATTGTGGTCCCATGTCTGGCTTTGATAACGATCTCGTCGATAAAGAATTCTTCTCCGGTACGGCTGTGAAATCAAATTTTTTATGTAATATCGGTTATGGTCGGAAGGAAAAGTTATTCGATCGTGCTCCCCGTTTTAATTTTGAAGATGTTTGTCAAATCATATAATTCTTAACGTTAATTATTTAATTATCAAACTTTTGTTCTTTTGATATTAAGTATTTTAGCACGTAGACTCTAGCAGCACTCGATAGGTTAGTCGTTCGTCCTTCGTCGATCTCGGAGAGTAAATAATTTATGGACACGCCTTTATGCGCGGCAATATCCTTTAGGATATCCCAGAATTCAGTTTCAATTGAAATACTGGTTGCGTGACCAGATAGCATGACGGACCGCTTCTGGATTTCTCCACGTTTTACCATTTTATTTTTCCCGATAAAATTCGGCTACTAGTTCGACGTGTGGCGACCATAGAAATTGATCTATTGAGGTAATTTTTTTTAATTGATAGCCGCCGTTTACTAAAATTTGGCTGTCTCGTGCAAATGTATTTGGATTACATGATACCGCCACAACTGTGGCAGGGCCATTTTTGACTATTTCCTCCACCTGTTTTTTAGCGCCTGACCGGGGCGGATCAAATACGACCGCGTCATACTTTGATAACTCATCCGCTGGAATGGGGTTTCTTAATAGATCACGAATTTCAACTGATATTTTGTTGTCAATTGCAGCTTTGACAGTACCCCTTTTGAGAGCGTCGGCGGAAAAGGGATCACCTTCGACAGCATGAACAGTCGCCTTATGATGTAATGGTATAGTCAGGGTTCCACATCCAGAAAATAGTTCCAGAATGGTTTTTTTACCAGTAACACCTGACAAGACTGCTTGAGTAATTGATTGTGTTCCCCGTTTGGTCGCTTGAAGGAAAGCACCGGGAGGCGGCGATATTTTCACCCCTGAAAATTCTATGTGCGGCATTCTCTTTTCGATAATAGGTATGATGTCAGCAGCTGATGCAATTTTCATCGATATTCGAGACAAATTATGAGCGTGAGCTAATTTGTTAAAAGCTTCTAATCCCTCTAATGAAGGCTCGGATTGCAGATAAATCAAAATATCCAAACCATTGTCGAGCTTATTGATGCTAATCCTTGAGCTTTCACCTATTGGTACCAACAAATGAGAAATGGGGCGGAGTGCATTACTCAAATTTATGATTTCTGGATCTAATAAGTCGCAACTCTTAATATCAACAATTCTGTGACTGTCTCGTTCGTGAAACCCTAAAACCGATTTTGTTTCAAGTCGTTTTATAGATATATCTGCCCGTCTCCGTGCTTGCGTCTCTGATGGTATTAACTTAGAGAAGACGGTGTTGGGAGAAATAACTTTTTTAGTGACATTTTTGATGCGATTTATCTTCCATTCCTGATATGGAGCAGTATCCCAGTGCTGAAGAGAACATCCCCCACATATCCCAAAATATGTGCATGGTGCTGAGACTCTTTCAGTAGAGGCTTTTGTGATTTCCAAAAGTTGTCCAAAAACACCTTCCGCTGTTTTGAAAATAGGACGCGTGATTATATGTTCCCCGGGTAGGGTGCCGGGAATAAAGTAGGACTGATTTTCTTTTACGTTACCATTGTTATTGGAGGATAAATTATTGGATATCCCATCGCCTTTACCGCCTATACGATCGATAACTAATTCCATTGTCGCAGTATGACTAGGAAAACGCTTAGTGGTTTTTTTGTTTTTTATACGACGTTTATTCATCTTATAGAATAGTGAATACTCTGTATTTCTAGAATAATCATACGGATTTTCTAACTGGAAAAATTTCTGGGTTCACACTGGGAAAAAATGCTAACATGGACGTCGCCGTGTCTCCAATGTTTCGAATTTCATGATGAAGCCTACTTGGAAGTAAAATAGAAGAAGTTCCATTCAGGTCGGCGTTTATCTCATAGGTGTCTCCATCTAAAATGACACTGATTTTCCCGCTCGCAAAAGTGATAGTCTCTTCCACTAGATGGTAATGCATCGGGATGACATCCCCAGGTTGCAGGGGTTGTTCCCATAACTCGCATGCACCAGATCCGGTGCTTTGTGTGATAATCCTCGCAATTGGAAGGCTTGAATTTTTCGATATGAAAACATCGGCTTGGTTGTGAATGCGTACAGCCAAAACAAGCTCCTTTTTATTTTTGGTTAAAAACCTTTGATCGTTCTTAGGAGCATGGTGTATTTTCTTCGATTAGTGTCACCAAAATTGTCTGTATTTTATGGATTATCCTAATAACGATAATTTTCCCCTTTGAATGGCCCCTGCGGTGTTACACCAATATAACTCGCTTGTTCCTCGCTCATTTTTGTGAGCTTTGCGCCAACCCTTGCTAGGTGCAGCTCTGCAACTTTTTCGTCAAGGGCCTTAGGCAGCACATAAACTTCATTCTTATACTTCCCAACATTTGCCCAGAGTTCTATTTGCGCCAAAACTTGGTTGGTAAATGATGCGCTCATAACAAAACTCGGATGGCCTGTAGCGCATCCAAGATTTACCAAGCGTCCCTCAGCTAGTAGCAATATTCTTTTCCCATCAGGAAACTCTACTTCATCAACCTGTGGTTTTACGGGATGCCACTTAAAGTTTCGAAGGGCCTCAACCTGTATCTCTGTGTCAAAATGGCCAATATTACAAACTATCGCTCTATCTTTCATTTCTCGCATATGATCGATCGAAATTATATCTTTGTTTCCCGTTGCTGTGACAAAAATATCAGCTTTGGATGCGTATTCATCCATGGTGGCAACTTCATACCCCTCCATAGCGGCTTGAAGTGCACAGATAGGATCGACTTCAGTCACGATTACTCGGGCTCCGCCGTTCCTTAAACTGGAGGCGGAACCCTTTCCAACATCCCCATATCCGTTCACCACTGCCACCTTACCTGAAAGCATCACATCTGTTGCTCTGCGTATTCCATCAGTAAGGCTTTCCCTACATCCATAAAGATTATCAAATTTTGATTTTGTAACACTGTCGTTGACGTTAAATGCAGGTAATTTCAGAGTTCCGGCTTCCTGCATTTCTACTAATCTGAGAACGCCAGTCGTGGTTTCTTCGGAGACCCCTCTTATTTCATCAAGTAGTTCTGGGTAATCTTCGTGAACTATTTTAGTTAGATCTCCCCCGTCATCCAGTAACATATTCGGTTTCCAACCATTAGGTGCTTCTATTGTCTGTTTTATGCACCACTCGTACTCTTCTTCGGTCTCACCTTTCCAAGCAAATACTGGAACCCCTGTTGCCGCTATTTCTGCGGCTGCATGATCTTGGGTGGAAAAAATGTTACATGAACTCCACCTTACTTCTGCACCTAGATGGGTTAGAGTTTCAATTAGTACGGCTGTTTGAATAGTCATATGAAGGCAACCAATTATTCTAGCGCCTTTTAGTGGCTTCGATGCTCCGTACTCGTCTCTAACTGCCATCAGACCTGGCATCTCTGTTTCAGCTATTTTTATTTCACGGCGCCCCCACTCAGCAAGGGATATATCGGCTACTTTATAATCGGAGTATTCAGTCATTTTTTTATCCACAACAAGCTCTACAACTATTCAAATTTTTTATTTAGGTTGGCATATAGCAGTCCCTTTGAACGGGAGCAAGTAATTGAGTATCGATATCTAGTTTTGCGCTTTATTTATTTGGTTCATACTCCCGTAGAGGCTTTTCCTAATCATAGTATTGCCGCAGGCGTTCTTCAACAAGCGTCATCTCTTCTATGCTGGCATTTGCAAATGCAAATCTAAGAAAATGTTCCTGATTAGGACCAAAAAATGTTCCTGGCAGGCAAAGGATGTTCGCTTGTTTTGCCAATTTCATTGCAACTTGGCGCGCCGATAGTTCAACAAATGGATGCTTGATATAGGCGAAATAGGCACCGCAGCTCACAACTTCAAAATTTATGTCTTTAGATTGAAATAATCCTTGAACAAAATCGCATCGTTCTTTGATGATCTTTTGTTTCTTAGATACCCAGTTGGATAAATTAGCGAGACCAAATAATGCGGCGTCTTGTGAAATTCGTGGTGCACATATAGCAAGCGTATCCATGATTTTGGTGATGGACTGGATTGTTTTTTCGCCGGCAATTATAGAGCCAACGCGATATCCAGTTAAGCTAAATACTTTAGAAAAACTATAGATTTGAATGAAGGTTTCCTCCCATTGTTTCTTTTGAAATAAAGAATGTGGTTGAATGCTGCCTAAAAAATCCTTGTAGGTTTCATCAATAATTAAAGCAATTTCCTTTTCGCGAGCGAATTCGTAAAAGCTTGTAATTATATCGGGGGGATAGATAGCCCCAGTTGGATTGTTTGGTGATATCAATACTATTGCCTTAGTTTTTTTTGTTAGGAGCCGTTCGGCATCTAGCGGAGTAGGAATGCCATTTTGGTCGGGTTTAAACGGCATAAGTTTCGCTTTTATACCAAGCATTTCTAACCACATTAAATGATTAAAATAGTACGGCTCGGGAAGTATTATTTCATCACCTGCTTTAGCTAGAGCCATAATAGTGAGACAGTATGCTTGATTACAGCCAGAGGAGATTAAAACATTATTCAATGAGGTGTTGCCTTTATAAACTTTATTCATGTGTGTGGATAATGATGATCGAAGCTCAGGTGTCCCAGCAATTTCTGTATACTGTGCTGTTTGAAACAATCTGGTTCGGGTAGCGAGGTGTTCTTGCAAGCTTTGGGCTGGAGGGTAACTAGGTACAGCTTGTGCTAAATTAATTAGGGGTTTTTCTTCAGGAAAACTTCGGCCAATTATCCATGATTGCGCTTCTGCTATTGGAGGTTCGATAGCATTAATGACGTTGGGGTTTATAAACATATTGATAACCAAGTCCTATTGAAAACTAGATTTTGTTCAATCATTATCCTAGAGGGAGTTTTATCATACACCCAGTCTTTAGAGATTCGGTAACAGCATCCGTCCATTCCATATATTTTACTGCAGTATCAAGATCTGTATGCGAGATTTTTTCTTTTCCGCGAATAGCATTTATAAATTCTTCTTCCACCCGCCATTTCCCTCTATCCTTATCGTTCACTACAATTTTTTCGAGGACATCAGCGCCAATATTGCCTGCATAGAGTTGCTTTCTCTCTCCCTTTGCTTGAACTAGTCTTATTGTTCCTTTTGTACCGCAAAGATAGATATCTACTTCATTTTCTAAACTGCCGATTACGGAGGAAATATTCAAACGCATTTGCCCTCCTTGTTCAAAAGTCCCAATAATATCAATGTGATCGGGGATGGATGTTGGGACCCGACTTCCATCAGCATTTTGGCGGTGTGATACTACGGATGTTCCTACAGCAAATACGCTGTTTGCTGGTCCGACCCACCTCATGATTGCTTCATACCAGATGCCCATATTCATAATATTATTGCCTGAAAAATTACGATTATGTCGCCAATGTAAGTCAGAGGAAAAGTTTGGGTAATCAGCTCCAAAACTAACCCGTCCATCTAATGTTATTAAATCTCCAATGAAGTCGTCCGCGAGTAATTTTTTTATCGTAGTGTCAAATTCAAGGGTATGTGGTGCAGGAACAATTTGTGCGATAAGATCTGGTTGATATCGAGAGGCATCTAACATTTCGTGTGCTTCTTTAGAATTAAGTGCCATTCGAGCCTCGCATAAGACGTGCTTTCCATGATTAAGGGCCGAAATAGTGATAGGGCAGTGCATATTGGGCCAAGTGCCTATGCATACTGCGTCAATTCGATCGTCCTCAAGAAGAACTCGCCAATTTTTTGCAGTTTCTGCAATATTGAATTCTTTGGCCACTTGTTCAGAAGATTCAGTAGATCGATTTGCGACGGATAGTAATTGTATACCTTTTATTTTATTAAAACCGGGTATATGTCGAGATTTAGTGTTGCCTCCAGCTCCGATTAAACCCACTCGTATTTGTTCCATATCGTATCCTCTTATGAACTGTCTAATATATGGCAGATGATTTTTAGAGATCCTCATTAAAATCGTCGAGGAGTGCTGCGACTTTATCTTCATCTGTCTGATCGAGGATGGCGAAAGCACGTCGTGTTGCGGGGCCAGTCTTTAATACTCTGATACGTTGCTTAACCCGTGGGATACTTTGCCATGCCATTGAAAGTTCTCGAACCCCAAGCCCTATCAGTAGAGGTGCGAATCTTGGGTCTCCTGCAATTTCTCCGCACACACTTGCCGGTTTATTATTTCTTCTAGCGGCCTCAAGTGTGAACTGAATTAAACGAAGCACGGATGGGTGTAGTGGATTAAATAGATTTGCTACTTGTTCATCTCCCCGATCGATGGCAAGGGTGTACATAGTTAAATCATTAGTTCCAATGGCGAAAAAATCAACTTCGTGAGCGAGGGAATCAGCAATGAGTGCCGCAGCTGGTATTTCGATCATAGCTCCTAATGGCGGCATCGTCAGGTTCAAACTAGGATTACGCTTTTTTAATTTTACTATTACCCTATTCAATATTTGTTTAACTTTTCTGATTTGCTCGACACTTGAAATCATTGGGAGAAGTATCTTGAGTGGTCCATATTCACTTGCTCGCAAAATAGCGGTCAGTTGAACTTCAAATAATTTTTGCTCTTTAATGGATAGACGTACTGCTCTCAAACCCAGCATTGGGTTGGCACTCATTGTGTATTTGCGATCGAGCAGCGTTGGTAACTTATCGCCGCCAAGATCGAATGTTCTGATTGTCACCGGACGTCCCTGCATGCCCTCCACAATAGCTTTGAGCAACGTATATTGTTCTTCCTCATTCGGTAGGCTGTTTCGGTTTAAAAACATGAATTCAGTTCGAAGTAGACCTATGCCCTCAGCACCGGCATTCAAAGCACCATCGATATCTCTGGCAAGCTCTATGTTTGCTTGCATGCTCACCCGCGTTTTATCTTGGGTTAGGGCCGGTAGTGATCTAAGGCGTGCGAGCTGTCTGTTTAGGCGTCTTCTGGCTTCTATTTTTCTCCGGTATTCATTTAAAGTTTCCGGAGTGGGATCAATAATTATTTTGCCATTTTCTCCATCAACTACCAGAGTTTGTCCTGATCTGATTGTTGCAAGGAGGTTTTGTGTCCCTAAAATAGCAGGAAGGTTCATTGAGCGAGCCATTATAGCTGTATGACTTTCCGAACCACCCTGTTGGGTGATAAATCCAGCTATTTTTAGAGGGTCAATCAATGCAGTGTCCGCTGGGCTCAATTCCTCAGCAATTAACACAGAGCCCTCAGGAATTTGAGAAAAGGCTTGATACGGAGTTTGCATCAATTGTCTCAGAATTCGCGACCCGACATCATTAATATCTTGTAGGCGAGCTGATAAAAAAGGATCTTTAACTTGTGTGAAACCTTGCGCTATTTCATGGACAACCATTTGAACTGCGGACTCGGCATTTATTCTTCGTTCTTCGATAACCGTCTCAATACCTATCACCATTCTCTTCGAGGTTAACATTGCAGCGTGGGCATCTAGCAGAAGACGCAATTCGTCAGCGCTAGCATCGCTTAGCTTGTTAGTTTTAACTTTAAGTCTAGTTATTTGTTTTTGGGCTCGTGAAACTGCCGTTCTGAAACGTTTTTGTTCATTTTTAATGTCACTTTCAACTATATTGTATTCTGGCAGTTGACCTAGCCCAGATTGAATAACATGGGCGGTTCCTATCGTTATTTCACTTGATACGCCAATACCATGAAGAAACTGTTCCTCCTTGACCTTCATCTCGCTTTCAGCTTTATCATTCTTCATAAAATTTATTGTCCACCAGTTCAACAACCTTCTGCATGGCTCTTTCTGCATCTATCCCGGCCATACTTATGTGAATAGAGGTGCCTTTGGAGGCTGCTAGCATCAGTAAACCCATAATTGAACTTCCTGAAACAGTTTCATTGTTTTTACTTACGGTAACCTCACAGGAAAAAGCGGCGATTGTTTCAGTAAATTTTGCAGCAGCACGTGCATGAAGGCCTCTTCGGTTCAAAATGGTTAAAACTTTATCGATTTTAACAACTTTCTGATAATTCATCCGGTTGATCCTAGTACTTGCGATGCAACCATAATATATTTTTGCCCCGCTTCCCGGGCTTGTGCTACTGCGTCTGAAATAGTCTCGGTTGAACGAACGCTGGCGAGTTTAATCAACATAGGAAGATTTACTCCAGCTATTATGTCAATTTTTGCTTGTTCCATTATAGATATTGCCAGATTCGAAGGAGTCCCGCCAAACATATCTGTAAGTATAATCACACCTAGCCCTTTATCTACAAATTGCACTGAATTTAGTATGTCTTCTCGACGTTTTTCCATATCATCATCGGGGTCAATGGTAATAGTCGCTAGTTGATCCTGTGGACCTACAACATGCTCCATAACTTTAACCAGCTCTGTCGCTAGATTGCCATGGGTCACTAAAACTACTCCTATCATGTCTTTAGAAGTATCATCGGTCATTATTTAGCTCCGGCTTCGAAATCGGTAAGTAGATGTTATTCAATCAAGTCGCGATGCTTCAAAGTAACTTTATAATCTTTCTGTTTTAACCAAGCATAGAGACGTTCTGCAACAAAAACTGATCGATGTTTGCCTCCTGTACAGCCAATAGCTATTGTAAGGTAACTTTTTCCTTCATCTGCATAATAGGGGATTAAGGGATCTAAAAAGTTCTCGAAACCGTTAATAAATATTGAAAACCTTGGATCGTTCTCTATGAAGTGTGCAATTTTTTTATCCCTGCCATCTAATAGTCGAAGCTCGTCATTATAATGGGGATTGGATAGAAATCGAACATCAATTATTGTGTCGGCCTCATTTGGCAGTCCGTTTCGAAAACCAAATGATAAAATACTAAGAGTAAGTTTGCTTCCTTTTTCAAGTCCGAGCCTCTTGTTCAATATTAGATTGAGCTGCGAAAGTGTTAGATGCGAAGTGTCTATCATTAAATCCGCTTTTTTGCAGATCCCCGATAATAGTTGCCTCTCTATTTTTATCCCCTCTATTACGGGCAAGTCATCGGAGAGGGGATGTTTGCGCCGTGTCTCTGTAAAACGCTTGATTAGTGTATCATTATCGCAATCTAAGAATACTATAGATACAGAGAGGCTAGTAGAGGTAACCTGATTGGCACTATCTAATAGTGTTTTTTCATCAAAATCTCTGGTCCTTACATCGATTCCTATCGCTATTTTAAGTTTCTTTTCTGATACTGAATTTGAGCTGCTGTGACTTAATAAAGCTGGTATGAAGCTAAGGGGTATATTATCGATGGCCTCAAAACCATAATCCTCCAATATTTTTAAGCATGTAGAGCGTCCGGCACCGGAAAGGCCGGTCACTAAGACCACATTCTGTTGAAATGGGTCCATTGGTTTTTTATCTCTCATATCCATCCATCTCGATCCCATTTTCCCTTGCTAAGCTTATAGCAAGTTTAACCTTTAAATGCG
>QCQB01000007.1 GCA_003212315.1 SAR116 cluster bacterium AG-447-C21 | reverse complement strand
TGAATGGTGTTTGGTTTGGAAATCAAGAAGCAGCAGCAGAGCATCAAAGGCAAATGCCGAGAGTAAAGAGTGGCCGTTATAGCGGATTAGCGGCATCTCCATTAAGGTCAGCAAGATTAGACCCACCTGATATTTGCTTGTTTTACGCCTCACCTGGGCAAATGATATTATTTATCAATGGTTTACAGTATCACAACTATAAGCGATATGATTTCACTATGACGGGCGAAAGTGCCTGTGCCGATAGTTGGGGACGTGCTTTGTCCACTCGTAAGACCAGTCTAGCGTTACCCTGTTATGCAGAACGTCGATATGGTGGTGTCGCAGATGATGAGTTGTTAATGGCTTGCCCTCCTGACGAGTTTGTAACGGGAGTAGAGGGGATGAAGCATCTTGCTAAGAATGGACTAAGATACCCTTACCCACCTTACTCGGCTTTCGCAGACCCTGCCGATGGGATGTCTAAAAGTTACAATTAATTACGATAAGAGATCTAGGTAATAATATTTCGCCGGATCTTTTTTAAAAAGGTTTCGATTCTGTGAGTTCTGTAAATAACAGTGATCAATCTTCAGTCACTGAATTAGGATTAAATAATACGCCTCGGGCAGAGCAATTTGCAGAAGGCAATAAACTCGAATTTGGTCTCTTAGTCAGAATTGCAAAAATGGGCTTTGCGCATTCAATTAGGATGTTTGTTGCGCTGAGCGCCACGATTGCTGCGTGCGTCTTTCAGTTGTTCATCCCCCGTTATGTTGGCGATGCGGTGGATTATGCTCAAGGTTTGCTTTTAGATACTAATAATGTTGCTGTTGATCCAAAGGCAGCGTTATGGTCAGCGGCTTACATGATTGTTCTTTTCAGTATCTTGAGAGGGCTCTTCACCATGTTGCAGAATTATCATGGTGAAGCCATTGGTCACTGTATTGGATATGAACTTCGGTTAGCATTTTATAAAAATATCCAGAGACTTTCGTTCGGGTTCCACGACCGGGTTCATACTGGTGACCTAATTACCCGCGGGATGCTGGATCTAGAGGGTGTTAGGATGTTTATCAGCACAGGTATTGTTCGCCTAGTGATGTTGATAGTATTAATTGGTGGAGCCACTTTGTTAATGTTAAAAACAGATCTGCTACTCACCATTCTTGCGTTATCGTTTGTCCCATTCGTTGGATGGCGATCTTCATTAGCTCGACTAAAACTGCGTTGGATGTGGTTGCTTATGCAAGAAAAGTTGGGCGTGCTTACCCGGCTAATGGAAGAAAATCTTACGGGTATACGCGTTGTTAGAGCGTTTTCAGGTCAAAAACACGAACTTAAATTGTTTGAGGAAGCTTCAAATAATACTTTAAAAGTGGCGTTAGAAAGAGTGAGCGTGCGGGTTGGCAGTACAACAGTCATGAGCTTTTCATTTTTTATCGCTATGGGGTTGGTCGTTTGGTTAGGCGGGCTTAAGGTTATCGAGGGCGAAATTACTGTTGGTAGGCTGGCTGAATTTTTGGCTTTTATGACGATACTTCAGATGCCCGTGCGCCAAATAGGAATGCTCGTAAACTCGTTTGCGCGAGCTTCAACATGTGGAGCTCGTATATTTGAAGTTATAGATCGGCAGCCGAATATCTCAGACGACCAAAATGCATCTCCCTTAAAAATAACGGGTGGCGTTCTTAAATTTGATAACGTGGACTTTAGTTTTTCCTCAGGACTAGAGGCCAAGAATATATTATCTGGAATTAACTTTACGATAGCCCCCGGAAAAACTCTTGGAATTGTTGGTCCACCGGGTTCTGGAAAGTCTACCATTGCCAACTTAATTCCGCGTTTTTACGATGTCTCAAGCGGAAGTATAACGATTGATAACCAGGATATACGGGAAATTTCCTTGGAGTCACTGAGACAATTTGTCTCGGTGGTTCAACAGGACTCGTTTCTTTTTACTGCCTCGATCGAGAATAACATAGCATATGGTGACCCATGGTCCGATGGCGATCGTATCACTGTAGCTAATACTTCTGCCCAATTGCATGACTATGTAGCGCGTTTGCCACTGGGGTATGGAACCCTTATAGGAGAACGCGGTGTGTCGTTATCCGGAGGACAGCGTCAACGCTTATCTATTGCGCGTGGAATTATTTTAAAGCCAGGTATTATCGTATTTGATGACTCAACAGCAGCGATTGACTCAGGTACAGAGCAAAAAATTCGGCAAGCCTTAAGAAAAGATACTGAAGAACGAGCAACTATCATCGTATCCCACCGTCTAGGCTCTTTAATGCATGCCGATGAAATTCTATTCTTGGATAAAGGTAAGGTAATTGAACGTGGTAATCACAACGCGTTAATAGAAAAGAGAGGCCGATATTACGATCTGTTTCGACTTCAAACTCGGTCAGATGACGATCAAAATGACAAAAAAGATGTCTTGGGTCAAAACGAATGACGGATATTAATCTCTCTCCAAAACCCCCAAAAGCGGTGGTTGGATCACAAATAAGCCATGATGAAGAAATGTTCGGCAAAGCATTTGATGGTATAGTTATTCGTCGATTCCTATCCTATTGCCAACCTTACAAAAAATCTCTTTGGCTGGCTGTCGTGGCTGTACTAATTTTCACGATTACCCAAATATCAATCCCTCTAGTTGTTTTACATATAATAGACAATGCCTTGGTTGCTGAAAAAAAAGATCAATCCATTTTAGAGCTAAGTGTCATTGTTTTTGGTTTAGCTATTACCATTAATTATGTGGCTAATTTCCTTCAAGAAAATCTAGTAGGGAGAGCAGCCGAGCGGGTGTTAATAGATTTACGGCGTGACATGTTTTCTCATCTTCAAAAGGTATCTCTTTCCTTTATGGATAAAACAGAAGTTGGAAGATTAATGTCGAGATTACAAAGCGATGTCAATTCGTTACAGGAATTTCTTGAGACATCTGTTTTCGCCGTTGGAGACCTGGTCTTGCTAGTAGGCATCATAACGGTTCTGTTGGTTTTGGATCTAAATTTAGCTCTTCTTACACTTTGTATTGTGCCCACATTGTTTATTGTTCGGTTTATTTGGCTGCCGCGGGCTCGTGCGGCGTTCATGCGAGCTCGTGAATTGAATTCTATGACTAACGGAGCGTTGGCGGAAGCAATACATGGCGTACGCACAGTGCAGGGGATGGTGAGAGAAAAAACCAACTACGCCTTGTATATGGATAGGGCAAGAGAAAACATGCAAGCACATTTGCGTGCTGCCAAATTCGCGCAATTTAATGTTCCCATAGTTGATGCCCTTACCGGCAGTGCGATGGCAATTGTGGTTGTATTCGGTGGTGCGCAGGTAATGGAATCTAAACTTGATCTCGGAGTAATGGTTGCATTTATTTTTTATGTTCAAAGGTTTTTGACCCGATTAGATCATTGACACTTCATTATAGTTTCATGCAACGCGCTATGGTTTCGGGTCAGAGGATTCTAGAGGTTCTAGATGTTCCTATTTCTATCAGAGATAAAGTTGATGCAAAGAAATTGTCAGGTTGTGATGGAAGTATTGAATTCAAAGATGTGACTTTTGGGTACGAAAAAGAGCAGCCAATTCTCCATAATATTAATTTTAAAATAAATCCTGGAGAAACTGTGGCTTTAGTAGGCCCAACTGGGTCGGGGAAAACAAGTATCACAGCATTAGTTAATAGGTTTTATGATGCCTGGGAAGGAAGCATTTTCGTTGGTGGGGAGAATGTTCGCGATGTAACACAGGATTCATTGGGAGAACAAGTCTCTATGGTTTTACAAGAACCTTTTCTTTTCACTGGTACAATACTAGAAAATATTAAATATCGATGTGATGGCGCCACTTTCGAAGAAATCATTGCATCCGCGAAGGCAGTAGGCGCCCACGATTTTATTGAAGACCTGCCAGAAGGCTATAATACGATTTTAGAGCAAAGAGGCGCAAATTTATCTCTAGGCCAAAGGCAATTGATTAGTTTTGCAAGAGCTATTGTGGCGGATGCAAAAATACTTGTGTTGGACGAAGCGACTGCCAGTATTGATAGTTATACAGAGATGCAAATTCAAACTGCACTTCGAAAGCTTCTTGAGGGGCGAACAGGACTTGTGATTGCCCATAGATTAGCAACTATACGTGGATGTGACCGGATTATCGTATTGAAAGATGGAAGCATATTTGAAGAAGGCACTCACGAGGAATTACTATCGAAAAAAGGGCTATATGCAAACCTTTACTATTTGAACTATGCATCTTTTGACGATATCCCCGAGGACTCAGAGGAAAAATTAAAGTCGACAATCTGCTAGTTTTCTAATGTGTTAGGAAGTGAATTCTGTCGTCGATAGTTCCTCAATAATTTCTTGTCTTAAGGCTGGTTTATTGATCTTGCCTGTCGAAGTTCTCGGGAGTTCATCATTGCTTCTAATGAAAAGCGATAGCGGTACTTTGTAGGATGCAAGCTTATTTCGGCAAAAAGTAATGATTTCCGACGGATTTGTTTTGCTGGTGGTATTTAACTCAACCACGGCTGTTACTGCTTCAGTTTTTTGCTTATGAGGCACGCCCAAGACAAAAGCTTGTTTTACATTGGGATGCTTAAGTATGACACCTTCTACTTCTAAAGGAGATACATTAACACCGCCAGTTTTGATAATCTCTTTAAGTCTTCCTTTAAAGTAAACCCGTCCATCTTTTCCTATAATTCCTAGATCACCTGTCAAAAAGTAACCATCTTTATCGAAAGTCTGAGCGGTCAGTTCGGGAGCATTGAAATAACCAGGAGTAACATACCCTGCTACGGTAATCTCACCAATCTCTTCTGGAGATAAAGGGACCTTAGTCTCAGGATCAACCACTCTAATTTTCATCCCTGGCAATGGTAAGCCTTGTGATTTTAGCCTCAAGTCTATTGGATCGGTTGATGAACAAACCGATGCATTGCCATATGTTTCGGTTGAACCATAAACATTACACAATTCCGATGTGCTCATGGTATCAATTATCATTTGTATGTCTTCCGGTAATCCAATGGTTAAACCTGTTCTCATAGACTTAAGTTTTTCCAATGACCATCCATCATTTTCTCTAATCGACCGAGCCATATTAACCATGCCATAAAAGACAGTACATCTCTCCTTTTCTATCAATTCAATGGCTGCTGCAGGTTCAAAGCTCTCTTGTAATACTATGCTACCACTATGCGTCATAATGGCGGGGAGGGCGTTAGCTGATCCAAACGACCAAAATAAGGGAATAGCAAACCATAGTATATCCTGATCACTGAGATTTTGCCGTCTACCTATGTCGTAACCGTTAGCTATAACGTTTCCGTGAGCAAGAGTAACCCCTTTAGGTTCCGCAGTAGAACCAGAAGTGTACAGAATAAAACATAGGTCATTTTTTGAGACTTTTTTTTGCCGTTTTTGTAAAGCAGCTACCGAAATATTTTTAGAATATGCCATGCAATCGTCCCATCCGATTGCACGGTCGTCGGTAGCCTTATCGAGAGAAATCAAAACCTTTAAATTTGGAAAACCGTCGATATTTAAATCATTAGAATTTTCTTTTGAGTTTTTCTGTGAAAGGTTTGTTATCGCTTTTAAAAAGTCATTTCCTTTGAAAGATGGGACAGTGATGAGTGCAACTGCGTTGCAATTTTTCAATGTCCAAGATAATTCAGTGGGCGTTGAGAAAGTGCTTATAGCAGAGGTGATTGCCCCTATTTTGGCGATTGCAAAAGTTGCTATGATCCACTCAGGTCTATTCGGTGCCAATAGTGCCACCCGGTCTCCTGGCTTCACTCCAAGATCGATCAGAGAACAAGCTAAAATATTAGCTTTGTCTTTGAGATTTTTATAATTAATCCGATGGTTTCCAAAAACAATAGCTTCCTTCTCAGGATGTCGTGCAGCAAGTTCATCCAGTAAATCACCAAGCGTATTGCTAACAGGTCGTACAATTTTACTCATGAAATGAAACTAATACTTTGGCTGTCGTTTCTCAAGAAATGCATTCACACCTTCTTCGAAATTTGGGTCGGCCCGGACTTGATCTCCAAGCTTCTGGTCCAAGTCCTCTCTTGATCTTGCGTGTTCAGCTATGCTGGAACTGATTTGTGTTTTAACGGCTTGCACCGCTGATGGGCTGTTGGCAACGATCATGTTCGCTTTTTCCAACGCCCAATCTAGAACGGAACCTGTTTTTTGAATATCATTTATTAGACCAATTTTCCAAGCTTCCTCAGCCGAAATTAATCTCCCGGTCAATAATAAATCCATTGCCTGCACATATCCAATCTGTTGGATAAGTTTTATAGTTGCTCCTCCAAAAGGATAGATTGACCACTTTACCTCGGGCAAACCAAACCTAGCGTTGGGGCTCGAGACGCGAATGTCTGTTGGAAGCAGAAGTTCTAATCCTCCTCCAATACAATCTCCATTTACTGCTCCTATTATTGGCTTTTTATAAATATCTGTTTTAAGTAATGCATGATTGACAATTTTGCTTATCTCCGGCGTTGCTTCTAAATCACCTGATATATCAGCTCCTGCGCAGAATGCACGTTCGCCCGATCCGGTTAATATTATACATCTTGTTTCGTCTTGCGATAATTCATCCCAAACATTTCCCAAGCGGTGCATCATTTCACGGGACATAGCATTAAGTTTCTTCTCGTTGTCGATAGTGATAATAGCTATGTGCGGACCGTCTTTTTCTAGTAAGATTCGCATTATGACAATCCTTTCATTAGGCAGGAGATAAGATATCTTGATACTTGAATTAAATAGAAGTGGATCTTTAGACTACACTTGGTTCATCATAAGTTGTAACTCTAATTATTGATGATTTTTTGATGCAAGGTGATTGAATAAATGAAAGCTGTTTTTTGTAATAAATTAGGAGGCCCAGAAAATTTGGGTGTAAGCGAAACCAAAGCACCAACCCCGGGTCCCAACGACGTCCATATTCGGGTCAAGGCAGCAGGCTTAAATTTTGCCGACACGTTACAAATCGCTGGCAGGTATCAATCCAAACTTGAACCTCCCTTTATACCGGGAATGGAGGTAGCTGGTGAGATTATCGGAATAGGATCAGCTGTTTCGCGTCCTTTGACAATCGGGCAACGTGTGATGGCGTTCATGCGTGGGGGGGGAGCGTTTGCCGAAGAGGCCCTCGTAGATAGTGAATGGTTGGTTCCAATACCTGATGAAATGGATGATGTCACTGCTGCTGGTTTTCCAACAGTCTATGGAACATCAAATTTTGCCTTAAAACATCGGGGGCGATTGAAAAAAGGAGAAACTTTATTAGTTTTGGGTGCGGCAGGTGGGGTTGGTTTAACTGCTGTAGAATTAGGAAAACAAATGGGGGGGCGGGTTATTGCTGCGGCCGGGGGAGCAGAGAAATGTGGTGTAGCACTTAAGCACGGAGCAGACTTTGCTATCGATTACAAAACAGAAAGTATTAAAGATCGAGTTCGAGAGATAACAGAAGGTATAGGTGCTGATGTGGTCTATGATGCGGTAGGTGGGGATGCATTTGATCAAGCAATTCGAGCCGTTAATTGGGAGGCCCGAATGTTAATTATTGGTTTTGCATCGGGAAGGATACAGCAGGTTCCAGCAAATTTAATACTCGTGAAAAATATATCAGTAGTAGGGGTTGTATACGGAGCTCAGACAGAGAAGGACCCAGCATATGGCGCGAGTTTTGTTCAAGAGGCTGCGGATCTTTACAGACAGGGTGCTGTGAAACCATACACAGGCAAAGTGTTTCAGTTAGAAAACGCTGCTGATGCAATGAAAGCACTCTTGTCGAGGCAATATGCGGGTAAAATTATACTGGTGACTTGAAGGCTTGATCAATTTGTAACTATAAAATGGGCTGGAAAAGGATCAGAAAATAATGTCGTTGGTAAGCATCAAGGAGGTTACAGACCTGATATCTGAGGACATCCCAGCGGTTGCTGAGCTGGGTATAATTTTTGAAGTTGTTTCAGATAGTTTAGTTAGAGCGCGTCTTCCATTTGATGCATCGTCACTAAGACCTGGCGGTACCATAAGTGGTCCCACTATGATGGGGTTGGGTGATATTGTTGTATTCGTTTGTATATTATCGCGAATTGGAATAGTTAAAGACGCTGTGACAACGAACCTCAACGCAAATTTTTTGAGGAAACCAGGTCCTTCTGATCTTATTGCTGAAGGCAACTTGATAAAATTAGGACGACGACTCGCGTACGGGCAAGTTAATATGTTTTCGGAGAAGGATCCAGATAGCGTTGTGTGTCATGTGACATCTACCTATTCTATACCACCGAAGAATTAAAAAGATTAGAGGTACCGGCACTTTCCTTTGGGTTATAAATGGAAAGAACGGATCATGAAGTCGGCGGTATTAAATGAAGGGTCTGTAGATTGAATGCATTAAGGTATTTGAGTACCGTAGTTTTATGTTATTGATTTTTCTTTATTATTCGTCTTGACTTTAACGTATTAAAGAATTTAAAACCTAACATTCTCTTACACTTAGAGGCACACATAGAAAACAATTTTAAAGGGTAACTTAGATGCGAACCTACTCGGCCAAACCGAGCGAGATTGAAAAAAAGTGGTGGATCATCGATGCAGAAGGATTAGTCCTTGGCCGCCTTGCTACAATCGTCGCTATGTATTTACGTGGCAAGCATAAACCGACTTTTACTCCTCATATGGATTGCGGTGACAACATCATCATTGTTAATGCTGAGAAGGTTCGGTTAACGGGGTCGAAAAGAACTGCCAAGACCTATTATTGGCATACAGGATATCCTGGAGGCATTAAATCGCGGACCGCGGATAAAATACTAGATGGGGACCATCCAGAACGCGTCATTCAAAAAGCAGTTCAGCGGATGATTACACGGGGCCCGCTTGGCAGGGTGCAAATGGGAAATCTAAAAGTTTATGGCGGTTCAGAGCATCCGCATGAGGCCCAGCAGCCCGAAACGTTGGATGTTGGTTCAATGAACGCGAAGAATAAGAGGTAGTAATGACTGACGAAACAGAAGTAGTGACTGAGGAGACAGTGGTTCCAGTTGAAGCGGATATAGTGGCGACTGGATCAGAGGATGCGGCCCCTAGCGGATTAGAAGCTCTCGGCGCTCTGAAAGAGGAGCAAGAGATTGTATTGGTTAGAGAACCTAAACTCGATGCCTTCGGTCGAGCTTACGCTACCGGTAAAAGAAAAAACGCGATTGCAAGAGTTTGGATAAAACCAGGGGCAGGTCGTATTACGGTAAACGGGCGAGAAGTAGAGACATATTTCGCGCGGCCGGTTCTACGTATGCTCATCGGGCAGCCGTTTGACGTTGCGGAACGTGTTGATGCATTTGATGTTGTTTGTACTGTCACTGGGGGTGGTTTGTCTGGCCAGGCAGGAGCTGTCAGGCATGGGATATCTAAGGCTTTAACCTATTTTGAGCCTGGCCTTCGGACAGCGCTGAAAAAAGGTGGCTTTTTAACTCGTGATCCGAGGGTCGTAGAGCGTAAGAAGTATGGTAGAGCAAAAGCGCGACGGAGCTTCCAGTTCTCTAAGCGATAATTTACCTTTTAAATTTTACACCTATAAAGGAACGGGTTGCATTTTAGCAGCCCGTTTTTTTATCGCAAACTAGCTAGAGAATGTTAGAGCACATATGATTCCATTTAAGCATTAACTGGTCGTCTAATAACATTCAATTTCTTCTTGTTTAAAATCTATTCATGCTAATCTTATGCAATTATTGACAACAAATTCTGCAAGCAGTCTGGTTAATCAATGGTTATCTCTTGGTAAAGAATTTTTTACTTTTTGATAAGCGACCGCATTTTCTAGAACCCCGCCATCAGACATATGACCAACATGATTTCTATAGATTTCTTGCCAAGGTGTTTGATGTTCCGGGTACTTTGGAGGCCCATCTTTTTTTCTATTTTCTATCTCATCCGGGTCCACTAACATATTTGCCGTAAAATTATTTAAATCAATTTGAATAGTATCGCCCGTTTTTAACCATGCTAACCCTCCTCCAATGGCACTTTCTGGTGATGCATTTAATATTGAAGGGCTTCCTGAAGTTCCAGATTGTCTGCCGTCCCCGATACATGGTAGTTCGATAACCCCTTTTTTAATCAATCTATCTGATGGTTGCATATTCACTACTTCAGCAGAACCCGGCCAACCTATTGGACCAGCCCCCCTAATTACAAGGATACTGTTCTCATCCATATTTAGTGATTCATCATTTACTCTATCGTGATAATCTTCAGATCCCTCAAAAACTATAGCTATACCCTCTAAGATACCCTCCTTTCCTGGTTTGGATAAAAACTTTTCTTTAAATTCATCAGAGATAACTGAAGTTTTCATTATTGCAGATTCGAATAAATTTCCCCTTAAAACAATAAATCCTGCTCTATTTTTTAAAGGGTTTTTGAATTCCGTAATTACATCTTTATCTTTAATTTTATAGCCATTTAGACACGAAGACATCTTTTTCCCGGAAACTGTAATAACGTCACCATGTATTTTATTGTTTGATAATAACTCGTTCATTACAGCAGCAGTTCCACCGGCTCTATGATAGCTCTCACAGAGGTGTTTCCCTGCTGGTTGTACATTGACCATTAAAGGAATGTCATATCCGACATTTTGCCAAGCATCTGTCTCTAAATCGATGCCGACGTGCCTTGCGATCGCTGTTATATGAATTTGTGCATTTGTTGAACCTCCAATGGCAGAATTAACAACTATTGCATTTTCAAATGCTTTACGTGTCATGATCTTTGAAGGAGTTAAGTCTTCATTTACCATTTCAACAATTCTCAGACCAGTTCTATAAGCCATCTGGCCTCTTTCTCTATATGGTGCAGGAATATTAGCATTTCCTGTTAAACTCATACCAAGGGCCTCAGCTAATGAATTCATTGTAGATGCAGTTCCCATGGTATTGCAGTGTCCGTCCGACGGTGCAGACGATGTTACTATATCCATGAATTCATCAAAATTGATCCGTCCCGCAGATAACTCTACTCGACTATCCCAAACAGCCATACCAGAACCAGCTAATTTCCCATCATGCCATCCATCAAGCATTGGGCCACCAGACAAAACTATTGCTGGAATATCAACAGTACCAGCTGCCATCAAACAAGCTGGAGTAGTTTTGTCACAACCAGTTGTTAAAACAACACCATCAATTGGATATCCATGTAAAATTTCCACTAAACCTAAATAAGCTAGGTTCCTGTCAAGAGATGCAGTTGGTCTCTTTAACGTCTCTTGAATTGGATGTACTGGAAACTCTAAGGCAATTCCCCCAGCACTTCTAATTCCTTCTCTGACTCTTTCTGCCAATTTTATGTGGACTCTATTACACGGAGAAATATCAGAACCAGTCTGAGCAATCCCTATAATAGGCTTTCCAGAACGTAACTCTTCTGGTGTTAATCCAAAATTTAGAGATCTTTCAATGTATAAAGCAGTCATTCCCGGATTTTCTGGATTATCAAACCATTGCTGACTTCTTAGTTTTGAATTAAATTTTTTTGACATATCTTCCCCTAAAACGTTGTATTATCCAATTTCTATAGATAAGCTTTCATCAGTCACTGGTTTACTCATAGAATTTTCAAAAATTTCAATAAAATTATAGTCTGATTGAAATAAATCAAATGTATTTAATAATGGTGCGATTCCTTCATCATAATAATTTTAAACTCAATTTGATTAACGGCTAGCATCCACGTTGTTGTATCGGCTCTTTACCCCCCCCTAAGGAAATAGTGTAGGTTTGCGTTCTCTTTCTTTGTTTCGTGATCTTTACAAAATAATGAAGGATTAAGATTATAGTCGAAAGGCCTTTAAATTATAAATCAAGACAATAACCAGCCACCGTCTACATCGACCGTCGTGCCCGTTACAAAGTCATTTTGAATTAGGAAAAGAATGCCTTGAGCTGCTTCCTCTGGGGTGCCCGCCCTTGGAATTATATTATCCGCCGTTGCCTTGGTATAATATTTATCTCGCTCAGCGCCTTTAAAAGCGACCATGGGTGTGTCGATTGTCCCAGGAGCTAATATATTTATACGTTTTGGCGCAATTTCGGGTGCTACGGCTCTAACCAATGTTTCAACTGCACCTCCAACAGAGCCAATAGCGACTTGACCGGGTTTCGTTTTACGGGCTGGGGTGCCGCTGACCAAAACAATCGCACCATTGTTGCTTAAAAAATGTGTGCCGTATCGAATTACATTGGCGTATCCCCAAAGCTTATCAAAGGATCCCTGATAACCGTCCATGTCCATTTCGAGAAATGGACCCACTGCCCGCGCTCCACCTGTCGCAGCGCTGACAAGAATATCATACGGAGCGCACTCTTCTAGAACTGTTTGAACATGATCGCGGTTTAACACATCACATTTTTTGAGTGTCACACTGTCTGGAATATCCATGCCCTTTTCCGGATTACGGCTGATGGCGATAACATCAGCGCCTAATTCTTTAAGTTGTTTTGTTGTTGCCAGGCCAATACCCGAGGTACCACCAAAGATTACGGCTTTTTTTCCATTAATATCCATGTTCAAACGATTCCTTAGATTAAAAAGATCACAACCAGCGAAAGCTGACGCATAAGAATCCATGACAATAGAAACAGGTTTGAAACAAAACAATAGCTAACATCCTAAAAGTCATCATATCAGCAAAAAAGAACGAAGATAACTAACCAGTCGTATTAGGCTGAAGATATTTTATAATTTGTAATGGTTTTTTGAGAAAATTAATGTTGATTGTCATATATTGAATTCACGAACTAAGGCATAGGAATGAGAATTTGATCACGAATACTAATTACACTTCAACGGGAAATCCTTTAACAAAGCGGGATAAACAATAATGAGATTATCAGACAAAGTTGCAATTGTTGTTGGCGCGGGGCAGCAACCAGGAGAAACGATTGGAAACGGAAGGGCTACGGCAATTCGATTTGCGGAGGAGGGCGCTAAGGTTTTACTGGTTGATAAAAATCCTGACTGGGCTGCTGATACTTTGAAAATGATCCAGGATAAAGGTGGAGTAGCTCAAGTGCAGGCCGCAGATATCACCGATGAGAGTGATTGCAAAGATATCGCGTCTGCTTGTGTTGGCCACTTTGGTAGGATTGATATTCTCCATAACAATGTTGGGCGCTCAGAAGGGGATACAACGACAATAGATATGGATCCGAAGATTTGGGATGAGCTTATGGCAATGAACTTAAAGGGCATGTTTATGACATGTAAACATGTTCTGCCTATTATGCGGAAACAAAAAGACGGAGTAATAATTAATATTTCTTCAATTGCATCAATATGTTCCCACAATAGTATTACCTACAAGACTGGAAAGGGCGCTGTTAATACGATGACGCATCACCTTGCTATGGAAAATGCAGAATTTGGGATCCGTGCAAATGCAATTTTACCTGGATTGATGGATACCCCGATGGCGATTGAACGGCGCGCTAGAGAACAAAACGTACATCGCGATGAAGTGCGACAAGGGCGACACGACAGGGTGCCACTTCTCCGGCAAATGGGAACGGCGTGGGATGTTGCGAATGCAGCGGTATTTTTGGCCTCTGACGAAGCTCAATATATAACGGGTTTGATTATGCCTGTTGATGGCGGGCTTTCATCTAGCATTGGTTAATTGTTTTTATATTAAAAGCTTGCCTAATCATGGGAATAATAAAAACAAAAGGGTAAAAAGATGTTCGGCTAGCTATTAGCCTCTAAAATCATACTTGAGGCTTTTTCCGCTATCATTATTGTTGGAGCGTTTGTGTTGCCCGATGTTAGTGTTGGCATTATTGAAGCGTCAACAATTCGTAGCCCTCCTATTCCGTGTACTTTAAGCTGACTATCAACAACAGAATTGGAGTCGGTCCCCATTTTGCACGTACCAACGGGATGGTAGGTCGTTTCAGCATTATCTCGAACCCAGTCCAGAAAATCCTCATCCGAATTGATATTCTTCCCGGGAGCGAGTTCTGCTCCTGCTATATCTTTCATGGCATCGGACTGTATCCAGTCCCTTACCACCCTCATTCCTTTCAGTAAGGTGGTGCAATCTGCTTCATTAGATAGAAAATTAAATTTTATTTCTGGGGGAGTTAAAGGATTAGAATCCCTGATGTGTATAGTCCCTGTACTTTCTGATCTCAATACATGAACGGCCATAGTGAAACCGCTCTCTTTCGCTAGTTTAACCCCATCGGTAATTAAAAAAGGATTAACCGAAATACCTATATCTGGGGATAATAAACCTTCCCGCGATCGAACATAAGCTCTCATCGGGGCAGCGGGCAGTGATAAAAATCCTTTTCTAAAGACAATATATTGCGCAACCTGCCAAATTAAACCAAGTCCTCGTGCCTTGTCATTGTATGTGTAGCCTTTCTTTTGGATGGCCCATTTCATTCGAGGTGCATAATGATCTCTCAAGTTCTGTCCAACGCCTGGGAGATTGTGCTTAACAGCAATGCCCTTGTTTTTTATTATTTCTCCGTCGCCTATGCCTGATAGCTCAAGTAATTGTGGAGAGTTTATTGTTCCAGAACATACAATTACTTCTTTATTCACGAGCACTTTATAAGTTGTATTATTCTTTAAATATTCTACGCCTATGCATTTTTTGTCTTTTATGATTAGCTTAGCCGCATAACTATCGGTTAATATTGTTAAATTTTTTCTAATTCTTGCGGGATTTAAATAAGCCACAGCTGTACTCTGTCGTTTTCCTTTGGATATTGTTGCTTGTGTCATAGCCACACCATCCTGAAATTCGCCGTTGTAATCATGGTTTCTTTGTATTCCTATTTCACGCGCGGCAGCGAACATAGCGTCGTAAAGTGGGCCTTTTTCTTTAGGTTGAATAACATGAAGGGGGCCGTTTCTGCCCCTAAAGTTATCATTTCCAAAGGTAGCTGCCTCCATTTTTTTAAAGAAAGGCAGTACTTCTTGAAAACTCCAACCAGTATTCCCTAGTTGCGACCAGTGGTCGTAGTCGTGGGACTGTCCTCTAACAAATACCATGCCGTTTATTGAGCTGGATCCGCCAATTAATTTCCCCCGTGGTATTTCGATTCTTCGGAAATTGGAGCCTTTATCAGGTTCGGATTTATAAAGCCAATTAGCTTTAGGGTTATTCATCAGCGTTGCAAAGCTTATTGGTATTGAAGACCAAATGTTTCCTTTTTTACCCGCTTCGAGAAGTAAAATTTTATAAAGTCCGTTCTCAGAAAGCCTATTAGCTAAAACACAGCCGGCTGAACCTCCGCCCACAATAATAAAATCAAAATTCATAAAGCCTCATTGGTTAAAAAAATGTTCGGCGTGTCCTATTAAAATATACGTTTAAAACAAGTGGCACAATAGTTGCTGTGCAATAGGTCAACTGCATCATTAGGTTAAAAATCAGTTTTATTGTATTATTTTCATACTCTGAATTAGTTAAGTTATTTGATATAACAATGGGTGTTTACTGCGTTTTCTATGAGGTGATTTAGGCTATCTACTGGAGCTTATTTATGGAAGAAAAAAGTCAGATAGTGAGTGATAACAGCAATACATGCACGGATGATCTCCACACACTGTGTTTAGAAGCTTTTGACATAAAGTTTCAAACGCTAAGAGAAGCTCGGCTTGTCAAAAATGTATTTTTAGAGACTGTGATTGAATTTACAGAGAGTGAATTGGCATCTTCGGGTCCTATGCCCCTGAAACAACTTGCAATCGAGTTTGACGAAGTCGACGTCAGCCGTGATGAAATCAAAATGATAAATAATTTAGCCACTTTGCCGAGTTTTGACTGTTACACGTTAAAACGCAGCATTGGGCCAATGAAGATATCGTTATTAAACGATAAAATTTTAAAATTGTCTGAAGAAAGGGTAGGGACTTTATTTGATTTAATGAGCAGAATAACTCGGCCATTGATCCAGTATCTCTATACTGATGATAATCTTCGAATTAAAGACACGAGCGGGCTTTTGAGTTTAATCCAAAACACGGAACCACTTAAGGTAAAAGATCGTTTGGACTTGGTCGCTTCAAACCTAGAAATTTCCCTAAACGAATTGCCGAACTATCTTCAAGAATTTGGTGAGTTATTTTTATCTGTCTCCTACTTTGAGAGCACTTTTCGGGAATTTAATCCCAAGCTTGATCAGTTTCTTTTATGGGCAGAGGATGGTGTGAAAAATTCTAATTTGAGAAACGATCCTAATGCGCAGCGTGAATTGACACAAACGGAACAGAAATTTAGAGAATTGAAAGAAAACCTTGAAGTCAGGTTTCGGTTGTTAGGAAATATAACTCAAATTGATTGGCAGGATTTGGGGGCATCAGAATTTAAAAAGATTCAGCGGGAAATTTTATCGCAGCAAGCGAACTTGGCAATAGGTTTGTGTGGATTAGCGGTTAAAATGATAGAATGGGAATATCAGTTCCCAAGTGCAGGGGGTAGCCCTCAGCAGTGTTTGGAGTTTTTGTCTGCGGAGGCCAATACTGGCCTTGATAATTTATTGAAAAGTCTCCCGCCAGTATCGTTGTGAAAATCAATTCGGGCTCAATGAAGTTCATATAGATGGTTCAATTTAAAAACATATATATATGGTGTTTGGCAAAAAGCGTTGCCCTTTAGTAACGAGTTATATCTGTATGGAATTATTTGTGCTAGTAAGTTGTTGTGGGATTAATGAATATAGAGGAATGGTTATGATCTTCGATTCTTTAAGGAAAGCTAATAGATATTTGATTGCTAGTTTGCAAATTCTTCTCAAACTAGTCTTTTGTGTTGGGTTATCATTCGTTATTGTTGGATGTTCCCAACTCTCTAAATATTCCCCATCAATGGATTGGTTAAAAATTAGTGCCTCAAAAATAGAGAATGCCATTGGCAAGATTACAGATATAGGGGTCGGTAATAGTGGTGCTGATTATCCAAAATTATCCTCTGTGCCAACACTTCCAGAGAATATGTCCTCTCACGATGAAAGAGCGGTTATTCGGAACAAACTCATAGCCGATAGAGACAATGCTAATTATGTCCAAGGAAAATCAAATCTTTGGCCCAACGCGTCACTACCGAAGACGAAAAGAATTAATAAGTCTGTCAAGTTGGACAGTGGCAAATCTAAAACCAACATCTCAAATATCGCTAAACCTGTTTTTTCCGAACTAAAAAAAGAATTGAAACAAGAAAGACTTGCTCAAAAAAATAAGTTCCCGATGGAAAATACAACCAAGCCAAAATTAAAGAATATTTCCAGTCAGTTTGCTGGAAAAAAGGCTTTACCAAAGTTTCGCTTCAATATCCCAAAAGACATCAATCATGAAGACAACAACGCTGAGGGCAGACTGAAGTTTAAGTTTGTTAATGTTGCAGCTAATACTGGTGCGCAGGCGATCTTTTTTGGCCATGGTTCTTCAAGCCTTTCGAAGAAAGACCTTGAGATAATAAAAAATATTGCAAACGAGGCGATTACTACAAATGCAGTAGTTCACGTTAAAGGGCACGCTTCAATGCGAACTAGGAATATGGATCCCATTCAACATGCTTTAGCGAATTTCAATATTTCTATAAAAAGGGCTAATGCTGTTGCCAAAGCACTTATAACTCATGGAGTTCCTGCAAGTAGATTAATCATAGATGCTGTTGGGGCAAGTGAACCAGTGAGTACAGAGGCAATGCCCTCCGGAGAGAGAGCAAACCGACGAGCGGAAATATCTCTTTCCGCAACATAAACAAACCGGTTATAAGTTAAAAATAAACTAATGGGGGGTGCTTGGTGTTGAGTTTAAATCTTATGAATAATTCGGTTAAAGTTAATGCCTGAAGTGTTGAAAGTAGGTATAGCAGGACTGGGGACAGTAGGTTCGGAAACATTTAGAATTTTAACTGAACGCAGTGACTTTTTATCTCATAGATCTGGAAAAAAAATTGAGGTGACAGCAGTTTCCGCAAAAAATAGAACAGCGGAAAGAGGCATAGATCTGTCTAAAGTTCATTGGATTGATAACGCACGAGATTTATGCCATCGCTCAGATGTAGATGTAATCGTTGAGGTAATAGGGGGATCGGAGGGTATAGCTAAGGAAATTGCCGAACTTGCGCTACAAAATGGTAAGTCGCTTATCACGGCTAATAAAGCCTTGATTGCTCATCACGGGGATGCGATCGGCAAAAAAGCGGAAGAAATGAATTTGAAGCTGGGGTATGAGGCAGCTGTTGCCGGTGGAGTACCAATAATAAAAACTCTTAGAGAAGGGTTGGCGAGTAATAAGTTTACGCGACTTTATGGTATCCTAAATGGAACCTGTAATTATATTTTAACAACAATGCGAGAAACGGGGCGTGACTTTAATGACGTTCTAGAGGATGCGCAAAAATTAGGGTATGCGGAAGCAGATCCATCTTTTGATATTGATGGCATCGACGCAGCCCATAAACTGGCAATTTTAACTTCAATAGCATTTCAGACGCGAATTAATTTTGACAGTGTTCATACTGAAGGGATCAGATTTATTGCACCAATAGATCTTGAATTATCAGCAGAACTGGGTTTTCGTATAAAATTGTTAGGAATAGCAGAAAAAAAACTCGAAGGAATTCAACAAAGGGTCCGGCCGTGCTTGGTACCAATAAACTCCCCAATAGCACAAGTAGAAGGTGTTTTTAACGCAGTGGCCGCAGAAGGTGACGGCGTTGGTCTGTCTCTATCGTTTGGCCGTGGCGCTGGTGCTGGTCCAACTGCCTCGTCTGTAATAGCGGATATTCTGGATTTGGCATCGAATAGGACAACACCCAATTTTGGTGTCAATGACCATGACTTGGTAGACGGAAAGCCAATTCAAGTTGATTATCTGGAGGGATCTTATTATTTGAGACTAAAAGTTGTAGATAGACCTGGCGTTTTAGCTGATTTGACAGCAATTTTCAGAGATAAAAATGTCTCAGTCGAGGCGATGTTACAGAGAGGCAGGGACCCTGAAGAATTGGTTCCCGTTGTTTTAACAACACATGAGACAAGTGAGTCGTCTATTTTGAGTTCTATAAAAGAGTTTCAAAAGTTGGACAGTGTAGCGGAAAGCCCAAAAATATTGCCCATTGAGAACTTTACCGCGGATTAAATTTAATTCCTAGATTAAAGAGGAGCAGAAATGGTTGAAGAAAACGGTGATGAGTCTCTAACATTGGATAGAAATTTAGCTCTCGAAGCAGTAAGGGTTACTGAGGCAGCCGCTCTTGCAGCCTCTAAATTAATGGGGCGAGGTGATGAAAAAGCAGCGGATCAGGCAGCAGTTGACGCTATGAGGAGGGCCTTAAATGCGCTTGATATCGATGGTACGGTAGTGATCGGCGAGGGCGAGCGCGATGAAGCTCCAATGCTTTATATAGGAGAAGAAGTTGGGAGAGGGGGGCCCAAGATTGACATCGCCCTTGACCCCTTGGAAGGGACAACCATCACTGCAAAAGGTGGTCAAAATGCGTTGGCGGTTATTGCAATGGCATCACGCGGTGGTTTTTTGAATGCTCCCGACGTGTATATGGATAAAATCGCAGTGGGTGGCGGGCTACCAGATGGAATTGTCGATCTCGATAATACTGTAGCAGATAATATCAATAATTTAGCGCAAGCAAAGAATGTAGATGCTTCGGATATAGTTGTATGTATTTTGGACCGTCCGCGCCATTCAGAGGTAATAGGTGCTGTTCGCGAAGCAGGAGCCAGAATTATGTTAATTTCTGATGGAGATGTATCTGGAGTAATAGCAACAGCTCAGGAGGAGGCTGGTGTTGATCTTTACCTCGGATCCGGTGGTGCTCCCGAAGGGGTGTTGGCCGCAGCGGCTTTAAGATGCATTGGAGGGCAAATGCAAGGACGTTTGCTGTTTCGAAATGATGATGAAATATCGAGGGCTCGAAAATGGGGAATACAGGATTTAAATAGAAAGTATTTATTATCGGAGCTAGCTAAAGGTGATGTTATGTTTGCTGCTACGGGAGTTACTAGTGGAACAATGTTAAAGGGCGTTCGGCGGTTCTCTGGTGGAGCGGATACACACTCGATAATTATGAGATCAAGCACTGGAACGGTTCGAACAATAGAAGCGCATCATGATTGGGGAAGAAAACCAATTTCGGCTGACTTGAAAGTCTGATATTTATTATGGAATGTGTACTTAATGTAGCATGTTCTGTTTCGAAAAAAAAATGGGTTCAAAGAACTGGAAAAGTTCAGAACCCTGAAAGAATTATATCGGCTATAATTCAACGCCATCGACTCCCAGAAGTAATCGCTCGTTGTTTAGTGGGGAGAGATGTCGATCTCGATGATATTGATTTATTTTTGACGCCAAAAATGAAAGATAGTATGCCGGAACCACATTGTTTAAAAGGCATGCAGGAAGCCGTTGATACTTCAGTTCAAAAGATTATTGAGGGAGGTAATATAGGGTTATTTGCCGATTACGATGTTGATGGAGCCAGTTCCGCTGCTTTACTCATGCGTTTTTTTAAAATGCTTAAGGTTGAGACAATATTATATATTCCAGATAGAGTAGAAGAGGGATATGGTCCTAATAATGTTGGATTTAGCAAATTAAAAGCAGCTGGCGCCAAGTTAATTTTCACTCTAGACTGCGGGATTTTAGCATTTGACGTTTTAGAAAAAGCTTCAAATGACGGTTGTGAAGTTATTGTAATTGATCATCATATGGCTGAGGCCGATCTCCCTGCAGCCAAGTCAATAATAAACCCAAATAGGCTCGATGATGATTCGGAATTGGGTGAACTTGCTGCTGTTGGTGTCTGCTTCTTATTTTTGGTAGCCCTTAATAGACGGTTACGAGAGATTGGCTGGTACAAAAAGGGGTTAGAAGAGCCAAATTTATTAAAGTTACTGGATCTAGTGGCGCTAGGGACCGTCTGTGATGTGGTTCCTTTGAGAGGATTGAACAGAGCATTTGTATCTCAGGGTTTGAAAGTTATCGGAAATAGATCGAATTTAGGACTTCGGATTTTATCCGATATAGCAAAAATAGAAAAAAAAACAGATGCTTATCAATTAGGGTTTGTGCTGGGACCAAGAATAAATGCTGGTGGAAGAGTAGGGCTACCCGATGCTGGGGCTAGGTTATTGTCATCAAACGACCCAGTGGAATCTGTAGAATTAGCTGAAATACTGGATGCCAATAACTCAACGCGGAAAGAAATCGAAGCGTTAGTTTTAGCAGAAGCAATTCTGCAAGTAGAGAAAAATAATTTAGAAGACAACGTATTGGTTGTTAGCGGGAAAAATTGGCACCCAGGTGTAATTGGAATTATTGCAGCCCGTTTAAAGGAAAAATATAATAGACCGGCCTGCGTTATAAGTTTAATTGGTAATTCAGGAAAAGGCTCGGCTAGGTCGGTGCCTTTATGGGACCTTGGCGCTAATATCATGTCAGCGCTACAATCGGGTTTATTAACCGCAGGAGGCGGGCATGCGATGGCGGCAGGTTTTTCTATTGAAAAACAAAAAATAAATCTTCTCCGCGATTTTTTGTGTAATCGTTTTTCCGAAAGTGTCGAATTAACTGGTAAACTTCCGGAACTTAAATTGGATGGCGTTTTATCTGTTGAGGGAGTAAAAGAAGACATTATCAGGGCATTAGGTGTCCTCGAACCATTTGGCTCTAACAACCCTGAACCGATTTTTGGATTACCATCTGTCAGGGTTACTTATTCTTCGGTAGTAGGAGACAAGCACATACGTTGCAATTTAAAATCATCTGATGGTGCAACACTTAAGGGGATTGCATTTCGAGCCCTTGATACTGAAATAGGTGAAGTATTGCTAAATCATAACAATGCAAGTTTAAATGTGGCCGGAAAAATAAGAGAGAACAAATGGCAGGGTCGGAATAGTAGTCAAATAATTATAGAGGACATCGCGTTAGCAAACTAGCTTAACATTTTAGTTGCGCAGGGTTCTTGTTTTGCTATTTAAGACTCCGAAAATATAATGCGAGAAATTGGTGCGCTTATTCAAATTAAACTTCTTTCCTCAAAAATATTGTGTTTCTATTGATTTTGGGGAACGCATCTAGTAAAAGATCGTTTGTATGCGACCCCTTCGTCTAGAGGCCTAGGACACTGCCCTTTCACGGCGGCAACACGGGTTCGAATCCCGTAGGGGTCGCCATTTACTCAAAAAATTATAGCATTTCCTCAAGAGCAGTAAAAATTAGTTTGCCGTGTATTACTGTCAATTATGGTGTGCCACTTTATAGTACTTTTTCACTAGGGTATTGTATTCCTAAGAGGCAAGTAGTGGGTCAAGACTATGAATGGAGCATGCTTTAATAATCATGCAGCAAAATTAATTAGTTATGAAATGATATAAAAACCTATAGTTATTGTATGTTGATTAGTTGATATTAAACTTATTTAATGGTATTTTTTTTAAATGTAAGCATAATTCCGTCGAGGGAGTACTCTATGTCTAAAATTATCGAGTCGCGTTTTGGAACGTTGGTTGATACGCGAAGGGTAGCATTAGGGGCGGCATCGAACGTCGTTAAAAAAGGCGCTTTTTATGTATTTAGCATTCGACTAGAAGCTGATGATATTAGAGAATATAGTTTTACGAATAGACAGAGAGCGGTTAGTGCGAGAGAAGTCTTAATAGGTCACTTAGAGCAAAAAATTATCCATAACAGGAAACAAAAAGCTGTTTGATATTCTTAAGACAAAGAGTAAAATATTAGCTTTAACTTTTGGTTCATATGACACAGCAATTGCAGTGAACTTTAATTGACAGGTTTCAATTAAAGAATTTAGGGTTGGATTGTAGAATTATTCGAACAGGCTGTGGTTCAATTATCTCCGAAAATGGTGTATAATATAAGCCCAATTGTTGTTGGTTGTTGGATTTCTTATGAAAATTAAAACAGTACAAGCTAATTGGATACATGTCCCAATCCCAGATAATCAGCAGCATCGATCAGACTTTGGTGTTGTAGCATCGTTTGATATGACGTTAATAAGAATAGAAACTGAGTGTGGTTTGATTGGTCATGGAGAAGCAAAAGCTACAGTTGCTAGCGCAGGTGATAACCGAGCTTTAAGCGTGATGATTGAGCAAGAATTAGGCCCAGCACTTATAGGTCAAGACTGTCGCCAGATTTCGAAGCATTGGGAAAATTTGTACAGTGGGGTGCGCGGACATTACGCACTCGACCGCGGTCATGTTTTTCCAATTTTAGGCCGCAGAGGTATAACCATTTCTGCCATTAGCGGAATAGATATGGCACTATGGGATCTACTTGGACAATCTTTGAACGCTCCAGTTTGGCAATTATTAGGAGGCCGCCGTCACGAGACTATGCCTGCTTATGCATCTGGAGGTTGGGCTGATGTCAATAATATAGGACAGCAGCTAAAATCTTATATTGATAGAGGCGGATTCAAAGCGGTTAAAATGAGGATCGGTGTAGCTGATGGCGAATTAAGGCATTCCGTTGAAAGAGTGAAGGCTGCGCGGGAAGCATTAGGTGAGGATGTTGATTTAATGTGTGATGCCCACGGAACTTACACCGTGTCTGAAGCTAAAAGATTTTGCCGGATGGTGGAAGAATTAAATATTGCCTGGTTTGAAGAGCCAGTGACAGCTGATGATAAGAAAGGCTTAAAAGAAATACGTGCTAATACCGATATCCCGATAGCAACGGGAGAAAACGAGGCAACCCGTTTTGCATTTCGTGATCTAGCGGACCTCAGAGCTGCTGATATATTTCAACCCGATTTAGCAATTTGTGGGGGGATCACGGAAGCTATGAGGATTGCGGCTATAGCTAGCGCGAACCAAATTCTTCTAGCGCCGCATTTATGGGGAGGAGCCCTAATGTTTGCTGCAGGTTTGCAAGTATGCGCTGCATCACCCGCAGCTCATATAATAGAGTATTCACTTGGAGCTAACCCCATATTATTTGAGTTAGCGGAACAGGGACCTGTGTTGAAGGACGGTATGGTAGAGATTCCTGATAGACCTGGGCTGGGTGTAACGATTAATGATGATTTCGTTAAAGAATATACTGTTTAATAATTCAACTCTCTATTTTTTAAACCTAATTAAAGCCAGATCAATATTTTTCCAAAGAAATTCAATATCCATCGAAGGGTTAGCCGCTACGTTTCTGATCCAAAATTGATTCTTGTACTCGATAAATGATGCTGAACCGGTTGGTAAGAGTGAAAATAGTTCCTTCGTTTGATTATGCGTATTCAGACGCCATAAAATAACACCGGTAGTTGGCTTGTTAAAAACTATTAATTCCGAGTGTTCATTAAGCCTTTGCCATAATTGAACGGACAGCTTCATGGATCTTTCCAAGCGTTCAATTAATCCGGTTTTTCCCCAAGCTATCAGCGTAGCCATTAATGGGAGCGCAATCGCCCCATGAGAACCTAAAACACCAACATTTTCGGTTGTTAAATAACCGCTAGTCGCGCTGATCGTTTTATTCGCAGTAAGCACGTCTTTAAAAAGTATAAGTCCAGACTCCTTTGGTTGAAAAAACCATTTATGTCCAGATATTGACACTGAGTCAGCGTTCTCTATACCATCCAAAATATTAGTGAAATTGTCAGATAGCCGCAGCGGCCCAGCCCAAGCTGCATCGATGTGTAACCATGCGGCTTCTTTTTTTATTTTCAGGTCATCTATCGCTCCTGATGCGGTTGTTCCGGCTGTTAGTACTAAAGCAGATTTTGATAGATCCCGGGGAATTTCATTTATATCGATCTCGCCTTTTAGATTTGTTTTTAGCTTCAATAATTTGAGGCCTAAAATATTTGCAGCTTTCTGAATTGATAAATGAGAATCCATTGAGGTAACTATTCTATCAATGCGTGCAGTATCTCGAGCTACCCACAATGCTGTTAAATTTGATATAGTTGACCCCGGGGTCATATGGCCACCTGACATATTATAAAATGGAGCAAGCCATTTTATAACGTGTCTTTCAAACATTGCCGCTTTTGGAGAAACATCAGGGTGCAGTAGGTTCTGATTTAATGATGCGTTCCAAAGCGTTGTGATCCAGGTGATCCAGGGAGTAGGAGGGTCCATATGCGCAAAGGCATGGGCGGCCCCAAGATGAGCCGCGCCATTAAAAACTATAGGTGCTAACGTCTCTATTGTTCTTCTTTCCCCAATACCGAACTCGGGTAAATTTTCAAAACACCACTCATCTGTCGAATTTGTAGACTTTTCAACAAGTGGTTGAATGCCAGCCATGAGATCACGGTGCGTGGGTTGAAAGCTTTCATCGTCCATTAGATGGCTAACTATCCTTTCTTAGACGTTTTTCAGCGTGTAAAAGATATATACCGCTGACAATTAAAATCGCTGCTCCAGCTAATACTAAATTTCCGGGAACATCGCCCCATACTATAAAGCCAATTATAACAGCCCAAAGTAAACTACTATATTTAAACGGTGATATTAAACCCACCTCACCAAGGCGAAAAGCTTCAATCATTAGATATTGAGCCAAACCAACCAGAATACTTGAGCATAAAAATAGCCAAAGGTGTTTGAATTGGAACTCAGACCAACCAAAAGGGTAGGTAAGGAATCCCGTAAGGGTTATAAGAAACATACTGGTAAGTAGGATGGCAAAAGAGCTTTCAGTGCCCGTAATTTTTCTTGTAATGACATCTCTGATGGCCCCAAAAAATGCTGCACCAAGGGGGGCGAGAACTGCAATTTTAAAGGCGTCTCCAGTTGGTTGCACAATTATAACTACTCCTAAGAAACCACATAAAATGGCTATCCACCTGTGGAATCCTACCCGCTCCTTTATCCAGACAATAGCCAGTAAAGTGGTTAATAATGGAGCGGCAAACGCTATAGCTATCGCATCAGCAATTGGTAGATAGCTTAAGCCGGTTATAAAGCAAAATGTCGAACCAGTCATTGCCGCCGCGCGATAAAAATTATTTGGCCAAGAATAAACTTTAAGGCTAAATCGTTTTTTTGCTAAAATTAAAAATATTATAAGTATGGCTAGGATACAGGTACCTCTCAAGGCCATAACTTGGCCAACAGGATAGGACTCTGTTAAATATTTAGCCATGCCATCATTTATTGTTAATGCTAAAGCACCGCCTATCATGCAAAGAATGCCTTTTATGGATGAAACTTGAATTCTATTTTTGAAAAATGGGCGCATCAGGAGACAATTAGCATGAAGGTTTCTTAATCTAAAGAATTAAACATGATTAATTCGTTACTCTGGTTGGATATTGGCAATGTTAGTGTGGGATGTTATCAGGGCTTATGATTCAAATAACTGACATGACATATAGGGTCGCAGGTCGAAGCCTGTTCGAAAACGCATCGGCAACAGTCCCGAAAGGGCATAAAATTGGGTTGATAGGACGGAATGGTTGCGGAAAATCGACATTACTGAAGCTTTTGACAGGCGATTTGCACCCCGATGCGGGCAGTATAACTATAAACGGTATAAAAGACGCTATAAATGGAATAGGGACGGTGAGTCAGGAGGCGCCCGGAGGTGACCAAACTCCCCTAGACTTTGTTCTATCGGCTGATAAAGAGCGAGCTGATCTTATAGAACGGGCTGAAGTTGAAGATGATCCAAATAGTATTGCCGAAATACAGATACGGCTGGCAGATATCGGCGCATATTCGGCACCAGCGAAGGCTGCAATTATTCTGGCTGGGCTGGGTTTTGATAATAAGGCTCAAAATGAGCCATTATCAAATTTCTCTGGGGGCTGGAGGATGCGGGTAGCTATTGCGGCTCTCTTATTGGCAGAACCAGATGTTTTGTTGCTTGACGAACCAACTAACCATCTAGATTTAGAGGCGACCATTTGGCTCGAATCTCATCTAAAAGCATACCCTAAGACTTTAATCATCGTTAGCCACGACCGTGGATTATTGAATAGATCTGTTAATGGTATACTGCATGTGGAAGCGAACAAGATAACATATTACAGCGGTGACTATGATAGGTTTGAAAAAGTACGCGAAGAAAAATTGGCACTCCAAGAAGCAATGTCTAGAAAACAAGATGCTCAAAGAAAACATATGGAAAAATTTGTAGAGCGATTTCGATATACCGCTAGTAAAGCGAGGCAGGCTCAAAGCAGATTAAAAGCGCTTGAAAAAATGGGTTCCAGCACAATCAAATTAATTGAAGGAAACACTGTTTTCAAATTTCCAGAGCCGGAACTGCTTCCTCCTCCATTGGTGACATTAGAAAAAGCCTCGGTGGGATATGTAAATAATTTGCCAGTTTTGAGTAATATTAATCTCCGGTTAGATGCGGACGATAGAATTGGGTTTCTTGGTCAAAATGGAAATGGGAAGTCTACGTTAGCAAAATTGATAGCAAATCGACTGGAAAAAATGAGTGGCGAGAGCCATAGGGCGGCTAAATTAAAAGTAGGATTCTTTGCCCAGCATCAAGTGGAGGACCTAGAGTTAGAAGACACAGCAACAGAACATATGGCTAGATTAATGCCCTCAGCGGCTATTGATAAAGTTCGTGCTAGACTTGGTGGGGTTGGCTTATTACAGGACAAACAAACTACTAAAGTTAAATTCTTATCAGGTGGGGAGAAGGCGCGATTGACCATTGCTCTTATCACCCATGATAATCCACATGTTCTAATTTTAGATGAACCGACTAATCATTTAGATATCGACGCTCGAGATGCTTTGGTAGTTGCTCTAAACACGTATAAGGGCGCAGTTATCCTTATAAGTCATGATCGGCGGCTGCTGGAATTAACAGTTGATAGATTATGGTTGATTGCAGATGGCACTGTTAACCCCTTTAATGGTGATTTAGATGATTACGCTTCTTGGCTTAAAGATAAAGTGAAGGAGAGCGCAGGGAATTCAGTTAAGAAGGTTAAAGATGACCAAAGCCAAATGCACCATAAGACTAGTAAAAAAGAGCAACGAAAAGCCGCAGCGGATAAAAGAAAAGCTACTTCTGATTTAAGAAAAAAAATATTAGAATTAGAAAAACAGATAACGATTCTTTCTAACAAGAGAGATGAAGTATTGGGTACCCTAGGAGACGCTGAAACCTACGAAAAGAGTACAAGTGACTTAGAACAAATCATTATAAAAAAAGAGCACATTGATCGAGAATTAAAAGTCGTTGAAAAAGAATGGTTAGAAGCATCGGAGACTCTAGAACTCGCAACATAAAAACCTAGAAGATATTTAAGATAAAGATTACTTTAATAAAGGATAGTTTCTTAAAGATTGGCAAATAATGTTAAAAAATATATCTGCAAAACAATTATATGAAATGATAGAGGGGCCCAAGGAATTAGCCTTAATTGATGTCAGGGAAGAAGGCGACTTTGGCATGGCCCATATCCTCCTATGTGCGAATATCCCGTTAAGTCATCTGGAAATTAGAATGCCAGACTTAGTCCCCAGGAAAGCAACACCAATCGTTATATGCGACGAAGATGAGATAGACGCTCGAATAGCCGCGCAAAGACTTAAACTTTTCGGTTACACAGATTTGGGTGTTCTCGAAGGTGGAATTAAAGAGTGGGGGAAAGCTGGTTTCGAAATATTTAGCGGTCTTAATGTTCCGAGTAAAGCGTTTGGAGAGTTTATCGAGCATGCATACGGCACTCCTTCCGTCTCTGCAGAAGAACTCAAGGCCATGATGGATAATAAAGAAGACATTATCGTTTTGGATTCACGTCCGATGTCAGAATTTAATGTAATGAATATCCCTACCGGTATAGATATGCCTGGTGCGGAACTGGTTCATCGAGTACAGGACACTGGTATTTCTTCAGACACCACAATTGTTGTGAATTGTGCTGGACGGACACGGAGCATTATTGGTGCACAATCATTAATTAATGCAGGTATTTCAAATAAAGTGGTCGCTCTAAGAAATGGAACTATGGGGTGGCATTTGGCTGGTTTCAAACTAGAGCATGGAATGGATAGACCTTCGCCTGCGGTGTCGTCCGCGGGGCATCAAAAGGCTTTAACTGGAGCTGAAGCGGCAGCTCAGAGGTTTGGGGTAATTAAAATAAAACAAGATACATTGGATCAATGGAGAAATGAGCAGGAAGAACGTACACTCTGTATTTTAGACGTCCGAACAGAAGAAGAGTTTGAAACAAGTCATATCTCGGATTCTCGACATGCTCCAGGAGGGCAACTAGTTCAAGCGACGGATGTATATGTGGCAACACAAAAAGCTCGCGTTGTTCTAGTGGATAATCTGATGGTTCGCGCTTTAATGACAGCAAGTTGGTTAATGCAGTTAGGTTGGTGTGAGGTCTACGTTCTAGAAACTGGTTTTGAGGGGCAGGCAATGTCGTCTGGTCAGAGAATTGCCCCCTGTTTTGGGTTGGAAAAGCAAAAGATCAATTTTGTGACTCCGAACGAAGCACTGATCGCTCAAGAAACTGGAGCTACAATTGTATGCCTCGATAAGAGTCTCAGTTGCAGAGAGAAGCATCCAAAAGGCGCCTGGTTCAGCATTAGAAGTAAGTTAACCATGGATATAGAGAGGAATAAGATTAATACCCCTCTAATTTTCATTTCCACCGATATCAAAATTTCGGTCATGGCAGCCCTTGATATGAAAGATTTTCCCGCTGGTGTATCAGTCGTAGAAGGCGGTATCAATGCATGGGAGGCCGCCGGATTAACTTTAGAAGGCGGGTTAAATAATGTATTATCCGTCCCCAATGACGTTTACCTGAGAGCTTACGATCGCGAGGACCCGGTTGAGGTCGAAAAAGCAATGAATGATTATTTAAATTGGGAGTTAGGTCTAGTAGAGCAAATCGCGCGACCGGGAGGTATGAAATTTGAGATGTTTCCTAATTAAGTGATGGATCTATAGGTATTTTGCTAAATCTCAATGCCCTAAGACCTCTATAGCTGTCGACTTAAATAATGCATAAACGACTCTACCAGGGGTTAATTTAAGATTTGTCACACTGGTTTTAGTCAAACGGGCCCAAAAAACAGTATTTTTTGCAATCAAACTTAAATCAACGAAGCCTTCGCCGCTTGGTTCAATGGTTTGGATCATTACCTCAATGATGTTGGCGATACTTATATCTTGGGGTTGCTCAATTGATATAGCTATGTCCTGTGCACGTATCCTAACTCGTACTGAGGATCCTACTGGTGTTTTCAAAATAGTGGTTGTTATTGATCCACCATCAAACTTTAAATTAGTAACACTTGTATCATGGTCGTTATTGTCAATTATACATTTAATGAATGAGCTTTTAAGGTTCTCTCCAAAATAGGGTGTGATTTTAGAATTGTTTATAATTTCATCCACAGGGCCTTGCTGTAGAACCCTCCCATTTTCTAACAAAACAATTGTATCGGCCAAGTTCATAATTTCCTGAGTTTGATGAGATACATAAATAATTGGGATATTTAAAATATCCTTTAATTTTGATATGTATGGCAACAATTCTTGCTTGCGCGCAGCGTCTAAGGCCGCTAGTGGTTCGTCCATTAGAAGGAGTTTTGGCGTGCAGAGTAGCGCGCGCCCAATGGCAACTCTTTGTCGTTCTCCCCCAGACAGTGAAACCGGTTTTCTATGAAGAAATTTAGTTAAACCGAGTAATTTTACTGTTTCTTTTTGGGAGGGGATAGGAGCAACATTTGATTTCATGCCGTAGAGAAGATTTTCTTCAACCGTCATATGAGGAAAAAGCCGACCTTCTTGAAAAACGTATCCGAACCCGCGTTTTTCTGTTGCGACATTGATGCCCTTATCAGAATCGAATAGTATATTTCCATCAATGGAAATAAATCCAGAATTAGGTTTAACAAGGCCAGATAAAACATTAATAGTAGTTGTTTTTCCGGAACCAGATTGACCAAATAAAGCCGTTACTCCAGTTCCAGGGAGGACTAGATCTACCTGCAAGGTGAAGTCTTTACGATTTACATTAAATCTTGCCTCAATCAATCGCGCTCTCCTGCGTTTAGACCGAGGCGTTTATTGACCCGTCTTGCCAACACATCTGAGGCGATAAGCGCTCCAAATGCCAATATTAAGGAAATTATTAGTAAACGAATAGCTGGAGTTTGATCGCCCGGGATTTGGGTGAAGTTATATAGGGCGAGGGGAAGCGTTTGGGTTTCTCCAGGGATATTAGACACAAATGTTATTGTTGCGCCGAACTCGCCAAGACTTCTAGCAAAAGCTAAAATAGTACCTGCAATCACGCCTGGTAGAGACAGTGGGAGTGTAATAGTGAAAAAGACCTTGATTTTATTCGAGCCTAAAGTTCGCGCCGCCGCCTCCAATCCTCTATCAATGGAATCTAACGAAAGTCGTACCGCTCTTACCATCAGCGGGAAAGCCATAACGGCGGATGCTATCGCGGCGCCCTTCCATGAAAATGCTACCGTTATATCGAAAGTTTGAAAAAGCCATTCTCCTACTACCCCTCGTTTGCCCAGTAAAATAAGAAGGATGTAACCGACGACGACTGGGGGCATTACCAGCGGAAGGTGTATTAATCCGTCTAATAACCATTTCCCCGGAAAAGTAGCTCTCGACAGAATGAAGGCCACAGTGACCCCAGTTGGCAGGCAGATGGCGATACTAAAAAGAGCCACTTTGATGGTAAGATAAAATGCGTCTATTTCGATTTGAGTTAAATTAAACACTTCTAATCCGGTTCGAATCCAAAATTTGAAAAAATCTCCAACCCCTTTGAAGATGTGAAATAATTATAAAGGTTAAAAGCAGCCTCAATGTTCTCTGCATTCTTATGAATTCCCAAAGGATATATTATTTTTTCATGCGTATTGTTGGGGATCTTCCATTTTAGTTTAACATAAGGTGAGGCTTTTGCATCTGTTTGATAAACAATTCCCAACGGTGTTTCTCCTCGCTCTACTAATGCTAATGCGGCCCGAACATTTGCAGATTGAGCTAGTTTATTTTTCAATTGGTTCCATATGTTCAGGTTTCTCATAGCTTGTTTTGAATAAATTCCCGCTGGAACAGCAGAAATTTCTGCTACAGCTATTCTATCATTTTCGATGCTTTTAGCTATGTCGATAGCCGAGGTTATATTGATCCCCGTGCCATATTTTTTTGATGAAATAATTACTAGTCGATTCGAAAAAGCGTTTTTATGTTTTATTATTAACTCTGCGTCGATGACTTCCTTCATCCAAGCCTTATTGGCTGATAAAAAAAGTGCTGCTGGTGCACCATCGATAATTTGACGGGCTAATGCCGATGTTGCCCCATAGACGGCAGAGACTTGAACATTATCTTGTTTCGGAAACTGCATTATTAACTCATCCACCGCATTTCTGGTGCTTGCCGCGGCATAAACATATATCTTCGTTTTGCTGCTACTAGAAGCGGATTTGGGTTGAATTACCCCATGCAGTAGTAAAAGAAGAAATAAAAATTTTACAAAAATGTACAAATTGTACCTCGGGTTGAGTTAAAAAGTGATGTATTAAGAAGCGATAATAAGGATTAAAACCGACTTATGAAAGGGCAGACTTGATGAGCTTTTACCATAATGGAAGTAGAAATCTACAAGATCGTTTTGACGGCAGGCGGTTAGCCGATAGTCTGGAAAAAAATCGTAGGCATAGTAATTTTTCTGTTGAAGATTGTGAATTCATAGAAAATGCTTCTTTCTTTTTTTTAGCCACAACCTCTGGCAAAACAGTTGACTGTTCGTTCAAAGGTGGTTTGCCCGGCTTCGTAAAGGTAACTGGGAATAATAGTTTATCCTTCCCTGACTACGATGGAAACTCAATGTATCGAAGCTTGGGTAATATCCTGAAAAATGAAAATGTTGGATTATTATTTTTAAATTTTGATGGCGGTAAAGAGAGAATGAGGATTAACGGCACGGCCAAACTCGATTATGATGTAGAGAGATTAAAAGAATTTGATGGCGCTAAATTGATTGTGGATATAACTGCCGTTAACATATTTCCTAATTGTCCAAGATATATACCTCGACTTGAGAATATAGAAATTTCTGATCATGTACCTAGGCCAGGGCATGTCCCGCCAGAAGCAGAGTGGAAATTTAGAGATTATGCAAGGCCGTACCTACCTCGATCGGAAAAGAAAAGACTTTTTAATGAAGATAACTAGTCATTTTTTGATCGAAGTTGGGTCTCAAACCAGAATAAGTCATTCTTAATGCTCTCTGCAGCTTTTTTTTCTATCAATAAATACCGGTGAAGCATTTCTTTCCCTAAAGGGCTAAGATAAGCTCCTCCGCCACCCTTGCCGCCGGTTAATTTAGAAACTATTTCGGCATTAAAATCATCGTTGATGCTATCTATCAAGCGCCAGGCCTTTCGGTAGGACATACCCATTTCTCGGGCGGCGGCAGAAATTGATCCTGTATTATCAATTCGTTCTAACAAAGATGCTTTTCCCGGCCCTATAGCAATAGTGTCTCCTATCAATAATCGTATTCGAGGTGTCGGCATCGTCATTACGTCAAACCCTACTAGACGCTGGATAGATCGGTTAGACGATCGAGCCCGGCGCCTAGATCATCAATCAAGTCATCAATATCTTCTAGGCCAGCATGTACCCGAAGAACTTGTCCTCTCTCATCCCAATCAGTTGCCGTGCGATAATCTTTGGGCGAGGCGGGTATTATCAAACTTTCAAAGCCACCCCAACTTGCACCCATGCCGTATAGTTCGAGTCCATCCAACATCGCAGCAAGTGCCGCTCGCTGATAATTTTCCTTTAGGATAAATGAAAATAAGCCGCTTGCGCCTGAAAAATCTCTTTTCCATATTTCGTGTCCTGGATTTGATGGCAATGCGGGGTGCAAAACCTGTTTGACCTCTGGCCGTCCTTCCAACCAAGCTGCTAATTCTATGCCGTTTTTCTGATTCTGTTCCATTCTAACAGCCATAGTCCTTAGCCCGCGTTGCGCTAAGTAAAGGTCATCAGGACCAGAAACATTTCCATGCACTTGTGCCATTTCGCGAGTTGCCATGGCCCAATCATTGTTGGCTACAATAATTCCCATCATAACATCGGAATGCCCACAAATATATTTGGTAACGGCCTCAATAACGATATCGACACCTTTTGAGAAGGCATCAAAGTAAAGTGCGCTTGCCCAGGTGTTATCCATTAAAACGGTTGCTCCAATTTCATGGGTTGCTGCCGCAATCGCCGGTATATCTGAAACCTCAAAGGTCTGCGATCCGGGACTTTCCGTGTAAACTGCAACTGTATTTTTCTTAAATAAATTTTTGATATTTCCAGCTATCAGAGGGTCGAAGAATGTTGTTTCTATACCAAATCTAGTTAAGAAACCTGTTGAAAAATTTCTTGCAGGCCCATAGACATTATCTGTCATGAGGATATGATCCCCCGGCTTAACACATGCAAGTATGCTGTTCGTAACAGCTGCCAAACCTGATGAAACAGCAACAGCGCCTTGAGCGGAATATATATTTGCTACGGCCTCCTCGAATGCGCGAGTAGTTGGAGTTCCTCTGCGTCCATATCTATAACCTTTCCAATCGGGTGTTCTAGCCTTCTCAAATGCATCTAATGATGGCTGCAGAATGGTTGAGGCGTGGTATACTGGGGGATTTACTACGCCATGGTTATCGTGAGGGGAACGGCCAGCATGCACAAAGTTTGTTCTCGCTCTTTTTGATGAATTATTGGGCATCGGAAAGGTCTCATTTCTGCAAAATATTTGTCTGAATTTGATGATTTCAAATAATTTAATTCAAACTTAACGTAAAAGACAATTTTAATCACTTTTTACCAAAAAAAATATAAGTTTGAAAAAACTCTCGAAGATAAAAGAAAAGTTTTTTAAATCATTGAAAAATATAAAGAAAATTATTTAATATTTAGAAAAAAAATATTAGATGTTTAAAGAAAGGATATATTTTTGCAACCAGACAAATAAGTTTGCTTTTAAATGCCATTGTGCACTTGCCAAAAGGTGTTGGAGGATGTTTGAATGCAGTCAATCACAGGGGAGATGATTTTTAACTAGTTTAAAAAACTACTTGTGTGGTTTGAGTTGAGTTAAAGATCTTCCTAACTTGGGGTACGGGGGTTGTAAGGTAAAAGAGTTGAGTTAGATAAATAGCGCCGAACTACTCTCGGTTTTCTGAAAACTTAAAAGGAATGGGTTGCAAAATGAAAAAATTGAGCCTTTTTGGTCTGGGTGCAGGCCTAATTGCTGCTCTATCTTTTACGCCCGAGTTAGCGATCGCTGACGGGCACAAGATGAGCACACTTGAAACAGTAAAAAAACGCGGCCACTTGCGGTGTCAAGTAGGTCAACCATCACCAGGTTTCTATAATTTGAAAAAAGATGGTACTTGGGTTGGAAGTGATGTTTCGGTTTGTCGCGCAGTTGCTGCTGCGATTTTCGGCGACCCTAACAAAGTTGAATTCCAATCAGTTACTTCAACAGTTCGCTTCACCGCATTAGCAAATGGTGAGTCAGATATGTTGTCTAGGACAGCTACTTGGACAATCTTCCGTGATACTCAACTAGGTCTAAATTTCACAGCAACAAACTTCTACGATGGACAGGGTTTTATTGTTCGCAAGGACTCTGGTATCAAAAGTGCTATGGAATTAAAGGGTGCAACGGTATGTGTCGCTACTGGAACAACTACCGAGCTTAACCTTACAGACTTCAGTCGTATGAATAACTTGGACATCCAGCCAGTTGTGTTCTCGGATAATAACGTTCGTAACGAAAGTTATCTCAAAGGAAACTGTGATGCGATGACCAATGATAAGTCAGGTCTTGCTTCCAGCATGGCAGGATTTCCGGATAAGAGTGCTCACGTAATTCTTCCGGAAACTATCTCCAAAGAGCCACTTGCTCCTGCAGTTCGAAAAGGTGACGACCAGTGGCATGATATTGTGAAATGGACAGTGTTCGCACTCATTTCAGCTGAAGAGTTAGGTATTACGCAAGCTAACGTAGACTCAATGGCAAAAAATCCACCAAATCCAGAAGTTGCTCGTTTCTTGGGTGTAGAAAAAGAAATGAATAAGGGACTTGGGCTTGATAAAAAATGGGCTCATTGGATAATAAAGAGTGTAGGAAACTACGGCGAAATATATGAAAAATATATGGGTAGCGGTCCTGAAGGTATTGGGATTGCTAGAAAAGGATCTCCTAATGATCTTTGGACCCGTGGTGGCCTAATGTACTCCCCACCATTTCGTTAAGAATGATTGGAGTCTAGCCTGAAAGCGGGCTAGACTCCTTTTGTTTTTCTTCAATACGCAGTAAAATTTCCTAAGTCGCACACGATTTAACTTCATGTATGAAAGCGTTTCCGATGTCGGAATCTAGACCGCCAAGCGCCAAAGGTATTGATGGCTTTATAAATGATGAACGTTATCGATCTGTTTTTTATCAAATAGTGGTTTTTGGTTTGTTTATATGGGCGGTTTTTTCGCTTATTGATAACACTCAAACCAATATGGCAGCTCGAAAAATGGCTGTTGGTTTCGATTTTTTAAAAAACTCAGCTGGATTCGCAATCGCTTGGACACCACTTGATTATAAACCTCAGGATTCCTATTTCTTTGTGTATTGGGTCGGCGTTGTAAATACTCTATTATTAGCTGGGGTATCCATTATTCTAGCAACTCTTGTCGGTTTTCTTGTTGGCATAATGCGACTGGCTCAGAATTGGCTAGTTGCTCAAATTGCGTCTTGGTACGTGGAAGTCTTAAGAAACACTCCATTACTTCTGCAGATAATATTTTGGTATTTGGGTGCATTTGCCAATCTTCCTAGACCTAAGCAATCTTTAGAGATTTTTGGGATTGACTGGTTGGTACTTAACAACAGAGGGTTATATGTTCCAAAACCGGAAGTATTGGAATTGTTTTGGTTAACAGGAGCAGCTTTTGTTATTGGAATTATTTTGGCCTTATGGCTGAATAGGAGGGCCACCACGAAGCAACAGGAAACTGGCCAATACGTATCTACAATTTTACCAACATTTGCTGCAGTGTTTGGCTTACCCGCACTTGTCTTTGTTATAACGGGTATGCCCCTTGACTGGAGTTTGCCGGAGCTGAAAGGCTTTAATTACCGTGGTGGTGGCTTTGTTTTACCAGCAATGCTGGCAGTTATGGTTGCATTGGTCGTTTATCACTCAGCATACGCGGCGGAAATGGTACGAGCTGGTATAATGTCCGTTAATAAAGGGCAAACCGAAGCAGCAGCATCACTTGGTTTAAAACAGAATTTTATAATGCGATTGGTAATTATACCTCAGGCTATGAGAGCGATCGTTCCACCGATGATCAGTTTATGGATGAACGTGGTAAAGAACTCCTCTTTAGCAATTGCTATTGGGTTTCCCGATTTAGTTTCCGTGTTCATGCAGACATCATTAAATCAGTCCGGACACGCTGTTGAGATTGTCGCAATGGTCATGGCTTTTTATATGACAGTCAGTCTTACAATATCCGCATGTTTAAATGTTTATAACAAAAAAATTCAAATTCAGGAGCGGTAGAAAATGACAGACCTAGCTCCAGATATAGGCAACCGATCAAAGTTCACACCGAAACCAGATTTGCCTCCACCACCAAATACTACAGGCGTGTCAGGGTGGTTAAGATATAACTTATTTAATGGTGTTTTTAATTCCATTTTAACTGCCCTCAGCATAATTGCCATCTTCTTCATGGTGAAAGCGTTTTACGAATGGGCATTCGTGAATGCAATTTGGGAGGCTTCCAGCCGTGATGAATGTCGTATAAGTTCGACAAAGATAGGGACTTGTTGGGCAGGCGTTAATGTTTGGTTTACCCGATTTATCTATGGAAGATACGCTGATGCCGAAATATGGCGGATTAACTTAGCCTTTATTATATTCATTATTTGGATGGTGCCGCTTTGGTTACCAAAAATAACATCAAAAATATTTATTGGGCTTAGTGCGGTTCTTATCTACCCCTTTCTAGCGGGCTATATGTTTTTAGGAGGAGAACGAGGCTGGTTTATGGAGGTAATGGTTGCCCTTTCACTGACCTGTTTCCTTTTTGTATTAATACACTCACTGCTTTGTTTAACGACCGGATTAGGTCTTTACGGGTGGATTATTAAGGTTTCGGGTTTTTCCAAGAAAAATGAGCATCAGCATAAATATCCAGTGATAGGGTTCACTTTGCTGACTGTTGCGGTTGTTGCATTCCTTATTAATGATATAACTTTCAAATATATGTCGAATAATTTATGGGGAGGGTTGTTCCTTACACTGGTGATATCCGGAATTGCTATAGCATCTGCCTTGCCGGCAGGTATTATTCTAGCGTTAGGTCGTAGATCTAAGATGGCTGTTATTAGGGTGCTGTGTGTAGCATTTATAGAATTATTTCGGTCTGTCCCTTTGATCACCATACTATTTATGGCAACGACTATGTTCCCGTTGTTTCTTCCGGGTGGAATGGTAATTAATAAGCTAGCAAGCGCAATAGTTGCGGTGTGTTTGTTCGCGGCTGCATACATGGCTGAGGTTGTGCGTGGCGGTTTACAGGCGATCCCAAAAGGACAATACGAAGCAGCAGAAGCTGTGGGTTTAACGTATTGGCAAGCCACGGTACTCATAGTTATGCCACAAGCTTTAAAATTCATGATTCCAAATATAGTTGGAAATTTTATGGGCTTACTGAAAGATACGACGCTCGTCAGCATAATAGGTTTGTATGACTTATTGGGGATGATCAATGCTGTCAGCCATGATCCGAAGTGGATAGGTCTGCATCATGAACCATTATTTACAGCAGCAGTGTTATTTTTTATAGGATGTTTCGCCATGTCGAAATATAGCCAACATCTAGAAAGAAGCTTAGGTGCCGGAAATAATCGGTAATTAAAGAGAACAAGTTTTTATGGAGTGAGGGTGTTTAAAATGAGCCTCGAAGCTGAAAAAAATACAGAACAACTAAAGTCCGCTGCTTCCGACGAGGTGGCAATAGCTATGTCAAAAGTCAACAAATGGTTTGGAGACTTTCATGTTTTAAAGGATATTGATCTCACTGTTTTTAAGGGAGAGCGTATCGTAATCTGCGGCCCCTCTGGATCCGGAAAATCAACGCTTATCCGTTGCATAAATCGTCTTGAAGAGCATCAAAACGGGGATATTATAGTTAATGGGACGACACTCGATAGTAATTTAAAAAATATACATGCTATCCGCAGTGATGTTGGAATGGTTTTTCAGTCTTTTAACCTATTTCCTCACTTAACAGTTTTAGAGAACTGCACCTTAGCGCCAATTTGGGTTAAAAACTTTACAAAAAGTGAAGCCGAGGTAACAGCAATGGAATATTTAGAACGAGTGAAAATTCCAGAGCAGGCAGCCAAATATCCAGGTCAATTATCCGGCGGTCAGCAACAGCGTGTCGCGATCGCTCGGTCTCTTTGCATGAATCCTCAAGTGATGCTGTTTGATGAACCAACATCGGCATTAGATCCTGAGATGATTTCTGAGGTGCTCGATGTAATGTTTGAGCTGGCAGAAACGGGCATGACCATGCTTTGTGTTACGCACGAAATGGGATTTGCTAAACGCGTAGCAGATAGGGTTATTTTTATGGATTTTGGAGAAATTGTCGAACAAAATACTCCTGAAGAATTTTTTGAAAACCCTAAATTAGACAGAACTAAATTATTTTTAAGTCAAATTCTATCTCATTAACTTAATTTATCTGCTGTTCAGTCGTCTCTGTCTCTCTTGATGTGATGGGGGATGCGGTAAACCTACTGTTGCGGGGTCAGGTAATTTTTCAATGATTTCCTCCAAGATGTTAAATCCGGATTTTTGATAAACTCGCAGTGCGCGCGGATGGTCTAAATCACAGGTGTTCACGCGCAATCGAACAGGGTTTCTTTTCCAAGCTATATTAATGATGTTATTAAGAAAATAAGGGCCTAGCCTTTTACCTATATACTCCGGCATCAGTCCAAAATATTTAATTTCTGAGCCATTGCTTGCTGTATCCCATCCAATTTCTCCAAACCCAGCAACATTATCATCGACGTAAAGGATATAGATTTCCACATTTGAGGATCGGATTAATTTTTGTAAATTGCTATCATCTAATAACCGTCGCTCTATCCAGGTCCATTTCTCGCCAACGGTATTGTATAAATACCGATAAAAGTCGACAGTTGGCTCTACAACCAACTTTATTTCGGCATTTAACTTTTCTGGTTTGGTCAGTATTAAATGTTTTGGGTAAGAAACCATTTCCAGATAGGTTACAGTCGTTATCAGATCCATAAAATAGTTCCTAAAAGTAAGCTACACTAACGAAAATTACTGAACTATAGAAGTATCAGACAGGGCGCCCCATTCACTCCAAGAACCATCATAAACAGCCACGTCCGTCTTACCGATAAGGAACAAACCTAGAGATAAAGCACATGCTGTAACACCCGATCCGCATGTTGTAGTGATTGGTTGATTAAGGTCGATATTTAGCTTTTCTATAACATGATTAATTTTTTCACTACTAATATAAGTTTTACTCTCAGGGTCCAAAAATTCCGTGAAAGGAAGACTTATAGCGCCGGGCATATGCCCAGAACGCATGCCCGCTCTTGGCTCTGGCTCTGTACCATTGAAACGGCCTAGAGAGCGTGCGTCTATAATCTGCCCTTTTCCGCCCTCAACAATTTCTTTAATTTCATTTAGATTTTTCGCTAGTTGTGGTTGCCTATTACAAACGAATGTTGTTGGTAACGGGGTGACAGGGTTCGAGGAAATTTGATTGCCTTCCTTAATCCATTTAGGAAGCCCACCGTCTAAAACAGCGACATTTTCATGCCCAAAAAAACGAAACATCCACCATGTTCGAGCAGCGCTCTGCATCCCGTAAACATCGTATACAACGATACGCATTTCATTATTGATGCCAAGCGCTCCTACCTTTTCCGAAAAAACCTTATCGGAAGGTAGCATGTGTGGCAGACTATTATCGGCATCCGCAATGTCATCTATATCGAAAAAGACAGCGCCCTCGATATGCTTTTGGGGGAATTCCTCAGACGCATTTCGATTTGCAGTGGGTAGGTGATAAGTACCATCTAAAACTACCAAATTAGGATCATTAATATTTCTGGCGAGCCATTCGGTACTGACGATTGCTTGGGGGTTTAAATAAGACATAAGATTTAACCTGCAGAGTTAGTCTAACCAATGCGGTATAGGTAAAGCTTTTTCTCTTAAAAAACTAGGGTTAAAAATTTTGCTTTGATAACGGTGCCCCCAATCACATAATATTGTAACTATTGTATGTCCAGGGCCCAATTTCTGGGCCATTTTGATCGCCCCAGCAATATTTATTCCCGTGGATCCACCCATGCATAATCCTTCATCCTGTAACAAATTGTATATTATTGGTAGGGCTTCCTGGTCGGTGATTTGGAAGCATTCGTCAATTTTAACTTCTTCAAGATTTTTTGTTATACGTCCTTGACCTATACCTTCTGAAATTGAATTTCCTTCAGATTTAAGTTTTCCACTTGTGAAATAATTGAATAAAGCCGACCCCATTGGGTCTGCTAAGCCTATTCTTATATTTGAGTTCCTTTTTTTGAGAGCGTTCCCAACACCTGTTAACGTTCCTCCAGAACCAACAGCGCATATGAATGCATCCACTTGTCCATTAGTTTGTTCCCAAATCTCAGGGCCAGTTGATGTTTCGTGAGCTTTATAATTGGCGATATTATCAAATTGGTTGGCCCATATTACATTTCCGCCATTTTTATCTGATAACTCTTGGCTTAAGCGTTCTGAATAACGGATATAGTTATTGGGATCCTTGTAGGGTGCTGCTGGCACTAAATTTAGTTGGGCGCCACAAAGTCTTAGCATATCTTTTTTCTCCTGGCTCTGAGTATCCGGCATGACTATCACCGACTTATAACCAAGCACATTGGCAACGAGGGTTATTCCAATCCCCGTGTTTCCAGCTGTTCCCTCTACAATTGTACCCCCAGGTTTAAGCTCACTAGCTTGTTCTGCAGCTCGAATTATACCCAATGCAGCTCTATCTTTAACAGACCCACCTGGGTTAAGAAATTCCGCTTTCCCAAATATCGTGCAGCCAGTTAAGTCTGATGCGGCTTTTAGTTTTATAAGCGGTGTATCACCTATCGCTTCAATGAAGCCTTCATGAATTTTCATTTATTTATCCTGAAATCAAAAATTCAGGATTAAATCAAAAATCTATTGAATAATAAATAGAGATAATCATAAAATGTAATAAAAGCAGGTTTTTACTAAGATTTCTTAATTATCTGATTTAAACGTTCTTCATTTAAACGATAGAGAATTTTTTCTGTTTTAAGGCTTGGCACGATATGTTCGTAGAATGCTATAGCTTTGCTATTCCACGCATCGGTAGTCCAGTCAATTTGCGTTATTTCATTATCGATAGCAAACTTAAATAATGTTTCCATTAATGCTCGACCAGCTCCGGATTTACGCACTTTTCGCGCCACGAATAAATCCTGAATAAATATACTCTTTTGACAGCTTGCCAGTGCGAAAACTTCTGAAAAAGCGAGAAAACCGATAGCATTATCTTTTTCAATGGCCAGTAATATTTTTAAACCAGAATTTTCTTGGAATACACCTTTGGCAATCGCATGTGAGACGAATGATCGCTGATTTCGGGCCGGAAGACCGTAAAAAGTAAGAAGTTCCTGGTTAAGCCAGGCCAGTTCCTCGGCATCTGATTCTGTTGCTATTCGTATTTCTAGGTCGGATTCAATGCTTTCTGTTGGCTTCTCAGCAGAGTTTCTCTGTTCATCTGTTATATCTGACATTCAATTAATATCCGATAATCTAGTTTAATTAATCATTTTAGAGCGTTATATTTATATTTAATATCTACGATATCAGAATAGCAAAGATAAATTTATCATTGCTTAAAGTCTGCAGGGCCAGCGTTTAACAGCGACCAACGGGAAGCAAAGGCCTATTTTATGTTGTTGATTTCAATAAATAAAAGAGAATTGATCATTGTAAAGGGAAGCATCTGATGAAGAAGCCGCTGGAAGGAATTAGGGTTTTAGATTTGGGGCAAGGTGTCGCGGCGCCTTATTGTGGCCTGTTAATGGCGCAGTATGGGGCCGAAGTTATCAAGGTGGAGCCGCTGAATGGTGATTGGATGCGTGGGCTTGGAAAAAATTGGAACGGACAGACCGCATACTCCATATCTTACAATTTAGGAAAAAAGGGAATAGCTGTAGATTTAAAAAAGGAAAAAGGGATCAACCTAATTTTAAAAATCGCTGGGACATGTGATGTAGTTTTAGAAAACTTTAGGCCAGGGGTTGTAGATAGATTAGGTATCGGATTCAATAGTATAAAAGCCTTGAATAATAAGGTTCTTTATGTCTCCGTTAGTGGTTTTGGTCAAACTGGACCATATAATGACCGACCAGGCTCAGACGGCGTTCTGCAGGCGTTTTCGGGTTTAGTCTCTATTAATAAAGATAAGGACGGCTTTCCACATCGGGTTGGAACAACCGTCATTGACTCATTGACTGGCCTTTGTACATTTCAGGCGACATCGATGGCTTTATTTGGAGGGGTAACAAAGGCTCAGTTTTTGGACATTAGTCTGTTACAATCGGCGGGAGTATTGCTTATGCCGAATATTGCAGATTTTTATTTAAGTCAAGGACCAGCTATGGCGTTAAACCCGCCGGCGGGAACTTATAAAACCAAAGATGGGTGGTTTGCAATATCTATAGTAAAAGAACAAAATTTTGCTGATCTTTGCAGAGTAATTGGTATTGAGGAAGCCATATCAGATGAGAGATTTAAAACTTCGGAACAGCGCGCTGATAATATTACTATAATCACCGACATCATTCAAGATCGGCTCAAGAATAAAACCACAGAATATTGGGATAGGGCTTTCAAGGAGGCGGGATTATTAGCTAATTCCGTAAATGATTTTGGAGATTGGTTGAATGATGAACATGTGAAAGAAATAGAGGGTTATAATGTGATTGAACAACCTGAGGTGGGTAACGTTCCGATCACACAGTTACCAGGTGGACACAAAATGGTAGGTACCGCACCCAACATTGGAAGTGATACAAAGGATATCATGCTTGATTATGGTTATTCACTTGACGAAATTAAGCAATTCAATAGAGAAAAAGTAGTTTTTGTTCCGGAGTTATCAGAATAAAATGAAAAAAACATTTACACCTAAGGACCATAAATTTCCCATCGTTGCGTATTTTGAAGATCTAAAACTTGGGGAAAAATATTATATTCCTTCTAGGACTTTGGCGGATGCGAATTTTGCGGCATTTCAATTGGCATCGGGTGATAATCATCCAATCCATTATGATGTTGAATATTGCCGCAAAAGAGGTTTTCCAAATTTACTAGCGCATGGTTTTCAAGTGCTTATCCAAACGGCCGCGGGGGCTGGAAACTTTGCACACATAATGGGGGATGCTTTGGTCGCATTTGTCGATCAATCATCTCAGTTTCTAGCACCTGTTTTTTCAGGTGATACCGTTTATCCTGAACTAGAAATTGTTGAGCTGATTTCTCAGAACAGTACTGGACTGGTGCGTGTTAAATCTACAGTGCATAATCAAAAAGGAGAGTTGGTAATGGAAGGATTTCAATCATACGTTGTTAAAAAACGTCGAAAGGTTCAAAAGTAAATTTGAAGTCCTTATAACTCAATATAGTATCTATCAAATCAAAATAATTCAGTGTTGCAATTAGGAGGGACGAATGCGTGTGGGTTTCATAGGTTTAGGTACTATGGGAGCCGGAATGGCTTCAAATCTGGCAAAAGCAGGGTACGAACTAGTTGTACATGATGCACGAAAAGAGGCAGCGGAATCATTCTTGAATAATAGAGCCGTGTGGGCAGAATCTCCAAAAGAATTAGCTAAATTAGTAGATGTTACGTTTCTTTCACTGCCAGGGCCTTCCGAAGTTAAAGGAGTTGCGGAAGGTCAGGAAGGATTAGTTGAGGGAATGAACCCAGGGTCAGTCGTGTTTGATTTATCTACCAATTCTCCAACAGTAGTGAGGAATTTGCATTCGGAGTTCGCCAAAAAAGGCTGTCATATACTGGATGCACCAGTTAGTGGAGGGCCCGCCGGCGCACATTCCGGTAAGTTAGCTCTTTGGGTTGGTGGTGATGAACAAATTTTCAATAAATATAGAACCGTTTTAGATAATATGGGAGATCAGGTGGCTTATATCGGCCCTATAGGGGCCGGCTCGGTGGCCAAGTTAGTTCATAACTGCGCAGGTTACACTATTCAGGCGGCGCTTGGTGAGGTTTTTACAATGGGTGTTAAAGCAGGGGTAGAGCCCTTAGCTTTATGGGAGGCCGTGCGACAGGGCGTACTGGGCCGACGTCGAACATTTGATGGTTTAATTAATCAATTCTTACCTGGTATTTATGATCCTCCTGCGTTTGCATTAAGGCTTGCACATAAGGACGTGGCTTTAGCCACAGCATTGGGGCGAGAAAAAGGAGTTCCAATGCGCCTATCAAATTTAGCATTGGAAGAGATGACCGAAGCGTTAAATAGAGGGTGGGGGAACTCTGACTCCCGGTCTTCGCTAAAATTGCAGATTGAAAGAGCTGGTGTCGAGGTTGCGGTCGATCCTGAACGCTTAAAGGCTGCTTTAGTTAAAGACCCGGAATTATAAGTAGCAAATAGTTTATTTTGTTGCCCATGCCTTTTGCAAGGCTGGGCGAGCTTCTAATCGGTCGATATATGCAGCAACATTAGGTTTATCACTAATATCGGCCCCCAATCTTCCTGAAACTATACATGCATGCCCAGTCATAATATCAGCGCCGGAGAATCCACCCGCCAGAAATTCGCGATCTTGCAGATGCACATCTACGGCGGTCAGCATACGGGTTAATAATTTTGTGGCCCGTTCCACGTTAGTCTGATTCCGTCGTTCTTCTGGAAGGAAAATGGTTTCTACCACAATAATATTTACTTGTGGCATTATCATACCTTCCGCGTAATGCAGCCATTGTAGATAGGTCGGGTAGTCAGGTGACTTAGCAGCTGGCACCATCGTTCCGTCTCCATACTTGTCTAACACGTATTGAACAATTGCCCCCGACTCAAAAATGGTAAGGTCGCCGTCTTCAAGCGCCGGAACGCGACCCAGAGGATGCACTTTTAAATACTCTGGCGTCCGCATACTTTTGTCCCCTAATGGATAGATCTCTAGTTCATAAGGTAGATCAAGTTCATTGAACAACCACAAGGCTCGGACTGATCTGCTGTTAGGCGCATGATGAATTTTCATTTTATTCCTTCAATATACTGGGTTTTGTTTATGATTAGGGTTTAAATACTAAAATCTAAAAGATTATAGTCATGCATATCGGCCTTCGAATTTTTATCCCACTTGAATATTTCAGGTTTACCTTCGAAAGGTTTGTATAGATATGGCTTCTCGTTTGGGAACTTTTGTTGTCTTGCTGCAATAGCTTTGCAAATTATCGACGATCTTTTTTGAACCCGGGCCTCATCGTAAACTGCAGGGGCACCGTGTAGACCGCCACCTTTTACATTAAGAACAGATTTTCGTCTATGAAACCCTTGGTTGATTGTAACGCGCCAATCGGGACTAGTATTGGCAAAGGAGCCGTGTACAACTTGGCGGTTACTCATTACAACGTCGCCCGGCTTACAAATCATTGGTACAGCTTCCTTTATTCGCTCACTTCCAGAACGCGTGACCATTTCTTTAATATCGACAGTTCGGTATTTATGGGTTCCAGGTACAACCCAAACACCGTTAGCAGAGGTACAGCCATATAGTTGTATCATAAAGTTAAACCCATGAATTCCTTCGTCAAACATGGGATTATCCCAATGTGTTGTTCCGTCTCTATGCCAAGCTACAGAGGCGCCTATACCAGGTTCCTTTATAAATAATGCTTCTGTAAAAGGAACAAAATCATCACCGTTGATAGCTGCGGCTACTCGAAGTAATTCTGGGTGTCCATAAGCTCGAACAAGTGCCTCTGAGAATTGTAAAGAGCCTAAGATTAAATACACCGTTTCCTCAGGGCTGCCTTTCGCTGGAACAGGTTCTGTCATTTTAACAGGATGACGTCCATTTGCCAGCTTAGTTCCTCCGAAAGGGTCGCCTAATGGCTTTGACCAAAAAAGGGTGGGTGCTTTGCAATCAACTCCAATTGCTGGTTTTCCCACTTTATTTAATTCAGCCCCTTTTTTTTCCGGCAAGTTATCCAAAATGTCATGGAGGTCGTTTTCAAGATCGTTTAATTCCTCTTTTTCGATTACGTTTTCGAAAACATAAAAACCAATGTCAGAATATGCGTTTCGTATTTCAGCGGATAAATGTCCATCGTTGTCAAATCGAATAGGTCCTCTGTTACCTAAATTCATTGCTCGTCTCTCACCCTCTTCTAGGTAAGTTTGTATACTACAATCCTCGTTTTCATATTGATTGTTATTCTTTAATGAAGCAGTCATGTTTGGCTCCAATAGTTATTACACCTATTTTTAATCTATCTATAAAATTATTAGTAAACAATCAGCCATGAGCTAAATTGCGTGAGTCTTAAATTATATGTGGAGAATTCTATCGCACTAAGATTAATCGTAAAATTTAATCAGTCAGGAGGAGTTTTTAGTCGTCACAAGATACAAGACTTTGGGTATGAAGGTAGAGCAGACGTAGAATCAACGGTTTTGAATCCCGCAGGTTCTTTAATTAGTTGGGAACATTTGGGAAACCAAGTACGCGACAAAAATACATTCTAGCTATAATTATTTATTTTCAGAGGTTTACAGGGTGAAAAATAATTGTTTGGCTCCCCGGGACGGATTCGAACCGCCGGCCAAGCGGTTAACAGCCGCTTGCTCTACCGCTGAGCTACCGGGGACCAGTTTACTAGCGAGACTGCTGTATAGCAATGAGTCGATAAGGATACAATAAATTTTGTCTACTATTTTAGTTATTTAAAATATTTCATTCCAATTCACCGGTTTCTACCCACTGAAGTTTTTGAATTTAAATTTATTTGGACGGTTAGACTTATATACGTGATTAAAGTAGTTGCCAACATACGTAAGTAACTGGAGCAGGTTTCCTGTGAATAACTATTGAAAAGGTTTCAGTCACGTAAAGATTGCGGAAACGTATGGAGGCCCGGGCCGGAATCGAACCGACGTACAAGGATTTGCAATCCTCTGCATAACCACTCTGCTACCGGGCCTTTCATAAAGTTTATTTCCTAGCGATAACTTTGCTACTATGCAAGTTTTAAGGTGTAATAACGGTGATTTAAATAACAAGTCATTTTCATTTAGCTTCAACCAAGGGGGTTGAAAAAAAATTGATAGATTATAGGCCGATAGAACCTATGCTATTGTGTGAACCAATGGTAACGTACCTTATTTTTTCGTAAGTTCCGCCAGTTTATTAGATTGTTTGCTTGGTAAATACTATAACTCTTCTAATTTGATGTTATTGTTTGGAGACCAGTTCAATAAAGTTTCATCAATTTAATTTTAAACGTATAAAAAACTTGATGATAAAATTGGCTTCATAAAAAAAAGTTTGGGACCATTGAAGTACTGGTTTAAAGTCATGTTAGTTTATGTCGTTGCTAATTATTGTAAAAGCAAGCATTGATTAGAAGTTTGAGCAAATGAGGATTGGGTGTCCATGGGTAAAAATTGTGCAGTAACTCTTGAGAGAAGTATTCGGAAAACGTTAGTTTTAGGCGGTTTCTGTTTTATACTTGGTTCCCCATTTCCACTCCAAGCTCAGACCCTTGAGCAAGCATTGTCTCAAGCATATGTTGATAACCCAGAACTTTCGGCAGCTCGTTTAAACCTAAGAAAAATAAATGAAGGGGTTCCGAGGGCCAAAGCCGGTTGGCGCCCTACAGTAAGATCGAGCCTGAGTCTCGGGTCTTCATATTCAGAGACCGAGACCAGTGGAGTTACAACTGATAGCACTACCGTCCCAGGAAATTTAAGCGTTTCTATTAGACAACCAATCTATACCGGAGGAACTACCGAAGCATCGATTCGAAAAGCGGAAAGTGCTGTCCAGGCTGAGCGATCCCGTTTGTTTTCAGCGGAACAAAAGTTGATGTTAGACGGTGCTACAGCATATGTAGATGTTATCAGCGCGCGATCGGTTGTTGAACTTCAGACAAATAATCTCAAACGAATTGAAAAACAACTAGAGGCAACAAAAGAAAGGTTCAGAGTAGGCGAAGTCACAAGAACCGATGTTGCTCAATCAGAAGCCCGGGCGGACAGAGCAAAAGCAGATAAGATTAAGGCTGAAGGAGACCTTAATTCATCCACTGCAATATATGAAAAAGTCTTTGGAGAAATACCAGGTAAACTTTTCAACCCCTCTGAACCGAATGGGTTACCTAATGATATTGAAGAAGCGGTTAAAATAGCATTAGCGTCAAACTTCAATCTTGTAACGGCCAAATTTGAAGAGATGAGTGCGCTCGATGATGTTGTGATTTCCAAAGGGGGCTTATTACCTACGGTAGATCTGTCTGGTAGCGCTAATTTATCCAAAACTTCTGGAGACACAGATACTGAGTCAACAAGTATAAGTCTGACGGCTAGCGTTAATATTCCCCTTTATTCTGGCGGCGCAACATACTCGTCGATACGTTCTGCTAAAGAAGAGGCGAATAGAAAACGTATTTTGGTAGAAGCGTCGAGGCGAGTAGTGATCGACAGTTCTTCAAGGGCATTTATTTCCTGGGAAACAGCTAAGGCGCAAGCTCAAGCTCTCCTTGCCGAAGTATCTTCCGCAGAAGTAGCTTTGGAAGGTGTAGAGCAGGAAGCGTTAGTAGGCGCTAGAACTGTGTTAGATGTTCTTGACGCAGAACAAGAGAGACTGAGTGCTCAAGTGAGTTTAGTAAGGGCAAATAGAGATGCATTTGTTGCTTCATATTCTTTGTTATCCGCGTTAGGTAAATTAACTGCTAAGGCGATCGAACTACCGGTAGATCTTTATGACTACGATCGGCACTTCTTATCCGTTAAAGATAGATATTACGGGGAATTCTTGCTAAGAGAAAGACCGTAGAATTCAACGTTAAGACTACTGGCATTCTTGTCCGTTGTGAGATAATCTATTGAAGAGTTGGGATTCTGGTTGAGGTCTAAATAATGAGTGATGCAGAGCAAGAACCATCAATGGAAGAAATACTGGCGTCAATTCGCCGTATCATTTCTGATGATAATGAACAAGGTGAAACGAATGAAATGCAGCCGGCTGTTGAAGAGGTAGTGGCGGAAGAAGAGGTAGTTCCTGAAGAAGAGTCAGTTAAGGCTTTGGAAGAGCCTTTGCCGGTTGAAGAGTCGCCGGCTCCAACACCTGAGGTTGATGACGATGACGATGACGATGAGGTATTAGATCTAACTGATATGGACGCGGCAGACCCAGAGCCTTTATTTGAAGAACAAGCCTATCAAGCTCCAGTTACCCCGTCTCCGGCCCCAGCTCCAGAACCGGTTCCCCCCCCCACACCTGCTACCGTTGAAGAAAAAGAGAGTTTAGTATCAACTCCACAGGCTGTGGAAACGATGGATGAATTCTCAAGGCTTGGAAGCAAACTTTATGAGGACGTCCAAGAATTACCTATTGGTAACGGTGCAGTAACTCTGGAAGGTCTCGTTCGTGAATTGGTCCGGCCAATGCTCAAAGAATGGCTAGACCAACATTTGCCAATCACCGTCGAGCGATTAGTTCGCGAGGAAATTGAGCGGTTGGTAATGCAGTCTCAACGGAAAGACCCTTGGTAATCAAATAAAGTGACCCGCCATTACATAGTATCAGGGCGGCAAACTATCCGCTTTTTAACATAAATAACTTAAATCCCTTGGATTATAAAAGATCGTATGTATCTTCTTGGAACTAAATATGCTTGATAAATTTTACAACCCTAAGATACTTGAAGAAAAATATTATAAGAATTGGGAAGACTCTGGAGCATTTTCAGCCAATTTGAATTCGGATTCTGAGCCTTATACCATAATGATGCCTCCGCCAAATGTTACCGGAAGCCTCCATATGGGACACGGTTTGACTTTCACACTTCAGGATCTACTTATCCGGTTCTTTAGAAAAAAGGGTCGTGATTGCCTTTGGCAACCTGGTATGGACCATGCCGGTATAGCTACACAAATGGTAGTTGAAAGGCAGTTAGCCGAAAACAATCTAGATCGTAGAGAATTAGGAAGAGAGGAATTTCTCAAGAAGGTTTGGAATTGGAAAACCGAATCCGGTGGAATCATCATGAAGCAATTGCGTGCACTTGGTGCATCCGCGGATTGGGAACGCGAACGCTTTACTATGGACGAAGGTTTATCACAGGCCGTCACAAGGGTTTTTGTGCGGTTATATAACGATGGTTTGATTTATAGGGATAAGCGTCTTGTTAATTGGGATCCAAAGTTGTTAACAGCAATTTCAGATCTTGAAGTCCAGCAAGTAGAGGTCAACGGAAAACTGTGGCATTTTGATTACCCAATAAAAGGGCAAGAAAATCGCTCAATCACGGTTGCAACGACGAGACCTGAGACGATGTTGGGCGATACTGCGGTTGCTGTAAATCCCAATGATATTAGATATAAAAATTTAATCGGAAGTTTAGTGGTTTTACCGATTATAGGTAGAGAAATCCCTATAATTGCTGACGATTATAGCGATATGGAAAAAGGTAGCGGGGCAGTGAAAATCACACCCGCTCATGATTTCAACGATTTTGATGTTGGCCAAAGGCATAATTTAGAGGCCATAAACATATTTGATGAGCATGCGAAGTTAAATGAAAATGTACCAAATGAGTATCGGGGACTAGGCCGTTACGAAGCTCGGGAAAAAATTATCCTAACAATGGATAATTTAGGGCTACTGTCGAAAGTTGAAACTAATGTTCATTTTGTTCCTCACGGTGATCGATCTAACGTTCCATTAGAACCATGGTTGACGGATCAATGGTATTGTGATGCGAAAACTTTAGCTAAGCCCGCCATCAAGGCAGTAAAAGATGGTAAGACACAATTTGTTCCTCGAAATTGGGAAAATACATACTTTGAGTGGATGAACAATATTCAACCGTGGTGTATCTCAAGGCAACTATGGTGGGGGCATCAAATTCCAGCATGGTTTGGACCAGACGGAGAAATATTTGTTACTGAAACAGAAAACGAAGCGTATCAGCAAGCGTTATCACATTATGGTAAAGAGGTCTCTCTGAAAAGAGACGAAGATGTTCTCGATACCTGGTTTTCAAGTGCTTTGTGGCCCTTCTCGACAATCGGTTGGCCAGAGAAGACGGGGGAATTAAAACGGTATTATCCGGGTGATGTTCTAGTTACTGGTTTTGATATAATTTTTTTCTGGGTAGCTAGAATGATGATGATGGGACTTCATTTTATGAAAGATGTCCCATTTCAGACCGTGTACATTCATGCATTAGTGCGGGATGAAAAAGGTCAAAAAATGTCCAAATCGAAGGGTAATGTTTTAGACCCGTTAGAGCTCATCGAACGATATGGAACCGATGCCTTGAGGTTTACACTAACTGCTATGGCTGCACAAGGACGGGACTTAAAATTATCCGAATCAAGAATTGAGGGATATAGAAATTTTGCAACAAAACTATGGAATGCGTCGAGATACACGGAATTAAATAATTGCAGGTATGATCCTGAATTTGATCCAAACAATTGCAGGTTAGCAATAAATAATTGGATTATTTTTGAGCTTAAAAACGCTGTCAGCAAAGTTGACAGCAACATTCAAAATTATCGATTTAATGATGCCGCCAACGCGATATATAATTTTTCATGGGCAACCTTTTGTGACTGGTATATTGAGTTCACAAAACCAATTCTCGCTGGTGAAGATACTGACGCGGTTAACGAAACCAAAGCGACCACAATGTTTATTTTAAAGGGTATTTTGAATTCACTTAATCCAATTATGCCATATATAACGGAGGAATTGTGGTTCCGACTAGGTTTTGGAACATTATTAATAAAAGAGGCTTGGACGCCCTTTAATGATGTTGAGCCGGATATCCTTGCTGCTAAAGAAATAGAATGGGTTGTTAGTCTTATAAGTGAAATTAGATCGCTTCGTTCAGAGGCCAGTGTTCCAAGTAAATCAAAAACTAATTTGATTTTAAAAGACGCCGAAAATAATCATCAAAACTATTTAACCAACAATAATAATATAATTTGTAAATTAGCCAATCTTGACGAGATCGATGTAATAACGGGTTCTTTGCCGAAGGAAACAATCCAAGGGGTGATTGAGGGTGTTAGCTTCGGCTTATCTATTGTGAGCAAAATTGATGTGGAAAAGGAACGTGTTCGGTTAGATCGAGAGTTGAAGAAAGTATCAGAAGACATTGAAAAAGTTAATAAAAAACTTACTAACGAAAAATTTGTCCAAAGAGCGCCCGAAAAGGTTATTTTAGAAAACAGAAAGCGGTTATTGAATGCAGAGGATAAAAAATCCAAGTTAGAAATGGCTATGTCTAGATTAAATGCCACTGATAGTTAACAATGTTTTGTGATTAGGTTATTTTTTTCCAGTCCATAGCCCAAGACCATTTTCCTTAGCGTAAAGCTCCGCTTCTTTTAAAAACAATCCCTTGGAGATGGGAACAGCCCAGCCTGCTTTTACGATAATTTTAGCCAGATCTCGACCCCGGATATTACATTTAACTGATCCTGCTCTCTTTGTTTTACATGTGAGTATGATGCCGTGGGTAGTCTGGGATAGGAATCGTTTTGCTGCTGCGCCACAAAGCCAGGGTAACGATCCTTTCTTGCATTTCTGGCGGGAGTTAGGTGCTTTAATACCTTCCAATTTATAAACAACGCCATTGAGTGAAATAGTGTCTCCACTAATTACATTAAATATTCCTTCAATTTCTTTTGAATTTGCAGTCGATAAATTCGTAAAAAAAATTGATGTCAATATTAGAATAAAAAGAGTTATTATAGGTTTTTTTAGAGATGAAGGTAACATTTTTCGAATTTTTAGAGTTTTAAAAAAAGTGATAAATACTAATTCAACAAAACCTTTAGAAAAAAAAAGTAACCGTAACTTGAGTAGCTTTCGTTTTGAAGCCTTAGGTTTTACAATCATATTCATTATTGGATTATTAGTGTTACCCTTTTTTTATGATGCGGTGTTGTTCAACGGTATTTGGACAACGGTATGTTCAATTATTCTTGGCGGAGAGGGTTAACGATCTTTGTATTCGGAGACTGCTACTTACTGGTTAAACTTGTTAAGAAAGAAGTAACTTAATTTATTTCTATTAAAACAGGGGTATGATCAGAAGCCTTTGGTCTGCCGCGAGGTTTGGGATCAACTCTGCAATCGATACATATGTCTGCCGCCTGGGGTGATAGTAAGAAATGATCTATTCGGATACCATAATCATTTTGCCAAGCCCCCCCTTGATAATCCCAAAATGTAAACTGATTTGATTCTGGATGAAAAATTCGGAGTGCGTCGGTATAACCGAGATTTAAAAGCTCTCTAAACTGTTTTCTGGATTCGGGCTGACATAAAGCATCATGAATCCACGGAGTTGGATCATGTACATCGCTATCAGTTGGTATAATATTGAAATCACCTGCAAGAATGACTGCTTTTTCTTGGTTAAGTAGGGTCTTTGCATGAGTATTTAATTTCTTCATCCAGTCTAATTTATAAATAAATTTTTCAGTATTTATTGGGTTTCCGTTTGGTAAATAGATGTTGCCAAAAACTACACCATTTATTTCGGCCTGGAGATATCTTCGTTGGAGATCTTCATCATATCCAGGAAGATTATATACAACATTCTGTGGTTCAGAATAAGATAATATGGCAACACCATTATAGGACTTTTGCCCGTTTACTATTATTTTATATCCCAAACCATTAAAATCCTCTTTGGGAAATTCGTGATCAACACACTTTATTTCCTGCAATAAAAGGATATCAACAGGATTATCATTTAGCCAATTTAAAATATTTGGAAGCCTAGCTCGGACTGAATTTACGTTCCAAGTTGCCACTTTCATTTTTTTTTCCTGAAGTTGATCAAATAGAAAAAGAAGTGCCACAGCCGCAGGAAGAAGATGCATTGGGATTTGTCACTTGAAAGTAAGACCCAATGAGCTCCTCAACGTAGTCTAGTGTGCCTCCATGAACTAATTCTAGAGAAACCTCGTCTACCACCACCTCAATACCATTTTTCTCAAAGACAAGGTCATCATCGTTTTTTTGAGTGTCAAATTTAAATGTATATTGAAATCCAGAACATCCGCCGCCTTCTACAGCTACACGCATAAAAGTATTTTGGGGCTCGCCCTCGTCAATTAATAATTTGCTTATCTTGGTTGCGGCTGTTTCGGTAAGACCAAAAGGTGCAATCTCTATATTTTTACCTTCAAGCGAGCTTTCCAGCATAGAATACTCCCGATTATATATTTTGTCTTATCTATAGCATATACCTTATAATTTGTTGAATATAATTATTTTTATGTATGTTGATTAGAAATGATTCTAAATATTCTTTACCGTCGTTGAAAAGAAAATTCGGTCATATCTGAATCGTGAAAGGGTTGGTAAATGTTGGAATTTGATAAATGGTCTGTTCCTAATGGTTTTGCACCATTTGCCTGCCTCCCAGAGCAAAGTAGGGGACGAGTTCATCCAGAAGATGAGGCTATGGAACGATCTGTTTATCAGAGAGATCGCGATAGAATACTTCATTCGGGGGCATTTCGTAAATTGAAATACAAGACACAAGTGTTTGTTTATCATGAAGGCGACTACTATCGAACTCGATTGACGCATAGTTTAGAGGTTGCCCAAATAGCACGTTCGTTAAGTAGATCCCTCGGTTTAAACGAGGATTTGGCTGAGGCGTTGGCGTTGGCGCATGATTTTGGGCATACTCCTTTTGGCCATGCTGGGGAGGATGCTTTAGATATTATGATGCAACCTCATGGGGGATTTGATCATAATGATCAGACATTGCGTATTATTACGCTTTTGGAGCGACGTTATGCTGAATTCGATGGCCTGAACCTAACATGGGAAACCTTAGAGGGGATAGCTAAGCATAATGGCCCAATTTTTCGAGATTATTCATCTACGATTCAGGAGTTAGATACGTTTTTTGATTTACAATTGGGCCTAAATGGTAGCTTAGAATCTCAGATTGCTTCATTGGCTGATGACGTGGCATATAATGCTCATGATCTCAATGATGGACTTCGAGCAGGTTTCTTTTCAATAGATGATTTACTAGACATTCCCCTAGTATCAGCCAATATAAAATTTCTGTTCGAAAAATATCCTAGTATTAGTATCGGCAGGCTGATACATGAGCTGTCGAGGCGCACTGTAAATGTGATGGTAGATGACATTTTAAAAGAAACTCGGTCTCGTTTACGCGACGAAAACCCCAAGTCTAGTCAGGATGTGCGAGAGGTAAAACAGCCTATGGCTGCTTTCAGTTCTGTTTTAAGAACACAAGTGGATCAATTACGGGCTTTTCTTTTCCAACGCATGTATAGGCATTACAAAGTAAATCGAATGGCAAATAAAGCTAAACGCGTAATTACCAGTTTATTTGAACTATTCATCTCGGAGCCAAGTTGTCTACCGTCAGAATGGCAAGACGACAATAGTCATATTCAGAATGCCTCACAAGCACGCACCGTTGCGGATTATATAGCTGGTATGACCGATCGCTATGCATTGTTAGAATATGAACGATTATTTGATTTAAAGGCAAAAGTATAAATGAATATATATCAAGATGTTGAACATATGTTGATGGAGGCCTTTAATAAGGTACTCGGTCCGAAGGACATCCGTAAAATAGATCAAAATTTGATAAATGTAGAACCACCTAGAGATAAAGAGCATGGCGATGTTGCAACAAATGTTGCAATGGTTTTTGCGAAAACCTTGTCTATTAAACCCAGAGATTTAGCGATCAAAATTTGTAACGAACTTGATCGCAATGATGATGTTTCTGTGGTAAAAGTTGCTGGGCCTGGTTTTATCAACATCAAATTGGTTGATGAAGTTTGGTTTAAATCGTTACATTTTATTTTAAAATCTGGGAAAGATTACGGCTCCTCAGTATTGGGTGCTGGGAAAAAAATAAATATAGAATATGTATCTGCCAACCCTACAGGCCCATTACACGCTGCCCATGCCCGCGGAGCAGTCGTAGGCGACGCTCTTGCACGATTACTTATGAAAACCGGCTACGAAGTGTGTAAAGAGTACTATATTAACGATGCGGGAAGTCAGGTTGATATTTTGGGTCAATCCACTTTTTTGCGGTATCAAGAGATCTTAGGAGACGATTCTATTGTAATACCTGAAGGGCATTACCCGGGGGCCTATTTAAAAGACATAGCCGCGGAAATAGTAAAAAAAGATGGAAATAAATGGTTATCAAAGAGTGTCGAAGAAAGATTAGATGCCTTTAGACAATATTCAGTTCAAATGATGATGGAGAAAGTGAAAGCTGACTTAAATAGCCTAGGGATTGAAATGGATATCTTTTCCTCTGAACAGTCATTAATTCAGTCTGGAGGTGTTGATAGCGTGTTAAACATTCTCGAGGAAAGAGAACTACTTTATGAAGGTGTCTTAGATCCACCGAAAGGGAAACAATCCGAAAACTGGGTATCAAGACCGCAAAGATTATTTAAATCGACTTTATTTGGTGACGATGTAGACAGAGCCATACAAAAGACAGATGGTAGTTGGACTTATTTTGCATCGGACATTGCATATCATTACGATAAATATAAGCGTGGTTTTACCGAAATGATAGATATATGGGGCGCAGATCATGGGGGGTACGTTAAGCGGATGCAGTCAGCAGTTAATGCCGTGACCTTTGATGAAGCAAAACTGGATGTAAAAATCTGTCAAATAGTTCACATGCTTAGAGATGGAAAACCAGTAAGGATGTCAAAAAGATCTGGGGATTTTGTAACGATTGAAGATGTTGTCACGGCCGTTGGAAAAGATGTTATCCGGTTTATTATGCTCACAAGAAAAAATGATCAGGTTTTAGAGTTCGATTTTGATAAAGTTGTGGAACAGAGTCGAGATAACCCAGTTTTTTACGTACAATATGCTCACGCTCGTTGCTGTTCAGTATTAAGAAATGCCGATGTTGGGAATACTCGTGGCACTTTCGAGAAAAGTAATTTCTGTAGCAATAATTTATCTCTCCTCACGGATGAAAATGAGCTTAATATGATAAAAATATTGACAAATTGGCCAAGGATAATTCAAGGAGCAGCGAAAGCCCATGAGCCACACCGAATAGCCTTTTATTTATCTGATTTAGCGGCAGCTTTTCACTCTCTTTGGAACAAGGGAAAGGAAGATGAAAAATTACGATTTATAGTTGAGGATGACAAAGAGCTCTCTTTTGCCCGACTTTCATTAATCAAAGCGATCGCGTTAGTTATTGCTTCAGGGTTGGAGGTAATAGGTATTGAGGCTGCAGAGGAATTAAGGTCGTGAGAACCCCATTGAACGCGCCTTCGAGTCCTCCGATCTTGAAAGGAAATGAAAGACCAAGACCACCTCCGTTATTGTCAGAAAAACAATTACGTTCGGGGCCAGGTTTTTCAATTTTTATTGGATTATTTGCTGTTGTAGCATTTTGTTTAATTGCGTGGTTCGGTATTTATAAAGATAATATTATAAACAATTCTGATCAGTTGCCTGTTGTGGCGGCCAATGATAAACCGATTCGAGTTAGACCCACCGAACCCGGAGGGATGAAGGTTCCTCATCAAGATAAATTAATCTTAAAAGAACTTGTAGATGGCGAAAAACAATCAAGTATAGAACTTCTTTTACCGAAACCTGAAGTTCCACTGAGTTTTAGTAAAAACTCGATGGAAAATAATAAAACCGTCATAAAAAGCAATACCGTTCGGTCATTGGAAAAAAGTACGCCTTCCACAAAGAGGGGGGTGTCGGAAAAAATTAATGAGCCGGTTAATTCTGAAAAAAAACAAAAAGGTAATAATGAATTAAAGAAAAAAACAAGTATTCAAGCTGAATTAAAAAAAGAAAAAACAGGCACTGGTAACAGAAAAAAATCACCAATGGGGACATCAGTTTCTAAATACAGAATTCAGCTTGCTTCGGTAAAAAGTGATAAGTTGGCGCAAGTAGCATGGAAAAAATATCGGCAAAAATTTACCAAAATCCTAGGAGATTTAGAACCATACATTGAAAAAGTGTTAATCCCTGAAAAAGGAACATTTCATAGAGTTCAGGCTGGTGTTTTAAATAAAATTAAAGCACAGAATATTTGCTCAGTTTTAATAAATGAAAAGCAACCTTGCATCATAACTCGTATAAAATCGGGCGGTGGTTGATGAGCTTGCCATATATTCTCGGGTGTAGCCGGCCGGAATTAACTAAAGATGAGAGATTATTTTTTAATGATAACCAGCCTTTTGGGTTTATACTGTTCCAGAGAAACTGTGTTAGCAAAACTCAGGTGCAAGAACTGATTTATAATCTGAGGGATTCGGTAAATCATTTTACTCCCATTTTTATCGACCAAGAGGGGGGGCGTGTCCAACGTTTAAAAGAACCGGTTTGGCGAAAAGCACCAACTTCTGCGTCTTTCGGAAAAATTTTTGAGATTAATGAAGAACTAGCAACGCAATTAGTGTTTCAAAATGCTCGCTTAATAGCTGAAGAATTACAAGTATTAGATATAGACGTAAATTGCGCGCCGGTTCTAGATCTCATAGAAAGCAATGCCAGCGACATAATCGGAGATAGGGCTTTCTCAACGAACCCGCATACAACAAGCGTTTTAGGAAGGTCATTTGTTAAAGGGCTTGAAAATGGTGGCGTTGCTCCAGTCGTAAAACATATACCAGGGCATGGAAGAGCCAAAGTGGATAGTCATCTGTCGTTACCAAAAATAGATACTGAGTTAACAGAGTTAGAAAAACGTGACTTTATACCCTTTGTTGCTCTAAATGATTCTCCAGCGGCGATGACAGGGCATTTACTGTTAGAAAAAATAGACAGCAGAAAACCGGTAACAATTTCACCTGATGTTATAAACACTGTTATTAGAGAATATATAGGTTTTGAGGGGCTTCTTATTAGCGATGATATATCTATGGCGGCTTTAACGGGAGACTTGTCATCGATAACTAAAAATGTATTTTTAGCTGGTTGCGATGTAGTTCTTCATTGCAATGGTAAGTTGGATGAAATGAAAAAAATAGTCGATAAAAACAAAGGATTTGGAGTGCTAAGTAAAAAACGAGCAAATAAATTTTTAATAAAATTAACCGAGTTGAAAAAACAACGAAAAGCTATTGATTACATGACAATGTTAGCTTCATTTAATCAGTCTTTTGGTAACAGCCTATGAATTAACGGAAACAATTTTTCTTCAACCTCAGATTATGATGTTTCTTAATCTATGCAATAGAGGATTTTTAATAACAGTTTTTCGACATCAAATTATCAAAACACAATAAAAGAGAAGAACTGTGTTTTACGTCTTTTAATTTAATTAAAATTTTTAAAAGTAATCATATTTGCCGTATATAAGATTTAACGTTCGCTTACCTAGCAAAAATAAAGGTGATATTAGATTTGGCATATGAAGATTGTTTTTTCTTATTAAGCATTGGTTTTAAGACTTATTTTTTTCAGTTTCATATTTCAAACAGCTAATATTAATGCAAATGTTTATTTTGATGGGAACAAACAAGTTATTTATTTGGGGCCGCGCGTTTAATGAGTATTGAACAAAAACTATTCGAGGAAGATAGAAAAAATTACTCTTCTAATGAGGATCCGGTTCAATTATCACTGTTTTTAACACTCGAAGGTTTTGAGGGGCCCATCGATGTGTTGTTGTCCCTTGCTAGGGAGCAAAAAGTAGATTTAATTCATATATCTATCCTTGAGCTTGCCGAACAATATTTATTATTTGTTCAGCAAGCTCAATCACTAAACTTAGAAATAGCGGCGGATTACTTGGTCATGGCTGCTTGGTTGGCTTATCTGAAATCGCGTTTGTTATTACCCAAAAACGAAGCGGAAGATGAGTATTCGCCTGAACAAATGGCGGAAGCTCTTCGTTTCCAATTACAAAGGTTAGAAGCGATGAGGAAAGTGGGTTCTGAACTTCTGAAGTTACCACAGTTGGGAACTGACAGGCATGCTAGGGGTATGGAAGAAAAAGTGAGTAATCAAATCTTTTCGGTCTATGATTTAACTCTTTTTGAATTACTTAAGACTTACGGGGATATAAAACAACGTTCGACAGAATCGACATTAAATATTGTATCTACAAAGTTATTTGCGGTAGATGAGGCTCTTGAGCGTTTAAGGTTAATGATAGGCAAAATACCAGATTGGCAGTCCATGATTGATTATCTTCCAAAGGGGCTGCATAACGCTGTATTAGCTCGGTCGGCTGTTGCTTCAACATTTGTCGCTAGCCTTGAGTTGGTAAAAGAGGGTCTTATTGATTTAAGACAAGATAAACATTTTGGTCCGATTTTCCTGCGTGGTAGAAAATAATATGAATTTTGAAAACGACAATGGAGCAACGACTAAAAAAAGTTCTGAGGAGGATTTTCATTTCTTTGAAAGCGTTCGTTTGGTGGAAGCATTATTGTTTGCTAGCGCTAAACCCCTAGACCGGGCATCTCTTCAATCTCGTATACCCGAGAATATAGATATTGATCTTGTGCTAGAAAATATTGAAAAAGTTTACTCTACTAGGGGGGTAAATCTATGTGATATAGGGAATTCAGTGGCATTTCGTACTGCTATAGACTTGGCTGATAGCCTTCGAATGACAGTTGCGGTAAAAAGAAAGTTATCATCCGCTGCTGTAGAAACAATGGCAATAATAGCCTATCATCAACCAGTTACTAGAGGTGATATCGAAGCTATAAGAGGGGTAACCGTAAGCAAGGGGACCCTTGATACTTTACTCGAGGCCGGATGGATTCGGCCAAGGGGACGTCGAAAAATCCCGGGGCGCCCATTGCAATGGGGAACCACTAATGGATTTCTAGACCACTTTGGGATAGAGAACTTGCAGGATTTGCCGGGTCTTGAAGAGCTAAAAGCAGCTGGTTTACTGGAAAAACGTCAGAGTTTGACATCGCTTATTTTACCCGATGATTTATTAGATGACAACGAAGAGGATTTAGATGAGGGTCAAAACGAACTTTTTGGACCAGATGACGACGAACTTTAAAGTTAAAATTATATACCAAAAATTATAATAAATTTGGTTAGATACGAGAATAAATTTGGAAAAGTATGCTTTAGAATTAAAAAATATATACCACGAATTTGAAACATCTATCGCCGTAAATGATGTATCGATATCTATTGAGCAAGGAGAAGTTGTATGTCTTCTTGGGCCCTCAGGGTGCGGAAAGTCGACAACACTGAGGTTAGCGGCTGGATTAGAAAAGGTTCAATCAGGTGAAATTTTTTTGAGTGGTAATTTGGTTTCCAGCGCCAACTCCCAGGTGCCACCCGAGCAGAGAGATGTTGGACTAGTTTTTCAAGACTATGCTCTCTTTCCGCATCTCTCTGTAATTGAAAATACGAAATTTGGCTTAAAGAAACTTTCGCAAACGATCGCCGAAAGGCGAGCATTAGATGCATTAAAAATGGTTAATATGGATAGTCATTCCCAGAATTATCCTCACACTTTATCAGGAGGAGAACAACAACGTGTGGCCCTCGCCAGAGCAATGGCGCCCAAACCTAAAGTTATGTTGTTAGATGAACCCTATTCGGGACTTGATGCGCGATTGCGGGACAATATACGGGATGAGGTCCTACATCTCCTAAAGGCAAATGAATGTGCCACGTTGATGGTTACTCATGACTCCGAAGAAGCAATGTTTATGGCGGATAGAATTGTCGTGATGCAAGAAGGACAGATTATTCAAACCGGCAAACCAGAGGAACTTTACTGTAACCCGATAAACGCATTTGTAGCTGGATTTTTTGGTGAATTAAATTTTGTTGATGGAGTTGTCGTAGAAAAAGGAGTAAATAGCGATCTAGGATTGCTCCCTTCTAGAGATTTCAAAATAGGGGATAAAGTAGAAGTTGTTGCTCGCCCTGAAGCGCTATCTATTAGAGAGGAAACTTGCATTAATGAGGAGAAAAAAGCTGTTGTTGTTGAGTCTAGATTGCTTGGACGCTCCAGTTTAATTCACCTTTCTTTACCAATACATTCAACAGGTAAAAATAAAAGTAAACACTTGCACGCGAGGGTTCCGGGAGTGGTTCTGCCTAGACCAGGGTCAATAGTGGGTCTAGAGCTTGATCTATCTCAAGTTTTCGTTTTCAAGAAATGATATATTGTTGAGAGATGATTAGAAAAAGTGATTATATTGGGGGTTAATAATGGGCTTCACTAGTATTTGGCATTGGGTGATCGTTCTAATAATTATTGTTATTTTGTTTGGTGGTCGCGGCAAATTATCTTCACTTATGGGCGACTTAGGGACCGGACTGAGAAACTTTAAAAGAGGTATGAACAAAGACGACGATCAAGAGGTAAATGAGGCACAATCCAAACAGCTAGAAGTTGGTATTGATCCACCGGCTGAAGAACCTGTTAAAAATAACAATAAAGTAACGAAAAATTAAAAAAATATTGTTAAACAAGATAAAATACAAAACGTAGAAGGTAAGAATGTTAGATCTGGGATGGCAGGAATTATTTCTAATTTCACTTGTGGCTATTATCGTTGTCAGTCCTAAAGATTTGCCAGCATTAATTCGTTCAATAACGAAATGGTTCAAAACGATAAAAAGTATAGTTTGGACGTTTCAAGACTCATTGGAAGAAATTGCAAGAGAAACTGAATTACAAAAATTTAGGGACGAACCCAAATATTTTATCGAGAAATCAGACGGCCAAGTATTGGTTAATAAAAAAGCCGACCCTGCGAATAGAAACATTTTACCAGATAATTAAAATTATAATATAAAACGAGGAATTGTTCTGATTACAAAAAATTAATAAAAATATTACTTTACCTGTATTTTAGAAATCTGACTGAGTATTGATTTTAATAAAATGTTTTTAAATGGAACGATACTGGATGTTAGATGATGATCCAAATAATAGCAGAGTGCCATTAATTGATCATTTGGCAGAACTTCGCAGGCGATTAATTTTCTGCTTTTCTGGACTGATTATAGCATTCTTTGCTTTCTATTTTATTGCTGATGATATTTATAATTTCTTGGTGCTACCATTAGTCCAAGCTACCGAAGGTCAGCTAGATAGAAGAATGATATTCACGGGATTACATGAAGCATTTTTAACGCAGGTGAGGGTCGCATTCTTCTCCGCTTTTTCCGTTGCTTTTCCAATAATAGCTATACAGGGGTGGCGTTTTATAGCTCCTGGCTTATACAAAAATGAAAAAAAAATATTTATTTTCTTTGTAACCGCGACGCCGGTACTTTTCATTCTTGGTGCGTCTTTTGTTTATTATATTGTTGTTCCTATCGCTTGGGAATTCTTTCTTGGCTTTGAGCAATCGGCGGGTAAGGGGATTTTGCCTGTTCAATTAGAGCCAAAAGTTGATGAATATTTATCTTTAATTATGCGATTGATTTTAGCATTTGGCATATGCTTCGAGTTACCAATTTTGCTCATTTTATTAACAAAAATCGGCATCACCAATTCAAGAGGTTTAAAACAAAAGCGCAAGTATGCTATATTGGTGGCATTCGTCATTGCTGCGATAGTAACGCCCCCAGACGTAATAAGTCAGGTTTTGCTAGCTATACCGATAATTCTTTTATATGAGGTGTCTATTATATGTGCAGGAATTATGGAAAAAAAATAGGAAATACTCGGCAATAACTTTTGCTTTTTCGAAAACTAATGTAAATCATGATGCAAATTTGCACCAGCGATAAAAAAATCTTTTTCTAGGAATCTAACATGCACGATATAGCTATCATTCGCCATAATGCTGAGCGTTTTGACCTAGAGATGCAAAGGCGTGGGACTGATGCCTGTTCAGAAACAATTCTTGCGTTAGACGATAAAAAGAGAAGCATTGTAACGAAATTACAGGAAAAACAAGGAGAGCGTAATAAAGTTTCAAAAGATATTGGGGTAAGAAAGAGGGAAGGAACAGATTCCATAGATTTGATCCAACAAGTTGCTGCCATCAAATCGGAAATTCAAAACCTGGAAGAACAAGAACGAAACTTGGTATCAGAACTTAATTCGTTATTAAGTGAGTTGCCCAATATACTGTCAGATGAAGTACCGGATGGTCTAACAGAGAAAGAAAATCTAGAAATACGTAGGCACGGAACCCTACCTATTTTCGAGTTTAGAGCCAAGGACCATGTTGAGTTAGGTGAGGCGTTAAATGGCTTGGATTTTAATTCTGCAGCAAAAATATCCGGTTCACGGTTTGTATTTTTAAAATCTAATTTAGCAAGGTTAGAGCGAGCATTGACAAATTTCATGCTAGACCATCAGGTGCAAAAATTTGGATATACCGAGATTTCTCCACCACTTATGGTTAATGAAAAAGCCCTGTTTGGCACCGGGCAGCTTCCGAAGTTTAGTGATCAGCAGTTTAAAACAACAGATGATTACTGGTTGATCCCAACCTCAGAAGTTCCTTTAACTAATCTAGTAGCAGATAGTATAGTAGATGAAGACGCGCTACCGCTTCGTTATACTGCTTATACTCCTTGTTTTCGTTCCGAAGCTGGAGCAGCTGGGCGTGACACAAAAGGCATGATTAGGGTTCATCAGTTTGGAAAAGTGGAAATGGTTTCAATCGCTCACCCTGCGCAATCAATTAAAGAACATGAACGAATGACAGAATGTGCCGAAGATATCCTATCAATTTTAAATATACCCTTTCGAACAGTTCTACTATGTGCTGGAGACACCGGATTTAGCGCAACGAAAACATATGATATTGAGGTTTGGCTCCCAGGACAGGATAATGGAACTGGAAAATATAGAGAAATCTCAAGTTGTTCCTTATGTAATACATTTCAAGCACGAAGAATGATGGCACGATTTAGGGAACGGGCGACAAAAAATATAGAATTTTTACATACACTAAATGGATCGGGTTTAGCGGTCGGAAGAACTATAATAGCCATTTTAGAAAACTATCAAAAGAGCAATGGGGATATTGAAATCCCAGATGCATTAAAGCCTTATATGGATGGACTTGATATTATTAAGGCAGATGTATGAACAGGACTGTCAAAAGCATGCCGAGACAGGCTAATATAGGCGATGATATCATCAACACTAGAGTATTGGTGACAAACGATGATGGCATTTCTTCCCCGGGAATTAGGTTGCTTTATGAGGTAGCGTGCTCACTTTTTGGTGACGTATGGATCGTAGCTCCAGCGTCAGAGCAAAGTGGGAAGGGACACTCGCTTACGCTAGAGAGTGGTTTAGAAGTGCTCAACACAAGTAAAAAAATATATTCGGTTGCAGGTACTCCAACGGATTGTATGATTTTAGCATTGAATGAAATAATGAAAAACTCCCCTCCTGATTTAGTACTGTCAGGAGTAAATAACGGTTATAATCTTTGCGAGGATACAACATATTCGGGTACAATAGGAGCCGCTATCGAAGCAACGATAGCGGACATCCCAGCGATCGCATTCAGCCAGGAAACGAGCGAGGAGGGGGAAATTGATTGTGAATTGTCTGAAGAGCTTATTAAAAAAATCATTAATAAGCTGATTAATTTTAAATGGCCGGAAGCCACACTTTTTAATGTCAATTTCCCATATCGATATAATCCTAACTTCAATATACAAATAACTAAGCAAGGAACAATGAAGCTTGGAGACGATATAATTCTACAGAACCAAACCAAGAATAAGTTTGTTTATAAGATAGGAAAAATGCATCAGTCAGGTATGTTTGATTCGAAAACTGATATTGCAGCAATCAGATCTGGAGACGTCTCTATAACTCCGTTAACAATCGATCTCACAAACCATAAAGAACTCGATAATTTAAAAACATTGTTCGAGAGTTAAAGTTCCTGGTTTATTTGGTCTGGTGCTCAGAAATTAATCTTATCGATTCGATAGCATTAATGAACGCCTAGTAGGACCGTAGTCCCTACGCTTTATAATAGATCTTTTTGATTGTGTTATATTTTTCTGGATTAGTAGTTTTAGTGAACTTGGCTGAAGAAATAAGGTTGGCGTTTATGAAGTGGTATCTAATTTTTTTACCGATAATCATCAGTATTCTGCCTTTAACTAGTTGCTCTATCGACACCAAGCGTAAAGCTGGTGATTTAAAAACAAACATGACTAATACAACAATAAGAGTTAAAGCCGGCGACACAATCTATAGTTTATCAAAACGGTATAATGTAACAATGCGGGACTTGATCATTGAGAATGACTTGTCTGCTCCGTTTAAAATATTCCCTGATCAACTATTAAAATTTCGGCAGCCAAGCATTCATATTGTTGTGCCGGGTGAAACAATCTTTTCTCTAGCACATAGGTACGGCGTCGAGGTCCGTACACTGGTTTCATTTAATAGATTAGAACCGCCGTTTCAAATATATCCAGGCGATAAAGTCATGATACCAGGGCGTACAGAAACAAACGGGAAACAATTAACTAATTTAAAAAAAGTAATGAAAAATTATAACAAAATACTTCCTTTCCCCAAGCCAAAACCGACCTCTAGAGGGCTTGTTTTGAGTTCCAATCAAAACGAAAACAAAGACGAGAATATTAAAACAATAGTTAAACTGCGAGTTCCAGTATCTAGATCCGAAAAAAACTTTTTGTGGCCTGCGCAAGGACGTATAATATCCAATTTTGGTCCAAGGCTAGGAGGCTTACATAATGATGGAATTAACATTGCTGCTCCAAAAGGCACTCCGATTCTCGCTGCCGATCATGGTGTTGTTGCTTATGCAGGAAATGGATTAAAGGGATTTGGTAACTTAATATTAATAAAGCACTCAGGCGGTTGGGTTACCGCTTATGCCCATACTGAAAAAATTTTCGTTAGACGAGGAACCCAAGTTAAACGGGGACAAAAGATTGCCACTGTCGGGAACACTGGGGGCGTTAAAAAACCTCAACTTCATTTTGAAGTTAGAAAGGGTTCAAGAGCAGTGGATCCTAGAAAAGAATTATCCAGTTGAAATATGCCTAGTAATTTGATTATCAGTTATTTTTAATTGATTGTAATCTTTGCATTTTATCAGGTAACAAGTATAGTCCCCAAAATATGTCTGTTTAGTTACTCTTCGTGAATAAGCGGTCATATAACTTATTGGAGAATTTGGAGAAAATTAATGTTGATATCACCAGCTTTTGCCCAAGCGGCTGGCGCCCCGGGCGGCTTCGATTTGATGGCTTTGGCACCGTTGGTGCTGATTTTTGTCGTTTTTTATTTTTTACTTATTCGTCCTCAGCAAAAGCGAGCAAAAGAACATAAGGAAATGTTAACTAAAATTAGGAGAAATGATCGAATTGTGACCAATGGGGGTTTGATCGGTAAAGTTGCCAAGGTGATCGATGATAGAGACGAGCTCGAGGTAGATTTAGCAGATAATGTTCGAGTTAAAGTTCGTCGAGGAATGGTTGCGGAAGTTGTATCTAAAGGCGATGAATGAAGTTATTTAGAACTATTTGGTAAATATTATAATGTTGCAGTTTTCTGCTTTTAAAAAAATAGTCGTCATCCTCGTTTGTTTGATTGGTATCATTTATGCTTCACCAAATCTTCTTCGCGACGATATTCCTTTAGATTTGCCGAGTTTTGCTCCTGGTAAAAAAGTGAATCTGGGTTTAGATCTACAGGGCGGATCTTATCTTTTGCTAGAGGTTGATTTAACTGTTGTAATCAAAGAGTACCTCGAGAGTATCACTTCATCGGTACGTCAACAATTGAGGAAGGAGAAAATTGGCTATAGAGGTCTTGGGACAACGCGATCGTCTGTCATACTAACAATTAGAAATGAGCAAGAATTTGAACGCGCTAAAGAGCTTCTATTTGCAATTGATAAAGCTAATAACGTGATCATGGATGGGGCTGGTAATATCCAGATTACACCAAAGGACGAAAGTATCAAGAGTCGAAAGATTGCAGCGTTACAGCAATCCATCGAAATAGTACGCAGAAGAATAGACGAAACAGGGGTTAGAGAGCCAACAATTCAACGCCAGGGAGAGTCTAGGATACTAGTTCAACTTCCCGGTGTAGATGACCCAGAGAGAGTTAAAGCTTTGCTAGGGCAAACGGCTAAGATGGTCTTTCGCCTAGTGGATGTGACAACAAGCGCGAGCGAAGCAATGGCTGGCCGAACGCCCCCCGGTTCCGAAGTTCTCAGAGCTGCGATGGCGGAAGATGGCGAGCCTCAGGCATATCTTATAAAAAAGCGAGTGATGCTAAGTGGTGAACATCTAATAGATGCCCAGGCAACGTTTCAGGACGGACAACCGGTTGTTAGTTTTAGGTTTGATACTTCCGGAGCCAAAAAATTCGGTAAAGTTACAACTAATAATGTAAATCGTCCCTTCGCAATTGTTTTGGACAATAAGGTTATAAGTGCTCCTGTAATTCGAGAACCCATTCTTGGCGGTACAGGCATTATATCGGGGAATTTTACCGTTAGATCAGCTAATGATTTAGCTCTTTTACTTAGAGCTGGGGCTCTTCCAGCCCCCTTGACTGTTCTAGAAGAAAGAACCGTCGGACCGGGTTTAGGCGTTGATTCAATAGAAGCCGGAAAAATGGCAAGTGTGATAGGGATATGTTTAGTCGTTGTCTTCATGATCATTTGTTACGGCCTGTTTGGGATCTTTGCTAATATAGCATTATTTTTTAATATTGTTTTGATAGTGGGCGCATTATCCGTGCTTCAAGCGACATTAACCCTCCCAGGTATCGCTGGTATAGTCCTGACCATCGGAATGGCAGTAGATGCGAATGTTTTAATTTTTGAGCGAATAAGAGAAGAGGTGGCCTTGGGTCGAACGCCTATTTCTGCGATTGATGCTGGCTACAAGCGAGCTCTAACAACGATTATTGACTCTAATCTCACTACATTGTTTGCTGCACTGTGTCTCTATTCATTTGGATCGGGACCTATCAAGGGCTTTTCTGTAACATTAGCTATCGGAATATTAACTTCGATGTTCACGGCAATTATGTTAACTCGTCTGCTAATAGTTGTTTGGTTGCGCCGACGTAAGCCAGACCTAATTCCAATTTAATCAGATAGGTTTCGTATGTTTAAACCTCTTCGTTTAATCCGGCCCAATACAAAAATTCCTTTTGCAGAATTTCGGCTAACGGCGTTTACTTTTTCGTTTTTGTTAATTATGGGTTCAATATTCAGTTTGTTGGTTTATGGACTAAATTTTGGTATTGATTTTAGAGGCGGTATTCTTATGGAAGTCCGTTCTGAAAAAAATGTAGGTATCTCAGAAATCCGTGCCGAATTAGAGAAATTGAAATTGGGTGAGGTTAATATCCAGAGATTTGGAAAAGACACGGATATTTTAATAAGAATTCAAAGACAGGATGGTGCAGAAAAGGAACAAATAGCTGCTATTGAACTAGTGAAAGAAACTTTAGGTTCGGCTATTGATTATCGCAGGACAGAGTTTGTGGGGCCTACTGTTGGAGAAGAATTAAAAGAAGCGGGACTTTTGGCTGTTGGATTAGCCCTATTATCCATTCTTATCTATATTTGGATGCGTTTTGAATGGCAATTTGGTGTGGGCGCGCTAATAGCATTGACTCACGATATTGTCACCACCATCGGATTGTTTGCGATACTTCATTACGAATTTAATTTAGCAACTGTTGCCGCTATATTAACAATAGCGGGTTATTCGATTAACGACACCGTTGTAGTTTATGACCGTGTGAGAGAAAACCTCAGAAAGTATAAAAAATTAGATCTAGTGTCATTGTTTAACATGTCGATAAATGAAACATTATCTAGAACGACAATGACATCACTTACGACTTTGTTAGCGTTGTTTTCAATTTTCTTCTTTGGTGGCGCTGTACTTGCCGACTTTGCTCTTGCTATGATTTGGGGCGTCTGCATAGGAACATATTCATCGGTGTTTATAGCGGTTCCACTTTTACTGTATGTGAATTTAAAGCGGGGTGAAGAAGATGAAAGTGGACTTCAAGCTCCTCAAGATGAAATGCCTAAGTAAGAGCTCAAAGATAAAAATAAATAAAAAACTAGAAATTTAAGAGCTTCATTTAAATATTTAAGAGATGTGTTTGGCCGCCTTCGCATAACGTGGGGAATGTAAAAGTATTGAACGAAACAATTTCTATTAAAAAAAGCATTGCTTTTTGTCGGGGCGTAGCCAGAAGGGCTAATGCAAATTTCAGCTATGCGGCTACTTTGTTACCAGTTAGAAAAAGAGAATTTTTCTACGCATCTTATGCTGCGATGAGAATTATTGATGACATTGTAGATGATGAGTTCATGGTCCTTAGCCGAAATGAAAGGCGAGCAATTCGTGGAAAGTATCGTAATATATTGAAGAGTTGGTTGAAACAGGTATGTCATTTAGATGATAAAACAAAAGGTCCGTTAGACATCCGCGTTATTACTGCATTGCAGAATACCGTCGGTAAAAGCGATATGGGTACCACTCATTGGCAAGAACTTGCTGGCGCTTTAAAAATGGATATTTTAGAAAGTTCTATGAGAACATGGAATGAGTTCATTAACTACTGTGAGGGTGCCACCGTTTCTCCAGCTTCTATATATATTTATATATCAGCTTCGTCCTATAACCAATCTGAGGGCTATACTTATAACTTGAAAAAACGTCCCAGATATTTCGCAAAAAATTTAGCTATTTATTGTTATATAGTCCATATTCTTCGCGATCTTGCTAAAGATGCCGAGGGTTCAACTAGGCTAATAACTATTCCAGATGAAGTTTTAAAGGAAGCAAACTTAACCAGAAAAACCATCAAAAGTGCTATAGTCAACAAGTCAGAAAAGATTCTCGAGTTAACTCAAATATTATCAGAAAAGGCTGATCATTATAAAGAGAAAGGGCACGAAGCAATAGAAGAATTATATCCCGAAATAGGCAATAGAGAAGCTTTAGCTTTAAAGGGGTTAATTGGAGTTTATGACAAACTGTTTGTTGTCGCCAGAGAGAAGTCTTCTGATTTTATCGTCAATGGTCCTAAAATTGAAAAAGAGATACGTGGACACCTATTAGGGATAAAAAATTGAAATACATAAAATGTCACAGATAAATTGTTAGGAAACACATAACTCCTTTAAATTGTTGCAACTCCAAACTTTGATATCAGTTAATGCTCGTTTTGACAGCGCCATTTTGCGCTCACGCCCTTTTAGACGTCTCGTTTTTCCATTAGACGTTTTAGTTTTTTCCAATTCAGGGAATAGTCCAAAATTAATGTTCATCGGCTGAAATACATCAACCGTGGAATCTTGAGTGATGTAGGATATAAGAGATCCCAAGGCAGTTGTTCTAGGTGGATACTGCAAGTCTACTTCCTTGTATTCTGATGCGGCAAAATACGCTGATAGTAAACCAATTGCTGCACTTTCAATATAACCCTCAACCCCAGTTATTTGTCCTGCAAATCGAATACGCATATCATTTTTTAATTTAAGTGTTTGGGTTAAAAGAAGCGGTGAGTTAATAAATGTGTTCCTGTGAAGCCCGCCTAGTCGAGCAAATTGGGCGTTTTCTAATCCAGGGATTGATTTAAAAAGTTTTGTTTGATTTCCGTGTTTAGCTTTAGTTTGAAAGCCTACCATATTAAAAAGCGTTGCAGATTTATTATCTTGTCGCAGCTGAACTACAGCATATGGCTGTTGGTTGCAGTGTGGGTTAGTTAATCCAACTGGCTTCATTGGTCCAAACCTCAGCGTATCAGTGCCCCGTTTAGCGATTTCTTCAATAGGCATACATCCCTCAAAGTATGGTGTATTCTTCTCCCATTCTTTAAATTCAACCACATCACTATTTAATAGCTCTTGTATGAAATTCTCGTATTGGATTTTGTTGAGAGGGCAATTAATATAGTCACCGTTGCTATCGCTGCCTCGATTATAACGAGATTGAAACCAAGCTTTTTCAAAATCGATAGATTCTTTATACACAACAGGTGCAATTGCATCAAAAAATGCCAACGCATCTGCATCAGTTATCTTTTGAACCTCTTCCGCTATAGCCGAGGAAGTGAGAGGTCCTGTTGCAATTATAATATTTTCCCAGTTGGAAATATCATCGGGTTTCACTTCTCCTCTTTCCAGTTGGATGAGAGGATGATTTTCTAGTTGAGTGCTAACCCCTTTAGAGAAAGTTTCCCTATCAACTGCCAATGCGCTGCCAGCCGGGACCCTCGTCAAATCAGCTTGTTGCATTATAATCGATTGACATATTCGCATCTCTTCGTGCAAGACCCCAACGGCATTTGTCTCTTTATCATCAGATCGAAAGGAGTTCGAGCAAACTAACTCGGCAAAGCCCTCTGTTTGATGAGCTTCGGTCGAAACTATGGGACGCATTTCATGGAGAACGCAAGGTACCCCGCACTGTGCCAGTTGCCAAGCAGCCTCAGATCCTGCCAACCCTCCTCCCACAATTCGAATAGGTGTCTTTGAAGCCATTTTTATTCTCTTTACAACGGTTATGTTCCTAACGCCCTAGAGCTCATTAACTTATGTCGAAAACCTAATCAATAATATATTTTTATCTCACTTATTAAGCAGTGACTTAAGATAATGCCCAGTATAACTGGTTTTGTGAGCCGCAATTTCTTCTGGAGTTCCTTCTGCCACTACTTTGCCTCCACCGGTTCCACCATCGGGACCCAAATCAATTATCCAATCGGCAGTTTTTATAACCTCTAGATTGTGTTCGATGACAACAACCGTATTCCCGTGTGATACTAATTTATGAAGAACCTCCAATAGTTTTCTGATGTCATCAAAATGAAGTCCAGTTGTGGGTTCATCTAGGATGTATAACGTTTTTCCGGTAGCTTTTCTTGAGAGTTCCTTTGCTAATTTTACCCTTTGTGCTTCTCCACCAGAAAGTGTGGTGGCCGATTGTCCTATCTTTATATAGCCAAGACCAACTTGTTGTAATGTAAGGAGTTTATCTCGAACATTTGGAATCGCTTTAAAAAAATCAGCCCCATCATCAACGGTCATATCTAAAATGTCGGCTATTGAATGGTTTTTGTATTTTACCTCTAATGTTTCTCTATTATACCGTTGTCCCTTACACAAATCACACTGAACATAAACATCGGGGAGGAAGTGCATTTCAATTTTCAAAACACCGTCGCCCTGACAGGTTTCACAACGTCCACCCTTAACATTAAAGGAGAAACGTCCTGGGGAATATCCTCTGATTTTGGCCTCAGGTAATCCAGCAAACCATTCGCGGATTGGAGTAAAGGCGCCGGTATAGGTGGCTGGGTTTGAGCGTGGAGTCCGGCCAATCGGTGATTGATTGATATCTACAACTTTATCAAGATACTCTAATCCGGAAACGGTTTTATAGTACCCAGGCTGCTCTCTGGCTCCATGTAGTATTTTTGCAGCAAGCTTCCAAATAGTTTCTATAATAAGAGAGGATTTGCCACCTCCTGAGACCCCCGTCACACAAGTAAAGGTGCTTAGGGGAATACAAGCTTTTACCGCCTGAAGGTTATTGGCTGTAGCACCTTCAACTACAAGCTTTTTGTTTTTTTTGAATTTTCGTCTTGAATCTGGAATAGGGATTTTTAAAGAACCATTTAAGTATTTACCTGTTAGGCTCGTGGTTGACTGCATTATATTTTGTGGGGACCCGGAGGCAACAATTTGTCCCCCATGCGTTCCGGCACCAGGCCCCATATCCACAACAAAATCGGCGCTTCGGATTGCATCCTCGTCGTGCTCCACCACTATAACTGTATTTCCCAATTCTTTTAGGCGGTTAAGT
>QCQB01000006.1 GCA_003212315.1 SAR116 cluster bacterium AG-447-C21 | reverse complement strand
TTGGTAACGCTTCCCAAAAATGCGAGAGGTTATGTGACTCAGATTTTAGAGCCATTACCAAATCGGCCGAGTAATCAAAAAAAGTCAAAACGATTACTAAAGGAATTTAAAAATCGACATGGCGACCCAAATACCGGAGGAACTGCGGCTGCGCCATTGATGACGGCATATAAACAAAATGCGCTTCGTATTGTAAGTGAATTGAAAAACGGATATAAAACTATCCCTGAACTACGTGACAAAACAGGCTTGCATAACACTGCCAGCATCCTTCAAAGAAATTTCTATGGTTGGTTTTCTAGGGTAGATAGAGGAGTTTATGAACTTAGTTCAACAGGCATCCAATCCTCACAAGAATATGCAAGTATTATAGATGATCTGATTAATCCGTATAAATAAGTTGATGTGTATTGAATTTCCGCCAATTTCAGGCATCATACGATCACAAAACAGGGAGATAAAGAATGTTTAGGAAATTAATGCTTTTGGCAACGGCAGGAATGCTGGCCATCGGACCAGCTGTCGCAGCCGATAAAGTAAAAATTGGCTTCGTTACCACAATTACCACACCCGCCGGCGTAATCGGAAAAGATATGGTGGATGCCGTCAATCTTGCCGTTAAAGATATAGGCAACAAAATGGGGGGCTTGGAAGTTGATTTAATAATCGAAGATGATGGATTTAAGCCGGCAATAGGAAAGCAAAAAACAGATAAATTAGTCAAACAAAATGATGTTGATTTTGTTGCTGGCTTTATTTGGTCGCACGTTTTGCTAGCTTCCCAAAAGTCTGCTCTCGATGCAGGGAAATTTTTGATAAGTTCTAACGCCGGTCCATCTCAGATAGCGGGTAAACTTTGCCATAAAAATTTCTTTTCCACTTCATGGCAAAATGATCAAACGCCAATGGCTATGGGACAACTATTGAATCAAAAAGGTGTAAAATCACTTTATATTATGGCACCCAACTACGCAGCCGGGAAAGATATGTCAGCTGGAGTTGAGCGTGTATTCAAAGGTAAAATTGTTGGAAAAGACTTAACAAAGTGGGGTAAAGGTGCACAGTTAGACTTTTCAGCCGAACTGGCAAAAGCGAAAGCTTCTGGGGCAGAGGGTATTTTCGTATTTTATCCGGGCAAAGCGGGTGGCGCATTTATAAAACAATATGCACAGGCTGGTCTTCAGGGAAAAATACCACTTTACTCGGTATTCACAGTAGACTCTATTGCTCTACCAAAACTCCAGAAAGCGAAGATGAACGGTGTAATGGGATCCATGATGACGCAATTTTGGGCTCCTGATCTTGATAATGCTCAGAATAAGAAATTTGTTTCTGGCTTCAAGAAAGCTTATGGCCGATATCCTTCTTTCTATGCGGCTCAATCCTATGATACGATTTTTCTAATTAAGAGTGCTGTGGAAGCGGTTAATGGCAACCTTTCCGATATAAATGGGATGCGGGCTGCTATGAAAAAAGCAAATTTCCCTTCCGTACGAGGAAAATTTTCATATGGGAACAACCATTTCCCTATACAAAACTTCTATTCTAGGGAGGTTGTATCAGACGCAGATGGTGTTTGGACAACAGCCGTACGGAAAGTCGTTCTAGAAAATCATCAAGACACATATGCTAAAAATTGTAAGATGTAGATAAATTTGATAATTCATTTAATAACGGCGGTGCAGATAAGTGCCGCCGTTAACTTTTTATCACTATCAGGTACAACATAAATAGATTTTTAATCTGTAAATAACTCTTAGGATATTGGCGAAAACAGCATGGACTGGGTTCTTTTTGTCACACAGATGTTAAATGGCTTACAGCTTGGTGTATTGTTATTTCTATTAGCCTCTGGTCTAACTTTGATATTTGGGATTATGGATTTTGTGAACCTTGCGCATGGTTCGCTTTATATGATAGGGGCATATTTCTGTGGTACTTTTACCGATATTACTGATTCTTTTTTGTATGGAATTATACTCGCAATCCCGGCAACGGCAGTGGTTGGAGTTATTGTTGAAATAATAATAATACGCCGGCTTTATTCGCAGAACCATCTGGATCATGTATTGGCAACATTTGGATTGATCCTGTGTTTTGATGCATTAGTTCATTTCGCTTGGGGTCCTGAAGGTATGGCTATTCCACTACCGGCCATATTAGATGGCCAAATTGAAATATTACCAGATATTGTATTTCCCACGTTTCGGTTGCTGATAATTACCACTGGCCTCACTTTAGCGATCATTCTTTATTTGGTTATTACCCGAACGAGGTCTGGCATGCTTATCCGAGCAGGAGCTTCTAATAGAACGATGATTGGCGCTCTTGGTATCGATATTAAAACTTTATTTACGTTAGTATTTGGAGCTGGGGCCGCGATGGCAGGGCTCGCTGGAATGATGATATCCCCTATAACTGAAGCAAGTATTGGAATGGGAAACGATATCATCATAGTCGCATTTGTTGTCATAATTATTGGCGGTATTGGCTCAGTAAAAGGAGCATTTATAGCAGCCATATTGGTAGGATTTATTGACACAATGGGAAGATCCTTTTTGGATACTTTTTTAAAACTTCTTTTATCCGCTGAAAGTGCAGAGACAGCGGCACCGGCTTTATCAGCCATGCTCATTTATATTTTGATGGCAACTATCTTAATCTTTCGTCCTCAGGGTCTATTTCCCCCTAGGGGGCGATAAAATGGACAAAGCAACTCGGTTTACATTAAGCGTCAAAATAACCTTTGTAATATTGCTAATCCTATTTTTTCTCCCAATCTATACCGGCCTTACCGATAATGGTTTTTACCTAGACCTTGTAAATCGGCTTATGATTCTCGCGATTGCAGCCGCTAGTTTAAATTTAATCCTAGGTCATGGAGGAATGATAAGTTTTGGTCATGCTGCTTATCTGGGTATTGGCGCATACTGCGTAGGAATACCTGCCTATTACGGTGTAGATAATGGTCCTTTGCAAATTTTTCTGGCTGTAGCAGCGTCTGGAATATTTGCGCTCATAACAGGGGCTATTTGCCTTCGAACGAAGGGGGTTTATTTCATAATGATCACTATGGCATTTACCCAGATGGTATTTTTTGGATTCGTGAGCGTTGAAGAATATGGTGGTGATGACGGTTTAGTAATTGATACTAGAAGCAATTTCGGTAGTTTTATAAATATTGAGGATAATATTAATCTCTACTATTTCATTTTGATCTCACTAATTATTTGTCTCTTTTTAATCCATAAAATTACTAGATCACGATTTGGGCTGGTTATTGAAGGATCTAGAAGCAATGAACAACGAATGAGATCGATTGGTTTCGATACTTACCGTTATCGCCTCATTTGTTACGTTATAGCGGGATGTATCTGCGGATACGCTGGAGCATTATTAGGTAATTTTACTAATTTTATCAGCCCTGAGATGATGGACTGGGCGGCATCCGGAGAATTGATTTTTATGGTCATATTAGGTGGCACAGGTTCTCTCCTAGGGCCTGTTTTTGGCGCTGCCGCTTTTGTGATCTTAGAGGAGTGGTTATCAAGCTTAACTTTATATTGGCATTTTATCTTTGGCGCACTGTTAATAATGGTCGTACTATTTGCAAGAGGCGGAATAAGTGGAATTGTAACTTACTTAGGAAATAGGAAGCAATGACACCAATCCTCAAAATAACCAGCTTATGCAAACAATTTGGCGGAATAACAGCGACTAATAACATCGACCTGGACATAAACGCGGGCGAAATACATGCTGTAATTGGGCCAAACGGTGCAGGCAAAACGACTCTCATTTCCCAACTATCTGGCGATCTAAAAGCTGATAAAGGAGCAATTCTTTTTCAAGGCGATTTAATAACTAACATGCCTTCAAATAAGAGAAGTCTGCTAGGAATAGCAAGGACCTTTCAAATTACTAGCTTGATGCTAGATATGAGTACACTCGATAATGTTGCACTCGCCGTTCAAGCACATAGTGGACACTCATATCGTTTTTGGCAGGACGCTCGTCAAGACAATCAACTAATCGAACCTGCTCTAAAAGTACTGAAGCAGGTTGGTCTTCTGGGGCGTAAAGACATAATAACGAGAGAGCTCTCCCATGGAGAACACAGGCAACTAGAAATCGCCATGGCACTTGCCACTCAACCCAAATTATTATTACTCGATGAACCAATGGCTGGTATGGGTGCCGAGGAAACTCAAAAATTAATAGCGATACTTAAGAAGTTGAAAACTGGCAAAACAATGATCCTCATTGAGCATGATATGAATGCTGTTTTTTCATTAGCTGATCGAATCACCGTGATGGTTTATGGCAAAATTATAGCTACAGGATCTCCAAAAGAAATCCGCGCAAATCAAAAAGTGAAAGCCGCCTATTTGGGAGACGAAGAGCTACAAACATGTTGAAAGTATCAGAAATTTGCACGTTTTATGGCGCAAGCCAAGCTTTGTTTGGTGTTTCCATAACAGTTGAAGAGGGAGAAGTTGTTAGCCTTTTAGGTAAAAATGGCATGGGGAAAACCACGACAGTACATTCCATAATGGGTATTACTCCAATATCATCGGGAGAAGTACTATTTCAAAATAAGAGAATAGACGACATGCCCAGTTTTAAGGTTAGTCGTTCTGGCATAGGATTAGTTCCAGAAGGCAGACAAATTTTTCCTAATTTGAGTGTTATAGAAAATTTAATAGCGACGTCCGCAAACAGAAGTGCCAACCCTAATCCGTGGACGATAGAATCTGTATTGCAAATGTTTCCTCAGTTGAAATCTCGTCTTAACAGCATGGGGAATCTGTTGTCAGGTGGAGAGCAACAAATGTTGGCAATTGGCAGGGCACTCATGACGAATCCTAGATTATTAATTCTGGATGAAGCAACAGAAGGCTTAGCTCCAATGGTCCGTCAGGAAATCTGGGCATGTATAGAAAGATTGAAAAAAGAGGGCATCGCCATTTTAATCATTGACAAAAATATCAGGGATCTAACAAGAATTTCTGATAAACATTTTATTATTGAAAAAGGTCAGGTTACTTGGAACGGATCTTCGGATCAACTTTTGCTACAGCAAGATATGCTAGAGGAAAAGTTAGGTGTCTGAACTTTTATCACTAACCTTTTTGAATCTTTACTAGTAATTGATCAGAACGTATCTCCCTATATCTTTGCCCGACCTGAGATCTTGAATAGCTAATGGGGCTTCACTCAGCTGCCTCTTTATAATTGGAACTGATTTTACTTTCCCCTCCCTCATCAATTCCAAAAGCTCGACAAGGTCCTGTTGTGTGCCAACATAGGAACCGCGAATATCTACAACTTTGAGCGGCAAGAGAGATAATGATAACTCCATCCCCCCCCCATAGAGTCCTACAACAACCAGCGTCCCACCTTTTGCTAACACCTGAAACCCAAAAGTACTCGTGGTTGGAGCTCCTACAAAATCTACCACCCCATCAGGCCCACCATTTGTCATGATCATTAGGTTTTTTGATGCATCCACAGCACCATTATCAATAACCTCATCAGCTCCAAGTTCTATAGCCGCTTTTCTTTTTTCTGGGTCAATATCAGCAACAATAATTTTTGTTTTCAAAATAGCCTTCGCCATTCCAATACCAGCTAACCCAACTCCGCCGGCTCCAATGATCAATGTTGTCTGTTTAGCCGTCAAATGCTTCAATTTTTTTAAAGCACTATAAGCAGTAATACCAGAGCATGCCGCTGTAGCCGCAAAGGCCTCATCGACGCCATCATAGGGCACTAAGTACTTAGCATGCGGGGCTAATAAGTATTCTGCATAACCACCATTTCTCCGTGTGCCTACTGTTATGGGATTATTGCATAGTAATTCATTGTTATCTTTGCATACATTACAGGTACCACAACCAATCCAAGGATAAACAATACGTTTGTCGCCTACGGAGACCCCTGTCGCATCTGGACCAAGTTCAACAACTTCTCCTACCGGTTCGTGCCCCATGGTAAACGGCAACCCAAGACCACGTTCTTCAAGTGTTATCCGTTTTCCTCCACCCAGATCAAAAAAACCATCCCAAATATGAATATCAGAATGGCAAACACCACATGAAGTTATCTTAATTAAAACCTCAGAGCCTGTTGGTTTTGGGATGGGAACCTCAAGTTCTTCGAGCGGTTGTCCCCAACTAGTAATTTGATACGCCTTCATAATTGATCCTTTTTAATGGTTTGCTATCGGGCGAATAATATTATTATTATAAATAACTCTGTTGAACCATCACTCTAACGATCATCGAGCCGTAAATGACTATAGACAAAAACACAGAATCAGAATTTATTAATAATGGTTTTGTAATCCCCTATCCAGATGATCCCTTCGAAATGAAAAGCGGGCCTTTTTATCTTGGCAATCAAGATGGAAAAACAATCGTATCAATACGCGTAGGCCGCAGTCAATGTAATAGCAATTTGGTTGCCCACGGAGGATTATTAATGACATTAGCTGATCTAGCTGTTTGTCATGAAGCTTGTAAAGGTGATGAATACGGAAGCTCAATAACAGTATCTTTAACTGCCAATTTTCAAAAGCCAGCACCAGAAGGCGCACTGCTAAAGGCATTCCCCAAACTCAATCATAGAACGAAGCGGATGGCTTTTGTGGATTGTGAAATATTGGCAGACAATATATCCGTTTTTAGCTGCTCATCAATAATAAGAGTCATGCTCAAGGATAAATAATATTCTTTCACGATATTTTGGGAGGCAAAATGTCCCAAGGCCCACTTTCCGGTATAAAGGTTATAGAATTTGGACAAAATCTGGCTGGACCTTATTGTGGTCAAATACTTACCTTCTTGGGTGCTGAGGTATTGAAAGTAGAAAGGCCCGAGGGTGATGATGCTAGACGATGGGGACCACCATTCATTGATGAAGATGATACCCCAGCCGTGGCCTTTGTCGCACTAAATCGTGGAAAAAAAAGCACTGTAATTGACCTGAAGAAAAGAGAAGATTGTGAACGCTTAATAAATTTGATCCGCCAATCTGATATATTCTTGCATAACATTAGAAGTGATGTTCCAGAGAAATTTGGTTTCGACGCAAATACTCTGACCAAGAAGTTTCCTGAACTCATTTACGCAAATCTTGGAGCATTTGGGCATAAAGGTCCATGGAAAGATCGCCCTGGATACGAGCCAATCATACAGGCCATGGCTGGCTTAATGTCAATCAATGGAGACCCAAATTCACCACCAGCTCGTGTTGGTGTGTCTATTATCGATCTCTCCACAGGTATGTGGACAGCGATAGGAATTCTCTCCGCAATTGCGCAGCGCTCAAACACTGGAAAAGGATGCGTTGTGGATACTTCCCTCTTCGAAACGGGACTTATGTGGGTTTCTACGCATGCGGCAATGTTCTCAGCAGCAGGCATGCTCCCTCAAAGATTATCATCGGGTCATCCTTCTTTAGCTCCCTATCAGGCATTTAATTGTGCTGATGGACCTTTAATGGTTTGCCCAGGCAATGAACGACTATGGCGGAAATTCGCAACGGCCCTTGATCAAACGGAATGGATTAACAATCCTTATTATTTAACAAATGAACTGCGAGTGGCGCGTCGCAAGGAAATCAATACAATGGTAGAGAGCGTTATGATAATGAAGCCCCGGGAATATTGGCAAAAAAAACTCGATGAAGTTGGGGTCCCCAACGGACCATTGAATACTGTGCCGGAAGTTCTCGAATTAGCCCAGACGAAAGAGTTGGATATAATGTATCAACCCTATGCAAATAGTGATGGGCAGTTTCACGGTCTTCCAGTAAGCTTCGATGGACAACGAGCTGGAAATAATTCTAAAGCCCCAAAATTAAATGAATGATAAATCACCTATTCAGGTTCTGTACTCATTGATAAACTGAATAAACCAATTTATGTAAAATCACCCTGGGAAATTAAATGAGCGAGAATTCCGAACGCGACTCAATATGCAGATTGGCAAAGTCTCTATTTGATAGAGGGCTTACGATCGGCAGCTCTGGCAACATATCTGTTCGTCTTGCCGATGGATGGTTAATGACCCCAACGGGTTCCTCAATGGGAAATCTTGATCCAAACGAAATTTCTAAATTGGATTTAAACGGTAAATTAATCTCTGGAAAAAGTCCAACCAAAGAAAGTTTCCTTCACATTGCAATGTATGATGAACGACCCGACTCCGGAGCGGTTGTTCACTTACACTCCACACACTCTGTAGCAGTCAGTTGTCTAGCAGGTATAGATAAAAAAAATGTGCTCCCACCAATTACAGCTTATTATGTGATGAAGATAGGTAAGTTACCTCTGGTTCCATATTTCCCCCCAGGGGATATTAATTTAGCAAAAGCGGTTAAAGAGATGGCCTCCAATCATCACGCGGTTCTTTTAGCCAATCATGGGCCTGTCGTTGCAGGTAAAACCCTGGAAGATGCTGTTTATGCCATTGAGGAACTGGAGGAAACAGCACGACTTTTTCTTTTACTAAGAAATATGAAAACCCAATATTTAAATGAGAAGCAGATCAAAACATTAGAGGAATTATATCCTAATTAAAAAACGAACTATGAATCAATATCATCATTCTGGATAATTCGATATATAACGAATTTTATTTCTCCCTAGGCTTGACCTTCATCAATAAATTATCGATTAAATTGATCTGTAAATTTTATTTTAATTCTGGGGAATTTTTGAAAATGAGCGCTGGCAAACGTCTTCCTGGCACACCAATACCAAACCATATCTGGGAGGGTTATGAAGGTGTAAAGATAGCCGGTGATTCATGGGGCAACCCAAAAAACCAACTTGTTATTTTACAACATGGTGGTGGCCAAACGCGGCACGCTTGGAAAGGAGCAGGCGAGACACTGGGCGCAGCAGGTTATCATGCCGTAGCACTTGACGCTCGCGGGCACGGTGACTCAGATTGGGCTGGTGAAGGTAATTATGGTGCCGAAAAAATGGTTGAAGATTTAAAGTGTGTAGTTACTGAACTTGGATCAGGTAGTCCAATTTTGGTTGGAGCCTCAATGGGTGCCGGTACAAGCCTGGTTGCTATTGGTGAGAAAGGCATGACTGCTAAAGCACTTGTGATGGTCGATATGGCACCCCGTATAGAACCAGCTGGGCAAGCAAAAATACAAGAATTTATGAATCAAAAACCTGATGGTTTTGATAGTCTGGAAGAAGTTGCTGAAGCAATTGCAAATTATCAGCCACACCGCAAAAGACCCCGAAACCTAGATGGACTAGCCAAAAATGTAAGGCTAGCCGTTAATGGAAAATATGTCTGGCATTGGGACCCAGCTAGAAGGTCAAGTCGACCAGGAGCACCGGATTACCGGGAGCGGCTCCATAAAGCGGCTGACAATCTTACCCTACCAGTATTACTGGTAAGAGGCGGTCTATCTGACGTCCTCAGCGAAGAGGGAGCACAAAGTTTTCTTGATCAATGTCCCCACGCTGAGTATGTGAATGTTTCAAATGCAGCGCACATGGTAGCTGGGGATAGAAATGATATTTTTGCCGAATCGGTAATTGAATTTCTACTTCGTGTTGCTCCGCTTGAGAAATGACTGAAAGTTTTGAAGATTTGTTAAATCTGATTAAAGTGAAATGAGAAATAATTCCTCGAAGTAACCATATGAGTTTTTCTTCCCCTTTTTAAAATGCCTACCAAAGGCCTCCAAAATGTCGAGTACTATACTAGCAATAGTTGATGTTTTTAATTTATGGGATTTGCTGCTAATTGGACTTGGCATTCTATTAGCTGGTATTGTTCGTGGCTTTGTTGGTTTCGGTGCATCACTCATCATAGTTATGACGGCAAGTGTCATTTTAGGACCCCGTTCGGCTGTAGCAATTGCAACCCTGAGTGGGCTTCCTTCGATGCTACAACTGCTGCCAATAGCTATAAAGAAAGCTGACAGGGGTTTTGTTATTCCATTTGGTTTCGCAGCCATGATTGCCGCACCTTTTGGTACTTGGTTATTAGTCAGTATAGAACCAGTTTTCATGAAAATGGCAATATCAATAACTGTCATGTCTATGGTGCTCATGCTCTACAAAGATGTCAAAATAAGCGCCCATTCAAACAAAACGTTTTTGGTTAGCATAGGGATTGGTGCTGGACTTATTCAGGGTTCCGCAGGTATTGGAGGCCCCCCAGCGGTAGCAGTTGCCTTATCAAAACCAGGAACTACTGAAGAACAGAGAGCCAATGTGATTGGAGCTGTAACCGCTCTAGGAATTTGTGGTGTTATTCCACTTTGGTATCATAATCTTTTTACAACGGAAGTTATTTTCGTAAGTGTTTTATTCTTCCCAATCTATGTTGGCTCTACCTGGGTTGGAACTCAATTTTTTGTTAAATATGGCAGAAATTATTTCAGAAACTTCTCACTAATCGTTCTAACTATTATTAGTTTGGCAACGCTCATTATAGCGATATCCAATTATTAACCAGACTAATTTTACCTTTATATTAGGACATCAGCATCCCTAGTTAAGAATTTGCGAGTAATCGATCTATATAATGGCCTTGATAAACTGTACTGCCAAGGCTTTGGCCGAAACGCACAGCCTCATCAGAGTCGCACCTCGCTATTATTAACCGAGCTCGTCCACATCGATCAACGTGCTCTTTTAAAGTATCTAGTCGTGTACCAGAATTATCATCGGCCATTTCTGGACTCCAGATGAGTTTTAAAAGATCAAACCCAAGTTGCTCTCTGTCGATGAACTGTAATATTTGATGGTTAAGTCCATCCAACGCTATTCGATATCCCCTTTCACGCATGAAATCCCTTGCAAACATATAAGCACCCATGTCGCTGAAGATATCAATTGGTTGTAGTTCGATAACCACAGTACCCCTAGCTACAGCCTTCAAATTATTATCAAATTGTAAAAAAGATGGAGATAATATCGTTTGAACATTCATATTGATACTAAATGAACTATCAATGGTAGAGTCATCATTGTGTATTAAGACTTGTAACATTCGCAAATCCAGGGTCTGCGTCAGATGTCTAAACAACCACAAGCTAGAAGCTAAGTTATAATCAGGAAGAATTGAATCCCTCAGTTTATCAATAGAAATGTATAGCTCTTGAAAAATTGCCTGTGGGTTCGGATTGGAAGGTGTGATAGCGCAAACCGGTTGCCGTCGCATCAGATTAGACAAATCTGCTCGGGCTAAAAAGTCCTCTAACTTTCCTAATTGTTCCGGGGTCAACATTTTCAAACCTTCTTGACTTGAGTCCGAATCCCTCCGTTTAGAAGCTGATACTCTATTTTTACGTTCTCGCTCGCGATGCATCTGTTTGATCAAATCGAGCATTTCCGCATGTTGTGTCTCAACATTATACCAAGTTGAGAAACGTGCCATATCCTCTTCTTCTTCTCCAAATGTCAATGGATCCTCATTAAAAAGGTGCCTAATTTTAAGAATTGTAGCGTCTATATCCTCAATCGGTGCATCTTTGCATATAAAGACTAGATCCGAAGAACCAAGCGTGAAAACTTGGCCATCATATAAATGGGAGAGACTCTCGAATGTTGTTGCTGCTATACGAATGTGATGTTCTTGTCGATTTTGAGGCCGCAATCTAGATAAATGAAGATGGACAGCCATTCTACCGTCTACGCTTCTACCCAGTCGCTGCAAATAGTCTAATAGCAAATATTCTTGACTTGGTCCTTTTGGTTTACTTTGTACGGGGCTAAATGCCATTTCTATCCCTCAATATTTATTAGATTCTTCTGTTGTCTAACAATTATAATCCTACACACTGTACTTCCTAAGCAAATTTTAGGCCAAGTCCCTCATCGTATTACGCTCCTGTAAAAACTGGTTTTCGTTTATTTAAGAAAGCCTCTTGCCCCTCCTGATAATCTTTACTGTCAAAACAATCTCGAGTTAGCTGATCGACCAATGCGCCATCGAATGCAGAATCATCTTTCATCAACTCGTTTATTGTCAATTTCGATGCTTTCATCGAGAGCGGCGCGTTCTCCGATATTCTATCCGTTATATCTGCTACGGCAGTCTCTAAATCTGAGATTGGCACGCAGGAGTTAATCAAACCCATTTTCTCAGCTTCTAAACCCGAATAGCGTTTTGCTGTTAATAATATTTCTTTGGCTTTTGACGGTCCAACAAGAGCCACTAAATTTCCTAGGTTCAAGCGATCATATGCAATTGATAAACGCGCAGCGGGGACCCCAAATTGAGCGTCTTCCGATGCAATCCGAATATCTGCAGCAAGAGCTATTCCCAAACCCCCTCCCATGCAGAAGCCCCTTATTTGCGCTATAAAGGGTTTTTCGCAATGCAACATCTTTTGTCTACCGGCCATGGAAATTTGGGCGTATTCTTTCGCGGCATCTGCGTTCGATCTTCGTTCCTTGAACTGGGAAATATCAGCACCTGAAGCGAATGCTTTGTCTCCAGCTCCTGACATTACAACACACCTAATTTTGGGGTTTTCTGAAAATTGATCAAACGCTTCTGAAATACCTTGCCACATATCGAGTGATATTGCATTTCGACGTTCCGGGTTATTTAAAATAATACGTCCAACAAGGCCATCATTATGAGCCAATATTTTTTGTGTCGATAATTCCATTGATTCTCCTAACTATTTTTTTCCAAATTACTCTGGAATGGCGTCATGTTAATCACGATTAAACTTTAAATTACACCTTGTCCCTTTAGAATTTCAAACTCATCACTATTTATTCCTAATTCCAGCAGTATTTCTTCAGTATGTTGTCCCAAATCTGGAGTAGGTGAATGCATCACTTGAGGCGTGCGCGTCAGCTTAGTGGCTTGACCAACCATTTTAAGTAGACCTAGACGTGGGTGTTGTATTTCCGGACTCATACTCAAAGTTTGAACTTGAGGATCGTCAAATACTTGCTGCATGTTATGGATAGGCCCGCATGGTACACCCGCTTTGGCAAAAGCTCTCACCCAAAAATCGGTAGGTTTTTTGATCGTATAAGCATCTATCTCATCATTGATACTCTGTCGGTTTAGAGTACGCGAACTGTTTGTTTTATAATTTTGATTCTTATAAATTTCTGGAGCTCCAAGGGTATCACACATTCGCTTAAAAAGATGATCCGCAGAGGCCTGAATGTTTATCAAGCCATCTTTGGTTTTAAAAACTCCTGTCGGGGTATTCGTTGGATGGTTATTTCCTTCCTGCGCAGGGACTTCATTATCGATGATATATCGAGCGGCTTGCAGATCCATCATCATTATTTGAGCTTCTAATAATGAAGTTTTCACCCACTGTCCTTCACCAGATACTTCCCTTTCTAGAAGTGCTAATAATATTCCATAAGCTAAATTCAATCCTGCAGTTAAATCTGCGATTGGGATGCCAACTCGAACTGGTCCATCTCCAGGCATTCCAGTGACAGACATCAATCCTCCCAAACCTTGGGCAATTTGATCCAACCCTGCTCTTTCCGAATAAGGTCCAGTTTGACCAAATCCTGATATACTCCCATAAACTATTTTTGGATTGATAGAACGGACAGCGTCATAATCTATTCCTAGTTTATATTTAACGTTTGGACGATAATTTTCGATTATAACATCCGCGTTTTTAGCCATCTTCAGAAAAATTTCGACGCCCTTCGGCTCTTTTAAATTTATAGTGACTGATCGCTTATTGCGATGAAGGTTTTGGAAATCAAACCCTTCACGGGCCCCACCAAGAGGGACCTCAGAAAGATATTCGGGCTGTTCTACTTTTATGGTTTCCGCACCCCAATCAGCTAGCATTCGAGCAGCAGTGGGACCTGCTCTTGCACGCGTTAAATCAAGGACTTTAAATCTTGATAAAGGACCTTTTCTTGAAGGCATTTCGCAACTCCTCACACGACGACCTATTTTGAGTTTTATAATAACAATAGTCGAATTCACGTCCTTAGTCGAAAAATCATCCCTAATATTATATAAAGCTACTAGTTTTATAATGATTCTGGTGTAACAATGTGATCACAAAGGTTTATATATTAACACAAGTAGAACGTATCAATTAATTGTTTATCCGTAATAATGAATTACTGCGAAGTGGAAAGAATATGCCAACTGGTAAAGTGAAATGGTTTAACAACGCAAAGGGTTTTGGGTTTATACAACCCGATGAGGGCGGGAATGACGTTTTTGTTCATATTACAGCCCTTCATGCATCGAATGTTGAGACATTAAATGAAAATGATTCGGTTTCATATGACTTGGTAGATGGGAAAGATGGAAGGTCAGCGGCTGAAAATATAAAAGTCAGTTAAATACATAACTTTAAAAACCATCTTACTCTCATCGAGCACCCATTAGACAATTTTGTTGGATTGAGAGTTACTTACGCCAGCACCTTCGAACGTTGCCATCCCAAGGTGACACGCGATAGCGGCGCGTATTATACCGAGTGCAAGTGTCGCTCCAGATCCTTCGCCTAATCGCATCCCTAGGTCTAATAATGATTCTTTATTTATTCTACCTAAAAGTTTTTTGTGACCAGGCTCAACAGAACAATGGGAGACAAGACAATGATCAATTGTAAAAGGTTTAATTGCATATAAAATTGCTGCGGCGACGGTACATGCAAACCCATCTAGCACGACAGGGACCTTAGCCAATCTAGCCGCTAGTATTGCGCCAGCTATAGCGGCTAGTTCTAACCCACCTAAAGCTGCAAAAATTGCCAGTGGATCCCCCTTCATGTTCCCATGCAGTTCACATGCTTGCTGGACTATTTTAATTTTTTTATCTAAGGAATCAGAAGAAATACCGGTCCCCCTTCCGACCCAATCCTTCGCGTTGCCGCCAAAAAGAGCCAATGAAAGTGCCGATGCCGATGTAGTATTACCTATGCCCATTTCCCCTAAACACAAAATATCTAAACCCGGTTCAACTGCCATCATTCCATATGCCATTGCATGCGCGCATTCTGCTTCACTCATCGCTGGGCCTTTTGTAAAGTCGTTAGTTGGTTGGTCTAAAGCTAATTCGTATACACGCAAATCTGAGTCGAAAACTTTACACAGTTGATTGACAGCAGCTCCCCCAGATATGAAATTCTGCACCATCTGTTCTGTAACAGAACTAGGGAATGCTGAAACTCCTAGATTAGCAACTCCGTGATTCGCTGCGAATACAGCAGTGCGTGGATGATTAATTTTTGGTGGATACTCACCTTGCCAGGCAGCCAACCAAGCGACAATTTGCTCAAGTTTTCCAAGAGCACCTTCAGGCTTGGTTAATTTAGCTTCTCTTTCTACAGCAGCGCTTTGGCTGTCATAATCAGGACCAGGAAGCTCATCAATAAGCAATCTTACTTCATCGAATGACGCTATTGGTTTTTTCTGATTTTTATTACTCATTTTTTGCTTTCACCTTTATTAGTGAATGGAGAAGATACTCTTTAAATATATCTTGAAGTCTATACCTTTTAAGTGAGTGGGATGAAACTATGGATTCTTTTAATGAATACGATTCTTGAAAAATTAACATCGCAGAGATTTTTTAAAGATATTCTCCTATCAGTTAGTTTTCTAACACGAATTCCAATTTCAAAAGATTTACTATTCGAGCGGAATTTGATGGATGCAGCCTGGAGTTTCCCCCTAATCGGAGGCCTTGTGGGGTTTTTGGGAGGGATGGTTGCTTTGTTATTATCCTATTTTAATATATCGCCTATCATAATCTCTTTTATAACTATCGGCGCCATCATCCTATTAACTGGTGGATTACACGAAGATGGTTTGGCAGATACGGCAGATGGATTTGGCATTAATAAAAATCCAGAAGGTAAAATCAACATAATGCGTGATAGTCAGATTGGTGTATATGGAACACTTGCACTTATAATTGCTATTTCAGTAAAGGCTGTTTCCCTAAGTGAATTGATAAACAAAGATCCGTTTTTCGCATGTGTTATAGCACTTATCGTATCTGGCGCTCTCTCAAGATCAACTATCGTAGGCATCGCTTTCTTTCTTGAAAAGGCCTCTGAAACCGGCTTAGCAAGTGTCGCGGGAAAACCAAGAGCGACCGTAGTTGGAATTTGTTTCCTCATATCTATCTTACTCTGCATATTTCTATTACCCTTAACTAAAGTACTAGCAGCGATACTCCTTTCTGTTGTAACAACTGTTGTCATTGGTTTCTTATCAAAAAAACAGATAAACGGTTATACAGGTGACGTACTGGGTGCAGCGCAAATGCTTTCTGAAACTGCACTTCTTATTTACCTAGCTACATCTAAAATGTAGGTCTAGGGAAGGTAATTAAAATGTTAGAGACCCGATGGTATTTTATTAGGCACGCGCCCGTTGATAATCCAGAAGGTCGAATTTATGGGGCGTCCAATCTTCCCGCTAATGTCTCAGATTTGAGATCTTTTGAGATCCTAGCTCAACGGCTACCAGTTAATGCTGTTTCAGTTACTAGCCATCTCCTGCGCACACACCAGACCTTAGAATCTATAGAAAATTCAGGTCTCAAAATCAAAAAGCCCTTCATAGACAAAAGATTAGGGGAGCAGGACTTTGGAGACTGGGTCGGTAAAACCTACGATGAAGCCCAAAAATTATTTGCTGAATCGTACAATCAATTTTGGTTAGCGCCGGCCAGTGAAAAACCGCCAAATGGAGAAAGTTTTTTAGAAGTCTTGGAAAGGGTTCAGACTTGCGTAAGGGAACTTACATTGAAGTTTAAGGGCGAAGATATTATCTGTGTTGCACATGGAGGGCCTATCCGAGCGGCTTTAGCACTTGCTTTGGGTCTAAACGGCGATCAGGCAATGTCTTTTTCTATAGATAATCTGTCGACAACCGTCATTGACTATATCCATCCAGAAAATGGGTTCCATGGCGGATGGCGCGTACGTGGAACAAACCTCCCGTCGGTATAGTTTTTTTCTTAATTACGAGATTGCAGAACCTATGTCCAAAAAGTTTTTTTTAACCTTACTCAGTTCTTTATTAATTTTGTTAGTTCTCTCTATAGGCACAGGGCTGTGGGTTTATGAACAATCCAAAAATAACAATTTAAATAAACCTGCTTTGGTTGGTGGTTCATACAGTTTACTAGATCACAACGGAAAGGAAGTTACCGATAAAAGTTTTCCAAATAAATTTAAAATTATATATTTCGGTTATACTTTTTGTCCTGATGTATGCCCAACAGGAATGGGTATCATTAGCCAAGCCCTTGACCTTTTAGGAAATAAAGCGCAAAGGATAAAGCCGATTTTTATTACAGTAGACCCCAATAGAGACAATGTTGAAATAATGGCAGAATACCATAGCCACTTTCATTCTTCATTTAGTAATCTTACAGGCACACTAGAGCAAATTAAACATGTCGCAAAATTGTACAGGGTGTACTACAAGAAATCCGATCCATCTAATACAGAGAATTATCTTATGGATCATTCATCCATAATGTATGTAATGTCACCAAAGGGAGAATACATAAATCATTTTGGCCCTGAAATTACACCAGAGCGAATAGTGGCCTTCTTCGATCGTATATTTCAGTAATATTTGTCGACCGCGACTACGATTAGATTCATAGAGAGAAATGGCAATGAACAAGTCAACAATTATTTATGGACGGGTCATGCGATTGCCTACTTTCGATGGCATGATTCCAACGAGTGGCCCTATCCATATAGTTGCTGATGATGGCGAGGAATATATGCTGATAACGAGCAACATGGATGAACCAGGTGCAGTAGAAACACTAGCGTTAATTTGTGAGCCTGTGTTTGAACCCTATATAAACAAGGATATATCCGTGAAGGGCGACATTTTAGGATCAATAATTTGGAATGTAGAAATAGTTCATTAAAAACATCAGTTCTCAGCAAGCTTTTTGAGATCATAGATAACCTCTATTGCCTGTCTTGGAGTTAAATCATCCACATTGATATTAGCCACGTAAGATTCCAATTCACTATCTGCTGCGGCCTGAAGACTATGGGCTTCATTATCAATACTTTGAAAAAGAGGTAATTCCTCATTTAGGTTTTCTATAACTTTGTTTTTTTCTCCTTTTTCAAGATTTTCTAGTACTATTTTTGCCCTGGTAATGACGCTGAGAGGTAACCCAGCGAGTTTAGCAACGTGTATTCCATAGGAACGATCAGCCGCTCCCTTTGAGACTTCATGGAGAAATATTATGTCATCCTTCCATTCTTTAATTTTCATAGTATTACAACATAAAGACGTCAGCCTGGATGCTAGTGCCGTTAATTCGTGATAGTGAGTGGCGAATAACGTCCTGCAGCGACTATTTTCATGAAGGTGTTCAATTGCAGCCCATGCTATTGAAAGGCCATCAAACGTCGCCGTGCCTCTTCCAATTTCATCTAAAATAACTAAAGATCGCTCTGTTGCTAGATTAAGGATAACAGCCGTTTCAACCATTTCTACCATAAAGGTGGATCTGCCCCGGGCCAGATCGTCCGCTGCTCCCACCCGGCTAAACAGACGGTCAACAATCCCTATTTCAGCGAATGTGGCAGGTACATAGGACCCCATATGTGCAAGTATTGTGATCAATGCATTCTGTCGTAGGAAGGTACTTTTTCCAGCCATATTAGGCCCAGTTATTAACCATAGTTTTTGTTGAGAACTAAGGTCACAGTTATTAGATACAAATGCCCCACCTGCACCAATTTCAGCCTCGACTACAGGATGTCTACCATCCAAAATATTAAAGTTTAAGCTTCCATTAATTATCGGTCGCACGTAATTTTTTTCAATAGCCAGTTCCGCAAGACTACTACTGAGGTCAATCTCAGAGATGCCAACCGCTGTTCGAGAAATGTGATCTGTCAAGTCTAAAACGGCATGACGTAATTCCAAAAAACATTCCTGTTCTATAGCCAACGCTCGATCAGCAGCTTGGCTCAAATCACGTTCTAATTCCTTTAATTCAACAGTAGTAAATCTTGTGGCATTAGTCATCGTTTGACGATGAATAAAAGCTTCTTGACTATTTAATTTTGGTGCATGTAATGAAGTCACTTCGACAAAGTAACCTAGGACATTATTGTGCTTAATTTTAATTGAATTAATACCAGAATCGTCAATATATTTTTTTTGCAGTTCTGCAATTAGCTGGCGACGCTCATCCTTTAATGCTTTAAACCTGTCCAATTCTGCATGATAACCAACCTCGATAAAACCACCATCGCGTGCAAACATTGGGAGGTTTTCTGCTAAGGCTTTATTCAACAAATCTACTAAGTCCGCGTAACAGCCTAATTGCTCTATATTAGTTTCAATTTGAAGTGGCAGATACGATAGTTCAGTTTCCCAATTTTTAATTAACTTGACCAATGAAGCTGACGCCTTAAGACCATCGCATACTGCTCGTAGATCTCTTGGCCCTCCTCTATCCACAGCAAGCCTGGATAAGGCCCGCTCTATATCTGGGGTTGCTCGTAGTATTTCGCGCACTTCCCCACGCAATTGATCAGACTCGAAAAAATAATTCACAGCGTCTAAACGGCCATTAATAGTATCAACCTCTTTTGAGGGCGCTGACAAACGGGCAGCTAACAACCTAGCTCCAGACCCAGTCTGAGTTTTGTCTATACAGTCCAGTAAACTGCCTTTTTTCTGTCCAGATAATGTCTTTAATAATTCGAGGTTAGTGCGAGTCGCCACGTCTATTTCTAACGTCCTATCCAATCTCCATTGTACAGGCCTGTTTAAACGAGGAAGATTACCCTGCTGTGTAATTTCAAGATAATCAACCAGAGCGCCACAAGCGGCTAATTCTGATCTTGTAAAAGAGCCAAAAGCATCCAAGGTAACAACGTTATAAAATTTCTCTAGTCTTTTTATCCCGTTCGCACTATCAAAGCGGCTATGGGGCAGTATCGTTAAATTAGATCGCCAATCATTTAACTGTGGACTTATAATTTTAAGGTCGCCTTCCTCGCTTTTAACTTTTTCTGAAACTAATATTTCGGCGGGTGAAATCCTAGCAAGCACTGTTCCAAGTTGATCTGGTTCCAAGTTTTGTGTATGGAGGTCTCCCGTCGATATATCTACCCAGGCAATAGAGAGCCTTTCATGTATTGCTATGATACAGGCCAGGTAGTTGTTGCTACGACCGTCCAATAAAGACTCTTCTGTTATAGTCCCAGGAGTAATAACTCTGGCAACAGCCCTTTTTACAACAGATTTACTACCTCTTTTGCGAGCCTCAACAGGGTCTTCTATTTGCTCACAAATAGCAACTCTAAAGCCCTGTTTGATCAATCTACCTAAGTAAACGTCAGCAGCATGAAAAGGTACGCCGCACATTGGGATGTCTTGATCCTGATGCTTACCACGCCGCGTCAAAGTTATATCCAAGGCTCTAGCAGCTTCTACGGCGTCATCAAAAAACAATTCATAAAAATCGCCCATTCGAAAGAAAAGTAAAGAATCTGGATGCTGTTGCTTTATCTCAAAATACTGAGAAAGCATCGGGGTGGCGCCCTCTACTTTATCCGCCAAGGTTTGGTTTCTAAAATCAAAATTAACTGGGGCGTGAGGCTTTTCAGAAATATTCATTCAACTTTCTTTTAAAAGGCCCTATCTGCGTTCTTTTAATAGAAACGCACGACTATCGGATTAAAAAACATTGTAACATTCTTAGCTACCAATAATTCTAAAGACAATACCTCTTTTTTATCAACCAAATGTCGCGAATACATTCAGTGGCTTTCCCTTTTAAGCAAGTTTGGTTAAGCTTAACGTCTGTGAAGTGAAATAAAAAGCCAAGCTTATGAAATAGGGGATGAAAAGAACATGGATGGGCCCAGAAAAATAAGTGATCAAGAGGCACTCGATTTTCACTCTACTGGTAAACCTGGGAAGATTGAAATTGCCCCAACGAAGGATCTAACAACACAGCGAGATCTCTCTTTAGCCTATTCTCCTGGAGTGGCCGTACCCTGCCTTGAAATAGAACAGGAACCCGCGCGAGCTTACGACTATACCTCTAAAGGTAATATCGTTGCCGTTATTTCGAATGGAACCGCCGTACTTGGGCTTGGTAATATAGGAGCTCTAGCCTCTAAACCTGTAATGGAGGGAAAAGCGGTCTTATTCAAAAAATTTGCAGATATTGATGGAATTGATCTCGAGGTAAGCACGGAGGATGTAGATGAGTTTATCAACTGTGTAAAATTTTTGGGTAAAGGCTTTGGTGGTATAAACCTTGAAGACATTAAAGCTCCTGAATGTTTTATTATAGAACAGCGACTCAAGGAGATTTTAGATATACCCGTTTTTCATGATGATCAGCATGGTACCGCTATCATTTCATGCGCTGGCCTAATTAACGCGCTGTATCTGACAGATAGATCTATTGAGAAAACGCGTTTAGTCGTAAACGGAGCAGGTGCGGCATCCATTGCCGGGGTTGAACTATTCAAAGCTATGGGCATGCCCCAAGAAAATATCATTATATGTGACTCTCAGGGAGTGGTTTATAAAGGCCGTGAGGCGGGAATGAACCAATGGAAATCAGCCCATGCCGCTGTTACAGATAAGCGCACGCTAGAGGAGGCTGCTGACGGAGCGGACGTTTTGATGGGACTTTCGGTTAAGGGTGCATTTTCTGAAAAAATTATCAAATCGATGTCGGAAAAACCAATTATATTTGCAATGGCCAATCCTGACCCCGAAATCACACCCGAGGAAGTAGCAGTCATTCGATCTGATGCAATTATGGCCACAGGTCGTTCAGACTACCCCAATCAAGTCAATAACGTGCTAGGTTTTCCGTATATTTTCAGAGGAGCCTTAGATGTTCAAGCCTCAGAAATTAACGATTCTATGAAGATCGCTGCAGCGAATGCCATCGCATATTTAGCGCGCGAAGATGTACCGGACGAGGTCAATGCTGCATATGGAAAACCATTACAATTTGGGAAGGAATACATTATTCCAGCACCATTTGATCCACGATTAATTGTGAAAGTTTCATCAGAGGTAGCCAAAGCAGCCATGGAAACAGGTGTAGCTCGAAAGCCCATAGAAAATTTTGAAATGTACGAGCAAGAACTCAAAGCTCGGCTCAACCCTACAGCAAATAGTTTAAGTGGAATTTATTCACGCGTAAAAAGGGCACCTAAACGTGTGGTTTTTGCGGAAGGGGAAGAGGAACGAGTAATAAGAGCTGCAATATCATTTCAAACTAGCGGATACGGGCAACCTATTTTGATCGGAAGAGAGGATACTGTAAAAAAGAGTTTGGAAAAATTAGGCCTTTCTGGTTTGGATGGCCTTGAGATCCATAACGCTAGATTATCAGACCATAATGAAGAATACAGTAACAGCCTTTACAAGCGACTGCAGCGAAAAGGCCATTTATATCGCGACGTCCTCCGAATGGTTAACCAAGACCGGAATGTTTTTGGCGCATCGATGGTAGCACACGGTCACGCGGACGCCATGGTTACCGGTCTAACGAGAAGTTTTGGGGTCAATCACGAATATATTACGCGGGTCCTCGATCCAAAACCCGGACAACGGCTGATGACGTGTAGTTTGGTTGTTACACGAAGTACTGCATTATTCATCGCCGATACGAATATCAACGAAGAACCAGATGCGATAGCTATGGCAGATATCGCGATCCAAACCGCTGAAAAAGCGAAATCCTTTGGTTATGAGCCAAGAGTAGCGCTTCTATCATTTTCAAATTTTGGCTATCCCCACAGGGAACATATGGAGAGAGTTCGAGCGGCCGTGAAAATTCTCGACGAGCGAAAAGTCGACTTTGAATATGACGGGGAGATGAATGTCGATGTCGCCCTAGACATGTCTCTACGGGCCAATTTTCCATTTTGCCGGCTTTCCGGACCGGCTAACATTTTGATTATGCCTGGACTCCACGCGGCAAATATAAGCTATAAATTGCTTCAAGCTGTGGGTGGGGGAACCATAATAGGTCCGATGCTTCTAGGTTTGGAGAAACCAGTACAAATCGTCCAAATGAATGCAACTGTAAACGACTTGGTACAAGCGGCCGCAATAGCGGCCTACGATGCTTCGATCGATATTTGAAATTTTAGTTATCTAAGTTAGATAGTTTTAGTTTTTAGGCTCTCCCAAACTCGGTAGACAGAAGTGCTGGGTCAACACCTATTTTCTCTAGAGCCATATCCCATTTGTCAGATGTTTTATCTGAAAATATAAGTTCTGGATCCGACTGAACACTAAGCCAAGCATTAGACTGAATTTCTGTATCTAGCTGACCTGGACCCCAACCAGCATATCCTAACGCAATAATACTTTTATTTGGACCATTTCCATCAATAAGCGCCTGCAGTATTTCGGTGGAAGCCGTCATACTTATTTGAGTATTTATAGAGGTACTATTTTCAGAGAAATAGTCAGCGGTATGCAATATGAAACCTCGCTCTGTCTCTACTGGCCCTCCAAAATAAATTGGCTCCGAGTAATCCCTTTTAACCTTATTTTTTTTGAGTCTGAGCTGTTTGATAATTTTGGAAAAAGAAAGGGATTCTATTATCTTATTGATTATAATACCAATAGCCCCATCTTCGTTATGGGCACAGATACAAACAACGGACCGTTTGAAACGAGGATCACTCATGGTAGGCATAGCTATAATTAGTTTTCCTGAAAGAAATGGACTTTCCATTTTAGACATTGTCCCAGTTAAAGAGGTGATCCCATAGTTTGCTGACATTTTAAACTCTATGCACATACATTAAGCGCATTTGTTCTATCCACTAAGTACTTTTATAATTTAAATGAAAATGGATGGATTCTAGTTAATTCAAATGAAAAATTTTAAAATCATGTCATACAAAAAAATTCTTCTGTTTATTATCATGATTTTTATAATACCAACTCAAGCATCTCCCAAGGCTGCTGGGGTTTCTAATTGGGTTTTTACAGAGATGGCTAACTTTCGCCTAATTAGTGGAATAAGTAATATAGGCGCCTCTAATAAAGTGCCACTTGGTTTAGAATTCGAACTCAAAGATGGTTGGAAGATTTATTGGCGCAATCCTGGAGACGCAGGATACCCGCCAGAAATTAACTTTGAGAATAACGAAAACTTATCTGAAATAAAATGGTTTTGGCCAGCGCCCAAACGATTTATTTTTGAAGATATGCAAAATTATGGATATGAAAAGAAGATCATATTCCCAATAACAGCGACCGTAGAAACGACGAAAGAACCATTAGTTTTGCAAGCAAATATCACAGCACTTGCATGTAAGGATATTTGTGTTCCTATAGACGGAGATCTTAATTTAACAATCCCAGTTGGCAATACAGTAAAAACAGAACACGCGGCATCGATTTATTCGTTCGAGAAGCGCGTGCCAACGAAAGCAACTTGGCCAGGATTTAAGATCCTTAGTGTCAACGCTAACAAAAACTCAATCCTTATTACAGTAAAATCGAAGCACCCTCTCATCAAACCCGATGTTTTTATTGAATCAGAGAACGCTTTTAGATTTGGAAAACCGGAGGTTTCTATCTCAAACAACCGGTTAAATGCGTCGTTCATTTTATCCAATGATATACCGATAGATACCAATCTTACTGGGATACCTATTACGATAACTGTTGTGGACGGCAAAAAGTCTATAGAAGTGAGAAGATCTATACGCGGGAAATTAGTCACTAAACCCGTCCAATCCTACACCAGTTTTAATTGGCTTACCGTTTTACTAGCAGCGTTAATAGGAGGTTTAATTTTAAACCTCATGCCATGTGTTCTTCCCGTATTAACAATAAAACTTCTCCAACTGACGCGCTCGTCTGGCTTAGACCGAAGGGCCGTTAGGAATGGATTTATTTACTCCGCGTCTGGCGTAATTTTTTCTTTTTTGGTCATAGCTATATTAACAATTATTCTAAAACAAGGCGGCGTAAGTATTGGTTGGGGTATGCACTTTCAACAACCCGTTTTTTTAGGTTTCATTTGCCTTATTTTACTTGCCTTCGCAGGCAACTTATTTGGTTGGCTTAATTTTCAAGTTCCACAATCTCTTCTTTGGCTCGAAAACAGATCAGCTAGCTTGATCAACTTGCATGAAAACAATAGTTCTAAGGTTGAGCATTTCCTTACTGGAGCATTTGCTACCGTTCTGGCTACGCCCTGTTCTGCACCTTTTGTAGGCACTGCGCTAAGTTTTGCATTAAGCCAAGGTCCTATCGAAATATTGTCGATATTTCTAACAATGGGGTTAGGGTTGTCACTACCATATTTGTTGATATCCATCCGGCCAGAGCTTTTGAGATTTTTACCACGTCCTGGGGCCTGGATGAATAAATTAGAAGCCTTTTTAGGAATTATTCTAATTTTTACTGCTATTTGGATTTTATCTATTTTATACAAACAGTTAAATACCAATTCATTTATCATTAGTCTTACATTGATTACTTCAGCATTTATAACAGTATGGGTTTTTCATCTAAGCCGTCGTGGTTCCCTAAAATTCTTGAGTGCACTCATCGGTATGGCAGCTCTTTTTATAATCGCGTATTCAGAACCGCCTTCAGCAATCAGAAACGCAAATAGCCCGCTGATAAATACCTTAACAACAGGCGAAAAAATAATATGGCAAGATTTTAATCCTGGCTTGATTCCAAAATTTGTGAAAGATGGAAAGGGTGTTTTCGTTGATGTGACAGCAGATTGGTGTCTCACATGCCAAATTAATAAGAGCGTCCTTCTGTCTGGCGAGCTCTCAAAAGCATTGTTATCCGATAAAAACATCATAAAAATGCAGGCAGACTGGACGCTACCTGATCCAACTATTTTATCATACTTGGAATCTTATAAAAGATTTGGAATCCCTTTCAATGTTATTTATGGGCCGGCCAAAGTAGATGGCATAGTTCTTCCCGAATTATTAAGCGATTCCAGTATGTTGAAAGCTTTCAGGGACGCGCTCGGTCCAGAGAACCTCGTTAAATGAATCTGGATTAACCAGCATATCTTAGAAAAATAATTTGTTTTATATAAAGGGCATTTATAGACTAAGGCAGTTCTGCAAACTAAACATCTTAAATAACAGACCGTCGTAATTAGAAAGGAATATTTGAATGAGTATAAAGTCAGGTGATGCAATCCCCGAGGTGAACTTAAAGCATAAAACAGCCAACGGGATAACCGACATTTCAACAAAGGAACTTTTTTCTGGAAAAAAGGTAGTCCTTTTTGCTGTACCTGGCGCCTTCACGCCAACTTGCTCGGCTAAACATCTACCCGGTTTCGTCAATAAATATAGTGAATTAAAAGCCAAAAATGTTGACGTTATAGCATGTCTCTCGGTGAATGATGCGTTTGTTATGGATGCTTGGGGCTTAGATCAGAATGTTGAAGATAAAGTCATGATGCTGGCGGACGGCAGTGGTTATTTCACAAAAGCAATTGGGCAAGAACTTGATAGAATGGAAGCTGGCATGGGTATGCGTTCAGCCCGATACGCTATGATTGTTGATGATGGAGTAGTTACAGAGATGTTGTCTGAAGAGCCTGGGGCATTTGAAGTCTCAAGTGCCGAATATGTTTTAACTAAACTCTAAACTTTAATTATCTAAATGACGGCGGATAGAAATTAACATCCGTCGTCTTCGTTTAGGCACTCAGAATCGAATGCATGTACTATTTTTTTTGCTATCGCAAATGAAAACCCGGCTCTTCCTAGACTGGCTAAGTCACGCCTGATGAATACGTCACGGTCCCCTCTAACACGAAACGGCCCGATCTTCTTGCGTTGAGAAAATCGAATCGCCGCTCTTAGATCCGGGTTCTTCCATTCATCCACCAAGTCGGAAACGACTTCATCCAAAACAACGCCAACGATACCTTTCTTAGTCAATTTTGAGCGTATCATTTTGATTGAACTTCCCTTGTTAAACAAAGCTTCCGCCCTAGCTTGGGCAAACAGCCGATCATTTAGCAAACCCGCGTTTGTAAATTGTTCAATTATATCGTCTATCCATCGTTTCAAAGTGCAGGGGTCAGGACTATCCGAATACTGAGCTTTTGAGATACGTCTGGTTAAAACATCGCGCAATGATTGTGTTGAGGCAGCATATCGCTCAAGATAACGTAATCCAGCATTTCTCAACGCTTGGTGGGTTATTGATTTTGGCTTCAATGCGCTAACACCCTTTTACCAACACTAAAATATTATTGAGATGCCCATGTTTATATTTTATGTGTACTCGCGATTTTAAAGTTATCAAACTATTATTTAAAGTTATAAGATTTAACCGGGCATGACTCTCAAAATACTAATATCTTTTCAGGCTCAATAAAAATTGCTACACCACTCAGTTACAACAAATGAGAAACTGTCTAATGCCTCCTAATTCTGACCCACACCCTGAATACTCTACTGGCATACTAGCCAGTCAGACGATTAAAAATATGATCGCTTCGGGAAGAGTCATCAGTGAGGCCGATATCCTAGAAAAGCAGATCCAACCTGCAAGTATAGATCTTAGATTAAGCGGTGTTGCATATCGTGTACAAGCAAGTTTTTTACCGGGACATCATGCCACTGTTCAAGAAAAACTAAAGACTATGGAGATGCATCAAATCGACCTATCTAATGGGGCGGTTCTGGAAAAAGGATGTGTTTATATTGTTCCGCTTCAAGAATCACTTCGGTTAAATAGCGGTATTTCAGGAACCGCTAACCCAAAGAGCTCAACAGGCAGATTAGATGTGTTTACCCGTTTGCTGACCGACTATACATCCGAGTTTGAAACGGTTTGTAGTGGCTATAACGGACCGCTTTATGCTGAAATTTCTCCTAGAACTTTTAGTATTTTAGTTCGAAAAAGCAGTACGTTAAATCAATTGCGATTTAGAAAAGGGCATCCCGTTGCAGCGGATTCCGCGATGCGTAAATTACAGGAAACTGAGGGACTTGTAGCTACGAACAAAGATAAAATAGATATAAATAATGGGGTAGCAATTAGTGTTGATTTAGCTGGGGACCCAAAAACTGGACTAATTGGTTACAGGGCAAAACCCCACACCGCCATCGTCGATATTGATAAGCCAGGCTCATGTTCTGTATTAGACTACTGGGAACCAGTCTATAAGCAGAAAAATCGACCCCCAGCCTTAATACTGAATCCTGACGAGTTTTATATATTAATGTCAAAAGAGTTTGTTACGGTACCGATTAATTATGCTGCCGAAATGCGTGCCTACGATACCAAGGTTGGAGAATTTAGAGTGCATTATGCCGGGTTTTTCGACCCTGGGTTTGGGCACAAATCAGCTGGCGGCGCTGGCACTCGTGCGGTTTTAGAGGTTAGATCTCATGACGTTCCGTTTCTTATAGAAGATGGTCAAACTGTCTGTCGACTTATATATGAGCGGATGACACAAGTGCCAGAGAGATTATATGGAACACAAGATTTTGGGTCTAACTATCAAGGCCAAGGATTGAAATTATCAAAACATTTCAGAGAATTATCTGCTAATTAATGTTATAATGATCTAAACAAGTTCCCTTGAGATAATAGATGCTTTATACTGGTATCCTTATTTTCAGAGGGCAAACTTTAAGCTGCTTGACATACAACACCTGTAGGGGTTTGATTTTTATATTTATAGAGTTTTCTTCAGTTCCTGACGATTTGATCTAATATTAAGGAGAACGATCGTGGTTACAGCCGTGATGCCTACTTACGGAAGAATAGACATAGCTTTCGATTACGGGGAAGGCTCTTATCTATACACTGCGACCGGTGAAAGATATTTGGATTTTGCTACGGGCATCGCCACAAACTCTCTGGGGCATGCGCATCCACATTTAGTGAAAAAACTCCAAGAACAAGCTGGGAAACTATGGCACGTATCAAATCTTTATAATATCCCCGAACAACAAAGATTTGCTGATCGATTAGTAGATAATTCATTTGCAGATACCGTATTTTTTTGTAATTCCGGTGCCGAAGCCATAGAAGGCGCATTAAAAGTTGCCAGAAAATATCAGTTCGCTAACGGAAGACCAGAGCGCGACCAAATAGTTTGTGCTACTGGATCTTTTCATGGACGCACTTTAACAACACTATCTGCCGGTGATAATGATAAATATAGAGAGGGCTTTGGACCACGACCCGGTGGATTTAAGCATGTCGCTTTCGGAAACCTGAATGAAATGCGAGCGGCGATGGACGAAACCACTGCAGCTATATTAGTTGAACCAATTCAGGGCGAGGGCGGAATCAATCCTGCAACAGCAGAGTACCTTCGGGAATTGAGAAAAATAGCCGATGAATTCGACGCCTTGTTAATTTTTGATGAAGTTCAGTGTGGTATGAGCCGATCAGGCAGTCTTTTCGCCTATTCGTTAGCCCGTATGGAACCAGATGTAATGGGTTTAGCCAAGGGAATTGGAGGCGGTTTCCCGGTTGGCGCTGTATTAGCTACAGAGAAAGCCGCAGCAGGGATGGTTCCTGGCACCCATGGTTCAACATATGGCGGGAACCCTTTAGCTATGGCGGCAGCCAATGCTGTTTTAGACGTTATGTTAGAGCCGGATTTTTTAAGTTCTGTTAGAGAAAAAGGCGATTATTTAAAAAATCAATTAGATAATTTGGCTAATTCATACCCTAACATCATTGATTCAGTCCGTGGCACAGGACTGATGCTAGGCCTTAAGTGTTGTATTTCGAATTTAGATTTGATGACAGAGTTCAGAAATCAAAAATTACTGACTGTAGTCGCTGGAGACAATGTATTACGAGTATTGCCACCGCTGAATGTAGAAATCAATGAATTGGATGAAGCGGTTGAAATAATGAGTAAAGTGTGCAAAACAATGCCAACCTAAAAACGGCATATTTACCGATAAACCCCCTTAATTTGATTTACTACCGACCATGAGGACCGTGATATGACGGCAACCGATCGACATTTTCTTGATTTAGACAGTATTAACGCTAATGAACTACGATTCATAGTAGATCATGCAAAAGAACTGAAGGATGGAAAGGCAGGCCTAGACCTACCCCTTGCAGGAAAAGCCTTAGCAATGATATTTGAAAAACCTTCCACTCGCACCCGCGTTTCATTTGAAGTTGGTATGAAACAACTTGGTGGGGATGTGATTGTTCTAAATAGCTCAGAATTACAAACGGGGCGAGGAGAGAGTATTGCTGATACAGCTCGGGCCCTTTCTCGATATGTTGATTGTATAATGATGAGAACATTTGAGCGTGAAAAAATCGCTGAGATGGCGGAATTTGCAACGGTGCCGGTCATCAATGGCCTAACCAACAGTTCACATCCCTGCCAACTCTTAGCCGATGTAATGGCTTTTGAGGAACACTTAGGCCCAATCGAAGGCAAAACTGTAGCCTGGAGTGGGGATGGAAATAATATGGCATCATCTTGGATTCACGCGGCAGTTAAATTTAATTTTAACCTTCGTATCGCCTGTCCCGTAGAGCACTCGCCTGATACGGCCCTATTCGATTGGGCTAGGAAAAATAATAGCTCCGTTGAAATGTACGACGATCCCGTAGAGGCGGTGACTGGTGCTGATTGTGTTGTTACAGACACTTGGACTTCGATGGGAGATGATAACCAGAGTCCCCACAACCGACTAGCCGCTTATCAAGTGAATAAAAAACTGATGAGCCTAGCATCTTCTGATGCTATATTTATGCATTGTTTACCGGCACATCGTGGAGAAGAAGTTACTGGAGAAGTTATAGATGGACCCCAATCGATTGTTTGGGATGAAGCTGAAAACCGTCTCCATACACAAAAAGCCATTTTACTATGGTGTCTAAAGTGACACACGCGCCCCGCTACACGGCGAACAAAAAAAGAGATGGATTGTGCGATGCTATTTTACCCTTCCAAATCGAACCTCATTATCTTCGAGGTAGATATGTAACTTTAGGCACAGCGGCTACATCTATACTCGAAAAGCACAAATACCCCGATCCCGTAGCACATTTGTTGGGTGAAATGCTTGTGTTAGCTCCATGCCTATCTAGTGCACTCAAATATGAGGGTGTATTCACATTACAAGTAAGCGGCAAAGGCCCTATAAAAACCCTGATGGCAGACGTTACAAGCAAAGGCGAGTTACGCGGCTATGCCAGCTTTAATGCTGAGCAGTTAAGATCATTGAACCTACAACTCGGAGACCAACCTCCACTTCAAAAACTTACAGGTGGTGGATATATAGCGTTCACAGTAGATCAAGGCGATAAAGGCGAGCGCTATCAAGGAATAGTAGAGTTATCTAGTTCAAGTCTAGTCGACTGTACACACGCCTATTTTCAAAATTCGGAACAACTTGAGACCGTAATAAGTCTAGCAGTAGAGCAATCATCCGATGCGAATTGGAAGGGCGGTGCCATAATGTTACAGCGGGTTGGATTCTCTGGCGGAAAGGGCGTTCCTAAAGGAATAACGGAAGATGAATATGATGAGGGATGGCGCAATGCCGCAGTTATGCTTGGTAGCTGTAAACATGCTGAGTTACTCAATAATCTAGAAACGCCTGAGAAGCTTTTATTCCAGTTATTTCATGAAACTGGTGTACGAGTATATCCCACTAAGCCTATAATAGCTCAATGTAGATGTTCAGTAGAAAAAGTTGAGAGACTACTGCATTCCCTTGATATTCAAGAAAGGGATGATATGAAAGTTGATGGTGTAATAACGGTGACTTGTGAGTTTTGTAAGACCGAGAGAATTTACGATGATGAAGCGCTTGTGAGAATTGATGAGTCCAAAAAGCTAAGTCGCCCTGTATAGTTACAAACCGGAGTATTCAGTGAGAGATATAATCAAAGAAACTGAATTAATCACTAGGGAAAAGCTTTATCAAAAACTGCTATTCATTTTTGTATTATTTATTCCACTAGCCGGCTGCGATACACCTAACCTTGAAAATCCTTTACCCGAGCTAACCTTTAAACATCAGAGTATAATTCAGTTAGATGTCAAAAGGATCCAAATTATTAATGAATTCAAAATGCCATTTAAATTTCCTAATGTGGAACATCTCGTTCCCATATCGCCAGGTGCAAGCGCTGAGCGTTGGGCATCTGATATTTTGCGGCCAATTGGTCAATCTGGCATAGCCCAGTTTGTCATAACGAATGGGTCAGTCATTCAGGAAAACTTGAAAATACAAAAGGGGATTAAGGGTATATTTTCAATAGATCAATCAAAACGCTTTAAAGCTAACGTAAATGTGAGACTAGAAATCTTTAAAGACCAAGAGAAATCGATTGCACGAGCATCTGCATCACGATCACAAACCTTGCGCGAGGATGCATCCCCGAATCTTCAGTCTCGTTTATGGTATAATTTGGTTGAACGCCTGATGAAAAGCTTTGATCGTGAAATGCGACATCAAATAAATACGCATCTTAAACCCTATATTAGTTAGTTTCTTAAGGATCTATTATATACTGTGGCTGTACTAAGCATCCAATCTTCGGTCATATTTGGATACGTTGGAAACAACATCGCAAGACCCGTACTTCAAGCTTTGGGCTATGATGTATGGTGCGTTGATACCGTCAATTTCTCGAACCATCCCGGCTATGGAAGCTTCACGGGCTCAGTCAAAGAGGCCCACAAGCTTCAAGAAGAGATCAATGGTTTGACGAACCTTAATATACTCAGCGAATGTGATGCAGTTTTGTCTGGTTATTTAGGTGAGGTGGAGACTGCCAAAACGGTTTCACAGACAATAGAATTAATAAAAGAGCAAAACGAAACAGCTATCTATCTACTAGACCCTGTGATTGGAGATGATGATCAAATTTATGTGGAAAATGGCTTGATTGAAGCTTTTAAAAATGACCTTCTTCCGAAAGCTGATATCATACTCCCCAACCAAAGTGAGTTAGGTTGGTTATCTGGATCTAAGATAAACGATGTTTCCTCATTGAAAACAGCTTCAAAGTATTTGATAAAACGTGGCGCCAAGACTGTTGTAGTAACAGGTATTCCTGAATTTGAAACCCTCACAAACTATGTGGTAACCAGTGACGCATTCTGGGCCATTTCGACACCTAAACTAAATCGCAAATTTAGTGGAACCGGGGACTTATTTTCCGCTTTATTTACGGGTGCTTTTTTGCATACAAAGGATTTATACAACGCACTTAATTTTGCAACTGAGGCGTGTTCACTAGTTGTTAGCGAAACGCAAAAAGAGGGTTCAAAAGAATTGAGTGTGTTGCCCGTCTTGAAACAATTATCACAGATTAAAAAGCCAAGTAACCACAAATAATTTTTTTACTTTATTCACAGTGAAATTGTTATCCCGTCGGCGTTAGATGATTTTCAATCAGTGCTTCCGCAATTTGTACTGCATTCAACGCTGCGCCTTTACGGAGGTTATCCGACACACACCAGAATACTAGACCGTTTTTTACGGTGGGGTCACGTCGCAATCTACTAATATAGACGCCATCTTCCCCGGCGCATTCCTCTGGTGTCACATATCCACCATCTTCACGATGATCAACAACTATGACTCCTGGGAATGAACCTAGAACGTCACGTGCTCCTTGTTCATCCACTGGTTTATCTGTCTCTATGAAAACGGCCTCCGCATGACCAATAAAGACCGGAACCCTGACACAATGTGCAACAACATTAATATTTGGGTCCAAGATTTTACGGGTTTCGGCCGTCATTTTCCATTCTTCTTTTGTAAATCCATCATTCATAAATATGTCGATATGAGGGATGCAGTTGAAAGCTATTTTTTTCGTGAATTCTTTATTTTCTATTGGATCATTAACGTAAACGGCCCGCGTCTGATTGAACAACTCATCCATACCTGTGCTGCCCGCTCCCGACACTGACTGATAAGTTGAGACAACTACGCGATTAATTTTAAAAATATCGTGTAAAGGCTTTAAAGCCATGACAAGCTGAGCAGTAGAGCAATTTGGATTAGCTATTATATTTCTTTTTGAATATCCAGCCAACGCTGCTGAATTCACTTCTGGAACTATTAACGGTATGTCAGATTCCATTCTCCAACGCGAGCTATTATCGATGACCACAGCGCCCTGTTGAGCTGCCTTTGGTCCAAATTTTTCTGCTATGGCACCGCCCGCAGAGAATAAAGCTATATCGCAGCCTGTGAAATCAAAGGTTTCAAGATTTTGAACCGTTAGAGGCTTTTTCTCTCCGAACGACACCTCTTTACCCAAAGATTTTTCAGAGGCTAATGCTACAATTTCCTTAATCGGAACACTCCGCTCCTCAAGAGTCTGTAGCATTTCTCTGCCGACCGCGCCTGTTGCGCCAACTACTGCGATTTTAAAACTCATAACTTGCCCAGTCCTAATATTTCAAATGAATTTAAAAGGAGACTTTTAATCAATTTGAATTTTCATGATGCACTCATCAAAGGTTTTTAAACCGATTGGTCCAGTGCTTTGAGGATATTGTCCATCATTGCATCAGTCGAAACTAACGTCATTCCATTCTGCATAATGTCAGGTGTTCTGATGCCAGATGCCAGAACAGATTGTATAGCATTGTCAATCAAGTCTGCGTCCTCCTGCATATCAAAGGAGTATCGTAAGGACATGGAGAAGCTTAAGAGTTCGGCTATAGGATTAGCCATTTTCTTTCCTGCGATATCTGGAGCTGACCCGTGTACCGGTTCATAAAGTGCAAATCTCTTTTTAGTGGTTTCATCTACCGCCCCTAAAGAGGCCGACGGAAGCATCCCTAAAGACCCAGTTAGCATAGCTGCGCAATCTGATAACATGTCACCAAAAAGATTATCTGTTACTATAACATCAAACTGTTTTGGGTTTCTCACTAACTGCATTCCACAATTGTCAGCATACATGTGTTCTGTTTCAATGCCTTGAGCTTCACCTTTAAATAAATTATCCATAACTTCGCGCCAGAGTATCCCCGACATCATTACATTAGCTTTTTCAACTGACGTAACTTTTCCACGTCGCTTTCGAGCAAGGTCAATTGCTACTCGGCCAATTCTTTCAATTTCTGACGTCGTATATAAATTTGTATCGTAACCTTTCTTTTCTCCATTAGGTAATTCCTCGATGCCACGAGGTTCAGCGAAATAAATACCTCCTGTGAGCTCACGAAGGATTAAAATATCAAGGCCTGCTATCACTTCCTTTTTCAATGTTGAAGAGTCTACCATTGCATCAAAAACCATTGCAGGGCGAAGGTTCGCGAAAAGATCCATCTCCTTTCGCAGGCGCAGCAAGCCTCTTTCGGGTTTTAGCTCGAACGGTAAATCATCATATTTTGGACCACCAACCGATCCAAACAAAACAGCATCGGCACTAACTGCATCACCGAGGGTTTCATCCGTTAATGGTGTCCCGTGTGCATCATATGCCGCTCCACCAACCAACCCCTCCTGTAGGTCAAACGACAAAGACCGTTTAGCGCCAAGCCAGTCAACAACTCTTAGGACTTGCCCCACAACCTCGGGCCCAATTCCATCACCCGGTAGTACAAGTAATTTTCTATTTGATGCCATCTCAGTTTCCTTAAAATCAATCCCCGTTTTTCAGCAGCTAAGCGTCGCCCAGTTTAAATCCAAGGCTTTTCTGCTTCACGTTTCTTTTCAAAATCATCAATATTAGATTGCTTTTGCATGGTCAAACCGATGTCATCTAAACCATTTATCAGACAGTGCTTACGAAATTCATCAATTTCAAATTTTATTTTCTCCCCATTAGGGCGACCTATATGCTGGTTTTCCAAATCTATATCTAAAACTGAATTCGCTCCATTGTCTGCATCATCCATCAATTGATCCAGCTCTTCCTTTGAGACCACGATGGGTAAAATACCATTTTTGAAACAGTTGTTAAAAAAGATGTCTGCAAAGCTGGTAGAAATAACGCACTTCACGCCATAATCTAATAAGGCCCACGGCGCGTGTTCACGAGAAGATCCACAACCAAAGTTATCGCCAGCTACTAGTATACTTGCCTCACGATACGCGGGCTTGTTTAACACAAAGTCTTCATTTTCGCTTCCATCGGCGTTAAACCGGATCTCGTTAAACAGATGTTTTCCCAATCCAGTTCTTTTTATAGTTTTCAAGAATTGTTTTGGAATTAATTTGTCAGTATCGATATTAATCATATTAAGGGGCGCTGCAACGCCTCTATGCTTATCAAATTTCTCCATTATTTAAACCCCCCCCTGACTTCTACAAATCACGAACATCGGCCAACCGACCTTTTATTGCTGCCATAGCCGCCATTGCTGGGCTAACTAGGTGCGTTCGACTACCAGGACCTTGCCTACCCTCAAAATTTCGGTTTGACGTGGATGCACATCGTTCGCCGGGCTCTAATTTGTCGGCATTCATCGCCAAGCACATAGAGCATCCCGGTTCCTGACGCCAGTCGAAGCCAGCTTCTTCGAAGATGGCTCCAAGGCCTTCTTCTTCTGCTTGTTCTTTAACCAAACCTGAGCCTGCAACAATCATAGCGTGGACCCCCGAGGCGACTTTCCTACCTTTCGCAACTTCCGCGACAGCTCTCAAGTCTTCAATACGCCCATTCGTGCACGAGCCTATAAAAACTTTATCAATTTGGACCTCCGATATCGGAGTTCCCGCTTTTAAACCCATGTATTCGATCGATCGTTCAATTTTTGAACGTCTGACTGCATCCTCAATATCATCTGGATTGGGGATTAGCCCTGTTATTGGCACTACTTCTTCAGGATTAGTGCCCCAAGTAACCTGGGGCACTATATCAGAAGCCTTGAGAACAACTTCCTTATCGTATACAGCACCTTCATCTGACGGTAATGTCTTCCAATAAGCTACCGCCTGCTCAAACGCCCCAGCCTTTGGTGCCATCGGCTTTCCTCTCATATATTCAAAGGTGGTTTCATCTGGGGCAATCATACCAGCTCTCGCTCCGCCCTCAATTGCCATATTACAGACAGTCATTCTTGATTCCATAGAAAGATTTTTAATAGCCTCACCTGCAAACTCGATGACATGCCCTGTGCCACCCGCTGTTCCAATTTTTCCAATCACAGCAAGAATCACGTCTTTTGCTGTCACGCCAGTTGGTAAAGACCCCTCTACGGTTACCCTCATGTTTTTGGCTGGCTTTTGGAGCAATGTCTGCGTGGCTAAGACATGTTCTACCTCAGACGTACCAATTCCAAAGGCCAAAGCACCAAAAGCGCCATGCGTCGCGGTATGGCTATCACCACAAACGATTGTCATACCCGGTTGGGTGAAACCTTGCTCTGGTCCAATAATGTGGACTATGCCTCTCCGCGCATCGTTGAGATCAATATAAGGAACACCAAATTCTTTTACATTTTCCTCTAAGGTTTCGACTTGGATACGGGACTCTTCCTCGGCAATACCCTCTGATATATCGGTGGTCGGTGTATTGTGATCGGCCACAGCTAAAGTAAGGTCAGTTCTCCTGACCCGTCTGCCGGCAGTTCTTAGCCCCTCGAATGCTTGCGGACTTGTAACCTCATGAACAAGATGCCTATCGATATATATCAAGCAAGTGCCGTCATCTTGTGTGTCAACTAGATGAGCATCCCATATTTTATCAAAAAGTGTGCGTGGCTTTGACATCTTACAGCGTCTCCCATTACTACCAATGTCGGTCCCCAGAAGCTCCCATGTGGGAGTCGGTATGTATCTCTTAAAAACTCTAATTGAAAAAATCTAACTGACAAAGCTGATTTTATACTTATTGGACAACAGGCCTAATGCGTTATTGTATCATCATATTGATAATAGGTTTTGCCCAAGTATCTAGGGATTTTTAATCCGTTTAGCTAAACTGATCCACTTTAGTACCCTTGCTATTAGCTCTCAGAACTTTTGCTGGTCCGCTGAATTTTTTCTGCAATTCTTGCCGATTTACCTCTGCGTCCTCTCAAATAGTATAATTTGGCTCGACGCACTCTACCCCGTCGAACAACTTCTATCTGATCTATTCTGGGGGAATATAGGGGGAAAACTCTTTCCACTCCCTCGCCATACGAAATTTTTCGCACCGTGAAATTAGAATTAATCGAGTCAGCTTTGCGCGCGATACATACGCCTTCGAAAATTTGAACTCTCTCTCGCGTACCTTCAACTACTTTGACATGGACCTTTAGTGTGTCGCCAGGTCCAAATTCTGGAACAGGCCTGCCTTCCGCTACTTTATCAATTTGATCTTGGCTAATCTTTTCGACGATGTTCATCCGCCCAACTCCATATTTTATTGCGGCCTCTGTAGTAACAAGACCTTTCCATTCAACTTTTTTCCCGATACCGTGCCCAAAGATCTGGACGCCGATCCCGTGTAACCATTTCTGCTTGCTCACGCTGCCATGTTTTTATATCGCCATGGTGGCCTGACAACAAGACTTCTGGAACAGTTTTTCCTTTCCATTCCCTCGGCTGAGTATAAAGAGGGTACTCAAGCAACCCTTTTGTAAAACTTTCCTCTTTTAAACCTTCTTCCGACCCTAAAACGCCTGGCAACAACCTAACACAGGCATCAAGAACGGCTAAGCCAGCAATTTCGCCACCTGATAAGACATAGTCACCAAGACTTATCTCTTCCAAGTTTCTAGCGTCTATTAGCCGTTGATCGAGACCTTCAAACCTCCCACATATTAAGACCACGCCTGGGTCTTCAACTAAAGATTCTGCTACCGACTGATCAAAACTTTTACCTCTCGGCGAGAGGTATATTCTGCGTCCCGGCAACTGATCTACAGAAGCCAACGCAGCGTCCATCACATCTGGCCTCAAAATCATTCCAGCCCCACCCCCAAAGGGTGGCGCGTCTACTGAGCGGTGCTTATCGCCCGCAAAAGCTCGAATGTCTAGTAATTTTAGTGACCAAATTCCTGTTTTTAACGCCTTTCCAGCTAAAGATTGCCCTAGAGGCCCTGGGAACATATCAGGGAAAAGGGTTAGAACCGTTGCATTCCACGAATATCGCGGTCCTTTTACATGCATGATTTGACCTCCCCATTCTTTTCAGGGGTCATTTTGCTATTAAAATTTTCATCACTGTCATCAATTAAACCTAAGGTTGGTTCTATTATAAGTTTTTTAGCATCCAGGTCGACTACAGGCACACATTCTTTGGTGAAAGGAATCAAAGCTGACTTATCAGATCCGTCCAGATCAACGTCGAGTAGCGCTCCAGCCCCAAAATCATGCACGCCACTCACTTTTCCAATAAAAACTTCTTTATGATCATAAACTGAAAGACCAACAAGGTCAGCATAATAAAACTCGTCTTCACCAGGAGTAGGTAGCGCATCTCTTGAAATAAAAAGTTTCTCCCCTTTTAATTTTTCGGCGCCGGTTCGGTCAACAACCCCTTCAACTTCTGCTAATAGGGCCGATTTTGCTCGCCCCTTTATCTTGAGTTTTAATTTATTTCCGACCGTGTCTTCGAGATTTCCATACGACACTAAATCACTATCTGTTTGTGTGTAGCTTTTGATGCGCACTAGACCCTTAATACCGTGCACCCCAATAATTACACCCAAACAGACTCGTTGTGACATTTCACTAACTCCAGTTGGATAGCGTCCAATCTATTTAATTACTATGACTTCTCTTTCTCTGCTGGAGCCTCTTCTTCTGGAGCCTCTTCTGCTGGGGCCTCTTCTGCTGGGGCCTCTTCTGCTGCTGCTGCTTTGGCCGCGGCTTCGGCCTCACGCTCTATTCTCTTTTTGCCTGGCGCAGATTTTTTGGGTTGTTCTCTATACTCAAAAGCTGGCATCAGATCTAATGAAGCTAGGAACTTGTGAACTCTATCAGTTGGACGGGCTCCAACTGATAGCCAGTGCTTCACACGATCTTCTTGCACCACCAAACGTTGAGGGTGATCTTTTGCCACCATAGGATTGTAAGTGCCAATTTTTTCAATAAATAATCCGTCTCTCGGTGCTGTATTCTCTGCAACAACAATCCTATAGAACGGTCTTTTTTTAGCGCCGCCACGGGCTAATCTTATCTTAAGTGCCATGCCTTTATTCCTTTTAGCATAATTGTAAAAATTTATCTCTTGTTTGGGAAACGAGGGAACCCCGGAAAGGCTCCTTTGTTTCCATCTAATAATCCTTGTGGAATTTTTAACTTTCCTGAAGAATCTAAAATATTTTGATCAGCGCCAGCTGCGGGATCGCCATCAGACGAAGACGCACCCCCAAACATCGAACTCAAACCTTTTAGCCCGCCCATTTTGCCCATTTTCTTCATCATTCGACCCATTTCCATGTGCTGCTTCAATAGCCGATTAATTTCCTGAGCTGATGTGCCTGAACCAGAAGCTACTCGTTTTTTTCTTGAGGCATTAAGTATTTTTGGCGTTTTGCGTTCTTGTTTGGTCATAGATTGAATGATAGCAGCCTGACGTCGAATAGATTTATCATCAACACCTGCTCCCGCCATCTGTTTTTGTAGTTTACTGACACCGGGCAACATACTCATTAAACCTCCGAGTCCCCCCATTTTTGATACTTGTTGCAATTGGCTCAACATATCATCAAGATCAAATAGTCCCTTTTGCATTTTCGCAGCTAGCCGTTCCGCGTCTTCTACTTCTATGTTTTCTGCAGCTTTTTCTACTAATCCGACTACATCACCCATACCTAATATGCGACCTGCAACTCTCTCAGGATTAAAGTCTTCTAAATCTTCAAGTTTTTCTCCCGTACCAACACATTTAATTGGCACACCCGTCACAGACCGCATCGATAAGGCCGCCCCACCTCGGGAGTCTCCATCCAACCGCGTCAGCACAATCCCTGAAATTCCGAGATTTTCTTGAAAGTTTTTTGCTGTTGTAACAGCATCTTGCCCAGTTAACGCGTCTGCAATTAGTAAGGTTTCAACTGGTTTAACCTCATCCCGAATTTGACGAATTTCCTCCATTAACGCCTGATCAACCGTTACACGACCCGCAGTATCAAGCATTACAACATCAAACCCTTGCAGCCGGGCAGCAGTCATAGCTCTTTTGGCTATGGATAATGCTGTCTCACCTTTCGCCATTGGCAAAGTGGTAACATCTATCTGTTCGCCCAAAACTTTCAGCTGTTCACGAGCAGCCGGCCGCGCGACATCGAGCGAGGCCATCAGCACCTTTTTCTTATCGCGCTTGGTTAACCTGGCCGCTATTTTAGCAGTACTTGTTGTTTTTCCTCCTCCTTGCAAACCAACCATCATGATTGGTACGGGAGGGACAGCATTTAGTTCAATCCAGGCCGGCTCTGTTCCAAGTACTTCTATAAGATTATCATTAACAATTTTGATCACTTGCTGTCCTGGCGTGACAGATCGCATAACCTCTTGGCCAATAGCCCTTTCTCTGACCCTATCTACAAACGATTTAACAACATCTAGGGCAACATCAGCCTCTAATAACGCCACTCGAACTTCACGCATTGCAGCGGTGATATCTGCTTCACTAAGGGTTCCACGACCTTTAAGTCTATCGAATACAGTCCCAAGGCGATCTGATAAGGCTTCAAACAAGTAAAAGTTTCCTAATTGTACCAGCCGTTTATTAACCAAACCAAAGAAACGCCCGTGCTCGAAACTCGAGGACGGACGGAACCCGTTAAGGTCTCAACGGCTGTAGCTGTCGAGAAGTGCCGCAAACTACGGTTATTTGCCTCATTAGTCAATGATTTGCGTTATTATTTCTTATTATACGCTATTTTTTCATTAATTTTATCAGAAGTAATTAACCTTGTGCTATTTTCTCGAAATCGGACTTGCCCATTCCATTTTCGCACCCCAGCTTGGTCATTTCGGCCCAAGTATTAGAATCAATAGGAATGCCATCTAATTTTCGTTTTTGCATAGATTCCTGTTCTGGCTCACCAGCAACGCGAATTTTGTCATGTCCCTCTGCTGGCTGTCCGGATTTCACATAATCAACCAAACTATCAAATTCGGCGGCAAAGGAGACACCAGATTCGAATTGGATAGGGTCAATTATAATAGTTAACATATTATTTCTGATTGTTTCTCCGGTGTTTAGCTCCGGTCTTGCTGTACCACCTCCTGGTAAACCACCCGCTAATAGATCGCAGAGTAAAGCCAAGCCATACCCTTTATGCTCACCAAAAGATAACAGGGCGCCCATGGGATCCCTAAAAACCACTCCAGGATCGCTCGTTAATTTTCCATTTGGGCCAACAAGGGCGTCAGGCATAGGTAGTTGCTTTTCCGAATAGTGGGCGACCCGAACCTTACCTTGGGCTACCCGGCTCGTCGCCATATCTAAAACCATCATCGGTGTCTTTTCTGTGGCGGGAATAGCCGTACAATATGGATTAGTGGAATATCGTGCCTCATAGCCTCCGTATGGTGCAACGTAGGGCTTGTGACCAGTTGCATTCACGTAATGTATCGAAATAAATCCAGCCTTGGCACATAATTCTCCCCAGGCACCAATTCGGCCAAGGTGATGAACGTTTCGTAACCCAACGATTGCCGCCCCATTTCTTTTGACTTTGTCTATCCCAAGGTTCATTGCCTCGCGGCCTATCGTCTGTCCATACCCCATATTCCCATCGAGTAGCAGATATACACCATTATCCGTAATTAGCGAGATATCGGCACCCGGCGTCATTGTTCCCGTCAAAGCGTGCCGCATATAACGCGGAGCAAGACCTACACCGTGGCTATCGTGTCCCATTAAATTAGCCTCTACGAGGTTAAGCGCAACAGCTTCAGCCTCCTCAAATTCACTTCCAGAAGCCTGAATCATTTTTGTAACTAGTTTTTCTAATGGTTTATGTTCAACAACTACCACTCTTCATCTCCTAATTGGACTTTGTGCCTAAATATACAAACTGATCACCTAAATCGACAAGTGCATTGGCCGCAAGCAAAAAAAGCAGTATATCATTCTTATGACTATACCATTTATAAAAATGCATGGCCTTGGAAACGATTTCGTGATTATAGATCACCGCTTATCTGATAACGTATTAAACTCGTCTCAAATCACTCATCTTGGGAATCGGAGACGCGGAATTGGCTTTGATCAACTTTTAACAATTTTTCCTGCCAGAGGCGATGGCGACGTCTTTTTGAGGATAAATAATCCAGATGGAAGTGAAGCCGAGGCCTGTGGAAATGGGACGCGATGTGTTGCGGACTTAATAATGCGTGAAGACAATCTTCCAAAAATTACAATAGAGACTGTCGCAGGCAACCTTTACTGCCATAGAACCAGTAATAAAGATGTTTCCGTCAATATGGGTATAGTAAAAACCAACTGGGACGACATCCCTCTAATTAAATCTGCAGACACTTTACGAGTTCAATTAGAAGACGCCCCTTTTACTGAATGTTGTTGTGTCAATATCGGAAACCCACATGCTGTATTTTTTTGCGATGACGCTGACACAGTGGATTTAAGCACGATTGGGCCGATCCTAGAAAAAAATAAAATGTTTCCAAAAGGAGCAAATATCGAATTCGCAACAGTAATATCAAATCATCAAATACGGATGCGCGTATGGGAGCGAGGAGCAGGGATCACTGAAGCTTGTGGTTCAGGCGCTTGCGCCGTTTTAGTAGCCTCGGCCCGCAACGGCCTAACCGGACGCCAGGCTGAAGTAGTTCTCGATGGAGGAAGCTTGGAGATTGAATGGGTTGACGATGGATCAATACTGATGACTGGGCCAACAACGGTCAGTTTTCGAGGGCAATTCTCTGTTTGAATTTATGACCCCACTTTAAAAAAGTTGATTTTCATGCTGTTAAGAACCATGTCTTGTCGTTATGAAGATGAATATGACAAATAAAGATACAGTGGAAACATTTGGATGCCGGCTTAATACGTTTGAGTCAGAAATCATAAAATCCAATCTCCCCAAAACTTCTGAGAGACGACGTATCGTTTTTAATACATGTGCTGTCACAGCTGAAGCTGAGAGGCAAGCCAGACAGGCGATTCGGAAAGCTCGACGAGTTAACCCCGATGCAGAAATTATAGTGACCGGTTGTTCGGCTCAGCTTAATCCAACAACATTCGCGAGCATGCCCGAAGTTGATCGAGTTTTGGGAAATGAAGAAAAACTTTTGCCGCATGTTTGGAATGAGGATGGCGGCCCAAAAACCCTTGTAAACGATATAATGAATGTTAGTGAGGTAGCCCCACAACTTGTCGCCGGGTTTGAGAATAGAGTACGTGCGTTTGTTCAAGTCCAACAAGGCTGCGACCATCGTTGTACTTTCTGTATAATACCATTTGCTAGAGGAAATAGCCGCTCGATACCAATTGGCAAGCTAGTTGAACAAACGCAAATGCTGATAGATAACGGCTATAAGGAAATTGTTTTAACTGGTGTAGATCTCACATCTTATGGTTCGGATCTACCAGGGCAACCCTCTCTGGGTAATATGGTGGGCCGCTTACTAAAACATGTCCCAGACTTAAAGAGGCTCCGATTGTCCTCCTTGGACCCTGTCGAAATAGACGCCGATTTACTTAAAGTAATAAGAAGTGAACAACGTTTGATGCCTCATTTACATTTGAGCATACAAGCAGGCAGCGACATGATACTGAAAAGGATGAAACGCCGGCATCTGCGTAACGATGTTATAGAAATCGCGAAAAAACTTAGAGATATGCGGCCTGATATTGTTCTAGGCGCCGATTTAATTGCCGGCTTTCCAACAGAGACGGAAACAATGTTTACACAATCACTTGATTTAATAAGCGAAATTGAGCTGGTTCATCTTCACGTATTTCCTTATTCTGAAAGAGAAGGCACTCCTGCGGCAAAAATGCCCCAAGTTCCACACGCCGTGCGAAAGGCACGAGCGACCATTTTAAGGGAAGCTGGGCAAAATATGCTTCATAAATATTTAAAAAGTTGTATTGGTCGTAGCGAGCGAGTGTTAGTCGAAAAAGACTCGATTGGAAGGACAGAACATTTTATTCCCATGAACATCAAAAACTCAAAAGGCCCAGGGGAAATCATTGATGCAACAGTAACATCAGCGACAGCGACAGAGCTGCACGGTAGTTACGAAAGGCGATCTTGAAATTGGCACCCGATAGCAACACAAATAGTTGGTTTAAAAGATTAAAAAGCGGGTTATCCAAGTCATCTAACAAGATGGTGAACGGGATATCATCTCTATTTACCGAAAAAAAACTTGACGATGCGACGCTTGAGGAACTTGAGGATTTACTGATAGCATCTGACTTAGGAGTTGACGCAGCGAGTGAGATGACTCGAAATCTAGCTGCGAAAAAATTCAATCGTGACATAAGCGAAGAAGATATTCGTGTTTCTTTTGCAAGCGATATTGCCAATATACTAAAACCTTTCGCAAAGCCTATAAAAATAGACATATCTCTGAAACCCCACGTGATTCTGGTTTGTGGAGTAAACGGCAGCGGCAAAACAACTACGATCGGTAAATTAGCTCAGCGATGGACGGATGAAGGGAAAAAAGTATGCCTAGCCGCAGGCGATACATTTAGAGCAGCTGCGATAGAACAATTACAGGTTTGGGGGCAACGAGCCGAGGTGCCCGTTATCACGCATCCCCAAGGAAGCGACCCAGCTGCTTTAGCCTTCGACGCAGTCGGGAAATGCAAAGAGGATCAGATCGATATTCTTCTTATAGATACGGCAGGCCGACTACAAAATAGGTCCGAATTAATGGACGAACTTGCGAAAATTGTGCGGGTCATAAAAAAACAAATCCCCGATGCTCCTCATGATTGTTTGTTAATATTGGACGGCACGGTTGGGCAAAACGCCCATAGCCAAGTATCTACTTTTCTCGAGATGATTAATGTCACAGGGCTCATTGTTACAAAACTTGACGGCTCCGCTAGAGGGGGTGTGATAGTATCTCTGGCCAAAAAGTTTGAATTACCTGTACATGCTATTGGCGTTGGAGAGTCGGCTGAAGATTTGCGTGCGTTTAGTCCCGAAATATTTGCGAAAAGTTTAATGGGCCTGAATTAAACAAATCGTTTGAATAACAATATAATGAAGCAAGGAATAAAATGGAAAAACCAATTGAAAAATGGCTCCCAACATCCATACCCGTGACCGGAGACGATCCTTTTTATGTTCGTCGTATATTCTGTGTTGGGCGTAATTATGCCGCTCACGCGCGAGAAATGGGACACGATCCAGATCGTGACTTGCCATTTTTCTTCATGAAGCCGTTTGATAGTATTGTAGAATCAGGGTCCACAATTCCATATCCTTCCATGACAAACGACCTTCACCACGAAATAGAATTGGTTGTTGCATTAAAAACCGGTGGATCCCACATCAGAGAAGAACAAGCAACCAACTGTATATATGGTTATGCTGTAGGTCTGGATATGACGAGACGTGATCTACAAAGTGAAGCTAAAAAACTAGGAAGGCCGTGGGATATGGCTAAAGGTTTTGATAACTCTGCGCCCTGTGCACCAATCACAAAAAAAGGGGATGTTGAAAATATTGAAACCGCAACGATCGAGCTAAAGGTGAATGATCAAGTCAAGCAAAAGTCAAGTATTGACCATTTGATCTGGTCTGTCCCAGAGACAATATCTTTCTTATCGAAACTGGTTGAGTTAAAACCTGGCGACCTTATCTACTCTGGGACTCCAGACGGTGTAGGTGCTGTAAATGCAGGCGACTATCTCTATGGTACAATCACAGGATTAAGCGACCTAGAGATCAACTATAAATGAGCGTGACATTATGAGAATCACTACTTGGAATATAAATTCAGTGAGATTACGAGCACCTCTGGCGACCCAGGTATTAAAAATTTTGAAACCGGACGTTCTTTGCCTCCAAGAAACAAAATGTCCAAATGAATTGTTTCCTTGCGAAGTTTTCCAAGAGGTTGGTTATCCGCATATTTGTGTAAACGGAATGAAAGGTTATAACGGTGTTGCTCTAATCTCAAGGATACCATTTGAGACGACCAATATTTTGAACTGGGTTGGCAAAGAAGATTGTCGTCACATATCAGCTGTATTCCAAGACGGAATTGAACTTCATAATTTCTATATCCCGGCAGGGGGCGACGAACCCGATATCGAAAAAAATGCAAAGTTTGATCACAAACTGAAATTTATCACCGAAATGACTGACTGGTTTTCCACAAACAGGAAACCAACCGATCCAATGATACTAGTAGGAGACCTTAATATAGCACCTTTAGAATTTGACGTATGGTCTCATAAACAGCTTCTTAAAGTCGTATCCCATACACCAATAGAAGTTGATCATTTAAATAGACTTATGAGTGCGTCCGACTGGATAGATACCGCCCGTTATCTAACCCCAGAACCCACAAAGTTATTTACATGGTGGAGTTACAGATCCCGAGAATGGAGTACTGCAAATAAAGGCAGAAGATTGGACCATATCTGGGTAACGCCAACACTTAAGCAAAAAATCATAGGATCTGGAGTACTCAGAGAGGCAAGAGGATGGGAGAAACCATCCGATCATGCGCCAGTCACAACGGATCTGGAGTGATTCTAGATTGCAGCTTTTGAGCCATCCAATTCATCCTCGATAAAAGCGTTTATGACATCTTCCATAGAGGAGTCTTTTACAAATCCCAACGCCGATGCCTTCTCTGTATTAAACACCGGCGGCCAACCATCTACAATTTTTTGAATAAATGGATCCGGCTGCCATTTGATCCTATCGGCTACACTATTTCCAGCTACATTGCGCAGTGCCTCCTCCATACCACTAATACTCATACTAAACCCGGGTAGTGTAACTTCACGTGACGGCCCCCAATCGTCTGCTGATATGTTATGAGCCCTAACAATATTCTCGATTATTGAACGTGGAGATGCCAAGAACATCTTAGATTCTCGGCTTACAGGACAAATAGCTGAATGACCTTGTAACGGTTCTCTTATTATAGAACTGGCAAATGTTGAAGCCGCTTTATTTGGTTTTCCTGGGCGCACTACCACTGTTGGAAATCGCAGTGCTCGGCCATCAACAAATCCCCTTCGGCTATAATCATTTACTAATAATTCCCCTACAACCTTTTGTGTTCCGTAAGATGTCTGTGGAGTTCTAGCAGTCATATCTTCGATGACAGAAGGCATATCGCCGCCAAAAGCCGCACAGGAGCTCGCAAAGATTACTTTCGGTTGGGTTCCATGTCGCCGACAAATGTCAAGAATAGTGCGCGTTGCGTCCAAATTAACCGACATCCCCAAATCAAAATCTTCCTCAGCGCCTGCGCTGACTACAGCTGCTAAATGGAAAATACTATCGGTCGTAATTGGTATGGCCTTCTCTAACAAGGAAGTTTCGGTAATATCCCCTGTTAATATAGTCACTCGAGGATTGTCAGCGAGCTCTTTTGAAGGATTAACAACATCTAACAATGTTATATGCTCAACCTTTGAAAAATTTCCCTTGGAGTCCGACCACGCATTGGCATCTAAAAGTCTATGAGCCAATTTTTGACCCAAAAAACCCGAGCCCCCCGTTATTGTAATATTCATCAGTTTCTCCTGCTTGATGTCAGAGCTGTTTCATCCAGCCAAGCCCAGCATTAGTATCCCCTTTGGGTCGATATTCACAGCCAACCCATCCGTTGTAACCAAGTTCGTCCATCAACCCATATAAATAAGGATAATTCACTTCACCAATATTTGGTTCATGTCGTCCTGGAGTTCCTGCTATCTGCATATGCGCCGTTATATCGATATACTCCCGCATGTGAGCAGCTAAGTCACCCTCCATGATCTGACAATGATATAAATCGAATTGCAACCTCACGTTATCGGCACCAACAGCATCTATTATATCTCGGGCTTGCGCTTGATAATTCAAAAAATAACCTGGGATATCCCGCGTGTTAATTGGTTCTATAATTAACATTTTCCCATGACGCGCTGCCACTGGTGCCGCCCGCTTAAGGTTAGAAACTAGGGTTTTGTGATGTTTATCGATTGGCTGGTTTGTTACCAATCCACTCATTGCGTGTATACACGTATTTCCAAGGACGTTGGCATATTCTATTGCCTGTTCTATTGCCTGTTCAAACGCTTGTTCCCGACCGGGAATCGACCCAAACCCGCGTTCGTTGTCTTCCCAGTTTCCCGCATATGTATTGAAAAGTGCTTGAGTTAAGTTGTTTTCGTCCAGACGCTTTTTTATTTCTTCTGAACTATATTCATATGGGAAAAGAAACTCGACACCTTCAAATCCTGCAGCCGCCGCTGCTGCAAATCTATCCAAAAAATCGATTTCATTGAACATCATTGAAATATTTGCGGCAAATTTTGGCATGGTTATATCAGCCCAATTCTATTAATTAAGTCGTGTGACAATTTTGTATATCCTAATAGTATAAATATAAAGGGCCTGATACTAGGTAAAAATTTAGGTTCATTTGGGAGGAAAATATGACACCAGTTCTTGGTTGCATAGCAGATGATTTTACAGGTGCTACTGATCTTGCAAATATGCTTGTTAAAGGAGGTTTAAGAACTATTCAATTACTGGGGGTTCCTAGAGGTGATTGTCGCATACCTGACGTTGACGCTATCGTAATCGCCCTCAAATCGCGAACGATAGAACCAGAGATTGCAATCTCTCAATCGTTGCAATCTCTGGAGTGGCTGCAGAAATCTGGAACTCAACAGTTCTTTTTTAAATATTGCTCAACATTCGACTCAACAGATAAGGGTAATATAGGACCTGTAACAGAAGCGTTAATGAAAGCCCTTGATGTAGATTTTACCATAGCATGCCCAGCTTTCCCCGAGACTGGGAGGACAATATTCAAAGGTCATTTATTTGTTGGTGATGCCTTGCTTTCAGATACTCATATGAATAGTCATCCGCTGACTCCAATGACCGAAAGTAATTTGGTAACTGTGTTAAGTAAGCAGACAACACTTAACGTAGGATTAGTTCAGCATGATAAGATTGAGGCAGGCCTTGAAACACTCAGAAATTCCTTTGACGCTTTAAAAAAGACAGGAGTTTCTATCGCAATCACAGATTCGATCACTGACACCCATCTATATACCTTAGGACAAGCTCTAGCAGATTTTAAATTAATCACCGGGGGCTCTGGTATCGCTATAGGGCTTCCAAAAAATTATCAAAACGCAAATCTAGTTCGCCTTTCTAAAGAGGCAAGTAAACTTAAACCTGTGACAGGGCTGTCACTTGTCCTCGCGGGTAGCTGTTCGGATGCAACTTTACGCCAAGTAGCAGAATTTTCAAAAAACAACCCAAGTTTTAAATTAGACCCAGTGGAATTGGACTTGAGACCGTCTATCATCGAGGAAGCAATCGAATGGGCCAGCCTCAGAATGGGGCAAGGTCCAGTGTTAATATACGCCAGTGCGGCTTCTCACGAAGTCAAGTCGATACAGGAAAAAATTGGTTCGGAAAAAGCTGGGTCTTTGATAGAAAATGCTATGGGATCAATTGCTAAAGCTCTTGTTGACAGTGGTGTTAGACGTCTGGTTATCGCTGGGGGTGAAACAGCGGGAGCAGTAGCAGGAGCACTAGGCATATCGAGCTTGCAAATTGGAGAACAAATCGATCCGGGCGTTCCTGGGACAATAACAGTCGACGATCCAAAAATCGCATTAGCACTCAAATCAGGCAATTTTGGAGAAGTTGATTTTTTCCAAAAAGCCCTGGACACTATGCCCTAATGAATAGATTTATTTATGATATCCATGAATGATTAAAGTTAATAATAGACATATTGATTTAGTGACGTCAGGAGCCGGCCCCGACATTTTATTTGTACCGGGATCTTTCAGCACTCCCGCCGCATGGCAGAGTATTCAAAAACATCTCCCACAGCGGTATAGATTTTTAAGTACGAGCCTTTGTGGCTATGGTGAAACTACCGAGACCCGGACGCTTTATGATAACGCTATAGATCATGAGATCGAGGTATTGAGTCACATTACTGCCTCAATCCAAAAACCAGTCCATTTAGTAGGCCATTCATTTGGAGGACTTGTTTGTTTTGCTGCAATTCTAATGGGAAAACTAAACGTCAAGAGCTTAACCGTCTTCGAGGCAAATCCTATAACATTACTGGAAGAAAAAAACGTATTCCGATTCAGAAAAACACGTAAAATCAGTGACAATTTCGAGCGACAATACTTTCTGGGAGAAAGGGATGCCGTCAAAACAATTATAGATTTTTGGGGTGGCCACGGCTCTTTTTCATCGATGCCCACGGTCGTTCAGGAATATTGTCGATCAACCGCGTTCACTAACGTTCTGGACTGGAGAACTGCGTTAAGTTTTAAAACTTCAAGTGACGACTTTAGGAACTGGAAAATACCATGTTTGATCGTAAGAGGAGAACACGCAAATGACGAAATGATTGAAATCACTGATGTTTTATCAAAATCTATTCCAGATAATCAAATCTCTGTGGTTAGTGGGGCTAATCATTTTTTGATATCATCCTACCCCGCTGTATGTGCGAGTCTATTAGCGAATTTTCTCCAAGACATAGATTAGTGAAAAAATTAGCCGCAAACCTAAGTCATCGCGCCATGCGTGACATTATTTTTTCATCAAACAATTTATTTGATTCGTTAGCAGTTATTTGAGTTAAAGGTTTTGTGATTGCTTCGTTGTATATTCGTTGATGATTAGACTTATTGCTCGCTATGTCGAGAATTTCAACTGCTGTTAACGTTCCAAGGAGTGACGGGTATTTCATTTATCAAGGCCTTTTCCTTCAAAATAACAATCCTGAATATTAGCCAAGCAAGTTTTACGCCAAAACGAGATTTATGTTTTAGGGGGTACACTTAAATTATGGGTCTTTGGCCCCCACATGATTTGGATAAACTTTTATTAAAACCAACAATAGTAGGAGACCCGGAAGAGCAATTATCGATGAGTATACAAAAAAATCGAACCACCCTACAGCATCTACCAGATAACCAGATGGTGAAGACAAAACACTTCTGCCTAGGGACATCAAGGCGGATAAAAGCGCATATTGGGTTGCTGTGAATTCTGTATTCGTCAAGATAGACAGATAAGCGACAAAAGCGGCCGTCCCCATTCCACCCGTCACATTTTCTACGGCTATTGTCAACGTCAACACACTAATATCGTGCCCTGCAATGGCCTGATATGCGAATACCAGATTAGATATTGCTTGCAAAACACCCGTTACCACGAGAGAGGGAAGCAAACCTATCTTTTTTATGAGCACCCCACCTATGAATAAACCAACTCCCAGCGCACAGAGACCAAATAATTTAGTTATCTCTGCTATCTCTGTTTTTGTGAAACCGAGATCTATGTAAAACGGATTTGTCATAGTACTTAAAAAGGCATCCCCTAATTTAAAGGTTACTATAAATAGAAGCGTCAATAACCACCCAGGCCTTGTTGCAAATTCTGAAAATGGTGCAAGAATGAACTTTCCTACCCAACGTGATAGGCTCTCTATTTTGCCTAGTTTTTTAATACTTTGGGAAAAATGTTCGCCGCTTGAAATAGAAGGTTCCTTGGCAAAGCTAACAAGGACCGCACTTAACAATACCAAAGAAGCCATTGTGAGATAAGCATGTGTCCATGTCCAAAAATCAGCAAGAAAAAAGACACCCGCACCGGCTACTAACATTCCAATCCGGTAACCATAAGTGACCATAGCGGCACCAAGTCCTTGCTCATCATCGTCAAGGATTTCTATACGATAGGCATCAATAACTATATCCTGACTAGCCGAAAAAAAGGCCACTAGAACGGCGAAAATTGCCATGGAAAATGTGGCGTTTCTGGGATCCGATACAGCTAGGCCAGAGATTGCAATTACCAGCATCAATTGGGAGGTTATTAGCCAACTTCTTCTGCGTCCAAGAACATTGGTCAAGAATGGTATCCGAGCTCCATCCATTAGAGGGGCCCATAGCGGCTTTAGGGCATATGGCAAACCAACTAAGGAAAATAAACCAATTGTCGAACGTTCTATTTCTGCTTCACGGAGCCAGGCACTCAAGGTACCGAACGACAATAGTAATGGCAATCCACTTGTAAAGCCTAGGATCAAAACAAATAGAAGGCGTTTTTGAAAATATGGACTTAGAATATTAAATAGAAGCTCATGAAATTTTTTATATGGCTTAACCACGTTATTCAATTGACGCTAAAAGAGACTTAAGATCTGTTTCGGTTCGAGCCCCATACTGCTGAATAATTTCTGATGCGGCAAGACCACCAAGTTTGCCACAATTGTCCATCGTATAATTATTTATAAAAGCATACAAGAAACCTGCTGCATATAAGTCCCCTGCACCAGTAGTATCTACGATTTTAGGCGCTTTTTGTGCGGGTATAATCCATCGCTCTTCAGATCGTTTTATTATAGAGCCCTTTTCACCGAGCGTGATTGCAGCAATTGAACCGTTATCAGGGATAGCATCAAGCGCTCCATTGATATTATCAACTTGGTATAGGGAAATAATTTCACTTTCATTAGCAAATAGTATGTCAACTTGGTTGGATACTAGATCTAAAAATTCGGCCCGATATCTATTGACACAAAAAGCGTCGGACAAAGATAAAGCGACTTTGCAGTTTGTTGAATGAGCAAGTTTAATCGCTTTTTTAATGGCCTCTTTTGCGTTTGGCGGATCCCATAAATAACCCTCTAGATATATTACTTTTGAAGCTTCAATCATCTTGGCGTCAATATCACTTGGCTCTAAAGAGACACAGGCGCCCAGATACGTTGCCATAGAGCGCTGCGCATCCTCGGTGACAAAAACAAGACATTGAGCGGTAGCAGGACCCGAAGAATTTGACGCTGTAGTATAAGACACGCCAAGGTCCTTCAAATCTCTCTTGAATGCATTGCCAGCAACATCATTCTTTACTTTGCCGATATAGGCGCCGCTTCCACCTAACATCGAAATTGCCACTATAGTATTAGCGGCTGATCCACCCGATATTATTTTTGCCTGGTGGGTTTTTGGGAGAAGTGATTGAAGTTGTTCCGCATTTATTAAAGTCATTGCTCCTTTTTCTATGCCGTGATCGGTAAGGAAATCGTCATCCGCGGTTGTGACCACATCAACTATCGCATTCCCAATGGCGGTTACATCGGTTGTCTTAATCACATTGCACCCATATAAAAAATAAGAAATTCATTTTTTCAACAGTTATGAAGTATAATGGCGATAAGAACGGTGCGCCAACAAATAGTTTTCATAATCTTGAGAGCTGGAAACGTTGTTTAAGATAATTCGAACATCCATTTTGGATTTATTTGGCTCAAAAATGAGGGCAGTATTTCTCAAAACCGTATCTATTTCTATTATAGTTATCCTTGGCCTAATGCTTTTAATTTGGGGATTGTTCGACTCAGTTCAAATTTTTGAGTTTAACTTTTTAAATAAACTAATTTCATGGGCCGTTGGTGTCATTCTTGTCATCATCGCTTCCGCAGTTCTAGGGCCAATGATGATCGTGATAGGAGGTATTTATTCTGAAGAAATAGCTCACTATGTGGAAAAAAAACATTATCCAAATCGGGTAGGTCACAGATTTGTGGGAGTTGCGGAGTCTATCAATACAGGTGGACGCCTTCTTTTCAAATGTCTTATAATCAATGTTCTACTTATTCCCATTTATATAGTTGGAGGATTTTTTCCTATCATTAGTGTTGTTATTTTCTTTGGGGTAAACGGTTATCTCTTAAGTAGGGAATTATTTGAGATTGTTGCAAGTAGACATCTGGGACGGGGCGATCGGGTTTTATTTTGGAAGGAAAATAGAGGAGGCAGTATTGTTATAGGTGTGATGATAATGTGCTTATCTACCGTCCCTCTTTTGAATTTGATATCGGCCATGCTTGGGATGATTATTACCACTCATTTTTTTCAGTATCGCGCTAATGCTTGGGGAACACAGAAACGATTGGATGTGGAATAAGGAATTGAATCTTTTATGCGATATCGGTTAAGCACTCACTGAAAAGGGGCATCCTGAGCGGCGTCCAATATTGCGTGAATACATTTTGACATAAAAAGGCACTTTTATTAAACGTGGTTTACTAACAGTCAGGGGTTGCTAATGAGCGCTTTAAAATTGGGTGTAAAGGGTGGGGTTTTCGTCGGTGCTCTGATTCTTCTAAGCGCTTGTAGTAGCGAAGATTTAACCCAAAATAAATATAAAAAGGAGAACGAAAGTGTTGAGGTAATTTCAAAAAAACCTGTACCCAAAAAAGTTACGGGTCCTTCGGTACAGACCTCGAGGGTAATCGCGCGGGTAATGAATCCAAAAACATTGTTAAAAAAGACACTAAATGGGGTCGAAGATTTGATTGGCAAAGCCCACTTTACTAGGAGAGAAGGAAACGCGGTAGTTTTGCAATATAAAAAAGATTGGTGCGTATTAGATATATTTTTTTATGGTCGTGAGGGGCAGCAAGAGTCTATCTACTATGAATTTAGATCGAGGGGAAAAACCGACATGAATATATCAGAATGTATCAATAAGATGGTTAACAATTAATGGAAATGTAAAGACGGAAGTCTTTGGTGTGCAAATAAAGATAAAGAAGGATCTTTGCCATAAAAAGCTGGTTGTTACTTTGAGGAGTGCCTCGCTTGAGTTTAGTTAAATTACGTTTAGAACCGTCTAAGAGCCTCAGACCAGAGGGGGCTAACTTAGTGCTGATGATTTTGGGGAGCTTCGGGCTGGTTATTTCTGGCAGCTTTATGGTGTTTGGTGCCTGGCCAGTCTTTGGTTTCATGGCCTTGGACGTGCTTCTAATCTACATCGCGTTCCAGGCACAATGTCGTCGATCTGATCGAGGCGAGGAAATTACTATCTCCAATGATAAAATTGAGATCAAATACTTCAAAGGAGGTAGTTGCGTCAAAACCATCCTATTAAACAAGTATTGGGCCAAATTGGAACATTTCAACTCTTTTAATCGTCAATCCAAATTAATGTTTAGCTCGCATGGAAAGTTTTCTGAAATTGGGGGATTTTTGAGCTTAAAAGAAAAGCAGAAATTAGCTGCCGACTTGGAGCCGTTACTTGGTAATGGCCATTATAACGCCTGAGAATGGCAATTAATGTTAAGCTTTTAGACCAAGTACATCTCTCATGGAGTATAAACCGTTAGACTGATTGGATACCCAGTGTGCAGCCCTCAAGGCCCCAGCGGCATAAATTTCTCGTCCAGAGGTTTTATGAGAAACTTCGAGGCGTTCCCCCGCACCCGCAAAAATGACGCTATGTTCGCCAATAACATTTCCGCCTCTTAGAGCTGCAAAACCAATCTCGCCTGATGGGCGACGCCCGACTTCACCTTCTCTAGATAATTTTGCAACTTCATCAAAATTCATTTCCCTACCTTTAGCCGCGGCTTTACCAAGGCTCAAAGCGGTACCAGAAGGAGCATCAATTTTTTTATTATGATGAAAATCGAGTATATCTATGTCAAAATCAGTAGGTAGTGCTCGTGATATTTGTTCTATTATAGCAAAAAGGAGGTTTATACCAAGACTAGTGTTAGACGCATAAACGAGGGCAATGGTCCGCGCAGCATTTTTTATAGTATCTTCTTGTATTTTGGTTAGGCCGGTTGTTCCGATAACGATTGGTGTCGAGGTTTTTACGGCCATCGAAAGAATTTCTGTAAAGGCATCAGGTAGGCTAAAGTCTATAATAACATCAGAGTCTGAAAATACCTTGGCGATGTCATGCGTGGCGGCAATCGCAATTGGGGCTCTCCCAACTATAGACCCAATATCGCGACCTACCATGGGACTATTTTGACGCACCAACCCGCCCCCTATTGAAGCCATAGGATCATCAATTACCGCCTCAATAGTCATCATCCCCATTCGCCCGCTGGCACCTATAATACCTACCTTCAGTTGTCCCATGACAATTCCTCTTATCGTTTAATATCCTATTTTTCCGAAAATTCGACTTGATTACCTCGAGCACCATTATAATTGGTGTATAATATTAAAATTTCCCAGAATTTAATACTTTTATTTATCTATTTTAATTAGCTGTTATATAATGTAATATTTATTCGATATATCGAATAAAGGACTCATTTTGCTCAATTTACAAACGATTTGTCTTGGTTTGTTGTGTTTTGGACCGAAAAGTGGATATGAACTCCATAAAACAATCAATACAGACCTTAAACATTTTCAAACTGCAAGTTTTGGCGCCCTATATCCTGCGCTAGGCAAACTCGAGGCAAAAAAACTCATAACGAGCGATGGTAAAAATAATTCAATCCAGGCATCTAGCCTTCCAAAAAAAGTTTATACAATTACAGCAAATGGACGGACTGTTTTTAAGGTCCAGATTCAAAAAACTAGAGCAGAAGAAAAATTGACATCAGACTTTCTAGCCGCATTTTATTTTGCCGAACACCTCCCAGCCGAAAAAATTGCGGCTTTAATCGATGGCCAATTAGCAAAGTTACAAGATGAGTATAGAGAGCTAATTTCCGCTCCTCTATCTAGAATGCCTGAGGGAAAGAGGTTTGGAATACGATACACAATTGCGATAAATCGGGCTGCAACCGCATTTTTGAAAGGTGAGGGTAGTACGATCCAAGCGACCTTGAGGCGATCCTCAAAGAAATGGAGCACTACCTAATCCCTCCTTTATTTCGGTAATGGCTTATCGTTTTTCATATACGTCGACAATCGGCACTACACGCTGCACAAGATAGCAGGAAACCGCCGTTTTTATAGTAGTGCTATAAGGATCGAAACTCTATGTCAATCTTTTAAGTCTTCCCAAAGACCTTTTACTTTTGCAAAGAATCCTGAAGACTCAGGGCTATTTTTTTCGTTGGTCAACTCCGAAAACTTTTCCATAAGCTTCTTTTGTTCTTTGCTCAGATTAACTGGGGTCTCCACTCCCGCTTCCACGTATAGATCACCCCGATCACTCCGTCTCAAAATGGACATACCTTTGCCTCTAAGACGAAATTGTTTTCCACCCTGCGTCCCCGCAGGAATGTTTATTCGAGCCCTTCCACCGCCAAGCGTCGGCACCTCTACCTGACCACCCAGTGCCGCTAAGGTCATTGTTAGAGGCACATGACAATATATATCCCCACCCGATCTAGTGAATATCGGATGCTCTTCTACAGACAAGAAAATATAAAGGTCCCCGGGTGGGCCATTCCTTGCGCCCGCTTCCCCTTCACCTGTCAATCTTATCCTAGTGCCTTCTTCCACCCCGGCCGGTATATTCACGTCCAGGTTTTTTTCCTTCTGAATGCGACCCGTCCCCCTACATTTACCACAGGGGTTTTCAATGACTTGCCCCGCGCCCCCACATGTCCCGCAGGTTCGTTCAATCGTGAAAAACCCTTGTTGTGCGCGCACTCGACCCGTCCCCTGACACGTTCTGCATGTTATTGGCATTGATCCGGCCGCGGCTCCACTGCCGTCGCAAGAATCACACACAACGGCGGTTGGTACCTTTACTTCGGCTTGGCGCCCAGTGAAAGCTTCCTCCAAACTAATCGATAAATTATAACGAAGGTCGGATCCACGGTTACCATCGCCGCCACTTCTGCGCGACCCTCCCAAATCGCCAAACATCTGATCAAATATATCGGAGAACCCCGAAGCAAACCCCTGGGGCCTACCTCCTCCCATGCCACCTTCAAAGGCCTCATGGCCAAATTGATCGTATGCAGCTCTTTTCTGGCCGTCCTTCAGTATATCGTAGGCTTCATTCACCTCTTTGAAAGACTTTTCTGCATCTGGATTGTCTGGATTTCTATCGGGATGATATTTCATCGCCATCTTGCGAAACGCTGATTTCAACTCGCTTTCCGATGCAGTTCTATCCACACCCAACAGCTCATAATAATCCTGTTTCGCCATAATAAGTGCTCACACTCTACCAGAGTTATCAGAAATTAAAACCAGACCTTAAAATTGCCATGCTAGACAGACAAGTGACTGATCTTGCTTTGCATTATTAAATCACTTTTCATCAGACTTTTTGTCGTCTTTTTCATCAACCTCCTCAAAGTCTGCATCCACGATATCGGCATCGGCAGCGCCATTGTCTGTTTTCGAGGAGTCTGCCTCAGATGAACCACCTGGCTTACTTCCCTCCTCCTCTTGCTGAGCCTGGTACATTGCTTCTCCCATTTTCATAGAAGCCTGCTGTAACGCTTCTATACCGGCCTTAATCGCAGCGCCATCCTCTCCCTCGAGCAACGTTTTTAATTCCGAAGTTAACCGCTCAATCTCTGCCTTATCATCATCGCTCACTTTATCACCAGCGTCCGTTAGCATCCGTTCCGTTGAGTGAATTGCTTGCTCACCCTGATTTTTAACTTCAACCAGTTCACGCCTTAGTTTATCGCTTTCGGCATTCTGTTCAGCTTCATTGATCATGCCCTCTATATCCTCATCAGAGAGGCCTCCAGATGCTTGGATTTTAATCTGCTGTTCTTTTCCAGTCGCCTTATCTTTTGCAGAAACATTAACTATACCATTAGCATCTATATCAAAAGTCACTTCGATCTGCGGCACTCCCCTTGGCGCAGACGGTATACCTTCTAGATTGAATTCGCCTAACACCTTATTATCAGCAGCCATTTCTCTTTCGCCTTGATAGACCTTTATGGTGACGGCACTTTGGTTATCTTCCGCCGTTGAGAAAACTTGGCTCTTCTTAGTTGGAATTGTTGTATTTCGATCTATCAACCGCGTGAACACCCCACCCAGAGTTTCTATACCCAAAGAAAGTGGCGTCACATCTAAGAGCAGAACATCTTTTACGTCCCCCTGCAGAACGCCAGCTTGTATGCCAGCGCCCATAGCAACCACTTCGTCTGGATTTACACCTCGATGCGGCTCCTTTCCAAAAAAATTGTTAACCGTCTCAATGATTTTTGGCATACGAGTCATGCCTCCAACCATTATAACCTCATCTACCTCACCGGCACTTAACCCAGCGTCCTTGAGAGCAGAGCGGCACGGGCCAACCGTTCTTTCAACTAAATCTTGTACGAGAGCTTCAAGCTTCGCCCGTGTTAACTTAATGTTCAAATGCTTCGGGCCAGTCTGATCGGCAGTGACAAATGGAAGATTTACTTCGGTTTGCATGGAACTAGATAGTTCCATCTTGGCTTTTTCAGCCGCCTCTTTTAAACGCTGTAGTGCCAATTTGTCGTCACGTAAGTCGATTCCATTATCTTTTTTAAATTCGTCTGCAAGATAGTCTATTACGCGGTGGTCAAAATCTTCCCCTCCAAGAAAAGTATCTCCATTTGTCGATTTAACCTCAAAAACACCATCACCTATTTCAAGAATAGACACGTCAAATGTTCCGCCCCCAAGATCATAAACCGCTATGGTTCCATTATTTTTCTTATCAAAGCCGTACGCCAGTGCTGCTGCTGTTGGTTCATTTATAATCCGGAGAATTTCCAATCCAGCAATTTTTCCTGCATCCTTTGTCGCCTGCCGCTGAGCATCATTGAAATAAGCAGGTACAGTTAGCACTGCCTGCTCCACAGAGCTTCCTAAGAACGCTTCAGCATCTTCCTTCAATTTTCGGAGTGTGAATGAGGAAATCTGACTTGGGCTGTACTTTTCACCCTTAGCCTCAACCCAAGCATCACCGTTTTCCCCCGCTACTACTGCGTATGGCATTAAATCTGAGAACTTCTTCGCGTTGCTATCATCATGACGCCGTCCTATTAACCGCTTGATAGCAAACAAGGTATTCTCCGGGTTAGTGACAGCCTGTCTCTTGGCAGCCTGTCCCACTAGTCTTTCGTCTCCTTCTGCAAATGCGACCATTGAAGGGGTGGTCCGCGCGCCTTCTGCGTTTTCGATCACCTTAGCGTCTTGACCATCCATGAACGATATACATGAATTTGTTGTACCTAGATCAATCCCAATAACTTTAGACATGAAAACCTCTTTTTCGTAATCGACACTCGTAATCGTTAGTTAAATTTTTGGATGGGCGCTTGTATAGTTTACCTTCCTTGACCCACGATATATAGGAACCGTCGTCGGACGCTTCAACCGTCATCATCAAAGTTTATTATTATCATGTTGTAATTTTGAAGAAAAACGAAAGTTACCCCGCGGCTACACGTTCATTTTTCAATCCTTAAACCTTCTCATCAACCCCCTCTGGTTGATCCGGTGTATTGGACTTAGACACGCCCACCATCGCCGCCCGCAGCACTCTATCTTCTATCGCATAACCCGGTTGTAAGACTTGCATCACTAGACCGGGTTCTTCTTTATCTGTTTCCACCTCAAACATAGCTTGGTGGAAGTTATAATCAAATTTTTCTCCAGTTGGATCAATTTTTCGAACCCCGTTTTTCTCAAAGGCATTTAAGAGCTCTTTCTCCGTCATTTGGACACCAACAATAAGATTTTTTACGCTTTCGTCCGCCCCCTCTAAATCTGAAGGCCCCGACTCAACCGCCCTACGCAGATTATCCGCAGCACTTAAGAGATCTTTAGCAAAATTTGCTATTCCGAATTTCCTTAATTGCTCTTTCTCCCTTTCAGCCCTTTTGCGGTAATTATCCAGCTCGGCAACCGAACGAAGAAGTTGATCTTTTAGTTCGCTAACTTGCTCCTCTAAAGCCTCTACCGGTTCTTTGGTCGTTTCTTCGGACTCAGAATCAATCGCCTCTTCGGTTAAATCATCTAGATCAATCTCTTCGCTTTTTGATTGCTTTTTATCTGTCATTTCTTATGTTCGCCCGACATCGTTTATTCCCGAGATCTCATTTAAGCAATTTATATACATTTACAACCGTTCGAGAATCAATCTAGTAATTTTCCTACTAATTTTGACGTATAATCAACAACGGGGATGATCCTTGCGTAATTCATGCGAAGCGGTCCAATCACCCCCAGCGCCCCAACAACGCGTTTTTGCTTATCATGATAAGGGGCTATTATCATAGAGCACCCAGCATTTTTAAACAAATAGTTTTCCGCGCCGATAAATATTTGCACTCCTTCCGCTTCACCCGTTGCATCCAGAAGGTTTAATATGCTTTCTCTTTTTTCCAAAGCCTCAAAGAGGGTTCTTATTCTCTCCAAATCCTCCATAGCATTAACATCATGCAGCAGCTTTGATTGCCCTCGCAAAATCAAAGAGCCACCTTTTATTCCGCCTGCCCACAATGCAACTCCATCTGCAACAACTTTGTTCGTTAGAGTGTCAAGCTCAGTTTTGTGGAATTTAATTTCATTTAATATTTGTGCTTGTGCCTGCTCCATTGATAAGTTTGCTAAACGAGCGTTTATGTAATTGGATGCTTGTATAAGGGCCGAAGCCGGTAAACCATTGGGAATTTCAATAACCCTATTTTCGACTATTCCCGAATTTGTCACCATTACCACCAATGCCCGCCCATCCGTTAATGGAACGAACTCTATTTGACGCAAAGGAGCGTCAAATTTTGGTGAAATTACTAATCCAGCACATTCACTGAGACCTGAGAGTGCAGTGCTTGCGTCCTCTAGTACTTCAGAAAAATTTCGCCCCGCGGAGCAACATTGACCTTCTAGACTCGCTCTTTCGTCTGATCCTATGTCTCCCCCCAGCTCTAAAAGGCCGTCCACAAATATTCTAAGTCCAAAATCTGTTGGCAATCGACCTGCGGATGTGTGTGGAGAAAATAAAAGGCCCTCTTCCTCCAGATCGGACATTACACTTCTTATAGTTGCAGCCGATAGCGTCGAATTCATTACGCGAGAAAGTGTTTTAGATCCAACTGGTTCTCCCGAGGATAAATAAGAATCTACAATATGCTGAAAAACTATCTTAGATCGTTCACTTAGCTTTGAAATTCCTTGGTTTGACATTCCAATAACGTATGGTTCTAATCGAAAAAGGTCAACGTTATGATAACTTGATTTTTGCCATTGAATCACTAATTCTCTGCTAACCAAACTAGATCTTTTTTTCAGAAGAGGGTAGGTTGCGGACTCTAACTGCTGGAAAATGAAAATGAACGCACATAAGAAAAGGCCTTCTGGTCGGAGCTTTGACCAATTGCGATCTGTAACATTTGAGCTCAACACAACAAAATATGCGGAGGGTTCGTGTTTAGTGAAATTTGGAGACACACATGTTCTTTGCACAGCAAGCGTCGATGAACGGGTCCCGTCATTTCTGAGAAATAGTGGTAGAGGTTGGGTGACGGCTGAATATGGAATGTTACCACGGTCCACCAACACGAGAATGGATAGAGAGGCCTCTCGCGGAAAACAGAGTGGACGAACTTTGGAAATACAGAGACTGATCGGACGTTCCTTGCGAGCAATAACGGATATGGAGGCGCTTGGAGAGCGTCAAATTCGAATAGATTGTGATGTGTTACAAGCCGATGGCGGCACCCGAACCGCATCTATTACCGGAGGCTTCATTGCGCTATATTTGGCTTTAACCAATCTTCAAAGTATTGGTTTAATAAAAACAATTCCTGTATTAGACCAAGTAGCCGCCGTTTCATGCGGCATTTATAACGGGCAAGTATTGCTGGATCTTGACTATGACGAAGATTCCGCCGCGGGAGTCGACGCAAACTTTGTTTTGACTGGAGCTAATAAAATCATCGAAGTGCAAGCTACCGCAGAAGACAAAGCGTTCGAGAAGAGTGAATTCAATGAGCTTTTACAATTGGCAGAGATTGGCATAATTCAGTTGGTTGAACTTCAAAAACATGCACTCGGAATTGAATAATTGTTTTTAGAAAAAATAAGGCCATCAAACAAACTAATAATAGCGAGCCACAATCAAGGAAAAGTAACCGAAATTCGTGACCTGCTTGAGCCATTGGATTTGGAACTGATTTCCGCTGCAAGTTTAAATTTACCTGAGCCAGAGGAAACCGCCTGTACCTTCGCAGGAAATGCCAGACTTAAGGCTGAAGCCGCGACCCGTGCAACCGGTTTTCCCGCTTTCGCCGATGACTCTGGATTAAGTGTAGATGCACTAGACGGAGAGCCTGGTATTTATTCGGCTCGCTGGGCTGGTGAGGGCAAAGATTTCTCAATGGCAATGGAAAAAATTAATTCGGCATTGTCTGAGGTAGACAGTAAACTTGAGTTCAAAGCCTCAAGGTCAGCCAGTTTTTTTTGTGCCTTAGCGCTTTCCTGGCCAGACCACAAGGCAGAAATTTTTGAAGGATCGATTAACGGCAACCTCTGCTGGCCACCAAGGGGGGGGAACGGGTTTGGCTATGACCCAATATTCATACCCACCGGTTACGATGAAACATTTGGTGAACTTGATCAAAAACTAAAACACTCTATTAGCCATCGCGCAAAAGCATTCGCAAAATTCTTATCATACGTTCAGAATGAATACGATGAATAGTGAGAAAATCAGTTCCAATATCGGTCTATATATACACTGGCCATTTTGTCTTTCAAAATGCCCCTATTGTGACTTTAATAGTCATGTCGTGGAAAGCGTTGATCACAGTCGTTGGGAAAAAGCACTTGTTAACGAATTAAGATTTTTATCCAGAAATCAAAGTCAAAAAAAACTCAAGAGTATCTTTTTTGGAGGAGGAACGCCTTCTTTGATGAAACCAGAAACGGTTTTTGAAGCTATTCAAGCAGCCAAAAAAATATGGGCCGTGAAACAACCTATAGAAATAACTCTGGAGGCAAACCCCTCATCTATTGAATACCAGACTTTTAACTCTTTTAAACAAGCTGGTATTAACAGAATATCTTTGGGCATTCAGGCTTTTGACGATAAAGCTTTGTCATTTTTGGGGAGAAATCATGGTCGGCTTGATGCCATAAATGCACTTGAAGCTGCTCACAAATCATTCGATAGAGTCTCTTTCGACCTCATATACGCAAGACCACAACAAACCATTGAGAGCTGGCTTTTGGAGTTGGATCAGGCCGTAGATCTCGCTGGCGAGCATATGTCAGTATATCAGCTCACCATCGAAAAAGGCACAGCGTTCTATTCTCAATATAAGAATGGAGGTTTTGAAATGCCATGCTCCGAAACTGCAGGCGATTTCTACGAAGTCACCAACGAGAAATTGAATTCTGCCGGATTAAAAAATTACGAGATCTCAAACTATGCCCATCCAGGATCAGAATGTCAGCATAACATGATATATTGGCGATCTGAGGACTATCTAGGCGTTGGACCAGGGGCCCATAGTAGGCTGACAGACATAACGGGAAAACGCAGCGCCACACGTTCACTCACAGCACCTTTTTCTTGGTTAAAAGAGGTTGAAACTAATGGCAATGCTTCAGTAGAACAAACTATTCTTAGTACATCTGAACAACTCACAGAGACCATCATGATGGGCCTCCGGTTGAAGGAGGGGATTTCTTTGAAAAAACTATATAAAATTACTGGGAAAACTCTCGGCCAACTGTTTGACGAAGAGGCACTCTATTTATTAAAAAACGAGGGTTACCTTAGTGCAGATAACTTCTATTTGCGGGCAACAGACTCAGGACGACAACGGCTAAATGGTGTAGTTCGTTGTCTACTGGACTCTGTTAATATCCTTAATTAGATTGGACGAACAATTTTGGGGCTTTATCGATCACTTTCACCCCATCTGGTCCAACTTCCAAGATTGCCAATCCTCGTTCATTTGTGCCATTTTTCAAAAACCTTACTATTCCATCAACACCAAGAAACCCTCTAGGGTCCGTAATTAGAGTGGAACTATTATTCATCCCCAATTTTTCAGATGTTAGCTTCACAGCTAGAAGCATGGCGTCATACGCCAAGCTAGAGAGTCGTGGTGGCGAATAGCCAAATATTCTTTCAAATTTTACTTCATAGGCATTTCGAAGCTCGGGCGACGGCGCAGCGTACCACCCTCCTATCAGCGCAGGCTCTAAATTCAGGTTTTTATCATTATCCCATAGAGTGCTGCCTAATATTCGAATGCGGGATGGATCTACATCATAAAAGGCAAGTAAGGGTGCAATGATACGTAATTCGGCGCCCCCAGATGGCAACAGAACAGCGTCAAAGGATGGATCTCCCAATGTGTCCAATCCAGAAAGTCGGTTTAATGCAGTATTTGCTATCTCATCCGATTGGCGCTTTAATTGCTTTTTCTGCAACTTTAACTTGTGATTTCGGCTATCATATTCCGCGAATTCCCTGACTGCGTTACTAAAATCAGAACTGTTTGGATTGAAGAATAACTCCGAAACTAGTTGGACATCCATTCTATCTGATGCGTTGCGCGCAACCGACAAAGACAGCTGCCCAAAATCATTAGCAGGTACAAGTATTCCGACCCTTTTATATTCTCTAGTTAAGCTGTACTGCAGAATTCGGGTAATTTGTTGTCCTGGCAAAAAACCAAAAACGTACACACCATCCCCAGCCACTTTTGTGTTATTAGAAAAACTTATTACTGGTATTTGAGCTGCTTTGGTCAAAGGAGCTATAGCCTCAGTAGACCCACTAAAAAATGGGCCTAATATCAACTTTACCTCTTCTTTAATCAGAGAACCGACGGCCTTTGCAGCACTTTCAGGATCGCCCTTTGTGTCGACTATTATTAACTCTATATCGTCATTAGCAGCCTCAAAAAGCGCCAATTGGATTGCATCAAGGAATGCTTCACCTTTTCCCGCTGAATTTTGGGATAATGGCAATAAAACTCCGATTTTCTTAATTATATTTTCATTATGTCGGCTTTCTTTGTGATCAGTAGTAAAACTTTTTATTTCTTGCGAAGCTGGTGCTTTTAATTGATCTTTTTCAATTGTGTCCAACTTGTATTTGTCAAGATTATTTTTTTTCTTTCTATGATGAGCACCAACAGAAGTATTCAAATGGCTTTTTTTTCTAACTGCCTTATTAACTATTGCATGAGAATTGGCAGAAGATCTAATTTGATTAGACTCTTGTGACAATTTTTGATGTTCTGATTGGCAGCCTGATAGAAAAATAAGCGCCAACCATAAAAAACTCGATGATCTGCTCCTAGTTGTTGCAAATAATCCTATAACAGGCTCTATTAAATTAAATATCACAGAGTGCCTCCTAAGACGGCTCTTCAATGGATGACAATACTTTAAATAAAGGAGACAGTAAACTTGGGTCTAATGGCAAAATTATGACAACCACCAATTCAACACCCAATCTTATTCTCGTTTCGACCCCTATTGGTAATATGGGTGACATTTCTCTGCGTGCCATCGAAGCTTGTCGCGATGCCGATAGGATTCTATGCGAAGATACCCGTGTTTCAAGGAAACTGCTAAAAAAATATAATATTGAAACAAAACTCTCCAGTTATCATGAACACAATGCCCAGAAAATTAGACCAAAGATTATACGTGATTTAGAGACTGGGTCACAAATTGTTCTAATCAGTGATGCTGGAACACCATTGATTTCTGATCCAGGTTATCAACTTGTCCGGGCGTGTATTGATAATGAAATCCAAGTTTCTTCGGTCCCTGGGCCAACCGCTTTAATTACCGCTCTAGCAGTTTCTGGCCTGCCGCCAGACACATTCTATTTTGGTGGATTCTTGCCGAGTAAAAAGGCAAGTCGCCAAAAAGTTTTTTCAGAGAAAGTAGAGTTGAAAACAACCCTAATATTTTATGAGTCCCCGAACCGTTTAATTGGTTGCTTAGAAGATGCAATCTTTTGCTTGGGAAATAGGGAGGCAGCAGTGGCCCGGGAATTAACAAAATTACATGAAGATATTCGAAGAGGAGCTCTGACAGACTTGTTAGAGTTTTATAAAAAATCCGGCCGCCCCAAGGGAGAACTGGTACTTATGATTGGGCCACCATCCAGAGAAGTTAACACCGATATGGAAGCCCTAGAGGCATTATTGCGCAAACTTCTAAAAAATAATAGCTTGCGCGACACTGTAAAAATTGCAACCGATTCTCTAGGTATACCGCGATCAACAGTGTATGCACGCGCCTTAATAGTTAGAGATACAACCTAGAAAGTTGAAGATAGGAACTCAATATGTCACTGAATTTCCTTAATAAAACCAGAAAGCTATTGTTTCCCCCTTTGACAATAATAACAGTGTCTATCCTATTATCATCGTGTTCTCCTGTAGGATTGGCAGTGGGGGCTGGTGCATCTTTAATCACAGCAAGCCAAACGGAAAAAGGATTAGAGGTTTCGGCGAACGACCTTCGAATAAAAACAGAAATAAACCATAATCTTTTTCAAAAAGATCACAAACTTTTTGGTGCTGTAAAAGTTTCGGTCGATAATGGAAAAGTTCTCATCACTGGCTCGGTTCTAAATCCCCAAGACCGTATAGAAATTTCTAAGCTTTCTTGGAAGGTAGACGGGGTTAGAGAAGTCATCAATGAGGTTCAAGTAACAAATAAAGCTTCATTTACCAACAGAGCTAAAGATCTGTTAATTAATAAATCCTTGCAAACACAGTTGCTCTTGGATCAGTCCATTAATTTCATAAATTTCAGTGTCGATACGGTAAATGGGGTTGTTTATATTTTTGGAATTGCTCGAGACCAAGAGGAAATCAATAGAATAATCAAACATGCTAGAAATATAAACTATGTGGAAAATATTATAAATTATATGTCTGTAGGCAACTACTAATCAAAGGTACAAATTTATAAGTGTTAGAGCCAAAAAATATTTTCTGCTGTTTTAAGTAATCCAGATGCAATAATAAGCATCAATTAGATAACTGTTTACCAGATAGGGGTGGCGTCATATGAGCCTTATTGTAGCTTTGCAAATGGATCCCATTGATTCAATTGATATTAATGGCGATAGCAGTTTCTCACTTGCTTTAGAGGCGCAAGAAAGGGGCCATAAATTGTTCCACTATCTACCAACGAGCCTGACTTTTAAAGATCGCGACATTAGCGCTCAGGCCCAAGAGTTATCTGTCAGACCGCTGCAGGGAAATCATTTCACTTTGGGAGAGTTTGAAAAAATAAATCTCAAAAATGATTTAGATGTTATTTTAATGAGACAGGACCCCCCCTTTGACATGTCCTATATAACTGCGACCCATATATTGGAACACGTCCACCCAGCAACATTGGTGGTGAATGATCCAGCAAATGTCCGGAATGCACCCGAAAAATTATTCATCACTCACTTTAAAGAAGTGATGCCGCCAACTTTAATTACGAACGATAAACATGAAGTTGAATTGTTTCGGAAAGAATATAAAGACATAATTGTTAAACCGCTTTATGGGAATGGGGGCGCGGGAGTTTTTCACATCAAACCAAATGATGAGAATCTCAGTTCGCTTCTAGAGCTCTATGAAAGCTTTTATAAAGAACCCCTCATTGTTCAACAATATCTGCCAAAAGTACGAGAAGGTGACAAACGAGTCATATTAGTAGATGGCAAAGCCATAGGCGCCATAAACAGAGTTCCGGCGGCCGGTGAAGCACGCTCAAATATGCATGTTGGGGGAACCCCAGAAAAATGTGAGCTTACGAAAAGAGATCAGGAGATATGTGAAATTATCGGCCCAGCGTTAAAAAAACAGGGTCTACTTTTTGTCGGAATTGATGTGATAGGGAGTCACTTGACCGAGATCAACGTTACATCCCCAACAGGCATTCAAGAACTCACTCGGTTTAGCGGCATTAATGTTGCAAAAATTATTTGGGAGGCCATCGAATCAAAACTATAACTACGGCGTCACGAAACATTTATCATTCTTCCTAAAGGTTGGCCGCCCAGTATGTGGAGATGATAATGAGGAACCTCTTGTAGCCCGTTAATTCCTGTATTTGCTATCGCGCGAAAGCCCATTTTTTCAAGTTCTAATATTTTTACGATATCTCCAATGGATCTGGAAAAAGCGATCTGCTCTTCCTCTGGTGCTTTTTTTGAAAAATCCCCCATATCTATGTATGGCCCTTTTGGTATTACTAGAATATGAACTGGCGCCTGGGGGTTAATGTCTTCAAAGGCTAAAACATGTTCGTTTTCGTATACAGTTTTATTTGGGATTTCGCCTCTCAGAATTTTTGCAAAAATATTGTCAGGATCATAATCTGCCATCGTTAATCTCTTTTATCATGTTTTAGCTCTGTTCGCTTTTTCTTCTAGGCCCGACTCAATTGATCTTTTAGCCATCTCGTCCCAAATATCCTCCAATTTAATATTCGAATCCGCCCATAAGACCATTAAATGGTATAAAAGATCGACACTTTCATAAATTAAACCATTTTTTCTTTTGCAGATTGCTTCAATAATGGTTTCAACCGCTTCCTCACCAACCTTTTGCGCTATAGCATCGGTTCCACGGTCAAATAGCTGAGCGGTGTAAGAACCTTTAGGGTCAGCCTTTTTTCTTTGGCATATCGTATAATAGAGATCGTCCATTTTATTTATCATTTTCAACTCCAATTATAACCGAACAGGCAGCCCTAATCCCGACATATTAGCTTTAACGTCTGATATTCTAACTTGGCCAAAATGAAACACTGAAGCCGCCAGAACTGCCGAGGCACCCCCTTCAATAACCCCTTCTGAGAAATGGTCAATGGAGCCAACGCCCCCAGAAGCAACAAGCGGAATAGAAATTGATGATGCTATTAGCTTCGTCAATGGGATGTCGAAGCCTTTTTTTGTTCCATCCCTGTCCATTGAAGTCAAAAGAATTTCTCCTGCTCCATAATCAACCATTTGCTTCGCCCACTCTACCGCATTAATACCTGTTGCTATACGGCCTCCATGCGTAAACACTTGGAAATCCCCACTGTCAACACGCTTTGCATCTATTGCAACAACGATACACTGAGAACCAAATTTGTTTGCAGCCTCTTGAACAAATAATGGCCGCTGAACTGCCGCCGTGTTGATAGAAACTTTATCTGCTCCTGCCAAGAGAAGATTCCTTATATCTTTTTCAGATCTAACGCCACCTCCAACGGTTAAGGGCATAAAGCACTGCTCCGCAGTCCTGGAAACAACATCTAATATTGTATCTCTATTTTCACTGCTGGCTGTAATATCCAAGAAGGTTAGCTCATCAGCTCCCTCTTTATCATAAATCTTTGCTTGTTCTACCGGGTCTCCCGCATCAATTAAGTCTAGAAAATTTACTCCTTTTACAACCCTGCCATCCTTTACATCTAGACACGGAATAATTCTGACTGTCAGCATGATATTTTTCCACAATAACTTAGGAGTTTAGGGTTCTTAACGCTTCTTTCAAATCAATTGCTCCGTTATATAATGCGCGCCCACATATTACACCCTCTATATTCTCGGAAGCTTGCTCCTTCAACAATTGTAAATCCTTAATTGAGGAGACGCCACCTGATGCTATAACAGGAATGGATGTGGCCAATGAAAGCTCCAATGTTGCATCTATATTTACACCCTGCATTGCCCCATCTCGATCAATGTCCGTGAAAATTATCGAGGACACACCATTATCTTCAAATCTTTTGGCTAATTCTACGCTTGTTATTTTAGTATTTTCTGACCATCCATTCACTGCTACATGGCCTTTGAGTGCATCTATACCTACTACTATTTTACCCGGAAAGGCCGCACAGCTTTGTTTAACAAACTCAGGATTCATCAGTGCCGCTGTTCCTAATATAATTCTCGAGACGCCTTGATCTATCCAGAATTCAACCTGTTTAATATCACGTATACCGCCACCAAGTTGGATAGGGACTTCAACCGCTTCCAATATTGAATTAACAGCTTCTAAATTTACAGAATGCCCCGCGAAAGCCCCATCCAGATCAACGACATGTAACCACTTGCAGCCAGAACCTTCAAATTTTTTTGCTTGGTCACCCGGAGACGAATTAAACACTGTCGCCGCATCCATATCTCCTCTTAATAATCTAACACATGACCCTTTTTTCAGGTCAATCGCAGGAAATAACTTCATTTAGTTTTCCTCGTTTTAGCAAAAATATCTACGATAATCTTTTATAGTAGAAGCAACCCTTGACGTAATTACCGCCAACACTTGCATAATATGGATGCTCCCCAAATTTACTATAACCAAGGCTTTCAAAAAGCCGAATAGCGGCCAATTGAGTTTCACGCACATCAAGGTTCAATAGATCGAATCCAGATTCTTTAACCTGGACTTCTGCGGCCTTTATAAGCTTGGCTGATAATCCGTGACCCCGCGCCCATGGGGCAACAAAATTAGTAGTTAAGTTACAAGAAAAGCTTTGGGCTTCATTGTTTCTAGCTGGTCTAAGGACCTGGCAAGAGCCCGCTATAACTCCATCTAATCTCCCAACCAGCAGGTCTCTCTCAGGGATAAGCAACACGCCGTTCCAATATGATTCTAACACTTCTCGAGGTGGAGGGGCCAGCCAGCCAAATCCCCCCCCATCAATGATCGCTGCTTCTGCCGCATCACAAAGGTCGTTAAGGTCGGCTGAGTTTAATTTATGTATTAATTCGACCATTATGTTGGTTGATTGTTCTAATTTATCATTTCCATTCATAGAAAAATTCCATTACGGGCACCAAGTCAAAAAGTTTTGTATCAGTCTTAATCCCATTCCTTGGCTTTTTTCAGGGTGAAATTGTGTACCTATCATATTATCTCGTCCAACGACAGCGGTGATCATAACACCATAATCGGCAGTTGCTATCAGGTGATTTTTCTTCTTCACTTTGAATTGAAAACTATGAACAAAATAGAAATACGAACCATTATCAATGTTATTTAAAACAGGATGATCCAAGTCATAGATTGTTACCGCGTTCCAACCCATATGAGGCACTTTGAATGGTTCATCCTCGTTCTTCAGATATCTATTGGGGTCTATTTTGGACACCTCACCGGGTAGCCACCCCAAACCATCTGTAGGCATGTACTCATGACTGACATCTGCCATTAATTGCATGCCAACGCAAATTCCTAAAAATGGTTTTCCACAATCAACTACTTGTTCTTTGAGAGATTCTCGCAAACCGGGTACTGAGTCTAAACCTTTCTTAACATTGGGAAATGCCCCTTGGCCTGGTAGCACAATGAAGTTGGCTTTGGCCACTACATCTGGACACTTTGTGACATATACCGGTCCCGTTGTCTTGGTTGCCATTTTTTCAAAAGCCTTAGCTGCGGATCTCAAATTTCCAGAACCGCAGTCTATGATAGCCACGCTCATATTTAATCATTCCTCCAGAACATCGCCGCCAATACTACCTTTGGTTGACGGGATTATATCTTTTGCGCGCGCATCAATGCTCATTGCTTCTCGCAACGCTCTTGCTAGGGCTTTATAACAAGACTCAACTATATGATGCGTATTCTCACCATGAAAATTTATCACATGTATTGTCATGCCTGATGACTGCGCAAAAGCCCTGAACCATTCCTTAAATAATTCCGTGTCCATGTCTCCTACTTTTGAACTAGGAAAAGTTACATGCCACGAAAGATAGGGTCTTCCGGATATATCTAATGATACTTCAGTCAACGTTTCGTCCATAGGAACCTTGGCATTGCCATACCTTACAATTCCAACACGAGCACCTAACGCTGTTTGTATTGCATCCCCTATCGCATACCCAGAGTCCTCTGTTGTATGGTGATAGTCGATGTGAATATCTCCTTTTGCATTAACATCTAAATCCATAAGTGAATGTCTAGATAATTGCTCAATCATGTGATCAAGAAATCCAATACCCGTAGAAACATTATACACACCGGTACCGTCTATATTGACAGCTACCTCTATTTGAGTTTCTTTCGTGGAACGCTTGTTTTTACAGACGCGTGGTTTAGTCATCCAATGTCTCCTAATTTAAGGAATGCCGTTTATTATCAGGATCTAAGGCTCCTGACCAGTCCGACAGCTAAATTGGTTTCGATCCAGTTCTAACTTGACCTGGCTTAAGACTACCATTATCCAAATCTTAAAAGGGGGTCGTCGCTTATGTTACATTCCGAAGATACCTGGTATGGAACAACAATTTTATCCGTTAGATCAGGAGGCCAGGTCGTTATAGCTGGCGATGGGCAAGTAACGCTTGGAAGCACCGTAATAAAAAGTCAAGCCCGTAAAGTGAGGCGTTTATCAGACGGTAAAGTTATCGCTGGATTTGCAGGCGCTACAGCCGATGCCTTTACCTTATTCGAACGACTAGAAGCAAAGCTTGAACAGCATCCTTTACAGTTAACCCGAGCCTGCGTTGAGCTTGCAAAAGATTGGCGGACCGATCGCTACCTTCGAAGGCTAGAAGCAATGATGGCAGTTGCAGATATGGAGACGTCGCTAATTCTCTCTGGAAATGGTGATGTACTTGAGCCCGAAGATGGGCTTATCGGAATAGGGTCCGGAGGCGCCTATGCTCTTTCTGCTGCGCGGGCGCTGAGCAAGCAACCAAAGATGACAGCAGAGAGTATAGCGCGGCAATCAATGGAAGTTGCGGCGGGGATTTGTATCTACACGAACAATAACTTAACAATTGAAGTCATCTAGCAAATTAAGGTTTCACTATGACAACGTTTAGTCCACGAGAAATAGTTTCAGAGCTTGACCGATTTATTATTGGTCAAGAAACAGCGAAGAGGGCAGTCGCAATAGCTTTAAGAAATCGATGGAGAAGACAGCAACTTGAGGATTCTATTCGCGACGAAGTTCAACCTAAAAATATTTTAATGATTGGGCCTACAGGAGTCGGGAAAACAGAGATTGCACGACGATTAGCCAAGCTAGCTGATGCACCCTTTATCAAAGTAGAGGCAACTAAATTTACAGAAGTTGGCTATGTGGGCCGTGATGTAGAACAAATAATTCGGGATCTAGTTGAAAGCGCAATTACTAATGTAAAGGAAAAAATGCGTATAGAGGTAAGGGCTTCCGCTGAATTAGCAGCCGAAAATCGAGTTATTTCTGCATTAGCGGGCGACGAGGCTAGAGAAGAGACCCGACAAAAATTCAGAAAGATGCTTCGGGAAGGTCAGCTTGATGGCAAAGAAATTGAGATAGAAGTCAATGATAGTGGCTCAGGACTTCCCACAATCGACATTCCTGGAATGCCCGGCTCGCAGATGGGAATGATAAATCTGAATGATATGCTGGGAAAGGCGATGGGGGGAAGAACTAAGAAACGGCGCATGTCTGTTGGGCAGTCCTACTTAGTTCTAATCGACGAGGAAGCAGATAAATTATTAGATGAGGATAGAATTATTCGTCAAGCAATCGAGGCAGTCGAACAAAACGGGATTGTCTTCTTAGATGAAGTCGACAAAATCTGTGTTCGATCAGACCGTTCTGGGGGCGATGTATCTCGCGAGGGGGTGCAACGCGATCTTCTACCGTTAATAGAAGGCACTACCGTGGCTACCAAGCATGGTTCTGTTAAGACAGATTTTATCTTATTCATAGCATCTGGAGCTTTCCATTTGAGCAAACCATCTGATCTATTACCAGAATTGCAAGGAAGATTACCAAACCGTGTTGAACTGAGTGCTTTGACTAGAGACGATTTTAAAAGAATTCTAACAGAACCAGAGCACAGTTTAATTAAACAATATACAGCATTATTAGCAACGGAGGGAGTGACTCTTAAATTCGATCAAGAGGCGATTGACAACCTAGCGGATTTAACAGTGAATGTTAACACGACGGTTGAGAATATTGGAGCTAGGCGGCTGCATACAATAATGGAAAAACTTCTAGACGACATCAGTTTTGCCGCTTCAGATAACGACGGCCAAGAGCTCATTATAAATAAAGAATATGTAGAAAAACATGTTGGCGAACTAGCTAAAGACTCGGATCTTTCCAAATTTATTCTTTAAAATCTCGATTGGAACACTTTTTAGCCCCTATCGCGATTATCAATCTGTCTTCGCAAAAGAACATAAAGCGCGCCCGAACCACCATGAGTTTGTTGAGCAGACGAAAACGCTAAAACAAAATTTGAAAGCGGTGCCTCTCTCAGCCACCTAGGAACGATTCGACGCAAAACTCCTGTTGCCCCGTTATCACTTAATTCATTGCTTTTTGGTTGACGAAGGCCCTTTCCGGTAATGACCAATATCAACCTTAGTTTATTTTTCCACGCCCCTAATATAGTCTGCTCAAGCGCTTGTCTAGCCTCGATTTGTGTTAAACCATGCAGATCCAACTTATAATCAATCTCTACTTTTCCTTTTTTTAATTTTAGGGATGTTTTACGATCAATTCCCGGGGCCCTTCCTGGGGAGTGATCATTTATCACAATCGGACCTTTAGGAACGCTTTTCACATGTTTTATGGGCCTGATCTCACGGGAGATCATGTTTATTTTCTCTAACTTATCCATTTTGTTGACGCTGTTTTTTCTATTAATAAAAGACTTATCCTGAGATTTAAGAGGCTTCACGTCAGCAACAACCTTATTAAATAACTCAAGATCACTTTCACTCAGTTTGGGGCGAGACCTTTTATTCATCTTTAATGTCTCCACGGTTTTGATCATAGTTTTTAATCTGAGGATATTGAAACCGTTTTCGGGATCAGAATAAATAGATTGCCCTCCGCCTTCATCGGCCCGGCTAATTTTAAAGCCCTCTCCCCAGAACCCCAAAATACATCGCCTCGAATTGGCCCCTTGATTGCGCCGCCGGTATCTTGCGCAACCATCAGACGCTGTAGCCGCATTCCCTCTTCGTCGGCATAATCAACATCCAGCCATATTAACATACCCAAGGGGAAGAATTTCCGGTCTACCGCCAAAGAGCGACCTGGGGTTAATGCCAAGCCTTGGGCTCCAATAGGGCCCTCATTAGCGATCCGTCTGAAAAAGATGTATGAGGGGTTCAGATCCATCACTATGTTTTTTTGCTTAGGGTTTTCGATCAACCAAGACTTTATCTTTTGCAAAGACATATCCTCGCTGCGTATAGCCCCTATCTTTTTTAGGTGTCGGCCTATTGGGAAATAATTGTGTCCATTATGACCAGCGTACCCTATTCTGACTTGCGAGCCATCAGGTAATTCAATCTTTCCAGAACCCTGTATGTGTAAAAAAAATGCATCTATATCACTACTCAACCATATTATTGGCTCAGTAGTGCTGGCCAACGCTCCCTCTCGTATTTCTTTTCTGGTGAAATATGGCTTAAGCCTCGGGCCAACAACTTTTCCAGCTATTCTCTTTCCTTTCATCGATTTACGCCAATCGCCAAGGCTCACTAAAACCAAATCAAGTGGGCGCGGATAAATAGGGATAGAAAACTTTTTACTTTTTGTCCGAGAGCCTTTCAAAACCGGTTCAAAATACCCCGTGAATAATCCCTGAGGGTTGCCAAGGTTATCAATCTTATATGCCTTGAAATTCTGACGGAGATATTGACGATATTTCGAATTATTAGACCCTAGACTCGGTAAACCAGTACATATATCCACCCAATCTTTCACTAACCCAGTGTAAAGCTGGCCGCCAAATAGAGTATCCAAATTTTTTCTAGCTATTTTTTTACAAGATTTCCTGAAGGCAAATAAAGCTTGGTCTATTTTATCAGTCCCAAAACCTGGAAGGGCTTCAACAGGGATTTTCTTCAGTTCGACCTCGCCGATACTCACGCTGGGGTCAGGGACCTTAGCACAACCTAAACAATAAAATACACTTATAAGCAATAATGTTTTGAACCAAAAATAGACTGACATTTATTGGGCTTCACCCGCCTAACTTTCCGTAGGTGTCTCTGTTCTTGTTAATATCCAGTTTGGGTTCGGCGAAGTGACATCCCTGTTAAAGGTCCACAAGTCCGTCAGGCTTTCTATGGTGTCAGGATCGCCATCGATGATATTCTCTTCTGAATCACGCACAACCTTTATTTGATCACTGATAAACTCGACCGTAACGGTCGCTGTATTGCCATCCACCGAAACCTCATCAATTTGGGCCGATTTTATCGACACAATATTTGTTTCTAATTTCTCGCCAGCGGCAACTCGCTCTTGTATGGCCTGCTCAAAACTTTTGAACAGTTTGGGCCCCAATAAGGGCTCCAGTTTCACAGAATCGCCATCAGCAAACGCAGAAACAATCCAAGAAAAAGCTGACCTTGAACCAGAGATAAACTCCTTTTCGTTAAAACTAGTGTCTAGTTGGCGGAGCCTAGCAATCCCGCTCTCAAAAACTACCTTTTCTTGACTCCCGTCATGGAGAGGGATGATATTCTCCTGCTGCGAAGTTGGCTCTTTTTCCTCAGTAAATTCATTTGTTGGAGGTTTTTCCGTTCCTGTTTTTCGACCTAAAGCCCTTCGCAATTGAAATACGAGATAGATTGCAAGCATAGCAAAAATAATGATGTCAAAAAATGCGAACCCGTCATTCATGATTTTAAATTAGCTCCAACTTCACTACACTCTTATTACTAGTTTCAACTCAGTCAAGTTTTCATCATAGACCAATCTTAGCTTTTTGGGTAGACTACAACCTTTAGTCATGTTGATATAGTCAAAAAGCTTGCGGCACGTCCTTCTAATATAGAAACTGAGCACACCCAGAACAACTATGCGATCTTTCTTTTTTTTGATGTTACTGACTAGCGTTGTCTTTATTGAGATTTTTCTATTTATTCAAGCGAATTCATATATCAATGTTCTTGTGATCTTTGCACTAACGGTCTGCACCGCTCTAATTGGTTTATCACTAGCCAAGAAACAAATCATTTCGGCGTTTTCCAATCTTAAGCATACTGGTAATACTCAAGGGCCTTTTTTTAACCATATGGTCGACGGTATTGGTGCTCTTGGCGCTGGATTCCTTCTTTTGTTGCCTGGGTTTTGCACAGATTTAATTGGGGTACTACTGCTGGTGCCACCCTTGCGTAGGATTCTGCTATCGTTTGGCTTTCAGTATTTTTTAGAAGGAGCCCACGCCTACCATTCACAAAAGAATCAGACATTCAGTGAAACTGATGATACAATAATTGAAGGGGAATTTAAGTCTACGCCCGACCCAGAAGATATTGATAAAACAAAACCCCTGACTTAAATTTCAAAGTTACATCTATCAAGAATTTTTTGTTGGGTGCCTGTGCTGTAATGAAAAGTTGTTACTCGTAGTTGGCTGTGATAACCCTAACTGAGTGATCTTCAAATCCTCTCGGGGGCAAAATGGCTACAAACACCGATACCGACCATTCAACGAATGGTTCGGATGAACCAACGACTATGAAAATTAATGCTCAATATATTAAAGACTTTTCTTTTGAGAACCCAAATTCCCCTGGTAGCTTACAGCCTAAAACTGAGCCAAGTGTTGAGGTCAATGTGGACGTACAAGCTGTGTCGTTATCCGATCACGTTTATGAAGTTTCGTTAACGACTTCGATCACCGGTCGAGATGAAACACAAACCTTGTTCATTATCGAGCTCGTTTATGCAGGGATTTTTACTTTTCGAGGGGAAAGCGATGATAATATACAACCCGGTTTACTTATAGACTGCCCTCAACTGCTCTTTCCTTTTGCTCGATCAATCATTTCGGGTGTAACGCAGAATGGCGGATTTCCACCTCTTTTGCTACAGCCGGTCAATTTTGCCCAACTCTATATTGATTCCAAAAAAGACACCGAACTTAATACCCCAAAATAATTCTTATTCACTCAATCAATTCTCCAGATTGGGTTGGTTAGAGAGTCTAATAGTCTTGAATGAGCCTCTAATTCTGTTTCGTTAACCGCAAACACTCGCTTCACTCGCTCTTTCTGAACAATCGGTTCTGGTATACTTTGCTTTTTTCGTTCGTTTGCCAACCCCAAGCCTGGCTGTTTCCCCCCTATTAACTCAAGATAAACACTGGCTAGTAAATCTGCGTCTACCAAAGCCCCATGTAAATCCCTATGACTATTATCGATGTTATACTTTCTACAGAGGGCATTAAGATTAACCTGCGCTCCAGGAAATTTCTGTCTTGCCATAGGGAGGGTATCGATAATTCTGTTTTCCTCGATTGCATTGCGACCGATCGCCAATAATTCAGAGTTTAGAAATCCTATGTCAAACGGGGCATTGTGAATAATTATGGGGTCGCCTTTGATAAAAGCGTTAAACTCATCCACTACATTTTCGAAAGTCTCAAACTGAGATAGAAATTGTGTTGAAAGCCCGTGTACCTCAAATGCTCCTTGGTCGACTTCTCGCTCTGGATTAATATAACAATGGTAGATGTTGTCAGTTGGAATATGGTTAACAAGCTCTACAGCGCCTATCTCTACAATTCGATGTCCTAATTTAGGATCTAACCCAGTGGTCTCTGTGTCCAAAACGATCTCACGCATAGCTAGATTCTTTCATATCGCTTTGTGTTTCCACACTGCCGCATACGGTTTAAAGTTTTGCCTAGAATCCGATTTGTATGCGCCTTTCCCAAGCCGGTTGAAACAACAAAGTTTGATCTCTTTCTTTTTTCGTAATCTGGCATCTGGCGCGATAAAATTGCGTTTAATTTCTGCTGTGTCATGCCAGGCCGACCCAAGGCCCTCTGCCTCTGTAGAAAACTCGGCGCTGATACCACACAAACAAAAGTACTTTTGTACTGTTGTTTTGTTTCATAAAACAGAGGAATATCTAAAACTACCATCTTTGTTTTCCCTCTGCGATGACTTTGTAAGAAGCGCTTCCTCTCTATCTCGACTAGCGGATGGATAATTGATTCCAGAATGGATAAGCGATCCGTATCGCCAAAAACAATTTCACCTAGAACGGCGCGGTCGACCTTGTTGCCTGTCACGGCTGATGGGAAGTGTTTCCCAACCAAGGCTAGTGCCGCTCCGTCCTTGCCAAAAAGATTGTGAACCACCTTGTCTGCATCAAACACGGGGATTTTTCTCCGATTAAACATACTCGCAGTGGTAGATTTGCCCATAGCAATTGAACCTGTTAACACGACAACAATCACGCTATTGGCCAATGAGGTTGGTTTTGGGGTTTTCTTTCATTAGTTAACACATCAGCATCTTCAGTTATTTCCTAGGCCCAACCTTAAACCATAGTCCAATCGAATCAAGCCACCAACTAGTATATAAAATTTTGTTGTGTCGCAGTGAATTATGTTCAGCGGTATCTAACTTAAACATGAACATAAAGTTATACACAAAGTTTGTTTATTAAGTTGGGACAATTTGCTTGTAAAATTTTGTTTACTGAAAAGTAATCAAATTGCTCCAGATTTGATTAAAATATCTACAAGTACTTAACATCTGCATAAGATGTTAATAAAATTTACTATTAAGAAGGCATAAAAGTTTATTTCGATTACAGTAAAAGGACATTTTCTTTAAGTCTTTTATCCCATTGATTTAGATCGAGAACTGTTTTCGAATTAGTTATGATAAGAATTGATTCAGTGATTGTGAATAACCATGTATAGCTTTTAATTCACACGATTCAGTTGTATCTACAACAACAACAATTATTATTAATATATTATCTATTTTAGAGGATGTTTTCAAATATGGGGGAAAAACCTCTTATCGATTCTCTCGAGGGGAAGACTGCGGAGTGTCCTCCTTTTTGGTTTATGAGGCAAGCTGGGAGATATTTATCAGAGTATAGAGAGCTGAGATCGAGAACAGGAAGCTTTATTGACCTTTGTTTAAACAGGGCCGCTTCTACAGAGGTAACTCTTCAGCCAATCAGACGATTTGAGCCCGATGCAGCTATATTATTCTCTGATATTCTAATAGTCCCATACGGTTTAGGAATGGATGTCCGATTTGAGGAAGGTAAGGGTCCGATCCTTGACGCCGTGTGCGATGCAAAGGGTCTTAATAAGCTCTCAATCGATAAAAGCTGGTCGAGGATAGAGTCAACCTATGAGACTGTTGCATCCGTAAAATCTCAACTTGATTCTGACAAAACATTAATAGGGTTTAGTGGGGCGCCATGGACTGTTGCAACGTATATGGTTGAAGGAAAAAGCAGCAAAGACTATGCGGCCGTTAAAGGGTGGGCTTATAGAGAAACAGAGGAGTTTGACCGGTTAATTAACTTGTTGGTGGTGGCAACCATAAAACACTTATCGCTGCAGATAGATGCGGGAGCCGATGTTATAAAGATCTTTGATACTTGGGCTGGGGTTTTGTCACCTGAGGAATACCAAAGATGGGTGATAAGGCCCAGTTTCGAGATTTGTAGTGAGTTAAAGCGCCGATACCCAGATGTGAAAATTATTGGTTTTCCAAAAGGTGTTGGGGTTGGGTACCTTGATTTTGCTAATAAGGTAGGAGTTGATGGAGTTGCTATTGACACAAGCGTACCCCCAGAATGGGCAGCTGAGTTTTTACAAAATGACGTGACTGTGCAAGGAAACCTAGACCCTATAGTCTTGATTGAGGGTGGCGACAGAATGATAGACCAAGCACGAAAGATAAGAAAAAGTCTACAAAGCGGACCGTTTATTTTCAATTTAGGGCACGGGGTGTTACCAGCCACACCAGTAGAGAACTTAATAAAATTAGCAGAGTTTTTACGGGTCCCACTCGAATAAGTAGAGAGTAGTCAAACATGGAAATATATCTGTGGATAAAAGCATTACACATCGTAGCAGTAATTGCGTGGATGGCAGGTATTTTATATTTGCCAAGGTTGTTTGTATATCATGCGATGCAAGTCCCGGGTTCTGAAGTTTCAGAAACGTTCAAGATTATGGAAAGGCGATTACTCAGATTTATAATGAACCCGGCGATGATAGTGTCGTTCTTTCTAGGTGGGTGGTTGATAATGATCAATCCTGAATTGTTGGAACAACCATGGATGCAGTATAAGGTCGTGGCACTTGTTCTTATGACTGGCATTCACGCATCACTCTCCAGATGGCGAAGATTTTTCGCTGTGGATAAAAACACATTCTCACCGAGGTTTTTTAGAACAATAAATGAAATTCCAACTGTCCTAATGGTTATCATCGTTTTACTTGCTGTTCTCAAACCCTGAAAAACAACGGAATTTGTTTATTTGACATAACTGCGGTTATTCGGTAAATGACTTCTAAGGTAGTCAAACCCCTGACGTAAAGAATATCCATCCCCTCGATAAATAATATACGTTTACAAATACATTCCATACGAGCCAATCTTTAATTGTGAAGAAAGTTGCAACTCATGCATTTACAAGAGTTGAAAAAGAAAACCCCATCAGAGCTTCTCGGATTTGCTGAAGAACTAGAAATTGAAAATGCAAGCGTCCTGAGAAAACAGGATATGATGTTTGCTATTCTTAAACAGTTGGCAGAAAATGAGGTAGCCATATTTGGGATGGGTGTCCTAGAAACATTATCCGATGGCTTTGGCTTTCTGCGATCACCTGAATCAAACTATCTTCCTGGACCTGACGATATATATGTTTCACCAAGTCAGGTGCGAAAGTTTGGTCTCAGAAATGGAGATACTATTGAAGGACAGATCCGTTCTCCGAAAGACGGGGAGAGATATTTCGCGCTACTACAAATAAACCAAATAAATTTTGAAGAGCCCGAAGCGGTTAGGCACCGTATTAACTTTGATAATCTAACTCCTCTCTATCCAGATCAACGTTTGGTTCTTGAAATCGAAAATAATGAGAAAGAAAAAGATCCGACTGCTAGGGTGATAGACCTCATATCACCGATAGGGAAAGGGCAGCGAGCATTGGTTGTAGCGCCTCCTAGAACAGGAAAAACAGTTATGTTGCAAAATATAGCCAAGTCTATCGCTGCGAACCACCCAGAGGTTTATTTAATCGTTCTTTTGATCGACGAACGCCCAGAAGAAGTCACAGATATGGATAGGACCGTAAACGGCGAGGTGATCAGTTCAACTTTTGATGAACCCGCCGGGCGACACGTGCAAGTTGCGGAAATGGTCATTGAAAAAGCCAAGCGTCTGGTTGAGCATAGGCGAGATGTAGTCATTTTGTTGGACTCAATTACGCGTTTAGCTAGGGCCTACAACACGGTTGTTCCATCATCCGGCAAGGTCTTAACTGGCGGCGTAGACGCTAATGCGCTTCAGCGGCCGAAACGATTTTTTGGCGCTGCGCGAAACATAGAGCAGGGTGGGTCGCTATCAATTATAGCGACAGCGTTAATTGATACAGGGTCGAGGATGGATGAGGTTATATTTGAAGAATTTAAGGGTACCGGAAACTCAGAATTGATCTTGGACAGAAAACTGTCAGACAAGCGAACCTTCCCAACAATCGATATAACGAAATCTGGAACAAGAAAAGAAGAGTTGCTTGTCGATAAAGCAACCCTATCCAAAATGTGGGTCCTCCGCCGAATCTTATCTCAAATGGGTACTGTAGATGCTATGGAGTTTTTATTGGACAAGTTGAAGGTATCAAAAAACAACGAAGACTTCTTCGATGCTATGAACTCCTAGCTCTCCCACCACCAAAAGAAATCATATAAATAATTGAGGCTACGGAATAAGAATGGTGGAAGCTGTTGTCTTTCTAGACTCCAAGGCCTCGTGAGCAGCACGAGCCTCTGAAAGAGGGAATTTTTGATCGATCTGTATGTTGACCTCTCCGGAGGCCACCACCCGGAACAAATCATCGGACATAGCTCTCAGATTGCTGGCTGTATCTGCATAATTAAAAAGGGTTGGTCGTGTGAAAAATAACGAACCTTTTTGCGCAAAAACACCAAGATCAACCGGTGGTATTGGTCCCGAGGCCTGGCCAAAACTTACCATTGTCCCAAGGGGACGTAGGCAATCTAAAGATTTCTCAAAGGTGTCTTTTCCGATAGAGTCGAACACAACGGGTAGTTTTGCGCCATCAGTTATATCGAGCACACGCTCCGAAAAGTCTTCTTTGGTGTACAAAATAGTATGATCACATCCATTCGACCTGGCTAAATTGGCCTTTTCCTCAGTGCTCACGGTACCGATCACGGTAGCACCAAGGGCCTTAGCCCACTGACAAACAATTAGGCCCACACCGCCCGCGGCCGCATGTATCAGTATTGTATCGTTGGATGAGACTTTATATATCTGCCTAATGAGATATTGTGCAGTGAGGCCTTTCAGCATCATGGCTGCGGCCACGTCGTCGGTGACCCCTGAAGGGATTACTACGACTTTGTCCGCATCTATTAACCGCTCTTCACAATATGAGCCCGGTGGCGGACACGCATAGGCGATGCGATCGCCAGATTTGATATCGTTCACGTCTTTTCCTGTCGTGAGGACAATTCCAGCCGCTTCCATACCTATCATAGAAGGAAGCGGTAGAGGGTAAAGACCGCTTCTATGGTACGTGTCAATATAATTTAAACCGATAGAGGTATGACGAACTAAAATCTGATTGTCTCCGGGCTCCCCCACATCAACCTCATCCAATTTAAGGACATCGGGCCCCCCAGTTTGATGAAAACGAATTGCTTTTGTCATGCTTGGTTCCAATCGGACAGTAGAGACATTATATCTAAAATATAGAAGCAAACGCTATAAAACTAGAGAAAAAACCAGATGTAAGAGTGGTTTTTAAAGGATTCGCCTGCTAAACACATGTGCGTTTTAAATCTAAACCGAAACTAATTGTCTATGGCCAACAACTATGACGACACAATTTTCTCACTGGCAACTGCAGTGGGGCGCTCTGCCACCGCGATGGTTCGGATTTCGGGTCCGCGGGTGAACGATGTGCCCGAACTACTTGGGTTTGCGCGACCAGAACCAAAAATTGCTAGTGTAAGGATCTTGAAACACCAAGAGAAAAAATTAGATCAATCGATCGTTTTGTTCTTTAAGGGGCCCGAGAGCTACACAGGTGAGGATGTTATGGAGTTACACCTTCACGGCGGGCGAGCGGTAATCGAGGGTGTTTATAGTGCGCTAAGTGCGCAAAAGGGCTTTCGCTTCGCTGAAAACGGGGAGTTTAGCAAGCGCGCTGTAATTAATGGTCGCATAGACTTGACAGAGGCAGAGGGGATTAACGACTTAATCAACGCAGAAACAGAGGCTCAACGGGACCAAGGACTAAATCAATTAGAGGGGGGGCTGAGGCTCCAGCTAGAGAAATGGTCAAATGAC